>DATGQN010000133.1:0-80277 GCA_035304185.1 Myxococcaceae bacterium
CCGCGTCCAGGGTGCTCTGATCCTGGGCCACCACCGACAGCGAATCGGCCTCTCCCATCAGGGTGACCGCCGCCAGCCCACGCACCTGCACCCGGGCCTCCACGGCCGCGCCCTCCCAGTGGACCTCTCCGTCGCCCAGGCTCTGGATGTTCAGCGACTCCACCGCTGCGGCGCCGGCGGGAATGCAGACGTCCAGGGACGCGGTGGTGTGGTGCCGCACGAAGAGCTCGGTGAAGTCGGTGCACGCGGTGAGGTTCCCCTCTCCGAGGTGCTCGATGCTGAAGGTGCCCGCGGTCTGGCGACCGGTGAGGCTGATGTCACCCGAGCCCTCCGCCGAGAGCGCCGCGAGCCGGGGGACCCGGACGATCAGCCGGGTGTTCTCGCTGGGCTCGAAGGCACGGGTGGTGCCGATGTTGAGGGTGCGCTCGAAGATGGTGAGGTCCAACGCATCCTGCAGGTTCTCGTCGAGCACCACCTCCACCGCCTGGGCTTCGGCGCCCACCTCGATGTCGACCGGGAGGCGCAGCTGGGAGTGGATCGCGGTGAAGGCGTCGAGGGAGTGGCTCCGGGTGGTGACCGCGCCATTCCCCACCTCCGCCTCGGGCGCGCAGGCCACCAGCAGGGCCAGGGGCAGCGCGCACATCAGGGAGAGCTTCTTCATGGGGGAATCCTTGTCTGGATGGGTCAGGCGTCATGGGCCGGTGCGTCACCGACCGGCCGGGCCGGATCCTTCGCCCGGTCGCTGGCCGAGAGCAAGGGGGCCCTCATTTCCCCCCTCCCCTGCTCCCCCGCAAAGCAGACGGCCGGGCACCCGTGAGGGACACCCGGCCGCCACATGCTGCATCCGGGAGACGGCGCCTGAAGCTCAGCAGGCGCCCTCTTCCGGTGTGACTCAGCTCTTCTTGAGCTTGGAGGCCATCACGTCGCCGAGGCGCGCGCGGCTGTCCTCGGCCTGGCGGCGGAGGTACTCGCGGTAGTCCTCGGAGCCCTCGCCCATGAGCGCCTTCATGGAGAGCGCCACCTTCCGGTCGGGGGTGTTGATGTCGATGATCTTGACCTCGACCTCCTGGCCCTCCTCGACCACGTCGCGGGGGCTCTCCACGCGCTCCTCACGCAGCTCGGAGACGTGCACCAGACCCTCGATGCCCGGCTCGATCTCCACGAACGCGCCGAAGTCGGTGAGCTTGGTGACCTTGCCGGAGACGCGGCTGCCGACCGGCAGGCGCTCGGACAGGGTGTCCCAGGGATCCTGGTGGAGCTGCTTGATGCCGAGGCTGAAGCGCTCGTTCTCGACGTCGATGTTGAGCACCACCGCCTCGACCTCGTCGCCCTTCTTGAAGAGCTCGCCCGGGTGCTTGATGCGCTGGGTCCAGGAGACGTCGGACACGTGCACCAGGCCGTCCACGCCCTCCTCGACGCCGACGAACACGCCGAAGTCGGTGACGTTGCGGATCTGGCCCTTGATGACCGAGCCGATGGGGTACTTGTCCTCGAGGAGCGTCCAGGGGTTCTGCTCGATCTGCTTCATGCCCAGCGCGATGCGCTTGGCCTTCGGATCGATGTCGAGGACCACGGCCTCCACCTGCTGACCGACCTCGAGCACCTTGCTGGGGTGCTTGAGCCGCTTGGTCCAGGACATCTCGGAGACGTGGACCAGACCCTCGACGCCCTGCTCGATCTCGATGAACGCGCCGTAGTCGGTGAGGGAGACGACCTTGCCCGCCACGCGGGTGCCGACCGGGTACTTCTCGTCGGCG
The DNA here is from genome assembly GCA_035304185.1 of Myxococcaceae bacterium. GTDB lineage: Bacteria > Myxococcota > Myxococcia > Myxococcales > Myxococcaceae > DATGQN01. Next base: position 1,758 of record DATGQN010000133.1, read on the forward strand.
CGGTGCCAGGGATCCTCTTGGATCTGCTTGAGGCCCAGGCTGACGCGCTCGGCGGTCGGGTCGAACTTGAGGACCACGACGCGGACCTCGTCGCCCACGTTGAACATCTCGCTCGGGTGGCCGACGCGACCCCAGGACATGTCCGTGATGTGGAGCAGGCCGTCGATGCCGCCGAGGTCGATGAACGCACCGTAGTCGGTGAGGTTCTTGACCTGGCCCTTGAGGATGGCGCCCTCGGCGAGGTTCTTGAGGGTCTCCTTCTTGAGCTCCTCGCGCTGCTTCTCGAGCAGGACGCGGCGGCTGAGCACGATGTTGCCGCGCTTCTTGTTGAACTTGATGACCTTGAACTCGAACTCCTTGCCGATGTACTGGTCAAGGTTCCGAACGGGCCGGATGTCGACCTGGCTGCCGGGCAGGAACGCCTTCACGCCGATGTCGACCGAGAGGCCACCCTTCACGCGGCCCACGATGGTGCCCTTGATGATCTCATCGCGCTCACAGGCGGCGCTGATCTCATCCCAGATCCGCATCTTGTCGGCCTTCTCCTTGGAGAGGACGACCATGCCGGACTCGTTTTCCCGGCTCTCCAGCAGCACCTCGACCGGGTCTCCCTCGTGGACGGTGACCTCGCCGCGCGGATTGGCGAACTCACTGAGGGGGATCTGACCTTCGGACTTGTAGCCGACGTCGACGATCGCGAATTCCTTGGTCACCTGAACCACGGTGCCCTTGATGATTTCGCCCTCCTTGAGGAGGCCGTCGCCGCCCCGCTCCTGGAGCGAGGCCTCGAACATGGCTGCGAAGTCTTCTTCGATGTCGGTTGCGACGGGGTTGTTCACGTTCTGCTGCATGTGGAGAGGGTTTCCTTGGGAAATTCGTACTGCGTCCCCGGGTGTGGAAGATGGAGCCGGCGATCCACGTGGGGAGTGACGTGAAAGGTCGGTCGCCGCCCCAGGATGGGCGACAAGGCCGCGCAACCTAGGCGGACGGGCTTGCGTGCGTCAAGCCGCCCTGCGAGCCGATGCGCGGCCCGGGCGTGACAGTCTTCGCGGCGTCCGCCATCCGCTGCCGGGCGTCGCGTGGATCCTCATAACGCCCGGTGCCGGCGGAACCATCCCCGGCGGTTCCTGCGTCTTCTTTCCGGCCCCGGTGGCGTCCGCGCCGCGCTCTGGTTTATGAACCGCCCGCCCATGTCCCCCTCCTCCGCCAGCCGCACGCCCGACAGTTCTGCTGACATGGTATTTGAACACACCATGCGGGGGTTGCTGGACGTCGCCGGCCCGGAACTCTCACCGGACCTGAAGGCCCGGCTCGTGGCGGCGGGCGTGGATCCCGACGCGCTGCTTCCCGCCTATGGGACCGCCATCTACGGGCGGGTGCTGGAGCTCGTCCGACAGGCCCTCTTTGCCGACCGCTCCCCGGAGGAGGGCAACTTCGCCATCGGCCGGGCCTTCTTCCAGCGCTATGAGCGCACCCTGATGGGGCGGGCGGTGTTGGTGGCGATCCGCGTTCTGGGCGCCCGGCGGATGCTGGACCGGATGTCGCGCAACTTCCGCACCGCCAACAACTACACCGAGACCCGCGTGACCGAGCTGGGCACCGGGGACTGTGAGGTGTGGTTCAACCGCATCATCGAGCCGCACTACTACCGGGGACTGCTCACCGAGGCGCTCAGCCGCGCCGGCTCGGAGCAGTATGAGGTGCTCCTGCAGTCCCATGGCCCCGACGGCGCGGTCTTCCGGCTGCGCTGGAGCTGAGCGTCGCCCGGACCGGGTGCCTGGCGCCTGACCGGGCGGGTAGGCAGAGGCGCTCCTCCCCTGGTAAGCCACCGGCCCCGGGCGTCACCCACAGCGCGTCGTGGATCGCTCAGGACCCGAGTGCCGGGAGCGGACGTCCGTCTCCCCAAGAGGAGCGGCGTTGAGCAAGCGCAACCAGCAGTGGCATGAGGAGCTCAATGAGCTTCTGACGGAGGAGGCCTCCTCTCACCTCGCGCGCACCCGCGAGACCCTGAGCAAGCATCGACGACGACGTGAAGCGCGGCGGAAGCGCCGGGAGCTCAAGAAGGAAGTGCGCTCCGATCTGCTCCGGGACGAGCTCGACCAGGAGCTGGCGAAGCTGGCGCTCAGCGAGCTCGAGCGGAGGTATTCGGGGGTGGGGGGCCTCCCGATGGCCATCGTGATGGCCCTGGCGGCCCTCATCGCGCTGGGCTTCGCGGTCTTCAATCCGACGTTCTTCCCCCTGTTCTTCGTCGCCTTCGGATTGGGGATGGGGGCGGCCGGCATCTACTCGTCCCACGCGAAGTCCGACCGGATGCTCGGGCAGCTGCGTCTCCTCGTCGACGGGGACGAGGAGGTCGACGCAGTGGAGGCCGCCGGGATCAAGCCGGAGCCCCTCCGGCGCGGTCGACGGGATGTGGCGCCCGCGCAGACCGCGCCTGCCGGTGACCCCCTCTCCCAACGGTTGGAAGCGGCCTGCGATCGCCTGGAGCAGGCGCTCGGTTCCGCACCGGATGAGGTGAAGCGCTTTCTGAGCACCCAGTCGGGCAAGACCCTCGATCAGCTCCGGATGACCGGACGTGACCTGGCGCGCCGCGAGCTCCACCTCCGGGAGCTGGGTGCCGCCGAGCCCCAGGCCCGGATCGAGGCCGATCACGCGGAGCTGGAGGAGCGGATCGCGCGGGCGAGCGACGATGGGGTCCGACAGAGCCTCTTTCAGGCGCGCACCGCCCTGCAGGAGAAGCAGGCGCACCACGCACAGTTGGTCCGGGGCGCCGAGCGCATGGAGGCCGAACGGCTCCGCCTGGCCTACACCCTGGAGGGCCTCCACGCGCAGATCCTGCGGCTCTCGACGTCCAGCGGCCTGGGGTCGGGCGTCCTCACCTCGCCGCTGCGCGCGAGCCTGGAGCAGCTGCAGGGCGAACTCTCCGCACTTGCCGAGGCCTCGGATGAGGTGCGGCGCATGGCCGATGCGCGCCTCCCCGAGGCCATCGCGGAGATTGCGGATCCGTCCTCCACCCGGGACCCGATGACCGGTCTTCTGCGCGAGCGCAGCTGAAGGCTTCCCGGGAAAGGGGCGCCGACGCCAAGCGGGACCCATCGGCGCCGTCATGCCGCCCTCCGCCCGTTGGCCTGCTCGCAATGCCGGGCACCGGACCCGGACCCGGACCCGCCTCATTCCGGCGGTGGTGTCGTCGACCCTCGTGCGGTGCTGCGGCTCGGTTCCGGTGGCGCCGGTGCACACCTTGAGACAGGATCCGCGGGGGCAGCGGCCGGGCCGACACGGCGGATCCCGGGGCGTCGACGAGGAGCAGCGTGAAGAACCGCAACCGACAATGGCACGAGGAGCTCTCGGACCTCCTGAGCGAGGAGGCGACCTCCCACCTCTCCCGGGCCCGCGAGGCGCTGGCCAGGAAGCGGGCGGAGCGGGACGCGCGCGAGGAGCGCAAGGCCCTCAAGCAGCAGGCCCGCGCTCAACTGCGGGATGACAAGCTGGATCGGGAACTGGCCCGGATCGCCGCGCGGGAGATCGAAAACCGCTACCAGGGCCTGGGCGGCCTTCCCATGGCGATCGTGATGATGGTCGCCGCCATGGCGATCGTGGTGATCACCCTCCTCAATCCGGAGATGGCCGGGTTGCTCTGGGTGTCCTTCGGCCTCTCCATGGGCGCGGCAGGCATCTACAGCGGGCACTACAAGGCCAGCCGACTGCTCGAGCGGTTGCAGCCGATGGCGGCGGCCGACAGCGTGGTCCCCGGCGAGGTGCTCGCCACCGGCAACGGCAAGGAGGACCGGTCCGCACGCAACGCCACCGCGGCCTCCCCGGAGGGCGAGGACCCGCTGTCACGGCGCCTGGAGGAGGCGTGTGACCGGCTGGATCAGGCGCTCAAGGCCGCCCCCGAACAGGTGAAGACCTTCCTGAGCAGCCGTTCCGGCAAGACCATCGATCAGCTGCGGGCCACCGGCCGGGATCTCGCCCGTCGCGAACGCCGCCTCCGCGAGCTGAGCGCGCCGGGAATGAAGGCCCGCATGGAGGCGGATCATGTGGCGCTCGACGAGCGCATTGCGCGGGCCACCGACGGATCGGTACGTCAAAGCCTCTTCCAGGCGCGCGCCGCGTTGAAGGAGAAGCAGGCCCACCACGCGGAGCTCGAACAGGGCGCGGATCGCCTCGAGGCCGAGCGGCTGCGCCTCTCCTACACCCTCGAAGGACTGCACGCGCAGATCCTCCGACTCTCCACCTCCACCAGCCTGGGTGCCGGCGAGGGCCTGACCTCCCCGATCCGCGCGAGCCTGGAGCAGCTGCAGGACGAGCTCACCGCCCTGGCCGAAGCCTCCGACGAGGTGCGGCAGATGGCCGATGCGCGCATCCCGGAGGCCATCGCCGAGATCGAGGGGCCCTCGACCTCCCGGGATCCCCTCACCGGTCGTCCACGCGAGCGCAGCTGACCTCCACCTTCTCGCGACGCCCGATTCGCTTCGGCACCGAGCCCGCCGCCCGCCCGATCGAGGGGGACGTGGAAGCTCCCTTCGCGCGAAAGCGGATGGGGCGCCCGGCCCCCGCATGCGTTGACCAACGAACCTGCCCGGCCGCTGGGCTATAAGGGAAGCCTCCTCCTTCGAGCGTGCCGCCCCCGAGGTGGACCCGCTCCCGGAGTCGCATGCGCCGCCCCCCACGCCACCGATCCTCTCCTGCCCTCGCGCTCGTCCTGGGGCTGCTGCTCGCCGGGAGCGCCCGGGCCAACTCGACCGGCATCCTGCGGTCGATGGCCTACCCCGAAGGGGTCAACTGCAACGCCTGTCACACCGGCGGGACCACCCCGGACGTGGAGATCGTGGTCGGGGATGGCGATGGCGTGGCCATCGGCGCCACGGTCCCGGTCAGGATCCGCATCCAGGCGGTCAACGGGAACCGCGGCGGCTTCAACCTCCTGACCTCGGACGGCGTCCTGGATCTCCACCCCGAACATGCGGTGCGAATCGAGGACACCGGCGCCTACGCCGGCCTGGAGGCCACCCACTCCAATCCGGCGACCGTGGATCTCGAGCCCGGGATCGTCGAGTTCATTCTCAACTGGACCGCACCGGAGACCCTGGACACCGCGATCACCTTCTCGGCGCTGGGCGTCTCCTCCTCGGGAGGGGGAAACGCGGGGACCGCAGCCGGCGCCGCTGAGGTCCAGGTGACCACCCGTTGTCCCCGCTACTGGCCGGACGCCGACGGGGACGGCTGGGGCGTGGGTGAGGAGTTCATCGAGACCTGCGATGAGGCGCCGGAAGGCCATGGTCCCAACCACGGGGACTGCGACGACACCGATCCCGACATCCACCCGGGCATGGTCGAGCTCTGCAACGGCATCGACGACAACTGTGACGGCGAGATCGACGAGCCGCGCTTCACCCCGCCCCCGATGTGCAGCACGCCCGGGGACATCTGCTGGGATGGCACCTGCCAGCCGCCTCCCGGGCTCGACGGCGGGACGGATGCAGGAACGGACGGCGGCACCGATGGAGGGACCGGCGGCGGCTCGGACGGCGGCACCCGACCGGACAGTGGCTACGTCATCCCCGAGTCGGAGATCCTGATCGTTTCGGGCGGCTGCTCCGCGGCGGGGGCGGGCGCCCTCCCCCTGGCCCTGCTCATCGGACTGGGGGTCGCCCTGCGCTCCCGTCGCCGGGACTGAGCGGCTCCACGTGGATGGTGACCGTGGACGGGGCGAAGGCCTCCTCGAGGATCGCCTCGGCGCGATCACACAGCGCGTGCGAAGCGTCCACGGTCATGTCTCCGGGGACCAGCAGGTTGAAGGTGATGAAGCGCACGCTGCCGGCCTTGAAGGTCCGCAGGTGGGTGACCTCGGCCTCTTCGGGCAGCACGTGCCGGACGGTGTCGACGATCTGCTGCTGCTCCCGCTCCGGGAGCGCCCGATCCATGAGGCCGTCGACGGAGCGCCGCAACAGCGAGAGCCCCACCCAGCTGATGTGGAGGGCCACCAGGATCGCCAGCGCCGGATCGATCCAGGTGGCGCCCGGGATGAACGTCATGATGACCAGGCCCGCGAGGATTCCCAGCGAGGTCCAGACGTCGGTCAGCAGGTGATGGCCGTCGGCCTCGAGGATGATGGAATCCTCGCGCTTGCCGACCCGGAGGAGCGCGAGCGCCACCCCACCATTGACCACCGCCGCCCCCATGGAGAACGCGAAGCCCATGCCCAGCGACTCCACCGGAACCGGCGCCATCAGGCGCAACACCGCGGCGCGGATGATGGCCACCGCGGCCACCAGGATCAGCAGCCCCTCGATCCCCGAGGAGAAGAACTCCACCTTGTGGTGGCCCAGGGCGTGGTCGTCGTCCGGCGGCTTGGCCGCGATCCGCAGCGCGAAGAACCCGAAGCTCGCGGCCAGCAGGTTCACCACCGACTCGGCGGCGTCGGAGAAGAGGCCGACCGATCCGGTCACCCGCCACGCGGTGAACTTGAGCGCCATGGTGGTGAGGGCCGCGCCCACCGACAGCAGCATCATCCGCTGCTTGAGCGGAACGCCCTTCACGGACGGCTCTCCCACATCCCGGGCTGACGCCACCGCCGCTTGCACTGCACGTTGCCCTCCGGCCGTCGATGCTCTCATGGCCCCCCACCTTCAGAACCGGGGAACCATAGGGCGCGAGCAGGACGCGCGCTGCCCGGAGAAGGCGGCCGGAAAGGCGCCTGTCCCGGAGATGAACTTCCTCCGGGTCATACGGCCGGATTCAGTCGGCAAACGCGCGGAAGGTCTCCCGCGCGATCACCAGGCGCTGGATTTCGCTGGTGCCCTCGTAGATCTGCTGGACCCGCGCGTCCCGGTAGTGCCGCTCGACCGGGAACTCGTCGATGTAGCCGTAGCCGCCGTGGATCTGGATCGCGCGATCACAGATGCGCTCCGAGGCCTCGCTGGCGAAGAGCTTGGCCATGGAGGCCTCGCGGGAGAAGGGGCGCTTGGCCTCCTTCAGCGTGGCCGCGCGAAGGCAGAGCAGCTCCGCGATCGCGAGATCGGTCTTCATATTCGCCAGGAACTGACGGATGGCCCCGAAGTCCGCGATGGGCTTGCCGAAGGCGTGGCGGTCCTTGGCGTAGCGGATCGAGGCCGACAACGCGGCCCGCGAGACCCCGACGGCCTGACTGGCGATCCCGATGCGGCCGCCGTCCAGGGCCTGCATGGCGAGCTTGAAGCCGTCGCCCTCCTTCCCCAGCAACCGGTCGGCGGGGATGGTCAGGTCCTCGAAGGTCAGCGAGGCGGTGTGGCTGCCCCGCAGGCCCATCTTGTCCTCGTGGCGGCCGATGTGGAGGCCCTCTTCACCGCCCTCGACGATGAAGGCCGAGATGCCCTTGTTTCCCGGGCCTCCGGTGCGCGCCCAGACCACCAGCACGCCGGAGTAGGCACCGTGGCTGATCCACTGCTTGGAGCCGTTGATGACCCAGGAGTCGCCCTTGCGGACGGCGGTGGTGAGCATGGCCCCCGGGTCCGACCCCGCATGGGCCTCGGAGAGTGCGAAGGCGCCGGCGACCGCCTCACCCGAGGTCAGCCGCGGGATGTAGCGTGCGCGCTGTGCCTCGGTGCCGGTCAGGTTGATGAGCTCGGCACACATGTTGGTCACCGCCATGGTGACGGCGGTGGAGGCGCAGGCCTCGGAGATCTCCATGAGCGCGAGGGCATAGGCGACCGCGCCCGCCTCGGCCCCGCCGTACGCGGCGGGGATGTTCACGCCCATCAGGCCCAGGCCCGCCATCTCCACGATGAGGTCCTTGGGGAACTTCTCCTCGCGGTCGTGGGTGCGGGCGTTGGGGGCGATCTTCTCGCGCGCGTAGTCGCGGGCGGTGTCGCGGATCAGCCGCTGGGTTTCGTTGAGCTCGAGATCCATCTCAGTCCTTGAGGAGGGAGGCGGCGATCACGATGCGCTGGATCTCGCTGGTGCCTTCGTAGATCTCGGTGATGCGCGCGTCGCGGACATGGCGCTCGGCGTCCATCTCCTTGGAGTAGCCCATGCCACCGTGGACCTGCAGGGCCTTGTTGGCGACGCGGCTGGCCATCTCGGAGCAGTAGAGCTTGGCCATGGCGCTCTCGGTCGACATGCGCTTGCCCTGATCCTTGAGGACCGCGGCCTGGTGGACCAGCAGCCGGCCCGCGTCGATCTCGGTGGCCATGTCGGCGATCATGAACTGGATGGCCTGGTGCTCCCGGATGGGCTTGCCGAAGGTCTTCCGCTCACCGGAGTAGCGCACCGCCTCCTCGAAGGCCGCGCGCGCGATGCCGAGTGCCTGCGCCGCGATGCCGATCCGACCGCCGTCGAGCGTGGACATGGCGACCTTGAAGCCCTCGCCCTCCTTGCCCAGGAGGTTCGCCGCCGGGACCCGGCAGTCCTCGAAGTAGAGGGTGCAGGAGTGGGCCGCGGTGATGCCCATCTTCTTGTCCGGTGCCTGGCGGATGAACCCCGGGGTGTCGGTGGGCACGATGAAGGCGCTGATGCCCCGGTTGCCCTTGGACTTGTCGGTCATGGCGAAGACGACGATGGCGTCCGCCTTCGGGCCGTTGGTGATCCAGTTCTTGCTGCCGTTGAGGACGTAGAAGTCCCCGTCGCGCACCGCGGTGGTCTGCTGGGCGGCCGCGTCGCTGCCGGCCTCGGGCTCGGTCAGTCCGAAACAGCCGAGCTTCCGGCCGCTGGCGTACGGCTCGAGGAACTCCTTCTTCTGCGCGTCGGTGCCGTAGCGATTGATGGGGTCGCAGTAGAGCGAGTTGTTGACGCTCATGATGACGCCCGTCGACGCGCAGCCCCGGGAGATCTCCTCCATGGCCACCGCGTAGCAGACGTGATCCAGGCCCGCCCCACCCCACGCCTCGGGGACCGCGACGCCCATCAGGCCCAGCTCACCGAGCTGCTTGACCGCCTCGGTCGGAAACGCGTGCTCCTCGTCCCACTTCCGGGCGTTGGGGATGAGCTCGCGCGCGGCGAACTCTCGGGTCATGCGCTGGATCTCGCGCTGGACGTCGGTGAGCTCGAAGTTCATGGGCAGTCCGGTGGCGTGTCGACTTCGGGTGGGGCGCCGGCGCCCGCTCGGGAGGAGGCGGGCCGGCGCACGGAAGAAAGTTCAGAAAATCGGAGTGCGGCCTCTCTATCAGCCTTTCCCGGCGCAGAGGGAGCGCTCTCTTGGGCTCCGCCCTGGGTTCAGCGGGCCTTGTACGCAGGGGGGCGCTTCTCCAGGAAGGCCTGCATCCCCTCGCGCTTGTCCTCGGTCCCGAAGAGGGCGCCGAAGGCCTGCTGCTCGATCATGTTGGCGACGGTGAGCTCCACGTCCGCGCCCTGGCGCATGACGCGCTTGGCCTGGGAGATGGCCAGCGGCCCGGCCTTGGCGATGCTCTGGGCGACCTTGCGGCAGTGGGCGAGCAGCTCGCCGGCCGGCACCACATCGAGCACCAGGCCGATGGCCTTCGCCTCCTCCGCCTTCACGCGGCGGGCGGTGAAGACCAGCTCCCGGGCCCGCTGCGCCCCGACGGCGCGGGTGAGGCGCTGGGTGCCACCGAAGCCGGGAATGACGCCGAGGCCGACCTCGGGGAGCCCGAGCTGGGCGTTCTCCGAGGCGTAGATCAGGTCACAGCACAGGGCGAGCTCCAGCCCGCCACCGAGCGCGAAGCCGTTGACCGCCGCGATGGTCGGGATGTGCGAGGCCTCGAAGAGGGCCATGACCCGCTGGCCGAGCGCGGAGAACGCACGCCCCTGCTCGCTGCCGTAGTCCGCCATCTCGGCGATGTCCGCGCCGGCCACGAAGGCCTTCTCTCCGGCGCCGGTGAGGATGAGCGCGCGGGTGTCGTCGGGCAGGCTCGTCAGCGCCGCCTCGAGCTCGTGGAACGTGGCCGAGTTGAGGGCGTTGAGGGCCTTGGGGCGATCCAGGGTGAGGGTCGCGACGCCTTCGGAGACGTCGAGGCGCAGGTTCTCGTAGGACATGGACAACTCCTGAGGAGGTGGAGGTCAGTAGGTGTAGAAGCCGCGGCCGCTCTTGCGCCCGTGCCAGCCGGCGTCCACGTACTGCCGCAGCAGCGGGCAGGGACGGTACTTGGGATCCCCCATGCCCTGGTGCAGCACCTCGGCGATGGAGAGCACGGTGTCCAGTCCAATGAAGTCGGCCAGGGTCAACGGGCCCATGGGCTGGTTGGTGCCGAGCTTCATGGCGGTGTCGATGTCCTCGGCGCTGCCCAGCCCCTCCATCAGGGCGTAGCAGGCCTCGTTGATCATCGGGATGAGGATCCGGTTGACGATGAAACCGGGATAGTCGCGGGACATGACGGTGGTCTTGCCCATGCGCTCGGCGAGCGCGCGGGTCGCCGCGTAGGTCTCATCCGACGTCGCCGCCCCGCGGATGAGCTCCACCAGCTTCATGACCGGCACCGGGTTCATGAAGTGCATGCCGATCACCGACCCGGGGCGCTTGGTGGCCGCGGCGATCCGGGTGATCGGAATGGAGGAGGTGTTGGTGGCGAGGATGCCGCCCTCACGGACCAGGCCATCCAGCTCGGTGAAGATGGCCTTCTTGACCGCCTCGTTCTCGACCACCGCCTCGATGGCGACGTCCACGGGCTTCTGCACCTCGGCGAGCGCGCCGGCGGTCTTCAGGCGTCCCAGGGCCGAGGTGCGCTCGGCGTCCTCGAGCTTCCCCTTCTGGACCAGCTTGTCGAGACCCTTCTCCACACTGGCGCGGCCCTTCGCGAGGCCTTCGGGGCGGGTGTCCACCAGGGTGACGCTCAGCCCGGCCTGAAGCGCGACCTGCGCAATTCCGGCGCCCATCTGACCCGCGCCCACCACCACGACATGCTCGACCGACATGGAGCCTCCTCACGACGTTTGGGATGATTCAGGTTGAACCCGCCGCGGGCTGTACACCCGGTTTCCGCGGAGGGTCAACCCAAGGATCCGCCGGGTTCAGGCGTGCGCTGGACGCCTCATGGGCGGCTCAACCCGGGGGGGCGTCGGGGAGCGGACGCCGCACCGTCAGGCGCAGCAGGTAGCTCTCCTTGTCGGAGATCTCGAGCGATCGACGCTGGATGGAGAGGGGCGTGCCCTCCCCGTCACGGGCGTAGAGGTGCAGCTCGAAGCGATCCTGCGGCAGGCGGGACTCGAGCCGGATCTCGGACGGCGGCGCCGCCTCGTAGAAGCGCTGGGCCCGCTCGAGCGTGATGCCACGCCCGTCCACCAATTGGATCTCAAGCGTGCGCACGTCCTCCGCCGCCGGCCCCGCGAGCTGGAACACCAGCTCCCGCTTCGAGGGTGCCGAGGGATCCGCCCAGAGCCAGTAGCCCACCGCGATCACGATGAGGATCGGCAGCCTTCCGAGGATGGGATGGGTGCGGATGCGCTGCCAGCGGGAGGGCGTCGGTGCACCGGTTGCAGCTGAAACTGTCGTGCTGCGCGCGTCCTGCGCAGCAGGGGCGGCATCCGGATCCGGGATGCCACCGCCGGTGCGATCTGTGGGGCCTGACGGGGTCGACATGGTGCGCGCGGGTCCTTCGCACGTTGTGTGGGAGCACGTGTGGGCGCCCGGACACGCGCGCCCCCGACGGTCCCCGGCGATTCAGGACTTCTTGCCGCGCCCCTTTCCGGAGCGGGCCTTCACCTCGGAGACCACGACCTCGGGCGCGACGTCGTCGGTGCCCTCCCCGTCCGCGCTCTTGCTGGGCACGAGGCGGAACTCGGCCTTCACCTCGACCGTCATCTGGGAGAGCAGCGTGATGAACTCACGCCGCAGCTTGTCGGACTGCAGGAAGCGGCGGATCTCCTCGGAGGCGATCCGGCCCACGTCGTCCTTGGTCTTCTCCGCCTGCTGCAGGAGGTAGCCGAGCACCTCCTTGGGGAGCTTGAGCTGTCCGGCGAGGCTGCGCAGCCCCTCCTCGGTCATGAAGAGGGCGCCGAGGCCCGCGACCGCGACCTTGCGGACGAACTCCGGCACCACCCGTCCGGCGGCACCACCGCCGGCCCCGGTGTCCCCGTCGTCGTACCCGTCGACGTCGAACGGATCCTCTTCGTCTGATCTGGCCATGGCCGTCAGTGTGCCCCAGCCTGCTTCAGAACGGGGAGCCGGACCTTCATGGACTCCATGGAGATGCGGCCGGCGAGGGTCTCGGCGACCCGCTTGAAGGCCTGGGCCTCCGCGCTGTCCGGCGCGGACTGGGTGATGGGAAGCCCCGCGTCACCGCCCTCGCGCACCGAGAGGTGGAGGGGGATCTCACCGAGGAAGGGCAGCTCGTAGGCGTCTGCCAGCTTCTTGCCGCCGCCGTGGTGGAAGATGGGGGTCGCGTGATCGCAGTTGGGGCAGATGAACTGCGACATGTTTTCGACCAGGCCCAACACCGGGATGTTGACCTTGTCGAACATCTGCTTGGCGCGCACGACGTCGGCCAGGGCCACGTCCTGAGGGGTGGTCACCAGCACCGAGCCGGTCGCACGGACATTCTGGCTCAGGGTGAGCGCCACGTCTCCGGTCCCCGGCGGCAGGTCCAGGATGAGGTAGTCGAGCTCGCCCCAGTTCACGTCCCGGATGAGCTGGATGAGGGCGCCGTGGAGCATGGGACCCCGCCAGATGAGCGCCTGGTCGGACTCCACCAGGTAGCCCAGCGACATCAGCTTGAGGCCGAACTTCTCGAGCGGCTCGAGGACCTTGCCGTCGCGGCTGACCGGCTTGACCTCGGCGGTGTCGGTCATGGTCGGGACGGACGGGCCGTAGAAGTCGGTGTCCAGCAGGCCGACCTTCGCCCCCGCCTGCTGCAGGGCGATGGCGAGGTTCAGGGAGACGGTGCTCTTGCCCACCCCACCCTTTCCGGCGCCCACCAGGATGACGTGGCGCACGCCGGGGAGGAGCTGATCCATGCTGCCGGCGCCGGAGGCCTTGCGCACGCGCGCGCCCCACTCGATTTCGAAGGAGGCGAGCGCCTCAATCTTGTTGAGCGCCGCCTCGGTCTCCTCGCGGATCTGCTCCTTCATGGGGCAGGCGGGGGTGGTCAGCTCGATCTTGACGCGGGCCTTGTCCCCGTCGACCTGGACCTCCTTCACCATCCCGGCCTTCACCAGGCTGACATGGAGCTCGGGGTCCATGACCTGGTCGAGGGCGGCGAAGACGTCTGCTTGCGTGAGGCTCATGGGGACAAAAACTCCTATTTATCCAGAAATATCAGGGGCTTGCGTGGCCGAAACGCGCGGAGAATCGGCGCGTGGGGCAGCGGTGTCAAGAGCGGTTAACACGCCCGCTCCCTTCGCGCAGGACCCACGTCGTTTCCGGGCGCCGATGCCTTCGGTGAGGGGGATCGCCAAGGGGCGCCGGACGGCTCAACCCGCCGCGGATCCAGGGGCAACGCCCAGCGAGGCGAGGATGGGAAGGAAGAGCTCGTGCCCCACCCCGGAGGTGGAAAGGAGCGCCCGCGCGGCGTCCCGGACGGCCTGTTCGTTCCGGCTCCCCTCGCGCATGAAGTAGTCGTCGTGCCGGCCGCCCAGCACCGCGGGGGCCTCGAGGAAGCTGGCGGTGGTGAGGCCGGAGTCACGCGACCAGTCGAGCGCGACCTCGCCGAGGATCACCTGGGCGTGATGCGGCAGCCCATCCGGCGACAGCCACACCAGCACCTCCCCTTCTCCGTCGGTCACGAACCAGCGCACCGGCCCCTCCTCGGGATCGCGGGCGAGGGTGGAGCTGTCGATCTCCCGGAGGCTCCGGCCCCAGGCGTGGAGCTGGTCGACGCTGGGCAGCTTCATGCCGTCACGCCCTCACGGACCGCCCGCAGAGGACGGACGCGCGGCGCTGCGGAGGGAGACCCGGCGACATCCGACGTTCGAACCGATGGAGGCGTCTGCTCATGCGCAGAGGACGAGCCTACCAGCGGTCCTGGGGCCTGTCCTGAGCATCACCGGAGAGCAGGAGGCGCAGGCGCGCGATCCAGGCATCGTCGATGACGACCGCATCGCGGCGCTCATCGGAGAAGCGCGGAACGGGCGTCGCGAGGGCCCAGAGGTGCGTGTCCCGAAGCGCCGGCAACAGCTGGCGGATGGCGAGCTCCCGGGCGGAGGGGGTCACCGAGAGCAACCGATAGGGACCCTCGGGTTGGCCGGCCAACTGAAGCGCCCGGCGCGCCGCCTCTTCGAAACTGCCATTGCGATCCACCAGGCCGTGGGCGAGTGCCTCCCGGCCGGAGAAGATGCGCCCCTCGGCGTGGGCGTGGACGGCTTCGGGCGTGGTGTTGCGGCCCTCGGCCACGATGTCGAGGAAGGCGCGGTAGGTCTCCTCGATCTCCAGATCCAGGGCCGCGCGCTCCTCCGGAGTGAAGCCGCGCGCGCTGGAGTGCAGGGCTGCATTGCGGCCGCGGGTGATGATCTCGCGCTTGATCCCCAGGCGGTGCATCAGGCCCGAGAGATCGAACTTGCCGCCGAAGACGCCGATCGATCCGACGATGGCGAGGGGCGCCGCCCACAGCTCGCGCGCGCCCATCGCCGCCATGTAGCCACCGCTCGCGCAGACGCCGTCCACATAGGCCACCACGGGCCGCTCCCGGTTCAGGCGCTGAACGGCCTCCAGGATGAGCTCCGACGCCAGGGCGGATCCTCCCGGGCTCTCAATCAGGAGCAGAACCGCATCCACCCCGGGCAGCTTCTCCAGGCGGCGCAGCGCCCGGACGATCCCATCCGAGCCAACGGCGCGGCCCATGGGCGTCACCCCTCCACTTCCCGGCATGATCGCCCCGCGCAAGGGGACCATGGCGAGACCCGGCTGACGCTTCAGGGGGCGGTAGCGGGTCGGAGCCCACGCGCGGCTGCGCTGGAACGCCGCCAGCCCTCCCACCTTCGCCTTCGGCGGCGCCTCGGGCTTCTGGCCCTCCGGCTCCGGTGCTGCCGGGGATGGGACCACGCGGGGAGACGCCCCACTGGCGGCCTGGGCGGGGCCCGCAGGTCGCGCATCGGCGGCAGCGCCGGGCGGTCGCGCGAGCACCTCGGGGAGTTCGACCTCGCTGCACAGTCCGTCGATCAGACCCGCGGAGAGCGCCCGTCGGGCGCTGTAGGGTCCCTCGTCGATCAGGGCGCGCACCCGCTCCGGAGGGAGCTTTCTCCCGGTGGAGATCACGTCCACCAGGAGGCCCAGGCGATCGTCGAGAAGGTGCTCGGTGGTGGCCCGCTGGATCTCGGAAATGTCCGACCGCGTGAAGAGCTCGGGCGCGGTCTTGTAATCACCGCGCCTCAGAAACTCGGCACGCACCCCCAGCCGTTGAAGGCCGCTGCCGATGGCGGTGAGCTCGGCGGCGTAGCCCATCAGCTCCACCCGGCCCGCCTTGGGGACCAGGATGCGATCGGCTCCGGCGAGCACCTCGAGCTCGGCCACCGAGAGGGACACGCCCCACCCCACCACCTGCTTTCCCGAGGCCCGGAACGACTGAAGCACCTCCCGGACCGCCGCCCGCTGCGCCGCCGACATCGCCAGTTCATGCACGATGAGGATCACCCCGCGGACCCGGGGCTCGCGGGCAATGCGATCGAGGTGGGTGCGCATGGCATGCAGCGAGGGCACATCCGAGGCTTCCGGCGGCCGCCCGCGCGAGAGCAGGCGACGTAGCAGCGGGGGCCTGGGGCGCTGTCGATAGGGCAGCTGCCCGGTGAGGCGGATCCGCACCCACTCCGGGGGGCGGCGCAGGCGCCGGATCGGCCACCGGATGAGGGCCCACAGGCCCCGGACGCTGTTGACGAGGAGGGCGATCAGGAGCCGCATGCCCGAAGGGTTGTGACAGACGCTCGGGGGCATCGCAAGAAGCCCCGGGCTTCTGCTAGCGTCCAGCGGTCATGCGCCATCCGTTGCTTGCCAAAGCCCTCCTCCTCGCAGTCCTTCTCCTCCCGGCGGCCTCGCTGGCCCAACGCACGCCCCAGGAGTTTCAGGCGCCTCCCGAGCGGACGGAAGCCCAGCAGCGGGAGGAGGCGGCCCGGGCGAAGTACAACATGGGCTCCTACCGCCAGGACGTGAAGCAGGAGGTCACCCCGGTGCCCTGGATGGCCATCGGGCTCGGCGGCGTCGCCCTGGTCATCGCCGCCCTCTTCGCGATCCCCTACTACCTGAGGACCGCCAAGATGCAGCAGGCGGCGCAGGAGGCCGCGGAGATCAAGCCGCGCCGCATCCGCTGACGCGCGGATCGATTCGGAACGTCGGTCCCGCGGCGCTTCAGAAGGGCTGGACGGTGCAGCTCCCGTCCGGCCCCGTCGTGACCGAGATCGGCAGAAAGGCGCGCAGGACCCGGGCGAGTCCCAGCAGGGACGCATCGACTCCGGGCGCCTGAAAACGCGTGCGCGCCGGATTCGACGGGCCCAGGTGGCCCGCCGCCAGGAGCGCTCCCCACAGCATGAGCTGCTGCGCGGTCTGGCCGTCGACGGATCCCGGCCCTGCCAGAAACGTCTCGAAGGCCCGAGCCGCACGCTGACCGGTCTCCTCGGGAGCCTCCTGGGTTCCAGCCACCGCGGAGAAGGTCGCCAGGGTGTGCTCGAACTGGGCGACGATCAGCACCGCCCCCCCGCGGGGATGCGCCGAGGGCAGCGAGAGGGTCTCGAGCTCCGGAGAGACCCCGGCTTCCCGAAGCGTCGATTCGGCTCCGCGGGACTGCGCCAGGGCCCGCGCGCCCTGGGGTCCGGCGACCATGCTGGTGACCCGCACCTCATGCAGGGTGCCGCGTTGGAGCAGTTCCACCGTATCCGGACCGTGACCGCGCCGTGGGTGGATCTGCGCGCTGAGCACGCCCTGCCCCGCCGGCGCGAAACCGGCACGCTCCAGGTGGACCTCACACCCGAGGCCGAAGGCCCCGAGGATCACCGGCCAGACCCGGGCCAGGGCCTGTGAGAGCGGTCCGCCCGGATGATGGGTGGCGCCCAGCAGCTCGAGCCGGCCGCCGCCCGCCAGTGCCAATCCGGGTTGAAGGCTGGTGAGCACCGCGCCGGTGCTCATGGCCGCCCCGACATCCAGCCGGAGATCACAGGCCCGCGCTGCCCTCCCTTCACCGCTCGCCGGGAAACAGGCCACCGCTGGCGCATCGACCCCGGCCAGCGCCGCGGCCGCCCGGCCCAGAGCGAGGTGCGCGGCTTTGAGCTTCGGGGGTTCGGCACCTTCCGGACCCACGAGGCAGAAAGCGCGCCCGGTCACCAGAGAGAGGCTCAGGGCGTGGGGCCACAGCGTGTCGAGCTCGGCGTCGGTGCACGTCAGCGTGAGGGGACCGGTGGTCATCGGAGGGGCGGCATGCTCCGCATGGTGAAGGGTCACACCAAGCACCCCGGCCATCGTCCGGGGGCTGCTGAACGTCTCGGCAGCAGAGGCGTCAGGAACCGGTCACGGGGCGGGCAACGCATCCCCCGGAAGTTCGGTGGGGCGGGACCCGGCGTCCCGGGGAAGGCTGTCGGCCTCGTCGTCGAGTGAGGGGGGCGTGCCTGCCCGCTGCGCGTCGCGACCGCTATGCCCGCCGGGTTGGAGATCCTGAGCGATCTGTGCGGCGGCCTGATCCAGCAACCTGGAGAGGGCCTCCCCGAAGCGTCGGGGTTCCCGGGCGATGACCAGCGGATCCAGGGGGAGCTCCGCGCTGCTGGGCATCCGGTAGGAGAAGGAGCGGGCGTAGTAGGTGGCGCCGGAGTTGAGCCGGGTCATGCGCGCCCGGCCACTCACGTAAATCCCCGGTGCGCCGCCCTCGCCCTGCATGCCGTAGCGCTCCACCACGAGCTCGATGAGCGTGTCGGCGCCCAGCCGCTCGAGCTGACGCACATCCGGGCGTCGTTGGGGCTGCTCCTCCACCAGCAGGCTCTGCAACACCCCGGAGACCTCGGAGGCCGGCACCGCATAGGTCCAGGGCGTGGTCTCGGGGAGCCGGCGGACGACACCGATGCGGAGGCGCTCGGCGACCTCGAAGGGCGTGGCCCCCTGCGCGAGCTTGGCCGCGAGCCGGCGATCCCCTTCCGCCGGCGCGAGTCCCTGGAGTCGGGAGGCCTGCGACGACAGATCCCGGAACACGGTGGAACGCGGTCCGGCGTCCAGCTCGATCCGCGCGACGAATGCGGGGCGCGCCACCGTGTGGAGTTCGGAGGCCGAAAGCGGCACGTGTCCGCAGGCGGCGAGAGCAGGCAGCAGCAACAGGGCGATGAGGGAGGAGCGGCGCACGGGCGGAGTCATAGCGCACCGGGCGCCCGGGTGGTTGGCCCCTACGCGAGCAGCCGCAATAATGCGTCCGCTGCCGGGGTCCCCCGGCCCTCACCGGAACGGAGTCACGATTCATGTCGTTGCGCGCGAGCCTCCTGCTGTCGCTGATGATCGCGGTCGCCGGCTGTCCCAAGCAGGGCACCGGTCCGGACACGGTCGATCCCTCGGAGCAATCGGCGCGGGCGCAGGCCGGGGCGGAGGAAGCGGCCGAGGCGCGGGAGGTGGATCCCCTGTGCGCGGCATCGCCGTCCAGCGGTCCCCCCTCGGATGCGGGGCTGCCCGGGCTGCAGGCCACGCGTTCGGGAACCACCCTCTCCTTCCCGGAGACAGGTGACGACGGGCCGCTGGTGTTCGGGGTGTTGGGGCCCATCAACGAGGCCTCGGGACGCAACCGCATCGCGCTCGAGCGCTACCGCGCCTTCTTCGAGGCCGAGGGCGTGGACGCGGTGATCGTCACCGGGGACGCCGGTGAGGTCGCCGAGGGGATCGCCCAGGTGCTCGGCGAGCTCACCCGGTTGGGACGGCCGGTCTTCACCATCATCGGCAACCGGGAGTGCGCCTCGGTTTACGACGAGGGCGTGCGCGCCGCCCAGGAGGCCTCCCCCCTGGTGGTGAACCTCAACGCCATCCGGGAGGTCCGCTTCCCCCAGGCGACGCTGATCTCCATCCCGGGCCATGACGACCCGGACTTCATCACCTGCGAGTCCGGTTGCCGCTTCGACGGCACCACGGTGGACGAGGCGATTGCGCTGGCCAGGAACGCGCCCTCCCCGGCGGTGCTCGTCGCCCACGGCCCGCCGCGCGGACAGGGCAGCCAGGCCCTGGACTTCGCGAACACCGGCGCCAATGTCGGCTCCGAGGAGATCCGGCGTGCCCTCGACCAGGGCGGCTTCGCCTTCGGTGTCTTCTCCAACATCAAGGAGGCCGGCGCACGCGCCACGGACAGCACCGGGACGACGATCATCCCCGAGGGCCAAGCGAGCCAGGCGCTCTTCCTCAATCCCGGCCCCGCGGACATGACCTCCTGGTCGATGAATGACGGCAAACCGAACCACGGCTTCGCGGCGATCCTGTCGATCGAGGACGGCGCGGGGACCTGGAAGCTGTACCGCGGCGCCCCCCTCACCCAGGAAGAGCGTGCCCGAGCCCGGGCACTCGACGCGGAGTGAGGGTCGCGAAGGGGAACGCTCCGGCCTGAGGCATTCGGCCAGGCCGGGCGATCAGATGAGGACCATCGCCCCGTCGTCGTTTCCCGCTCCCCCGATCAGGGCCTCGGTGTGGCGACGGCGGGCGTTGCTCAGCTCGGCCAGGTGCATGAGCGCCTGGGGATGGGTGAGGATCAGCGCGTCGAAGTCGGCGCGCGGCAGGCGCAGGATCGACGTGCGGCGGGTGGCCGTCACGGTCGCGGTCGCCGGCGTCTTCTGCAGCAGGGACATCTCACCGAAGAGTTCGCCCTCCTTCAGGTGCGCCAGGACCTGTCCTTCGCGAACCACCGAGACCTCGCCGGAAAGGATCACATAGAGCCCGTCGGTCTCCTCCCCTTCGATCACGAAGACGTGGCCGCGGGGGACGTCTCGCGCACGGAAGCGCTCCAGCAGCTTGCGGCGCGAGGCCTTGCCGAAGGAGCGGAACAGCGCGGACGTGGAGACCAGGGTGCGCAGCAGGCGCTCGCGGCAGAACTTCTTCAGGGCCTTGGCGACGGACGGATAGCGGTGGCTGAGCTCGGTGAGGACCGGCGCGGAGATCTCGAGCAGCTGCGTCTCGTCCGAGGCGCCGTCGACCGAGGCGGTGCGAGGCGCATCCGAGAGCAGCGCGACCTCTCCGAAGAACGCGCCCGATTCCAGGACCGCGAGCTCACGCTCCTCACCCTCGCTCTCCCGGACGATCCGCACCGCCCCCTCACAGATCACATAGAAGGCGTCGCCGTAGCTCCCCTGCTGGAAGACCCGCTGTCCTTCGCGGACCCGGCGCAGCGGGCACCGCTCGAACAGCTCGATGAAGGCATCTGTGGGCAGGTCCGAGAAGAGGGGGATGTGCGGCAGCGTGCCCGGGGGAGGTGTCGCCTCGTCCTCCAGGGTGTCGGTGAGGCTGAAGACCGTCTCTTCCTCGTCGCTGCGCAACCCGCCCTCTTCCGCCACCGCCTCGGCCACCGCGGCGATGGTGTTGAGCAGCGAGGTGTCGTCGAGCTCGAGTTCGGTGAAGCTGGCGCGCTTGCGAGCGGGCGCCGGCGCGGGTTCGGCGGGAGCCTCGGCGACGGCCGTGACCTCGGAGAAGTCGAGATCATCGCCGTCGGAGCCCGCCTCGGACGCGGCGACAGGCTCCGCGGGCGCCGCCTCCCCGGGCGACGGGACCGGCTGAGGCTGCGGGCCACCCAGCCCGGCGTTGACCGCTGCCCCCTCCTCGCGCCCGGCCCCTCCAGCCGTTGGCGCCGGGGCCTTGTCGAGCGCATTGAGGGGGACGGCCATCGGTGCCATCCGGACCAGCACGTCGAAGTCCATCTCGAGTTCGCTGAATCGCGAAAAGGCGATGAGACCGGCATGGACGTCCCGACGCGGCTCGAGTCCGGCCGGGATGGGTGGCGCCGGAAGTGGCGCAGGAGGGGCCGATCCCATCTCCCTTCCAGGCAGGAAGATCCGGCTCGGCACCGGCGCCGGCGTAGCGGTCGCTGAGGAGGTGCGGGTCGGAGCAGCCGCCACCGGAGAGGACGCCGCAGACGGCTTCGAAGGCGCAGGTCTGGAGGGCGTGACAGCCGCCACCGGCCGGGAGACCGCGCGACGCGGGCCGGTCGCGGCCCTGCGCTGGGCGTAGAGCTCCGCGAGCATCCGCTGCACGGAGGTCTGGGTGGGATCGAGTTCGAGGACCAGCTTGCTGGCCGCGATGGCACGAGGCAGCAGTCCATCCCGGGCGAACATCTCGGCAGCGGCACGGTAGGCCTCGATGGCCTGTCCCTTCTCCCCCGCCTTCACCAGCGCATCGCCCAGGCGGAGCCTCGCCTGACCGTTGCGCGGTTCCAGGGAGCCGAGCTGCGCATACAGCTGCGCGGCGCGCGCATAGCGTCCCCGCGCATAGGCAGCAGCGGCGCGCTCCTTCAGATCCCGGGCTTCCATCAGGGCGTCCCCCCTTCGGCCGTTCTGGGCCCCCCGAGCTGCGAGAGTGCCGCGGAGGCCGCTTCACGGACCCGCACGTCATAGTCGTTCGTCAGGGCGGTGAGGTGAGGAACGTAGTCTTTTGCCTTCAACCGCCCGATGGCCTCCGCCGCGACGGCGCGGACCTCGGGGCTGTCATGGAACAGTTCCACCGCCACCGAGGACGCCGCCTCCACGTCACCGAGCTGGCCCAGTGCCCACACCAATGGCCGACGGCCGACGGTGGTGGGATCCGCCAGGACCTTCACCAGGGGAGCGACCGCGGCCCGATCTCCATGTCTCCCGAGCAGGGTCGCGGCCAATGCCGCTTCACCGGTCGACGTCTCGAGCAGCGGGAGCAGTGACCCGGTGGCGTCCTTCGGCAGTGGATGGTGCATCAGCGCCTCGAGCAGCGCGGTCCGGTTGCCCCCGGCGCGCTCCAGGGAGGCCAACAGGGAACGCCGTCCGGCCTCGCCTGCGTCCGCCATGGCCTCTGCGACCGCGAGGCTGCCATTGAGCGTGCCATCCCGGAACTCCTCGGCTGCGAGTGCCAGTGCGCTGGGCGTGCCGAGATGGGCGAGCGCCAATCTCGCCCCGCTTCGCAGCTCCGCATGGGGATCGCGGGTGAGTGGTGCGAGGACCTTTTCGGCCCCCTCTCCCCGGACCTGCCCCCAGGCCACCAGCGCCCGGATCGCGGAACGGACCCGCTCCGCGTCCAGGTCGGCAACGAGCTCGTCCGGAAGGAGGGCCTCCTCGGTCCCATGGGCGCGGGCAGCATCCGCCTCCCGGACCTTCCCCATGAGCTGCGCGAAGCGGTTGTCGGCGAGGGCCTCCGCCTTGGCCCGGAGGTCCTCTTCGCTCGGCTCCGGCGGCACCTTCACCCAGTCTTCCCGCTGGGCCTCCAACGCCGCGAGCTCCGCCCTGGCCACGGCGCCGAGTGCTTCGGCCGACGCAGGATCCCCCATCGCACCCGCCGCCTCGATCGCGGTCGCGCGGATCTCCGGAACATCGACGAGCGCGAGCACCTGCTCACGCAGGGGCTTCGCCCGGGGACCAAGCACCAGGACGGCCTGCAGTGCCGCCTCGCGCCCCTCGGGATTGGCGAGACGGGCCTCGATGGGCTCCAGCGGACAGCCCCGCGCACGCAGCGGTCGGGTCAGACGGCGCGCTTCACGCCCCGCGCCATCCAGGGCGATGGCGCACAGCGCGGCGTTCACCTCTGCGGAAGGGGCATAGGCCAGCAGCGCTTCGACCGCGGCCGGTGCGGCGGCGTCCTTCTGCAGCGCGACCGCCTGGAGGGCGGGAACCGCCGCAGGGTCCCGGAGGCGCGCCATGGCGAGGCTGGCCGCTTCGCGGAGGGTGAGCGACGGCGAGTCCAGCAGCGGCAGGATGGCAGGAGCGACCCGGGGGTCCTGGGACTCGGCGAGCCCCCGGACTGCGGCGGCCGCCAGGATCACCTGACGATCCCGCGCCAGCTCAGCCAAGCGGCCCACCCCTTCCGGACGGCCGCTGCGACCGATCGCCTCGGCCGCCGCCACCTGCTCCATCACCCCACCGGATTCGAGCGCGTCCACATTGCGCTCCCAGACCGTCCGGTTCTCGGCTTCGACGACGTCCCGCATTGCCTCCGGGACGTCTGCCGACTCCAGCGCCTTGATGATCGCCAGGCGGACCGAACGCCCATGCCGCGCGTACTGCAGGGTCAGATACGAACGTGCCTTCGGGTGATCGATCTCCGCCAGCGCCTGGGCGGCGGCGGTCTGGACCCGCTCTTCGGGGTCGGCCAGGAGCTCGCCGAGGAGGTCCACCACCCGGGGATCCTGACTCCGTCCCAACGCGGTGGCCGCCTCAGCACGCACCACGCCGGCCACGTCCTTGGCTGCGGTGGTGAAGAGGATGAGCTCGTTTTCTCCGAAGTCCTCCGCGAGCCGGTTGAGGGCGGAAGCCCGGATCTCGGGACGGGGACTCTGCAGCTCGGCGAGGAGCTGGTCCCGGTTCTCGGAGCACCCGGTGAGGGCGACGAGCAGCAACAGTACGATCAGGAGGGCGGCGCGCATGTCAGGAGGGCGCGGTCGGAGCGGGGCTTCGGCCGGGCGGTCCAGCGTTATAACAGGACCTTCCGACACGGGCCCCCCTCCCCGACCGATGCCGGAGCCGGAGCCGGCAGGGCCGGACCGCCCCTGCCCGAGGGCACGGGATCGGAAGGGCTGCGGCTATGACTGCCGGCCAGGGGCCAGGCGATGCGAGCCCTGCCCTTCTATTGAAGCGCACCGGCTCCTCCCCTCACCTGAGGGGCCTCAGGCGACAAGGACGGGCGGCGGCTCAGCGGGAGCGGCCGCGCCCGGAACCCGGACGCCCACCACCACTGCCCGGTCGCTTTCCCCGGGGCGCCTTCGGTGAGTCCGCCGCGGGAGCGCTGCGACCCCGACCGGCGCCGGAGGGTGCCTTTCCGGCCGGCCCGGTGCGGCGTGCCGCCGGGACTCCGCGGGCGCCGGTGCTGCGACCCGTCGCGCCCGTGCTGCGACCCGTCGCGCCGGTGCTGCGACCCGTCGCGCCCGTGCTGCGACCCGTCGCGCCCGTGCTACGACCCGTGGCGCCCGTGCTGCGACCAGAGGGACCGAAATCGCGGTTGCGTGCCGGGGCCTCGGTGCTGCGGCCGGAACGTCCGAAGCCGGGCCGGCCGGCGCTCGCGCCCCCGGCGGGGGCAGCGGTCCCGGATGCCGCGCGCCCTCCATCACCACCCCTGCGGCTGACGAGACCTCGTCCTCCGCCGATCGGCGTCCGTCCCTTCGCGGTCCGCTCGCCGTCATCACGGCCGCGACCAGCGGCGCCCCGCCCGCTCCGGCCGGTGTCATCCGGGTCGCGGCGGGCATTCACCCGACCGCGAGCCGCGGCGCTGCGCTCGGCGGTGAAACTCCGGGAGGGAGCCCCTGCGCGCGTCTTGCGGCCCTCGCCTCCCTCCGAGGCCACGCCCATCCCCGCTCGCGGTGTCCGGCCGCGCTTGGCGTCCCGGTCTCCGCCCCGGGGTGGCTTGGCAACGGAGCGGGACGAAGCTGAACCGACTCCGGCTCCGTCCGGCTTCCGCGACGTCTGAGCGGCTCGTGCACCCGGGGTACGCGGGGGACGCGGGGCCGACGCCGAACCACGGCCGCTCGCCTGCACGCGGGATGGAGCAGGAGCGGTCTCCAGCTCGCCCTCGAAGTCCACGCCCGCGTCGTCATCCTCGGCGCCACCACTGCGCCCATGACGCCGCGGCGGCAGGGTGAGTTCCCCTTCGGCGATCCGCTCCCCACGGGCCACCCGCCACAGCAGCTCGACCTCCTTGTCGGTCAACGCACGCAGCGCACCGGGGGCCATGCCCTTCACGCGGATGCCCCCCTGGGACGGTCGATAGAGACGGACCACCGGGTGCCCGATGGCGGCGCACAGCCGCTTGATGAGGTGGGGGCGGCCTTCGGTGACCACCAGCCGCAGCCAGGTGTTCTTCTCCGCCGCCTCGTGGACTTCGACCTCCTCGGGCTTGGCCATCCCGTCCTCGAGCCGGACCCCACCGCGCAGCTTGTCGAGGGAGGCCGCGTCGGGGACGCCCTTCACCTTGGCGAGGTAGGTCCGGGGGACCTCGAAGCTGGGGTGCGTGAGCTGATGGGCGAGCTCACCATCATCGGTGCACAGCAGCGCGCCTTCCGCGTCGTAGTCCAGCCGGCCCACGGGGAAGAGGCGCCGGCCCACGCCTTCGAGGAACGACGCCACGGTGGGCCTTCCCTGAGGGTCCTCCATGGTCGTGACCACGCCGGTGGGCTTGTAGAGGATGTAGTAGGCGCGCTCCTCGGCCGGAGCCACCAGCTTGCCATCGAGCGTCACCAGATCGCCGGGTTCCACCTTGGTGCCCAGCACGGTGACCCGCTCGTTGTTGATCCGCACGCGTCCGGCGGTGATGAGGCCTTCGGCCGCGCGACGACTCGCGACGCCTGCCCGCGCCAGGTACTTCTGCAACCGCTCCGACATCTTCTTCTGTCCTTGGGGTGTGGAGGGCCGCTCCGTCGGGGCCGCGCGAGGTCCATCCTCCGCGCGGCCCGGGGTTCAGTCCTCGTCGTCCGCGTCCGGGGTCTCCGTCGCGGGTCCTTCAAGCGTCCGCACGGCCTCGCGCGTGCGGTCTTCTGCGGCGTTCATCGCGGCCTCGAGCTTCTCGAGCGCCTTCTGGGAGTCCCGCTCCCCCTTCTCCATCTTCTTCATGAAGTCGGGATCGGCCATCGCCTCGACGAGTCCTGCAGCGCCCGGGGGCGGCGCGGTCTCCTCCTCGACGATGTCCTGATGCTCCTGGGTCAGCTCCTGGAACTCCCGGAGCGTCGGGAGCGCGGCCAGATCCTTGAGGGCAAAGAACTCGAGGAACTCGCGGGTCGTCCCATACAGCATCGGTCGACCGATCTCGTCCTTTTTTCCGAGGATCTTGATGAGCTTGCGGTCCAGCAGCGCCTTGATCACCGCGCCCGAGTCCACGCCGCGCAGGTCCTCGACCTCGGGTCGGGTCACCGGCTGTCGGTAGGCCACGATGGCCAGGGTCTCCAGCGCCGAGCGCGTCAGCCGCTGGGGCTTCACCTGCAGGAAGCGGCGCACGTACTCCGCCGAGCCCGGATCGGTGCGCAGCTGCCAGGCCCCGCCCACCTCGTGCAGGACGATGCCTGAGATCCCGTCGCGCAGCTCCCCGGTGGTCTTCTCCAGCGCCTCCTGGATCCGCTCGCGATCAATTGCCGTCGCCTCGTAGAGCTGATCGACGGTGAGCGGCCGATCCGAGACGAAGAGCAGGCTCTGGATCACCGTGCGCACCCGCTCGGGTGAGAGCTTGCGGCTCTTCTGCTGCAGCTTCTCGAAGCCGCTCTGGAGGTCGGGGGCCGGTGCGTCATCGACGTCGATGACCGCCGCGTCCACGTCCTCGAGTTCCTCGTCATCGCGCGGGGCGACCGAGGCCAGCTCCTCCTCGGTGAAGGGGCTGGGGCCTCCGCTGCCGGAGAGCGCCTCTGTTTCGTCCCCGTTCGGCTTACCGGTACTCACTGTCGTCGATCTCCAGGTCACCCGCCCCGAAGCGCTCCAGGGCGTCTCCGTTGGGGGTGATCACGATGATGTCGCTGTCGGCTTCCTGCCGCACGCGCACCAGCTTGAGCTTCACCAGCTCCAGCAGGGCCAGGAAGGTGATGATGATCCGGCTGCGCTCGGCCTGACCCTCGAAGAGCTGGAGGAACTCCTGCGGGCCGTGGTGGTAGAGCCGCGAGGCGAGCGCCCTCAGGGTTTCGGTCAGGCTCAGCTGTTCGCGGACCACCTCGTGCTGGGGCGCGGGCGCGACCTCCTGCAACAGCCGATCGAGGGCCTCGATGAGCCGGTAGACGCTGACCTCCACCAGCCCCACCTCGTCGTCGGGGATGGGGATCTGCTCGACCCGCACCTGACGGGTGAACACGTCCCGGCCGAGCACGTCCTGGCGACCCAGCTGCTCCGCGGCGGCCTTGTACTTCTGGTAGTTGAGCAGCCGCATCACCAGCTCGGCGCGGGGATCGCGGGTCTCCTCGGAGATGATCTGCTGGCCCTCGGCGTCCGCGGCCTGGGGTGCCTCGGTGCGCGGCAGCAACATCCGGCTCTTGAGGTGCGCCAGGGTCGCGGCCATCACCAGGAACTCCCCGGCGATGTCGAGATCGATCTCGCGCATCCGCTCCAGGTGCTCCAGGTACTTGGCGGTGATGAGCGCGATCGGGATGTCGAGGATGTCGAGCCGGTGCTCGCGGATCAGGTGCAGCAGCAGATCCAGCGGCCCCTCGAACGCGGGAAGGGCCACACGGAAGCCCTCCTGGGCTGCCGTCGCCTCTCCCTGATCGTCCCCGGAGCGCTCGCTCACCAAAAGCTCTCCGACCTCTAACGCAGACCCACGGCGCGCCGGACGCTCGCCATGGTCCCGGCCGCCAACGCCCGGGCCTTCTCAGCGCCCCGCTCCAGGAGCCGGTCCAGCTCGGCAGGATCAGCCAGGAGCGCCTCGCGGCGGGCACGGGCGGGATCGAAGGTGTCGTGGAACGCGGTCAGCAGCCGCTTCTTGAAGTCGCCATACCCGCGTCCACCCTCGCGCCAGGCGCGGTCGATGTCGGGCCACTCGGAGGACGGGATCATGAGCCGGAGCAGATCGTAGAGGGGGGCGTCCTCGGTGGGCTTGGGCGCCTCGACCGGGGTGGAGTCGGTGCGGATGCCCATGATCCGCTTCTTGACCTCCTTGTCGGGTGCGAACAGCTCGATGGCGTTGCCGTAGGACTTGGACATCTTCTGCCCGTCGATCCCGGGCACGACCGCGGTCTGCTCCTGGATGCGCGCCTGCGGGAGCTTGAGCAGCCCCGGGGTGCCGCCCTTCTCCCCTTCGGGATCCTGCGGGTCGTAGCCGGGCACGAAGGTGACGTTGAACTTGGTGGCCCAGTCCCGGGCGAACTCCACGTGCTGGATCTGGTCCTTGCCCACCGGGACGATGTCGCTGCCGTAGAGCAGGATGTCCGCGGCCATCAGCACCGGATAGGTGAACAGGCCCAGGTCGGGGGCGATGCCGCGGGCGATCTTGTCCTTGTAGCTGTGCGCGCGCTCGAGGTTGGCCACCGGCACCACCGTCCCGAGGATCCAGTGCAGCTCGGCGACCTCGGGGACGTCGCTGTGACGGAAGACGATCGAACGCTCGGGATCGAGCCCCAGGGAGAAGAGCGCGACGGCGGTCTCGCGCACCAGCTCACGCAGCAGCGCCCCGTCGCGCACGGTGGTGAGGGCGTGGAGATCGGCGATGAAGAAGAGCGCGTTGCCGGGCGCCTCGTCCTGGAGGGCGACCCACTGGCGGATCGCGCCGAAGTGATTTCCCAGGTGGAGGCGACCGGACGACTGCACGCCGGAGAGGATTCGCATGGTGGGACCTAAGCCTAGTTCCAAGTTCCCGTCCGAGACAGGGGCGAGACGCGTGGTGGGCGCGATCGCTCCGGGGCCGGATTCTCGGCCCCAGCGGACGCAGGCCAGTTACAGCAATTGCCCGGAGGACGCGACTTCTTCCATACTCGGGGGTTGGAGGAGGCGAGGATGGAGCCGTTTCAGGCGAACCTGTCGCACTACCGGCTGGCGCTGCTGGTCCCCGCCCTGCTCGAGCAACGCGGGGGCGACGGGCGCCTGGTGGTCGAACGCGGCCCCGAGCAGCGCTGCTTCGACCTGCGGGATGGCCGGGTGGTGGCCCTGCGCAGCAATCTCCCCGAGGAGCACCTGGGCCAGACCCTGGTGTCGCTGGGGGTGATCGGCGCGAGCCGGGTGGCCGAGGCCTTCGAGGAGGCCCGCCTCTCCGGGATCGCCGTCGGCCGCTTCCTCGTCGACCACCAGCTGGTGCCCGCCGAGGTGCTGGAGGCGGCCATGTCCTGGCGCGTCCGGCTGGCCTTTCTCGAATGCTACAGCTGGCAGTGCGGTGAGGTGCGGCTGGAGCCGGCTCCGCCCCCCCCGCACGACGGACAGCCGATCTCGGGGCTGGGCCTGAAGGCCCTCCACGCCGAAACCCTGTCCGCCCTGCCCGACTGGGAGCACCTGCGCTCACTGATTCCCCGGATGGACGCGCCCCTGCGCCCGGGCGTCTGCGAGGAACCCTCCGACGGCCCCCTCCACAGCGTGGCCACCGCCGCCCGCCATGGAGGGAGCCTGCGGGAGGCGCTCACCCTCGCCGGCCCCACGCCGGGTCAGGCCGGCGCGCAGGTGCTCGCCCTGGTGCTCCGGGGGGTCATCGCCGCCGAGCGTCCCCACGCGCCGCGACTGGACATGGCGGCGGTGGTGGCCGAGGCCCTGGGACACCTCGCCCGGGGTGCTCCCGCCGAGGCGGAGCGGCTCCTGGGGCAGGCCCTCCTCATCGGTCCGGCCGCTGAGGCCGCGGCGCTCTACCGGCAGGCCGCGGAGGCGCAGGCCAAGAAGCTGGGCGCGCGACTGCAGCGCATCCTCCCCCGGCTCACCTTCCTCTCCGCCCCCGAGGAGGCACCGCGGGGCCTGACCGCGAGCGATCTGGTGGTCCTGGTGCGCCTGGGTCGCAGCCCCCGCCCCGAGCATGCCGCCCGCGGACTCCAGATGGGACCGGGCGCGCTGCTGCAGAGCCTCAAGCGCCTGGCGCAGGCCGGCCTGCTGGCCGTCGCCTGAAGCCGTTCTTCAGCGACGCGCGCCCTCCGGCACCGACCGGCCCGCCAGGGCCGGACTCTTCCCGGAGGGGTCGACCTCCGGCGCTCCTGAGGCGGAACGTGCGCTGGCAGCATCGCCGCCTTCCGGACGCGCCAGGGGGTGATGCTGATCGTAGACCCGCTTGAGCCGCGTTCCGTCCACATGGGTGTAGATCTGGGTGGTCGCCAGATCCGCGTGACCCAGCATCGCCTGCACCGCGCGCAGATCCGCGCCGCGCTCCACCAGGTGGGTGGCAAAGGAGTGGCGCAGCTTGTGGGGTGAGAGCGCGACCCTGAGCCCGGCCTTGAGGGCGTTGCGGCGGACGATGCCCCACAGACCGACCCGGGTGAAAAAGGTCCCCCGGGGACTCACGAAGAGAGCCCGGGAGCGGCGGCCCCGCAGGACCTGCTCCCGCGGCCCCGCCAGCCAGGCCTCGAGCGCCTCCTTCGCGCGGCTTCCCACCGGGACGATGCGCTCCTTCTGCCCCTTGCCCATGGCCACCACGTAGCCCGCGGTGAGCTGCAGATCCTCGATGGAGAGACGGGCCAGCTCACTCACCCGGAGGCCGGTGGCATAGAGCAACTCCAGGATGGCGCGGTCCCGGATCCCGGTGACCGTGCGGCCATCCGGCGCGGCGAGCAGGGCATCCACCTCGGACACCGTGAGGAACACCGGAAGGCGCTTCTCCAGTTTCGGGGTGTCCAGATCCTCGGTGGGGTCGTGTTCGAGGAGCTTCTCGGAGGCCAGGAAGCGGTGGAACATCCGCAGCGCCGCCAGATGTCGCGCCTGGCTGCGCTTGGAGAGCCCCCGGGCACCCAGCGTCTCCAGGTGGCCGACCACATCCTCACGGCGCACGCCAGAGAGATCCCGGTGCCCCTTCTGGCGGAGATCGGCAAACCAGGTGGTGAGATCGGCGGCGTAAGCATCCACCGTCTTGCCGGCGAGGTTCCGCTCCGCGCGCAGGTAGGTGATGAAGAGGTCGAGCAACGGCTCCATGCGGCACATTGTGAGGGCGCGGCCGGAGCCGGTCGACTTTCTCCGGCGACACGAGGAGGTCCGCCGGTCTCCAATGGGCCGCCGGTAGGCGGTGGCTCAGAGCCCCTCGATGATCCCCTGCCCCTGGCGGAGGATCTCGATCTCGTCGTTGATGAGCGAGACCACCGTACTCGGCTCGCAGGGCACCAGGCCCCCATCGAGCATGAGCGCCAGGCCGTGTCCCAGCTGCGCCTTCACCTCCCGGGGATCGATCAGCGGCTCGCCGTCGAGACCCGTTGCCGAGGTGGTGACCAGCGGCCCCTCCAGGCCGCGGCTCAGCGCCCGGGGGATGGGCGAATCAGGGATGCGGATGCCCACCTGCTTCTGCTTGGTCGCCATGCGATCGGGCACCAGGCGGGTCGCCGGCAGCACGAAGGTGAAGGGCCCCGGCGTCAGCTGCTTCATGGTGCGGTAGGCGAAGTTGCTGACCATGGCGTACTGGGCAACGTCCGAAAGGTCGGGGACGATGAAGCTCAGCGGCTTGCGTCGGTCCCGCCCCTTGAGCTGGTAGAGCCGGTCCACACCCTTGCGCACGTTCAGCGCGCAGCCGAGGGCGTAATAGGTATCGGTCGGATAGGCGACCAGCTCACCACGTGCGAGCAGGTCCACCGCCCGTTGGATGTGGCGGGGATGCGGATGCTCGGCGTCGATCTCGAGGAGGGGCGCGGACATGTCCTGGGTCCTACCCAAAAGCCCGCATCCGGTCAGGCCCTAAAAGTGGAGCCGGGTCGGGAAACGGGCAGGAGGCCGCGGCCCCCCGTCCCGGGATGCACCGAAGCGGCCGGGGTGCAGCGCGGGACCTCAGGCGGTCCCGATGCTCCGGGGCGCGGTCCGTCCGCGCTTGCCGGATGCCCGGGCCGCGCGCGTGGGCGACCCGGGCCCGCGTCGGAGGGGGTGCCCCCGACGGGAGGGAGCGGCTCACTCCTTCGAGGCGCCTTCGCCCCGGGCGGCGGCCTCGGCGGCCTCCTTCTCCATGGCGAGGCGGGCGGCGCGCTTCCCCTCTTCGATGAGGCGCTTGACCTTCTGTCCGCCCTTGCGACCGATCTCCTCGTAGAAGGCGGCACCACGGGTGGCCTTCACCCGGTCCCCGCCCTTCTTGCCGATCTCCTCGTAGAACTTCGCGCCCCGCTCGGCCTTGACGGTCTCTCCGCCCTTGCGGCCGATCTCCTCGTAGAAGGCACGGCCCCGCTCGGCCTTCACCGTGGCGCCACCCTTGCGACCGATGGTCTCGTAGAACTCGCGACCCCGCTCATTGCGCACCGTCTCGCCGCCCTTCCGGCCGGCCTCCGCGACGGTCATGCTCCCCTTGTTGTCCTTGTCTTCCATTTCGCTCTCCTTGGCGACCCTATCCCCTGCCCCAACCAACACGACCTGGGAGCGGGCCGAAAGCTTGGGCTGCAACCAGACCGTTGCAAGGCAGCCCTGTTCGTCAGCAGGCGTCCCGGCAAACGCCGGTGCGACCCTCTGTCTTCCAACGTGATCCGGCCACGCGCTGGCACCGGGACTTCAGCTGCTGCTCGACGGGCACGACGCTTGGCCTTTGCCCGCATGCTTGTCCTCCTCGGGGGTGCAAACAGGGGGCAGCGCTTGCCGATTCCCCCGGGCTCACCCAGCTTGATGCCCATGCGACATTCGGGTGGGGGCAGGCTTGCGATTGCAGGCCGCATGGTGTTGCCGGTCGCCGCGAGCCTGCTGGGCCTGGCCGCGCTGCGGCTCTTGGGGCCGGACTACGTGAGCCAGGAGCAGCTCACCGAGTGGTTGGCGCCGTTGGGCGTCTGGGCGCCGGTGGTGTTTCTGGCCTTCCTGGTGGTCCGTCCCATCACCCTGCTGCCCGGACAGCTCTTCGCGGCGGTGGGGGGGATGGTGTTCGGCTTCTGGTGGGGGCTCATCCTCTCCCTGGTGGGCAGCCTGCTCTCGAGCGTGGTGGTCCACGCCCTGGCCCGCCGGCACGGCACCCGGGCCATGAAGCGCTGGGCGGGGCCGCGCTACGACGCGCTCCGCACGAGCGCCCGGAAGCACGACTTCGTCTTCAACTTCGCCAGCTGCATCAATCCCCTGGCCCCCACCGACGTGATGCTCGCGCTCTCGGCCAGCAGTGGGGCGCGGCTGTGGCCCAGCGCGCTGGGGGTGTTGGTGGGCAGCATCCCCGGCACCCTGCTCACGGTGGTCTACGGAATGGCCGTGGGCCGGGGACAGGGGGTGGTGATGGTGGTCAGCGGGGTGGGCCTGGTGCTCAGCCTCGTCCTGGGGCTGTGGGTGGCCCGCCAGGTGATGCGCGAGCAGGCGCTCTTCCAGCGGCAGTCCCCGCGCACAGGACCTCAGGCGGAGGGCAGCGAGGCGCCGCCGGGGAGCGCATCCGGATCCGCCGAGAGTCCCCGGGTGAGTCCCCGGACGACCTCCTCCACCGCCTCGGGGCTCAACTTGTCGCCCCCGCGGGTGACGTAGAAGCTGTCCTTGGCGGCGTTGGCCTCGGTGTTGATGCGGGCCACGGCGATGGTGAGCCCCAGCTGGGACAGCAGGCGCGCGGCGTCGTAGAGGAGCCCCGGGCGGTCCTCGGCGCGCAGGTCCACCACGCTGAAGCGGCGCGAGGCGCGGTTGTCCACCGTCACCAGGGTCTCCACCGGCGGCAGGGCCTTGGCGAAGCGGCGGCGACCGGAGCGGGCCGCGAGCAGCTCGGCGGGGTGCTCCCGTCCTTCGAGGACCTCCCGCAGCGATCGCCGGGCCTCCCGCCAACGGCTGCGGGAGAGGCGCCCTCCGGTGGCCGCGCGGACCTCGAAGCTGTCGAGGGCCAGCCCGTCGTGGGTGGTCACGATGCGGGCGGAGAGCACGTCGATGCGGTGGGCGGTGAGGACCCCGGCGATGAGCGCCAACAGCCCCTCCCGGTCGCGGGTGGCCAGCACCAGGCGGCTGCCTTCGGCGGCCTGCAGCAGGGCGCCGGCGACCGGCGCGTGACGGGCCCGTTCGAGCAGCCGCGCATCCAGGCGGGCCTGCGCGGGATGGGGCGTGGCGTGGAAGTAGCGGGTGGGCAGGGAGTCGGCCAGCGCCGCGGCGCGCTCGGGTCCCAACAGCGGCTCCCACGCCGCGAGGCACAGGCTCCGGGCGCTGGAGGCAGCCGGCGCATCCCCGCCCCCGGAGAGGACGTCCCGGGCGCGTTCGAAGAGGGTCTCCAGCAGCTGCGCCCGCCAGGAGGTCCACATGTTGGGCCCCACCGCGCTGATGTCGGCCCAGGTGAGCAGGTAGAGGCAGCTGAGCTGTTCCGGATCACCGCAGGTCCGGGCGAAGTCGGCGATGAGCTGGGGATCGGAGAGGTCCCGGCGCTGCGAGGTGTGGCTCATCAGCAGGTGCTCGCGGACCAGGAACCGGGCGAGCGAGGTCTGTCGTGGATTGAGCCCCAGGCGTCCCGCGGCACGCACCACGTCCTCGGCCCCGTGCTCGGCGTGGCCCCCGCCCCGACCCTTGCCCACGTCGTGGTAGAGCATCGCCAGGTACAGGGGCATGGGATCGTCCAGTGCCCGCATGCGCCGCCACAACGACGGCACCTGGTCCTGGAAGTCCCCGGCGCGCAGCGCCTGCAGCCGCTGCAGGGCGAAGAGCGAGTGCACGTCGGTGGTGTACACGTGGTAGGCGTCGTGCTGGTGCTGCGCCAGGATCCGCCCGAACTCGGGAAGGACCGCGCCCAGCAGTCCCAGCTCGTGCAGCTCGAAGAGCAGCTCGCCCCGGGTCCCGGGCCGGGTCAGCAGGACCTGGAAGGCGTGGGCGACGCGGGGATCCTCGCGGAACGCCTCGAGCGCGGGGACCGCCGCCACCAGCTCCTGCTTGG
Organism: Myxococcaceae bacterium; assembly: GCA_035304185.1. Taxonomy (GTDB): domain Bacteria; phylum Myxococcota; class Myxococcia; order Myxococcales; family Myxococcaceae; genus DATGQN01. Next base: position 36,139 of record DATGQN010000133.1, read on the forward strand.
TGTGGGGATCGAGCCCCAGCCGCTCGGCCTCCGCCAAGCGGAAGAGCTCGAGCATGCGCCAGGGCGCCTCCTCGAAGGTGGGGGTCCCCTTCCCTCTCAGGATGCGTCCCCGCCGCACCCGGAAGTCTCCCAGGCGGCGCACCGCTTCCCCCTCCACCCGCGGCGCCCGGGAGGAGAGGCAGCGGCTCACCATGTCGTCGGCCGCGCGCCGGATGGTCCAGGCCGCGAGGTACACGTGGCGCATGAACTGCTCCACCGGGAGGGTCTCCGCATCCCCGCGGTACCCCAGGGCGAGCGCCACCTCCTCCTGGGAATCGAAGGTGAGCCGGTCGTCCTTGCGCCCGCGCTGCCAGTGCAGCTCATGCCGGGCCCGCAGCAAAAGGTCCCGCGCCGCCTCCAGTTGGGCGGCCTCTCCCGGCGAGAGGATGGACTGGCGCAGCAGGGCCGGCACCGTGGGCGCCCGGTAACGCTGCTGCCCCAGCCAGCGCAGGACATCCAGATCCCGCAGGCCCCCCTCCCCCTGCTTGAGGTGGGGCTCGAGCACGTAGAGCGATCCCCCGTAGCGCCGGCGGCGCGCCTCCAGCTCCTGCACCTTGGCGTCGATGAAGGCGTCGCTCACCGAGGGCCGCTGCACCTGCCGCCGGGCCTCGAGCAGCTCGGCGAGCAGCGCCGGATCGCCCGCCAGGTGCCGCGCATCCAGCAGCGCGGTGGCGAGCACGTGGTCGGCAGCTGCGGCGTCGAGGGCGCCGGTGGGAGACCGCACGCTCAACGAGACGCTGCGCTTGAGGTCCCAGAGCGCGGTGGAGAAGGCGGCCGCGAACGGGCCCAGCCGGGCCTCCTCCAGGTCCGGTGGGTGGAGCAGCAGGAGATCCAGATCCGACTTCGGCGACAGCTCCCGGCGCCCGTACCCGCCGAGCGCGACCAGCCCCACCGCGCCCCCCCCGGGAAGCCGGCTGCGCAGGGCATCGAGCAGGCCGGTGACCAGCAGGTCGGCGCTGGCGGTCAGCACCCGGCAGGTGGAGTCGCCCGAACCGCCGGCGGCGTGTGCCTGACGGGCGAGCGCATCGTGGGCCTCCAGGGTGGCCCGGGCGCGCGCGGCGAGCCCGCTCAGCTCCCCTTCGGGCAGCGGCTGGAGCTGCGCGATGAGCTCCTGGTGGTGGGGATGGGTGACCGGCGGGAGTGGAGAGCGCACGATGGGAAGACGTTAAGAACGGGCCGCGACGTCCGCCCGGCCCTCAGTCCACCGCGGCGAGGCGCGCGCGATCACCCAGGAAGCGCTCCACGCCCCGGGCGATGGCGACGGCCAGATCCTCCTGGAACTCCGGCGTGCGCAGCCGCTTCTCCTCCTCGGGGTGCGAGATGAAGGCGGTCTCCACCAGGATGGAGGGCATCTTGGCACCCAGGAGGACGTAGAAGAGGGCCTCCTTGTGACCCAGGTCCCGCACGTTGGAGTACTTCCCGCGCAGGTGCGAGACGATGTTGCCCTGGACGTGCTGGGCCAGCCGGGTGGAATCGCCGGTGTTCGCCTTGGTGGCCAGGTCGGCGAGGATGAACTGCAGGTCCGAGATGGACTTCTCGCTGGAGGCGTTCTCGCGGGCGGCCAGCCGGATGGCGTAGCGATCGCTCGAGACGTTGAGGGTGTAGGTCTCCACGCCGTGCGACTTGCGGTTCACCGAAGCGTTGCAGTGGATGGAGATGAAGAGATCTCCCTCCTTCTGGTTGGCGAAGCGGGTGCGCTCCTCGAGCTTGAGGTAGCGGTCGTCATCGCGGGTCAGCAGGACCTCGAGGCCCTGCTTCTCCAGGTGGACCTTGAGGCGCTTGGAGATCGCCAGGGCGATGTCCTTCTCCTTGGTCCCGAGCTTGCCGATGGCGCCCGGATCGTGGCCGCCGTGTCCGGCGTCGATCACCACCCGGCGGACCTTGAGGCCGAGCTGCTCGGCCAGGGAGAGTTCGGCGTCCGGACCGGTGGCGACCGCGAGCTTGCGCGCCGCCTCCTGCTGCGCCTCGGCGCTCGGGGCGGCGGGGGCCTCCTTCTCATCTCCGAACAGACGCGGGGCGTCCTCGCGGGCGAAGCGGGAGACCGCGGCGACGATCCCTCCCTCCTGCTCGCCGGCAGTGTCCGGGGAGATGGAGGGCCGGGGCGCGGGCGCGGGCTCCGGAGGCGTCGCGGCCTCGGCGACCTGGCGCAGCGTCTGCGGACCCACGCGCCGGAAGGCCTCGGCGAGCGCGTCGTCGGTGTGGGCCTCGGAGGACGGCTCCGGTGCCGACGTGGCCTCGGCGACGGCGGCCGCCTGGGCACGCGCGAGCGTTCCCACGCGCCGGGCCTGACGCTCGGGGTGCGGATCGTCGGCACGGGGGATGCGGTGGGAGGTGGAGGGTCGGGCCGTGGGGGGAGGCTCCGCCGGCGCCGTCGCGACGGCCGGCGTCTTCTCTTCAGCCTTCTTTGCCCCCGCCGTCGCTGCGGGCGCGGCAGCCCGGGGCTGGGGCTTCGGCGCTGCGGCCACGGCCGGCGTCTTCGGCGCGGGGAGCCGCTTGAGCAGCGCGCGCAGGGCCGGGGCCTGATCGCCCCGGGGCTGGGCCTCGAGCGCGCGCTCCACCCACTCCCGCGCCTGATCCGGCGCTTCACGGCGCTCGAGCAGCATCGTGCCCAGGCGCAACGCGGCGTCGTCGGCGAGACGATGGCGCGCGTGATCCTTCACCAGCGTGGAAAAGCGCGTGATGGCCGCGTCGAGATCCTCGGGGAGCCGGGAGATGAGGCTCAGGTCCTCATAGAGCATCCCCGCGGTGAACAGGGCGTCGGGGGCCCGGGCGCTCCTGGGATGGCGACGCGCGACCTCGTCGAAGGGCTTGGCGGTCGCCAGCCAGTGGTGGCGCAGCTTCTGATGGGCCTCGTTGGCGCGGAAGGCGTAGTAGCCGGTGCGCGCCTTGCCATACGCCTCCTCCGCCCCCGGACTCCGGGCCGCCGCGAGTGCGGGGAGGACCAGCACGAGCAGGCAGACGGTGGGGCGAAGCAGGCGCATCGGGGCTCCTCGGGACGGGGACGCGGGTCCGGCAGGGCCGGACGCACAGCCATGTTGCACCCGCCCCGGGGACCCGCAACTTTTCGCCCCGACCCGGGCCGTGCGCCCGACGTTGGCGCGGCGCTGCCGAGGAACTCAGGCTTCGGGGGGGAGCGCCTGGCGCAGCTCGGCCAGGAGCTGGAGCGCGGCCAGGGGTGTGGTGTCGTTGACCGACACCGCCCGGAGCCGCTCCACGATCGCGGCGAGCGAGGGATCCAATCTCGGGGCGGGCTCGGCCACGAAGAGCCCGAGCTGCGCGCTCTCCTCGCGTTGCCGCGGCGCCAGGGACAGCCCACGGCTGCCCCGCTCGGGGTTGTGGGCCTCGAGCTCGGCGAGCAGCTCCCGCGCGCGGGCCACGACCTGTCGCGGGAGTCCCGCCAGCCTGGCGACCTCGATGCCGTAGGAGCGGTTGGTCCCACCATCCACCAGCTTGCGCAGGAAGACGATGCGGCCGTCCACCTCGTGCACCGCGACGCTGGCGTTCTTCACCCGCGGGCGACGCTCCGCGAGCTCGGTGAGCTCATGGTAGTGGGTCGCAAACAGGGTCCGCGCCCCCGCGTGATCGTGCAGGTGTTCGGCGACCGCCCAGGCGATGGAGAGCCCGTCGAACGTGGAGGTGCCGCGGCCGATCTCGTCCAGGATCACCAGGCTCTGCGCGGTCGCGTGGTGGAGGATGTTGGCGGTCTCGGTCATCTCCACCATGAAGGTCGAGCGGCCCCGCGCCAGATCGTCCGCCGCGCCCACGCGGGTGAAGATGCGGTCGCAAAGGCCGATGCGTGCGGCCTTTGCCGGAACGAAGGCGCCCACCTGCGCGAGCAGGGTGATCAGCGCGACCTGCCGCATCACGGTGCTCTTGCCGGCCATGTTGGGGCCGGTGATCACGATGAGCTGCCGATCGCTGCCATCCAGCCGCACGTCGTTGGGGACAAAGCGCTCCCCGTTCGGCAGCGACCGCTCCACCACCGGGTGACGCCCGGCCTCGATCTCCAGCACGTCCGAGTCGTCCACCGTGGGGCGCACGTAGCCGTGCTCGGCGGCGACCCGGGCCAGGGAGAGCAGCGCGTCGGCGGTGGCGACGGCATCGGCCACCGCGCGCAGCGCCCCGGCCTCGGCGATGACGCGCTGGCAGAGCGCCCCGAAGAGCTCGTACTCCAGGGTGCCGCGACGCTCCTCGGCGGTAAGGACCTTCTCCTCGTAGTCCTTGAGCTCCGGGGTGACGAAGCGCTCGGAGTTCACCGTGGTCTGCTTGCGCTCGTACTCCTCGGGCACGAGGTGGAGGTTTGCGCGGGTGACCTCGAGGAAGTAGCCGAAGACCTTGTTGTAGCGGACCTTGAGCGAGCTGATCCCGGTGCGGGCCCGCTCGCGCGCCTCGATGCGCGCGAGGTGGTCCTTCCCCGACGTCGACAGCTCCACCAGCGTGTCCAGCTCGGCGTGGTAGCCGGGGCGGATGAGGCCTCCCTCCTTGAGGGTCACCGGCGGCTCCTCGGCCACCGCCCGGTCGAGCTCCCGGCCGAGGTCCTGCACCGCCAGCAGCGGCTGGGCGAGCCCCTTGAGCATGGGGGCCGCGCGCTGCTCGAGCGCACCGGCGAGATCCGGCAGGCGCAGCAGCGAATCGGCGAGCTGACGGAGATCCCGCGCGTTGCCCACGCCGGTGGCAATCCGTCCGCACATCCGCTCGATGTCGCCCACCCCGCGCAGGATCCCGCTGAGGGTCTCCCGCGCCACGCCCCGTCCCACCAGATCCTCGATGGCGTCCTGGCGCGCGTTGATCCCGGTGAGGGAGCGCAGCGGGGACAGCACCCAACGCGCCAGCTTCCGTCCGCCCATCCCGGTGGCGGTCTTGTCCAACACCGAGATCAACGTCCCCTGCCGCGAGCCGTCCTTGAGGCTGCGCACCAGCTCGAGGTTCGCGCGGGTGGCCTCGTCGATGCGCAGGGTGTCGCCGGGCTGCAGCAGCTGGATGCGGTTCACGTGGCGCGCATCCGAGCGCTGGGTGTCCTTGAGATAGCGCAGGGCCGCGCCGGCGGCCGCCACCGCCCGGGGCGCCTCGCCGAGCCCATAACCTTCGAGGGATCCCACCTCCAGGTGCCGGCACAGGTAGGCCGAGGCCCGGGAGGACTCGAACGCCGACTTCTCCATGACCGCCTTCGAGGGCGGTCCGGGAAGCTGGGTGAGCAGGCGTTGGATCCAGGGGGTCTGCTCCTGTCCGGCCGGGATGAGCAGCTCGCGGGGCGCGGCACGCGAGAGTTCCTCGAAGAGCGCCTCCGCAGTGGGCGCCGAGAGCGCGTGGAACTCTCCGGTGGAGCCGTCCAGCAGCGCCGCGCCATACCCCCCTTCCCCGCCACAGACCGCGGCCAGGTAGTTGTTCTCGCGCGCGTCGAGGACCTCCTCGTCCAGCACCATCCCGGGCGTGATGACCCGGGTGATCTCCCGGCGCACGATCCCCGGACCGCTGCCCGGGGCTTCCACCTGCTCGCAGATGGCGACCCGGAGGCCGTGGGAGATGAGCTTGGCGATGTAGCGCCGGGCCGAATGGTAGGGGACGCCCGCCATGGGGATCCGGTCCGGCCCCTTGCTGCGCGCGGTGAGGGTGATGCCGAGCAGCTCCGCGCCCCGTTGCGCGTCCTCGAAGAACATCTCGTAGAAGTCGCCGAGCCTGAAGAAGAGCACCGCGTCGGGATGCTCGGCCTTGAGCTCGAGGTACTGCCGGATCATGGGGGTGGCCGCTGCCGGGGACGGGATCACCATCTCCTCCGTGCCCTCCGCACCGTCCTTTGCTGCCTCTGTCGCACGCACCATCAGGCCTGCCCTTCTCCCATCCCACGCGTCCGAAAGCGAGGGTCACCCACACCCCCTCCATACCCCATCCCTCCGACATCCCCGCCCGCTGCGCGGCGCCAGAGCCCCGGTGGGAGGGCGTCCTCTCCATCCGCCCCCGAAGGCGCCCCTGCCGGGGAGAAGCGGGATCGGTCTCAAGGCCTGCCCGGAAGACGCCGGAGCCCGGCGTCAGGCGCGCTGGGCCTCGAGAAAGGACGCCAGGGCGATGGCGGCGTTGTGGGCCTCGTCCCGGGCGCTGTAGAGCAGGGTCACCGGCCGCTTTTCGATCGCCTCCAGCAGAGGCGCCCAGGCCTCCGGATGTGCGGCGAGCTCCGCATGGTAGCGCTCGAGGAATCCTTTCCAGCGCTCCGGACGGTGATCAAACCAGCGCCTCAACCCGGGACTCGGCGCGAGTTCCCTGAGCCAGGCCTCCGCGGCGACCTGCGCCCGGGTCTGCCCCCGCGGCCACAGCCGCTCCACCAGCACCCGCAGGCCATCACCGCGGGCAGGCTCCGCATAGGTCCGCTTCACCCTGAAGGTGCGATGGGTCATGGCCGCCTCTCTGCCGTCAGGGCGCGGGGGCAGGACGTCCGGCGATCCCGGCCAGCTCCCGCCGCGGGAGCGTGGCGGCCCCGGGGTTCGAAGAGAAGGCCCGGAAAGGCGCTCCCGCCGGGCAGGCGTTCGACCTTCCCACGCGGCCGGTCAGGGGGGAAGCCGCGCGTTCCGGACGCCGGGGCCGACTCCGGGTCGGGCAACGGTGGCCTCGCACCGGCGGGTCGTGTTCAAAGGGGCGACCCATCCGGCGCTGGATGGCTCCTCCCCCTCTCTCCGATGCTCGTCGTCCACACCCACCTGCACCGCCGCCGGACCGGGGTCACCTCCCACGTGGAGGCGGTGGTGCGGGGCCTGGGCCCGGAGGTGGAGGCGCGGGTCCTGGGCTATGGCGTCGAACGCGCGCTCCCCCGCATCGGCCCCTTGGCGCTTCTGCGCCGGTCCCGCCGCGAGCAGGTGGTGGTGCACGCACACCGCAATCCCGAGGTCCTCCTGATTCTGCTGCTCCGGCTCCTGGGAGCACGGCTGCGCCTGGTGTTCACCCGCCACGGTGCCGGCAGGCCCTCCTGGCTGACCCGGGCGCTCCTTTCCCGCGCCGACCGGGTGGTGGCCCTCACCCGCCTCGCCGCCGATGCGCTTGACGTGGCCTCAAAGGTCATCCCCCACGGGGTGGACACCACCCGCTTCACGCCTCCCGGGGACCGGTCGGACGCCAAGCGGCGACTGGGCCTCACGCCCGCGCCGACGGTGGGGGTGGTGGGACGCATCCGACCGCCGAAGGGTCAGGGCGACTTCGTGGACGCCTTCGTCCGGGTGGCGCCCGGACATCCCGACGCGCAGGCGCTGGTGGCCGGGTTGGCCAAGCCGGGCGATCAGGGCTTTGTCGAGTCGCTGCGTCAGCGCGCCGGGGGCCGGCTGCACGTCCTGGGTCCCACCGATCAGGTGGAGACGCTCTTTCAGGCGCTGGACATCGTCGTCCAGCCCTCCCACGCCGAGTCCTTCTCCCTGGTCCTGCTCGAGGCCATGGCCTCCGGCTGCTGCGTCATCGCCGCCCATCTTCCCCACTATCCCGAGCTGCTCGAGGACGGCGTCACCGGCCTGCTCTACCCGGTGGGCGACGTGGAGGCGCTCGCGGCCCAGCTGCGGAGGGTCCTCGAGGATCCCGCCCTTGCAGCGTCGCTGGGCGCGGCGGCGGCGGCAAAGGTGGCCCGACACCATGGCCTCACCACCCAGGTCCGGGCCCTGCGTGCGTTCTACGCCGAACTTGCCGCAGCGCCGGCCCGCGCCTGATCCGGTTTCCGGGGCGGTCGCCCGCGCTTCGGGGTTGCAATGCCCCGCTCCGGACTGACAGGAGAGGCTCGACGTGACACCCGTCGCCACGCAGACGTGCCTCAGGTCGGCCGGGCGCTTATGGATGGAACTGCCGGAAACCCGGGCGCGCCTGACGCCCCCCGGGCCGCTCCATTGGGGAGCCGGCGGCGACGGACAGAACCCGGCATCTCAAACCGTCCGGAGACAGGACTGACACATGGGTAAGTGGATCGGAATCGGTGTGGCCGTGTTGGTCGGCATCCTCGTGCTCACGGGGATCAGCAGCTACAACACCCTCAACGGCCTCGAGCAGGGCGTGCGCGCACAGTGGGGCCAGGTGGAGAACGTCTACCAGCGCCGCGCGGACCTCATCCCCAACCTCGTGGAGACGGTGAAGGGCGCGGCGAACTTCGAGCAGGAGACCCTCCAGGGGGTGATCTCGGCGCGTGCCCGGGCCACCCAGGCCACGGTGAACGTGGACAGCTCGGTGGTGAATGACCCGGAGGCCTTCGAGCGCTTCCAGGCAGCGCAGGGTGAGCTCTCCGGAGCCCTCAGCCGGCTGATGGTGTCGGTGGAGCGCTACCCGGAGCTGAAGGCGAACCAGAACTTCCGCGACCTCCAGGCGCAGCTCGAGGGCACCGAGAACCGGATCTCCACTGAGCGCATGCGCTTCAACCAGGCGGCGCAGGCCTTCAACACCAAGCGCTTCAGCTTCCCCACGGTGCTGGTGGCCGGCTTCTTCGGCTCGCGCTTCAACGAGAAGGCGTACTTCAAGGCCTCGGCGGGCGCGGAGAACGCGCCGAGCGTGCAGTTCTAGGGTGATGGGCCGCTCCCTCCTGCGCGCCCTCCCGCGCGCCCTGCTGCTCGGGCTGCTGCTGCTCCCGATCCTCGCGGCGGCGCAGGACTTCCAGGCGCCGCGCGCCCCCACCCGGTGGGCGACGGACACCGCAGGCCTGCTGCGTCCGGCGACGGTGCGGCAGCTCGATGGGGTGTTGCAGGCGTACCAACGCCAGAGCGGTCACCAGGTGATCTTCTGGGTGGGGCGCACCACCGGGGGCGTCCCCATCGAGGACTGGGCGGTCCGGACCTTCGAGGCCTGGAAGATCGGCCGCGAGGGACAGGACGATGGCATCGGCATCTTCCTCTTCGCCGAGGATCGCACGGTGCGCATCGAGGTCGGCTATGGGCTCGAGGGCGAGCTTCCCGACGTCGTCGCCTTCCGCATCATCGACCGGGTGACCGTGCCCCTCATGGCGCGGGGGGAGCCCGACGCGGCGGCGTTGAACACCGTGGCCGCGGTGCTCACCGAGCTGGGTGCCGATCCCGGCGCGCTGGGCGCCCAGGCCCCCCAGCGTGCGGTCCGGGAGCGTCCCGAGCCCTCTTTGGGACAGAAGATCGTCTCCGGGATCCTGGGGCTGCTGCTGTTGATCTTCATCATCACCAACCCCCGGATGGCGCTGCACCTGCTGTTCATCTTCATGGCCTCCGGTGGACGCGGCGGTGGTGGCGGGGGCGGAGGTGGCTTCGGCGGGGGCGGTGGACGCTCGGGCGGGGGCGGGGCCAGCGGCTCGTGGTGATTCCGGCGCAGGACGTGATGAGGAGTGCGGCATGTTCGGAGTGCTGACGCGTGGGGGCCTCATGCGGCGGGTGGATGCCGCGCGGGTGGAGGCGGCGCTGGCGGCGGCCGAGAAGCAGACCTCGGGGGAGATCCGGGTGTCGGTGGCGCCCTTCTTCTGGGGAAGCGTGGAGAACGCCGCGGCCCTGGCCTTCGAGCGGCTCGGCATGACGCGGACCCGGGACCGCAACGGGGTGCTGATCTTCGTGGTGCCTTCCCGTCACCGCTTCCGGCTGCTGGGGGATGAGGGCATCCACGCCAAGGTCGGCCAGGCCTTCTGGGACGAGGTGGCCGCGCACATGAGCGAGCATTTCCACGCCGGCGACTTCACCCGCGGGCTCGAAGCGGGGATCGCGGCCATCGGCCGGGGACTGGCCGAACACTTCCCCCACGCCGGAGACGCCGACGTGAACGAGCTGCCGGACCACATCGACTTCGGCGACGCCTGAGGCGCAGCCTCCCGACGTTCAGACCCTCAACATCCGCGCCAGTGTCCAGGCGTCCCGCGTCTCCCGCAGGGCGTCGCGGCCGCGATCGACCAGCCCCACCAGCCGCTGCTGCAGCAGGTTCAAGGGGGGCAGGTCGCTCAGGCGTGGGTGCGGCCGGGTGGGCGCCGCGGCCTCCGCCTCCGCCATCTGCTGTCCGAGCAGCTCCCGCTCCTCGAGCGACAGGTGTTCGTATGCCAGCGGATGCAGCCGCCGCGCTTCCTGGGCGAGGTGCGCCTTGAGGACCGTGCCCAGCTGCGCGACCTTGGGCGCAAAGCGCGGGTGCGCCGCGGACAGGCCGTCCAGCTCCTTGAGCTGCCACTTGAGCAGGTGGTGGGCCTCCAGCGCTTCGAGCACCGCCGGATCGGCCTGCGCGGCCCGGGCGCGCAACCGCGGATAGAAGAGGGTCTCCTTCAGGTGCAGGTGGATGGAGAGCGCGGCCACCAGCTCGCGCATGCGCACCTCCCGCTCGGCCAGGGCGCGCGGTTTGGAAGAGGTCAGCCGGTTGAGCAGGCCCTGGAGGCGGCGATGATCGGCTTTGAGCCGGGCGACGGCGTCGACCGGCGACTCGGAAGGGTTGGAAGGCATGGGCTCAAGGTGGACATCCGCCCGGGTGCCGCGTACCGGCTGGGGGACAGAAGGAGCCCCTCCCCGGCTGCAGGCTTCCCCCCCGTTCGGCCACGTGCGAGCGTCCGCAGCGTGATTCGCGAGACCATCCAGGACCTGAACCGGCTGCGGCAGATCGCCGGCATCGCCGCGCGCTTCGGCTTCGGGGAGATCATCGAACGCTCCAACATCAAGCTCCCGGGCGGCCGGAAGCAGGAGCCGGTGGAGCTCTCCCCCGAGGCGCAGCGGGCCTCGACCGCCCAGCGCTTCCGCCTGCTGCTCAACGCCCTGGGTCCGACCTTCGTCAAACTCGGGCAGATCCTGTCCACCCGCGCGGACCTGCTGCCCGCCGAGTTCATCGAGGAGCTGAGTGTCCTGCAGGATCAGGTGGAGCCCATCCCCCTGGAGGCCATCCACGAGCAGATCCGGGAGGCCCTGGGCGCGCCGGCCGAGGAGCTCTTCGCGAGTATCGATCCCACGCCCCTGGCCGCGGCGAGCATCGCCCAGGTCCACCGCGCCACCACCCGGGAGGGGCGGCAGGTGGTGGTCAAGGTGCAGCGGCCCGGCATCGCCGAGCAGATCCGCGGCGATCTGAGCCTGCTGCACACCCTGGCCCAGATGCTGGAGGCGGTGATCGAGGAGACCGGGGTCTACACGCCCTCGGGGATCATCGAAGCCTTCGATCGGGCGATCCACGAGGAGCTCGACTTCCTCAACGAGGCCGCCAACATCGAGGCCTTCCAGGCCACCCACCGGGACCGTGCCGTCGTCATCCCCGGTGTGGAGCGCGCGCTGACCGCCCGCACCGTGCTGACCATGGAGTACGTGGAGGGGGTGAAGATCCACCAGGTGGAGCGCACCGAGGAGGAGCGCCACGCCCTGGCGCACGTCCTGCTCGAGGAGTCCTTCTGTCAGCTCTTCGAGGACGGGCTCTTCCACGGCGATCCCCACCCCGGCAACTTCCTGGTGCGCCCCGACAACCGGGTGGTGCTGCTCGACTTCGGCACGGTGGGACGGCTGACCCCGGCCATGCAGGAGACGCTGGTGAGCCTGGTGCTGGCCATCGCGCTCAAGGACGCGGACACCGTGGCGCGGCTGATCTACCGGGTGGGCGTGCCGCACGGGCGGGCCAACCTCATGGCCTTTCGCAACGACATCGAGGCCCTCCTCACCCGCTACCTGCCGACGACCATCGGCGAGGTGAACGCCCAGAACCTGTTGCGCGAGCTGCTCAACCTGGCCGTCACCTACCGCATCCGGGTGCCCAAGGAGTACGCCCTGCTCAGCCGCTCCTCGGTCGCGATGGAGGGCATCCTGCGCAGCCTCGCGCCCGAGCTGAACATCGGAGAGGTCGCCCTGCCCTACGCCAAGCGCCTCCTCGCCGGGCGCTATGATCCCACCCAGATGCAGGGGGGGATGATGCGCAGCCTCCTGCGCCTGCAGTCCATGGCCACCGAGGTCCCCGTCCAGCTCTCCCAGGTGCTGATGGATCTGGAAGCAGGCAAGTTCAACGTCCAGGTCCGCGGCGAGGCCCTCGACGCGCTCACCCAGGCCATCCGGGGGGCGGCGGTGATAGGCTTTCTGGGGCTCGCCGCGTGCGCGTGCATCATCGGGGCGTTCATCTCCTTCGCCGAATCCGACGCAACGCTCTGGGGCATGCCGCTGTTGGGCGTGGTGGGCATCACCGGCGCGGGGACCCTCTTCGGGGCGGTCGTCGCCTGGTACCTGGTGGGGCCGCGGGTCCGGAAGGTGCGCATCTCGAACTGGTTGAAGAAGCGGTGATCCGAAGGCCTCCCGGTGGGTGGGGGCGCCGGAGGATCTCCGTCCCCTGACCCGGAGCCCTGCTCCGAACCGGAGGCCGCAGACGTGCAGCAGGCAGGGCCCCAGCACCCCTCGGACGTCGCTGCGGGCCTTGAGGTCCCGGAGCTGGGCCGGATGGCCTGGATGCTCTTCTTCGAGCCGGTGAAGCTCTTTCACCTCCTGCGGACCTCCGGCGTGCGCCTCCCCGGCGCGGGCCTCATCACGCAGCTCACCTCCGGCGTGGCCCCGGCGCGGGTCTACGGGCTGCGGATGTCCCTGGTCCTGCTGCTCCTCGCGCCGCTGCTCACCCTGATGATCGCCGGTGGCTTCGGCGCTTCAGGGATCCTCATCCCCCGGGGGCTGCTCGGCGGGGTGCTCCTGTCGGGGATGCTCACCGGGGTGGCGTGGGCGGTGCTGGCCAACCTCCCCTTCGGGACCTCGCTGGCCATCATCCTGCCGCTGGCCGGACTCGCCGGGGTCCTCCTGCTCTCCAGCGGCGCGGTTCCCCCCGAGCCCACCTGGCTCACGCCGGCGCTGCTGGGCGGCGCCCCCGGAGCGGCTGCGGGATGGGTGTTCGGCCCCAGCCGTGCGCTCAACTCGGGGGAGACGCTGACCCCTCAACGCGGTGCCTTCATCGCCCTGCTCTTCGCCTTCATGGCCGCCCTGGTCACCGCCGACGGGGGGACCGCCTACGCCCTTCAGGTCGCAGCGTGGCTGATGATGGGCTTTCTCCTCTGCTGCTTCCGCCTCGTCACCTGGCCCCTCGAGGCCCTGCTGCAGCTCGTGCTCTCCGTCCTCGAGCGCCGCTTCGGGGTGCGCACCCTGCGCTTCTCACCGGTCCTCTGGCACGACCTGAGCTACCTGCCGCTGCCGGGGCTCGCCGCCCACGTGCAGAACGTGGCCCGGCACGATCCGCGTCTGGCCCAGCGGGTGCTGGCCAGCTGCTTCATCGCCCCCGGACAGCGTCGCATCGGTCAGGCCCTCCAGGTGGCCCTCAGCGAGCTGGATCGCGAACGTCTCGCCGCGCCGCTGGGTCCCTGACGTTCCCGAAACGGTCCCGCCGTACGTCCGCAGGGCATCACCCGCTCCGGATCGCCCGGAGGAGCGCCTCATCCCCCGCCGTGCGTCCGTCCGGCCTCAGCCGCTCCAGGTCGCGCGGAAGACCGCCTCGTACCCCTCGGGGCAGGACTCGAGCACCACCCGCCCGTCGTCGGCCCCCAGCATCCGCAGCGCCTTCTCCAGCGCGCCCTCGATGTAGGTCGGCACGCCGTGGACCTCGTTGAAGCGGACGAGGGCCTCGGTGGGTCCGACGAACTCGGCCTGGGCCTCGGTGTAGTTGTCCCCCGAGCGGAAGCTCCGGGTGATGCGGTCGAACGCGCGGCGGATCCCGATCACCCGCATGACCCCGAAGATGGCGCGGCCGATCAGGGTGTTGGTGTAGCCGCCCATCATCTCGGCCCCGAGTTGGCGCAATCCCTGCGCTTCGTCGAGCTCGGGAAAGAGCTCCTCGGCGGTGATCTTCAGCCAGCCCACGTAGCGCATGGAGGGATAGGCCGGCTCCAGGGGCAGGGAGAGATCCAGGCCCGCCTCTTTCAGGCGGGCATCCAGCCGCGCAGTGCGGCGACTCCCGAGCGCCACCAGAAAGAGCCCCTCAATGACCTGCTGGAACTCGAGGTGACGCTCCCGCGCCTCCTGACGCTCCCGTTCCTTCCCGTCCATGTCGGCGCTGCCCCCTCCGGATCGCTGAACGCGGCCTGCCATCACCGGTGGCCGCGCCGAACTTCGTCGCGCACGCTGGCGCGGGTCCTGAGCCTCGGCGGTTCAGGGCCTGCCGGCAAGCCGATCACTGCCCCGCTCGCGCTCCTGTCCCTCCATCTCCACGTCACGGAAGCTGCAGGCCAGGTTGCGACACCCCAGCGCGAGCTTGGCGACCCGGCCCTCGAGGTCCGGGAGCAGCGCGGTGGCAAAGGGCACCTCCCGCTTGCGGGCGGACGGATCCAGGGAGCGGACCCAGCCGGTCGCGCGGATTCCCCCCTCGGCGCGCCGCAGCGTCAGGCGCACCTCGAAGGGGCCCTTGGGCACCGGGTACACATCGGCGATCATCTGGTCGATCGCCTCCTGGCTGCTCCCGGTCACCTGCCGCCCGCCGAGGGTCACGTAGTTCCACTGCAGCCGCAGCCCCGAATCCGGGATGGCCAGCAGCGAGACCTGAAGGCCGGCCACGCGGAACGACATCTCCATGAAGCGGCTGTTGGCCGGCTCGGCGACGTAGGGCGGCGGCAACTCCCGGACCTCCGCCTTCAGCTTCACCGAGAAGTCATCGGCTCCGAAGTAGCGGTTGGAGACGTAGGCGCGCGGCCGCAGCGCGGCCCCCTCCTCGGAGGTCTCGTTCCCGGCCTGCTCCACCCGGAGTGCGCCGTCCTCGAGCCGCCAGCTCCCTTCGTAGCCGCTGACCTCTTCGTCCCCCTCCTCGAAGGTGACGGTGATCTTCGCCCGCCCCTCGTCCAGTTCAAAGCGCTCCGCCTTGGCCCACAGCGCATCGTTGGTGTTGGGCGGATGGACCCGCTCCCCCGGCCCCGGGGACGCCACCGACTCCACCTCATCGGGCGGGGTGTGGGGCAGCGGGCTGCCGGCGAGGCCCGACCGCTGGAGCAGGAGGCCGGCGGAAAGCAGCATCAGGGCCGCGAGGCCGCCGATCCACAGAAGCCGCGGTGACAGGCGGTGGCGACGCGACGGCGGCGGCGTGGTCGCCAGGCGCCCGAGCACGGGTTGCACGCCGGCGCTGCTGGTCGTCCGGACGGGCTCGCTCCGGGTGGAGAGGCGGCCGCGCAGGATCTCCAGATCCGCGAGCAGCTCGGTGGCGCTCGCGTAGCGGTCCGCCGGATCACTCTCGAGGAGGTGTTCGAGCACCTCGTCCCAGCCGCGATCCAGCTCGGGGAGCCGGCGCTGGACCGGGGCGAAGCGGCCGATGGGGAGATCCCCGGTGAGCAGCTCGTAGAACATCACCCCCAGGCTGTAGAGATCGGCGCGCCCATCCACCGAACGGGCCTCCCGCCGCTGCTCGGGGGCCATGTAATTGAGGGTGCCCATGGCCACGTGGGACGCGGTGAGCTGCATGCTGCGCGCGCGATCGTCCCGGAACCCGGCGAGCCCGAAGTCCGCGACCTTCACGTGCAGCTTGGCGTCGAGCAGCACGTTCTCCGGCTTGAGATCCCGGTGCACCACGCCCTTCTCGTGTGCGGCCTCCAGCGCACGGGCGATCTGGATCACCAGCTGCAGCACGTCCGACAGCGGCAGGCGCCCGCCCTGCATGCGCTCACGCAGCGAGCCGCCCTCCACCAACTCCATGACGAAGTAGTAGTTCTGCCCCTCCCGGCCCCGATCGATGATCTGGACGATGTTGGGATGGTTGAGGGTGGCCAGCGCGGTGGCTTCCTTGTCGAAGCGGGCCACGAACTCGGCGTCGGTGGAGAGCGCTTCCGGCAGCAGCTTCACCGCCACGGTGCGGCCCAGGGAGAGCTGTCGCGCGCGCCAGACCTCACCCATGCCGCCGCGGCCGTAGAGCTCCAGCAGCTCAAAGCCCGGCAGGCGCGGCTGGGTCTCGCCCCGGACCACGGTCGCGTCCAGGCCGCCGATGACCTGTCCTCCCGCGGCCTCCCTGGCGCCCGGGCCGGAGGTCGAAGCTGGCGCCCCGGCCGCCCCGGCGCCATCGGGCTGGGACGTCGCGGCGCCCACCCGGGGCGCGGAGTCGGGGACCCAGGTGCGGTCCAGCGCGCCGGCTGCGAACACCCCTGCCGCGCGCTCCTCCACCGGCTGGGCCGGGGGCGCCGAAGGAATGGACGGTGCGGCGGCGTGGGGCGATGCGTCCGCGGAAGCGGTGCCGGTCGGCCGCAGCGCGTGGGGCACCTCCGGCAACTCCGGCAGCAGACGCAGGGTCTGCCCGCAGGGGCAGGAGACCTGGGTGCCCGCGGCCAGCCCCACCACCGAATGCTGTCGTCCACAACCGCCGCAGATGAGCGCGCTCACGCCGCGCCCCCCACGCGGGTCCCGTCCGCGCTGAGCAGGCGGTAGGCCTGAACGCCCTGAGCCTTGCCCTTCACGTTGGCCATCGGCAGGGGTTCCACCTCGAATCCACCACCGGCCTTCTGCATCGTGGCCTCGGTGGCCAGGACCTCCCCGCCCTGGGCCATCCCGCAGAGGCGGCTCGCGGTGTTGACCGAGTCCCCGATCGCGGTGAACTCGTGACGCTCCGCCGATCCCATGTAGCCGACCACCGCCTGACCGGTGTTGATGCCGATGCCCACCTGCAGCGGCGGCCGACCCGCGGCCTCCCGCTCCCGGTTGAGCAGGGCCACCTCCTGCTGCATCTCGAGGCCGGCGCGCAGCGCCCGCGCGGGATCGTCGTGATGACTGGAGGGAGGCCCCCACACCGCCATGACGCAATCTCCGATGAACTTGTCGAGGTTGCCCTCGTGCCGGAAGACCACGTCGGCCATCCGGGTGAAGAAGGCGTTGAGCATGGCGACCACGTCCTGGGGGGCGTCGTGTTCCGCCATCGAGGTGAAGCCCCGGATGTCGGCGAAGAGCACCGTCACGTTCTCCAGCCGCCCCTGGCGCAGCAGCTCGACCTTCCCCTGCACCACCATCTCGGCCACTGCCGGGGAGAGGAAGCGCGAGAGCTCGGCACGGGTGACCGCCTCCTGCTCGATCTTGCGGCCCAGCTCCACGTTCTCGAGCGCAATGGCCGCATGCCCGGCCAGCCCGGCCAGCAGCTTGAGGTCCTTGGCGCTGAAGGCGTTGGCCCGCTCGCGGCTGTCCACGAAGAGCACGCCCCGGAGGGTGTTGCTGGAGAGGAGCGGGACCGCCATGGCCGAGCGGATGCCCTGGGCGACGATGCTCTCCGACGCGGAGAAGCGCTCATCGATGATGGCGTCGGCGGTGAGGACCGCCCGCCGGGTGTCGGAGACCTGTTGCAGCACGGTCTCGCTGAGGACGAACGCTCCCACCTGCCCGTCGCGGCGTTTGACCGCGGCCGGTCGCAGGCCCCCGGCGTCAGGGAGGAAGATGACCCCGTTGTCCGCCGGGACGAGCTGGAAGCTGGCGTTGAGGATCTTCTCCAGCAGGGCCTGGGGATCGCGCTCGGTGCCCGTCTGGCGCTGGAACTCGTGGGCGATGCGCAGCTTCTCGTAGTCCGCGCGCAGGGTGGCGATGTCCAGCAGCTCGTCGGCGGGGCGGAAGGTGTCATCCTTCACCGGCTCGAGCTGCGCGAGGATCGCCGGCGCCCGGTCGATCCCGGCGACCACCGTCACCCCCCGCGGCGGTTCGGGCGCGGCGTCGGCACCGGCTCGGAAGAGGAACCTCGAGCTGCCGAAGACCACCTCGTCCCCGTCGCGCAGCCGCTGCTCACGGATCCGCTGTCCGTTGACGAAGGTCCCGTTGGAGGAGCCCAGATCCCGCAGCAGGACATGCGTCTCCTCGACCACCAGGACCGCGTGCTCCTTGGAGACCTCCCGGTCCGCGAGCCGAAGGGTGTTTCCGGGGTGGCGCCCGACCGAGGTGAGCGTTCCCAGGACGCGCTCCTCCAGCGCCCCGCCGTTGAAGTGCCCCACCAGCCGTGGTCCCTGCGCGTCCCCCTTCGACGCACCGGGCGCGCCGCAGGCCGGACACGGCGCGTCACCGTGGGGCGGCAGAGGGGCGTGGCAGCGGCGACAGGTGGGAGGCGTCATCAGGGTCGGGAAACGGTGTGGAAATCCTACACGGCAGGCGCAGGTTGAGCATCTTCCGATCCCGCCTGTCCCCTCGGTCGGCACCCGGCAGTGACGAGGGCGTGGCCGGCACCCTCGGGTTGAGGCGCGGTCCGCGTGACGGACCTCGCGCGGCGGGGGTGAATCCTGCTATGGGCCGCGCAACCGTGCGCATCAAACAGAAACCCGAAGATTTCTCCGTCAAAGAGTCCTACCGCTTCGACCGCGTGAAGGACGGGCGCCACCGCGTCTACCTGATGGACAAGCAGAAGCTGTCGACCTTCGAAGCCGTCGACCGCCTGCAACAGCGCTTCGGGCTCAAGCCGGGGACCATCAGCTACTGCGGCCTCAAGGACAAGCAGGGGCGGACCGAGCAGCTGATCGCCGTCGATGGTCACGACATCGACATGCAGGAGAACGACCTGCGGCTCAAGCCGCTGGGTCGGACCGACGCGCCCCTCTCCGCGGCCAACATCACCTCCAACCGCTTCTCGGTGACCGTCCGCGACCTGCGCGAGGACGATCTGCCTCCGCTCCACCTGGCGGCAGCCGAGGTCGGCCGGCTGGGCGTGATCAATTACTTCGACAGCCAGCGCTTCGGCTCGCTCAAGCACGGTCAGGGCTTCATCGCCAAGGACCTGCTCCGCGGCGACTTCGAGGCGGCGCTCAGGAATTACCTCGCCAAGCCCAGCCCCCTGGACCGCACCGAAGATGCCAAGGTCAAGCGCTTCTGGAGCGAGCACTGGGGCGAGTGGGATGCGCGGGTGCCCTACAAGGGGGCCGGGAAGTACCACCGGGTGTTGCGCAGCCTCCGGTCCCACCCCGGGGACTACGCCCGGGCCTTCATGCAGATCGACGCGGCCTACCGCGCGATGCAGCTCTTCACCTACCAGAGCTACCTCTGGAACGAGGGGGTCCGCCGCTACCTCCAGCTCCGGCTCGAGCGGGCGGACCTCTTCCCCGCCCCCTACCAGGCCGGCAGCCTGCTGTTCCATCGCAGCGCGCCCCCGGACCTCCAGCGGGAGCTGCGACAGCTGACCTTCCCCCTGCTGGCCCACAACTCGGTCATCGATGATCCGGTGATCGACGACGCCGTCCGCTGGAGCCTGGGCAAGGAGAAGCTCAAGCTCGCGGACCTCAAGGTGCCCGGGGTCGGCAACCGCCTCTTCTTCAAGCACGAGGAGCGGCCCATCCTGGTCGATCCCGGCAAGCTGGTGCTCGGCCGGGTCCAGCGCGACGAGCTCAACCGGGGCGCGCTGAAGATCAACGTGGCCTTCACGCTGCCCCCCGGCGCTTACGCGACCCTCGTCATCAAGCGGCTGTTCCACTACAGCTGGCACGAGGAGACCCGCGAGGACGTACAGGCCACCCAGGACCGGATGGCCGATTATGCCGCCCGCCAGGCCGCGGCCGCGGCCGACATCCCGGAGGAGGTCCCGGTCTGGGATCGGCTGCCCGAGGCCCCGCGCACCGGCCCCCGGCCCTCGCGCCCTGCCCGCCCGGGCCGCCCCCCGGCGCGTCGGCCCGGGTCCCGGAGCACCCGCGCCGACCGGGCCCCTTCCGCGCCTGCCGCCAAGGCCGGCTCCGCCTCCAGGGCCGGGGCTCACCCCGACGCCGCCACCGGCAGGCCCCGCGCGACGCGCACGGCCGCCAAGGCAGGGTCGGGCGCTGCGAAGGCCCGGACGTCCTCCGCAGGGCGCCCCGATGCAAAGGCCGCCGCGGCCCCTGCGGCGCCCACGGCGAAGAAGCTTCCCCGCGGGGCCAAGCCCGGAGAGCCGTCCCGGGGCAAGCCGAGCGCCAAGCGCCGCGCCGCAGCCTCTGCCGCCAAGAAGGCAAAGAAGCGTTAAGGTCGCTCTCCGGCCCGACCGTCCGGGGCGCTGCAATCGGTTTCGGGGAGGGGCGTTGGGCTGGTCGTGAACGCCCTCTCCATCCAGCCCAGCTCCCGCCTCGGCCAGGCCCTGGCGATGCTCATGACCGCCGATGCGCCCGTGATCCCCTGGAGTGACGAAGTCGCCCAGGCGCGGCGCGGGGATCGCTCGGCCTTCGAAGCCATTGTCCGGGGCCTCCAGCGCCCGGTGTACGGCCTCTGCCTGCGCCTGCTCGCCAACGAAGCCGAGGCTGCCGAGGTGGCCCAGGAGTCGTTCCTGCGCGCCTGGAGCCACCTGGACCGCTTCGATGGGCGCCGCCCGTTCGAGGTCTGGTTGATGGCCATCGCCCGAAACCTCTGCCTGGACCTGCTCCGCCGGCGGGGGCGCCACCCGACCCAGGACGTCGAGCCGCTCCAGGAGGTGCTCTCGTCTCCAGAAGCCTCCCAGGAGGAGCAGGCCATCTCCAAGCAGACCTACCGGTCGCTGGAGGAGGCCATGGCCCAGTTGGGGCTTCAGGATCGGGAGGTGCTGGCCCTCTACTACGTGCAGCGGCGGACCACCCGCGAGATTGCCGACATCATGGGCGTGGCGCCGGGGACCATCATGGCCCGGCTCTTCCGCGCCCGCGAGAAGCTGCGCCGCATGATGGCGCAGGAGGAGGTCGCGACATGAGCGCGTCCCGTTGCCCCGAGCCCGAGCGCCTCGCCCTGGACCTCGACGATGGTCAGGAGTGGGCGCTCACCCATCTCGAGCACTGTGAAGGGTGCGCCGACATCCTCGAGGAGCACCGGCTGCTCGAGCGCGAGCTGTTCCGGGCCATGGATCCGGCGCCCCCCGCGGACTTCGTGAGCCGGGTGATGGTGCGGGTGGAGCAGGCCCCGGCGCCGCCCCGCACCGAGCTGCTGGTGGGGGGCATGATCTTCCTGAGCTCCATGGTCGCCCTCGCGGCGCTGGTGCTGACCTCGGTCCCCTCCCTGGGGGCCCTCTCACTGGACACCCTGGATCGCGCCCTCGCGCGGGGGCGCTGGGTCGAAGGGGTGGCCGCCGGCTTCTCCACGGTGTGGTCCGTCGCCGGACCGACCCTGCTCATCGCCTCGATCCTGACGCTCCTCTTCGCCAGCCTCGGGCTGCGAAAACTCGCCGCAACCCCTGCCCCCGGGCGGGTGGAGGCCTGACACCATGTCCACGCTCCACGTGAAGTTGACCGCCTCGCTGCTCGCCCTCACCGCCGCCCTCCCCTCCCACGCCTCCGGCCTGCTGGACGCCGAGCGGTGGACGCAGAAGGCCCAGCAGTGGGTCCAGGTCCAGGAGGTCTCCGAGCTGTTCGCACGCCTCGGCGGGGGGGCGGGGGTCACCCTCCACCCCTTCTTCAACGCCGGATCCCCCTCGGCCGGGGGGGAAGCCGCGGCGCCGGATGAAGCCACCCCGATTCCCCAGGGCAAGGAGGTCTCGCTCGAGTTCCGCGGACCGCTGTCCCAGGCCATCCGCGAGATCGCCCGCCAGGGTGGGTTGAGCGTCATCGTGCAGGGAGGACTGGACCAGGAGGTGCAGGTCAACCTCCACGGCCTCTCCGCGGGCCAGGTGTTGGAAGCCCTCGCCCAGGAGCACGCGCTGACCCTCGCCCAACGTCACGGGCTCATCGTGATCGGCCGGGCCGGACCGCGCAGTGGCGCAGCGTTCCCCGCCCATCCCGCCTTTCCTCCCCCGCCGCCCATCCCGCCGCACTTCAGCAATGAGGACGCGCGTCGCATCTCGGATGAGGTCCGCCAGGAGCTCGACGGCGTCCGCAAGGAGCTGGATGGCGTGCGGATCATGCGCCTGCGGGCGCAGCGCGATGGGCGCGGCGATGGCGACCTGGTGGTGACCGGACGCAGCGAGACCGTCCCCCGCGATCGGAAGGTGAACGACGTGCTGGTCTACGGCGGCTCGCTCGACCTCGAGGGTGAGGCCACCGGGAACGTCCTGGTCTTCGGCGGTGATGCCACCATCCCGGGGGTCATCCAGGGGGACGCGCTGGTGTTCGGCGGGCAGATGCGCGTCGAGGGGACGGTGCTCGGCGACATCCTGGTGATGGGTGGCAACGTGGACCTGGGTTCCGATGCCGACGTGCGCGGCTCGGTCCGTGCGCTGGGGGGGCGGGTGAACCAGGCGGACGGGGCGCAGGTGCAGGGCGCGAACACGCACCCCGAACCGCGCGCGGAGGCGCACGGGCCCGGGTTCTTCTCCAGGTTGGGGAGCTGGCTCGGCACGCTGCTGACCCGCTTCGTGTTGCTCTTCGGGCTGGGCTTCCTCGCCTTCATGCTCTTCCCGGCGCGGATGCGGGTCATCACCGAGGACTTCAAGACGCATCCCGGCTCGGCGCTGGGCCTGGGCTTCTTCGCCATGCTGGCGCTGGTGCCCTTCATCGTCCTCCTCTGCATCACCATCGTGGGGATCCCGGTCGCCCTGCTGCTCATCCCCCTGGTCCCCCTGGCGGTGGCCATGGGGGTGACCGCCATCGCCCTCGAGCTGGGACGTCGGATCCCGCTGCTGCAGGGCCCCCAGAAGACCCAGGCCTCGGCCCTGGCGTTGGGGCTCATCCCCCTGGTGTTCATCTCCACCCTGCCCGTCGTGGGCCCGCTGATGGTCTTCCTCCTCTCGCTGGTGGCGCTCGGCAGCGTGGTGCGGACGCGGGTCGGCGGACGCGGTCGGGATCCCCTCCCCACCACCATCGACTGAGCACCGCCCTGCGGGCTTCGGGGGACCGGTGCCTGACAGCAGCGGGCAGGCAGCGGCGCCCCCCTGCATCAGGGCTTCTCAAGGTCCCCGGCAGGGCGGTAGAACCACCGCGCATCGCCCTCCGATGCGCGACCCCTGCCGGGCCCGGGACCTCCGGGTGGGCCCTCCCGGGTCGAGGACTTCCCGAAGAGGCGCCTCCCCATGGCCCGTCTGTCTTCCTCCGCCTCCGGCCGCCGGGTCTCCGTGGACCTGGACGGTCGCACCATCGAGGCCCGTGAGGGCGAACCCCTTGCGGTGTCCCTGGTGGACGCGGGGCAGCTGCTGCTCTCCCGCAGCGTGAAGTACCACCGGCCGCGGGGGGCGTTCTGCATGGCGGCCTCCTGTGGCAACTGCCTGGTCCGGGTGAACGGGGTCCCCAACGTCCAGGCCTGCCGGGTGGCGGTCCACGACGGGATGCGGGTGGAGCGTCAGAACGCCTACCCCTCGGCGCGGGTGGACGTCTTCGGCTTCATCGACTGGTTCTTTCCCCGGGGGATGCACCACAACACGATCCTCGCCGGGGTCCCGGTCGCCGAGCAGGTGATGGCCCGCGTCGCGCGTCAGCTCGCCGGCCTGGGCACCCTCCCGGATCTGCCGGCCCGTCCCCTCGCCGACGCCCAGTCCCTGCAGGTGCCGGTGCTCATCATCGGCGCCGGCCCCGCGGGCCTCGCGGCCTCGCAGGTGCTCACCGAAGCGGGCGTCAACCACGTGCTCATCGAGCGGGATCACATCGCCGGAGGGCGGCTCAACGCCGGGCCCCTGGAGGCGGGGGCTCCGCCTCTCGACCTGCCTCCCGCGAACACCCTCTGGACCTCGGCGCAGGCCTTCGGCGTCTTCGAGGACGCGCAGGGGCGCTTCGTGGCGGTCGAACACCAATCCATCGAAGGGGATCGCCTGGTGCGGATCTACGCGCAGGCGCTGCTGCTCGCGGTCGGCGGGCACGCGCGGATCATCCCCTTCGAGAACAACGAGCTGCCGGGCATCTTCGCCGGCCGCGCCGCCACGCGGATGATCCGACGCCACGGCGTCCTCCCGGGCCGGCAGGTGGCACTGGTGGGACGCGGAGAGGAGCTCGCCGGGGTCCATGCCTCCCTGGCTGAGGCGGGCATCACGCCGGTGGTGACCCTGGACCTCGGGGTGCCGGATGCACCGGGCCCCACCCCCTCGGTGGGGATCGAGCTGGGCGCGCTGCTCGCCGAGCCCATCCGGGCCCTGGGGCGGGCGAAGATCCGCGGCCTGAACTACCGGACGCCGGACGGGACCGACCGGCGCGTGTCCTGTGACGCGCTGGTGCTCGCCCTGCCGCCGTCGCCGTCCTACGAGCTCGCCTCGCAGCTCGGGGCGCAGGTCGACTTCGATCCCGCCCAGGAGACCTTCCGGGTCCGCGCGGATGGGTCCGGGGCCACCGGGGTGCCCGGCGTCTGGGTGGCCGGCGAACTGCTGGGCCCCTGTTCCGCACAGGAGGCTGCCGGGTCCGGGCAGCGGGCGGCGCGGGCCATTCTGGCCGGGGAGGCCGCGCGATGAGCAAGGCCCTGGTCTGTCCCTGCGAGGACGTCACCTTCGACAACCTCGATCACGCGGTGAGCCACGGCCACACCGACATCGAGTCCATCAAGCGCTTCACCGGCTTCGGCACCGGCATGTGCCAGGGCAAGAGCTGCATGCCCGCGGTCTCCGCCTACCTCCACCGCAAGGGTCTGCTGCCCCCCGAGGCCCAGGCGCCGTTCACCGCGCGTCCGCCCCTGCAGCCGACCCGGCTGGCGGTGCTGGCCTCGGATCCGGTCCCGGCCCAGGAGCCTCCCATCGGCGGAACGCCCCCGACGATCGAGCTCTCCACGCCCGCCCTCAAGCCAGACGGTCAGGTGCCCGCGCGGGCAAAGATCGTGATCATCGGCGGCGGCGTGATGGGTCTGTCCCTGGCCCACAACCTCGCGCTCCGGGGCGAGACCGACGTCGTGGTCCTCGAGCAGGGCTACCTGCTGGCGGGGGCCACGGGACGCAACGGCGGCGGCGTGCGCATGCAGTGGGGCACCGCGGTCAACGTGGGGCTCGCCCGGCGCTCCATCGAACTCATGAAGGGCTTTGCCCGCGAGTTCGGGATCAACCTCTGGCTGCGCCAGGGCGGCTACCTCTTCCTGGCCAAGAGCGCCGAGGTCGCCGACCGCCTCGAGAAGAGCGTGGCGGTCCAGAACGCCATGGGGGTGCAGACCCGGCTCATCGAGCAGAGCGAAGCTTCCGAGCTGGTCCCCGACCTCTCGCTGCGTGGCGTGCGGGTGGCCGCCTTCAATCCCGACGACGGGGTCATCTTCCCCTGGCCCTTCCTGTGGGGCTACGCGCAGAGCTGCAAGCGCCACGGCATCGCGGTGGAGACCTTCACCCGGGTGACCGGCTTCAAGCAGTCCGGAGCGGGGATCACCCACGTGGTCACCGACCGCGGGGAGATCGCCTGTGAGACGGTGGTCCTCGCGGCCGGCGCGTGGAGTCCACCCATCGCGCAGCTGGCCGGCGTGACGCTGCCCAACCAGCCGCACCGCCATGAGATCTGCTCCACCGAGCCCCTCAAACCCTTCCTGGGTCCGCTGGTGAGCGTGCTCGACTCGGGCATCTACTTCAGCCAGTCCATGCGTGGCGAGATCGTGGGCGGAATGGGAGATCCCCTGGAACCGGCGGGTCTGCAGATGGGCTCCACCATGCGCTTCGCCTCCCGCTACGCCTCGGCCCTGCAGGAGCTCCTCCCCACCGGCGGCAACCTCAAGATCCTGCGCCAGTGGGCGGGATGCTACGACGTCACGCCCGATCACAACCCGGTGCTGGGACGCACCCCGGGGGTGGAGAACCTGCTGCAGCTCAACGGCTTCGTGGGCCACGGGGTGATGATGGCGCCCGCCGTCGGCGAGCGGATGGCCGCGTGGATGACCGGCGCGGCGCCCGATGACGATCTCTTCACCCGCTTCAATCTTCAGCGCTTCATCGACGGCCGGCTCGAGAAGGAGTCGATGATCATCGGCTGAGGACTTCGCCGGCAGGGAGCGTCGAAATGCCGTTAGGATGGCCTCCCTCCCGTGTCCACGGAGCGAGGGGGGCGGCCGGAGCCTCCCACCCCAGGAGTCAGAACGTCGTGTCCCTGCGTTGGTCGCCGCTTCTCACGCTGCTGCTCTCCCTGCCCGGGGCGGCGCTCGCCCTCGAGCTGCCGGCGGAGCGCACAGCGTCGGAGCACGCAGCGGCCCCGACGACATCCGACGGCCCGGCGGATCCGCAGGCGGCGATCGACGCCGCTCCCTCGCGCATCCCGGAACCGCCGGTGGGGCCCACCACGGAGGAGGCGCATCCTCCCGTCACCGACGGCGCGCGCGTCCCTCCCGACGGCCTCGCCGAAGCGGCGCCACAGGACGGGGTCCAGGACGCGGAACCCGAGGCCACCGCTGCCACCACCGCCCAGGACGCCGAGCCGCCGCAGCTTCACCGGGTGGAGCTGATCGATGGGCAGTCGCTCGTCGGAACGCTGCGCTCTCACGACGCGCACGGGGTGATGCTGGAGATCGGGGACGGGCCGCGCATCTACCTCTCGCGCAGCACCATCGCCAAGGTGTCGCCCGAGGCACCCGCCGCGGAGCGTCCACTGCGCCCCCAGGCGTACTTCCTCGCTCCCAGCGCGCTGCTCCTCAAGGAGGGCCAGGGCTCCTTCGCCCAGCTCGAGCTGCTCCTCAGCGAGTTCAGCTACGGCATCACCGACAACCTCAACTTCACGATCGGGTCGATCCTCCCCCTCTGGTTCGCCAGCACGGGCGGGGGGTTCAACATGCTCGCCAGCGTGAAGGCGGGAGGCTCGGTGAACGAGGTGGTGCACCTGGCGGCCGGGGCCTACGGGATCTTCGTCCCCGCAGCCCTCAACAGCAGCGTCGCGGTGCTGGGCGTCGGCTTCGGCTCGGTGACGGTGGGCACGGCGGAGAAGAACGTGACCCTCTCCATCGGTGTCCCGGTGGCGGCGACCGCGCCGGTCGAGGGCCTCATCGTCAACCTGAGCGGGCTGCTCCGGGTGAGCCGGATGGTGTCCCTCACCAGCGAGCTCTGGACCCTCCCCGGTGACGGCGGGGGCAACGCCTGGATCTGGGGCGGCGGGACACGCCTGAACCTGCGTCCCTTCTCCGTCGACGTGGGGGTGCTCCTCCTGGGACAGGGCGGCAACATCGTGCCCCTCCCCCTGCCCTGGCTCTCCGCCGCCTACAACTTCGGCTGAGCATTCCTTCCGGTTGCGCGTGCAACGGGGGCTCGGTCGGGCTCAGGGTGACAGCTCCCGGAGGGTGTGGACCTTGACGTTCACCGTCCCCCCGCTGCGCTCGATGGTCCCCTCCCCCACCAGGAAGAGCGCACCGTAGAGGACGCGCCGGTGGGCCTCGGCGATCTGGGGCGGGACGATCAGGTTGGCGATCCCCGTCTCGTCCTCGAGGGAGATGAAGGCGAAGCCCTTGGCGGTCGGCGGCCGCTGCAGGACGATCCGCAGCCCTCCCACCACCACCCGTCTCCCCATGGGGAGCTTCATCAGGGCTGCGGCGGTGTGGGCCCGCTGGCGTTTGAGGACCGGCCGCAGCAGCTCCAGCGGGTGCGCCTCGAGGGACAGGCCCAGGCTCCCGTAGTCCTGCGCGACCCGCTCCCCCACCGCCATGGGCGGCAGCTCCACCTTCGCATCGTCCACCGGCAGGCCGAAGAAGAGATCGTCGGCCTCGAGGGGGCCCAGCGACTGCACCTCCCACAGGGCCTGACGTCGATCGCCGGGGCACATCGACGCCAGGGCGCCGGCCATCGCCAACCGCGCCAGGACGTGGCGTCCCACCCGGGAGCGGCGCGCGAGGGATCCCACCGAGGTGAAGGGTCCGCCCTTCTCCCGCGCCTCGACGATGCGCGCTCCATCCTTCTCGGCGAGCCCCTTCACCTGGCCCAGTCCCAGCCGGAGCGCCAGGCCTCCCTCGCTGTCGGGATCGGCCTCCAGCGTGGCCTCGGTGTCCGAGGCGTTCACGTCGACCGGCCGCACCCGGACGCCGTGGCGCTTCGCGTCCTCGACCAGGGTATGCGGCGCGTAGAAGCCCATGGGCTGGCTGTTGAGGAGCGCGGCGGCGAAGGCCGAGGGGTGGTAGCGCTTGAGCCAGGCGGTGGCGTAGGCGATGAGGGCGAAGGACGCGGAGTGGCTCTCCGGGAAGCCGTAGTGCGCAAAGCCCCGGAAGCTGTGGAAGAGGGCCTCGGACCAGTCGCGGGGGTAGCCGCGGGAGAGGCAGCCCTCGATGAAGCGCTCACGGTAGGGGAGGATCAGCTCCTCGGCCCGCTTGTGCGAGATCGCGCGCCGCAGCCCATCGGCTTCTCCGGCGGTGAAGCCCGCGGCCACCATGGCGAGCTTCATCGCCTGCTCCTGGAAGAGCGGGACCCCCAGCGTCTTGCCCAGGATCTTCTCGACCTCCGGCGAGGGGTAGAACGGCGTCTCGACGCCATCCCGGCGGCGCAGGTAGGGGTGCACCATGGCGCCCACGATGGGGCCGGGGCGGATGATCGCGATCTGGATCACCAGGTCGTAGAAGGTCCGCGGCTGCAGGCGCGGGAGCATCGCGGTCTGGGCGCGGCTCTCCACCTGGAAGACGCCGATGGCATCGCCCCGGCAGAGCATGGCGTAGACCTCCGCATCCTCCGGAGGGATGGTTGCAAGTGAAAGCGTCGGGCCGCCGTGCTGGGCGATGAGGCGCAGGGTCCGGCTCACCACGGTGAGCATCCCCAGGCCCAGCAGGTCCACCTTGAGGACGTCCAGCGCGTTGACGTCATCCTTCTCCCACTGGATGACGGTGCGGTCCTTCATGGCGGCGCGCTCCACCGGGATCATCTCCACCAGCGGCCCGTGGGTGATGACGAAGCCCCCCACGTGGATCCCGAGGTGGCGTGGGAAGCCCTCGAGCGCCGAGGCCAGGTGCACCGCGGTCTGCACCCCTTGGTCCTCCGGATCGAGTCCGGCCTCGCGCAGGGCGTCCGGGTCCGGTGGCCCATGGGTCGCCGAGCCCGCGAGCCGGTCGGCCTGATCCAGGGAGAGCCCCAGCGTCTTGGCCACCTCACGCAGCGCGAGCCGGCGGCGGAAGCAGATGACGTTGCACACCATGCCCGCGCGGTGCCGGCCGTGCTTCTCGTAGACGTACTGGAGCACCTCCTCGCGGCGCTCGTGCTCGAAGTCCACGTCGATGTCGGGAGGCTCCTTGCGCTCCATGGAGAGAAAGCGCTCGAAGAGCAGGCCCATGCGCACCGGATCGATGGCGGTGATCTGCAGCGCGTAGCAGACCGCGGAGTTCGCCGCGCTTCCCCGGCCCTGGCAGAGGATGCCCCGCTCGCGTGCGAAGCGGACGATGTCCCAGAGGGTGAGGAAGTAGCCGGCGAAGCCCAGCTGGGCGATCTGCTTGAGCTCGTGCTCGATCTGCGCCTGCACCGCCGGCGGTGCGCCCCCCGGATAGCGCACGGCGAGCCCCTCGCGGGTGAGCGCCTCCAGCCAGGACTGGGGGGTGTGTCCCTCCGGCAGGTGTTCGCGGGGGAAGTCGTGCCGCAGATCGCTCAGGGTCGCGTGGCAGCCTTCCGCGATCTCCACCGTCCGGGCCACCGCGTGGGGGAGATCGGAGAAGCGCGCCGCCATCTCCGCGGGGCTGCGCAGGGTACGCTCGGCGTTGGGAAAGAGGCGGCGGCCCGCCTCGCTCAGGGTGATCCCGTGCCGGATGGCGGTCATCACGTCCTGGAGCGGCTGCCGATCCGGGTGGTGGGTGTGCACGTCGTTGTGCGCGAACAGTCCCACGCCCAAGGTCCGCGCCAGCTCCACCGCCCGGGCGACCTGGGTCTCCTCCCCCGCCACGCGCACCCGGCAGACGCCCACGTCCAGATGTTCGCGCCCGAAGGCCTCCACCCAGGGCATGAGCTGCGACGCGGGAGCCGGCCAGGGAATGAGCGCATGGAGCCCCTCGGCGCGCTCGGCGATCCGCCTCCGGGTCAGGCCCGCCTCACCCTTGGGATGGTTCAGCCGGCTCTCGGAGATGAGCCCGGCGAGGTTCGCGTAGCCGGTGCGGTTCCGGGCGAGCAGCACCACCTCCGGCCCGTCGGTCACCGTCATCCGCGAGGCCAGGATCAGCGGCAGCCCCACCTCCCGGGCCGCCAGGTGCGCCTTCACCGCGCCGTAGAGACCGTCCTGATCCCCCAGCGCCAGGGCCGAGAGGGAGAGCGCGTGGCCGCGGCGGATCAGCTCCTCGGGGTGGCTGGCCCCCTGCAGGAAGGAGTGATTGGAGCGGCAGCAGAGCTCGGCGTAACCCACCCCCTCAGGATGCGCACTGAACGCCCGAACAGGTCAAGCATCCAGGCGGCCCGCTCAGGTCTCCCGCGACGGGCCGCCGCGCGGCGGGAGATGGTCAGCGGATCCGTGCCGAGGCGATGTCCAGGCGGGTCACCTCGTCGGGGGTGAGCCCGATGCGGGTGGCCGCGAGCAGATCGGGGAGCTGCTCGGCGCGGCTCACGCTGGCGATGGGCGCGGTCACCTGCGGCTTGGCAAGCAGCCAGGCGAGCGCAATGGACGTGACCGAGGCGCCCCGCTCGGCGGCGACGGCGTCCAGCTCCTCGAGCACCCCCAGTCCCTCCGGCGTCAGGTAGCGCGCCACCGCGCCCCCCCGGGCCCGTCCCTCGGCGTCGGTCGGGCTGCGGTACTTGCCGGTGAGAAAGCCGCTGGCCAGCGCGTAGTAGGGAAAGACCCCCAGGCGGTTCTTGCGTGCGAGCGGGGCGATGTTCGCCTCGTAGGCGGCCCGCGCCACCAGGCTGTACTGGGGCTGGAGGGCGACCGGGACCGCGTGTCCCTCGGCCTGGGCGACCTCGAGCCAGGCCTCGATCCGCTCCGGGCTCATGTTGGAGATGCCGACCTGACGCACCTTGCCCGCCTTCACCAAGGCGTCGAACGCGGCGCTCACCTCCTCGATGGGGGTGGGCGGATCGTCGTCCCAATGGGCGTAATAGAGATCGATGACGTCGGTGCCCAGCCGCTGCAGCGAGGCCTCGGCGGCGGTGGCGATGGTCTGCGGCTTGAGGTTCTTGAGCCCCTCGAGACCTCCGACCTTGGTGGCGATCACCACCCGATCCCGGGCCTTGCGCGACGCCATCCAGCGGCCGATCAGCGTCTCGGACTCGCCGCCCTTCCCTCCCGGAATCCAGGACACGTAGCTGTCGGCGGTGTCGATGAAGTTGCCCCCGCCCTCGACGAAGGCGTCGAGGATGTCGAAGGTGGCGGCCTCATCCGCCGTCCAGCCGAAGGGATTGCCGCCCAGACACAGCGGGAAGATCCTGAGGTCCGACGTTCCGATGGTTCGCATGGCAGGAGCTATAACAACCACTCGATGGGAAGCACGCCCAGGAAGGCAATCCACAGCCGCATCCAGGCGCTGCTGTTGGGCTCCTCGTCGAGGAGGGTGACCGTCTCCCCCTCCCGGTCGATCCACTGAAGGTCGCCCTTCTCGGTGAGCTGGACCTCATAGGCGCGGTCGAGGATCGGGCCTTCGAAGAGCGCCCCCAGGGCAACCGCGAGCTCCGGGGCCTCGATGACCAGCCCCATCTCGGTGTTGAGGCTCGCCGAGCGGGGATCGAAGTTGAACGAGCCCACGAAGAGGGAGCGTCCATCGACCGCGAAGGTCTTGGCGTGCAGGCTGCTGCCCGAGCTCGAACCGCTCCACCAGGTACCCGAGCGCCCCCTCGCCTCCTCGGGGCGCGACTGCTCGAGCTCAAAGAGGCGTACGCCGGCCTCCAGGAGCGGACGCCGCCGCTTGGCGTACCCCGCCTGGACCGCTGGGACGTCGGTGGCCTCCAGCGCGTTGGTGAGGATCCGCAGCGCCACGCCCGAAGCCGGGAGCTCTCCCAGTCGCTCCGTTCCGACCTTGCCGGGGACGAAGTAGGGGGAGACCAGCTCCACCCGGGTGCGCGCCCCCGCCAGGATGGCGATGAGCTCGCGGAGCATGCGTTCGTTGTCCGCGAGCTGCCCCAGCGCCTTGTCCGGGTGATCGCTGAGCATGCGCACCGGCGCCCAGGTGAGGGAGAGCGTTCCGTCCAGCAGCCCGTCGATCAGGGGCGGACGCGTCCGGGCGACCTGCTCGACCCCGGGGTCCACAGGCGCCTCCCGCTGCGCCTGTTCGACGCGTGCCATCCAGACATCGTGGCGCTCCTGCCAGGCGCTGAGGTCGGCTTCGGGCACCTCGAGCAGCCGCTCCAGCGGCCAGGCGCCGGAGCTCTGCCAATAACGCTCGAAGTTGTGGCTGACGTCTTCCACCACCTCGCCCACCGCCAGGGCGTCGAGGTCGATGAACAGCACACCCTCGGTGGGGCCGAAATACTCGTCTCCCACGTTGCGCCCGCCCACGATGGCCACCGCGTCGTCGGCGATGAAGGCCTTGTTGTGCATACGCCGGTTGAGGCGCTGGAAGTCGGTGACGAAGTTGAACCAGCGGTGGGTGCGGAAGCGGAAGGGATTGAAGAGGCGCACCTCGGCCCGGGGATGCGCATCCAGCGCCGCGAGGGCTTCGTCCAGTCCCTGCGCGCCGTTGTCATCCAGCAGCAGCCGGACCCGGACGCCGCGATCCGCCGCCTGATGCAGGGCCTCGAGCAGCAGCGTGCCCGTCAGATCCTCGCGCCAGATGTAGACCTGCACGTCGAGGGTCCGGGTGGCGACCTCCGCGAGCTCCATGCGGGCAGCGAAGGCGTCTTCGGCCGAAACCAGCAGGCGGATGCCGGAGTGCCCCGGGTGTTCAGCAATCCGCGAAGCGAGCGATTCGGCAAGCGGCCCGGCCTCCTGCGCCCGGATGGGGAGCTGCGGCCGCTCCCCCAGCTCGGGGAGGGCGCTGAGGTGTCGCAGCAAGCCGGCGAGCACGACGAAGGCGAAGAGGAGCAGCAGCGAGCGGGCGCGGTGGGGCAACAGCGGCAGCCGCTTCGGGGTCCAGATCCATCCCCCTCCGACGAAGGTCGCCAGGGTGGAGAGCGCCCACTGGCGCGGCGTCCACGTCCGCTCCCGAGGTCCGGCGGACGCTGCACGCTCGGTGGTGGAGATGTCGGAATCGGGTCGGGACATGGGCGGGGACGCGGAAGCCGGCACGTGGGCCCCTTGCGGATGGGCGTCTGATCGGCCCTGTGCGTTTACCATTTCCAACGCTGGGACAGCCCGGGACGCCTGCATCGGCGACCGCGCGGGCAGGCAGGAGTCCAAGAGCGCATGGACGTGCCCTACACTTGGAGCAATGAACGTCGAACAACAGGTCGAGGTCCTCCGCGAGCGCCTCTTCAGGCGCAATGCCGGTGAGCCCGAGTTCCATCAGGCAATCACCGAAGTGTTGGAGTCCCTCACCGAGGTGGTGCGACGGGATCCTCGCTACTCGGACCACTCCCTGCTCGAGCGCCTGTGCGAACCCGAGCGCCAGTTCATCTTCCGGGTCCCCTGGCAGGACGACGACGGACGCACCCACGTCAACCGCGGATTCCGGGTGCAGTTCAACAGCGCCCTCGGCCCCTACAAGGGAGGACTGCGGTTCCACCCCTCGGTCAATCTGGGAATCGTGAAGTTCCTCGGGTTCGAGCAGACGTTCAAGAACGCCCTCACCGGCCTGCCGATCGGGGGCGGCAAGGGCGGCTCAGACTTCGATCCCAAGGGGCGCTCGGACACCGAGATCATGCGCTTCTGCCAGTCCTTCATGATCGAGCTGCACCGCTACCTGGGCGAGCACGTGGACATCCCCGCCGGGGACATCGGCGTCTCGGGGCGCGAGATCGGCTTTCTCTTCGGCCAGTACAAGCGGCTCACCAACCGCTTCGAATCCGGCGCGCTCACCGGCAAGGGCCTCAACTGGGGTGGGTCGCGGGTGCGGAAGGAGGCGACGGGTTACGGGCTCGTCTTCTTCGTGGAGGAGATGCTCAATGCCATGGGGCGCTCCCTGAAGGGCACCACGGTGACGGTCTCCGGCTCCGGCAACGTGGCGATCTACGCCGCCCAGAAGGCGATTCAGCTGGGTGCCAAGGTGATCGCCTGTTCGGACTCCTCAGGGTACGTGGTGGATCCGGACGGTCTGGATCTGGAGCTGGTGAAGGAGATCAAGGAGCAGCGGCGGGGACGGATCCACGAGTACGTGGCCGGCCGCCCGAAGGCGACCTACGTGGATGGCGGGAGCATCTGGGAGGTGCCCTGCGAGGTCGCCCTGCCCTGCGCCACGCAGAACGAACTCGATGAGAGGGGCGCACGCGCGCTGGTGGCCAACCGGGTCCACCTGGTGGCCGAGGGCGCAAACATGCCCACCACGCCCAAGGCCATCGCCATCCTGCGCGAGGCCGGGGTGCGCTTCGGTCCGGGCAAGGCGGCCAACGCCGGGGGCGTGGCCACCTCGGCGCTCGAGATGCAGCAGAACGCCTCACGGGATTCGTGGACCTTCGCCTACACCGAGGGCCGGCTCTCCGAGATCATGAAGGGGATCTTCCGCCGCTGCGCCGAGACCGCAGAGGAGTTCGGTCACCCCCACGACTACGTGATGGGCGCCAACATCGCGGGCTTCCGCAAGGTCGCCGAGGCGATGCTGGATCAGGGCGTGATCTGAGCCGGAGCGGTCCGGGTCGGAGCAGCAGCATCGGCAACGGTCTCAGCAGAGAGCGCAGCAAGGACCCGTCAATCCCGGCTGCCAATGAAATGGTCCGGATTCGCTTGCAACCATCTCGGCTTGATGCCCGGCGCGGCACCGACCACTCAACAATCGACCGGCCAAGGACACTGGTTTCACCTGCAACCAAGCCCCGGTTCGGACTCAGGTCCGCGGCTTGAAGCGCAGCCCCGACCAGGTGTCGTCGATGGACACCTGCTGAATCGGCCCCAGGCCCAGCGCCTCGACCGGCTCCCACCCCCGGTCGCGGGTGAGGTCGGTCTTCACCCCGGAGGTCCGCTTCGGGTAGGCGATCCACAGGGTCGCGGTGCCGGCCACCGGCTCGAGCTTCGGCAGCCATGCGCCAAGCGCTTGGCTGTCTTTGGCGAAGAGCAGGATGACCTCGGCCTTCTTCGAGAGCTTCGTCGTGGTGGGACGATCCAGCGCGAGCCCCTGCGGTGCGCCGAGCAGCGTCACCTGCTGATCCTCGCGCAGGTGCAGGCGCTGTGAGAGCGGCTTGCTGCTGGGCGCGGGCCGGGCGGACGCCTTCCCCGTGAGGAGCGCCAGAGCCTTGTCGAGCCGCTTCTCCAGGGTCTCGGGGCGCTTGGCCTCGGCGATGCCCAGCGCGTGCTCCTTCTGGACCGAGGGCGCCAGCGCCTCCCAAGCCTTGCGAGCGACCGGATCCTTCTTGAGGATCTTCGCCAGGGGCTCGGGGATCTCGACGGTGCGCGGCGCGGTGTCCAGGGCGATGGAGACCTTCGCGCTCTGGCCGATCTCGATGCCGGCCTCCTTCACCAGGGCCTGGTTGAAGAGAAGCTGGTGGTTCTCCCGCTGCCCCTTCGGCGCCAGCGCCATCTGCAACGTCACGCCGTTGAGCTTCACCTCCACCGGGATGCGCCCCTTCGAGCCGAAGAGGGCTTCGCTGTCGAAGGGGAGCTCGCAGTAGGCGACCCGCTGGTTGGGGCCGGTGCCGAGGAAGGTCGCGGTGAAGGTCTTGGACGGAGGCTTGGACATGGAGGCAGACCTTAGAGCGGGCGACGCTGCTTCCAGTCGTTGAAATTGCTGGACGCGACTTGAGAACATGTATCCGCGTGGCGACAGTCACGGTCGTGGTGGAAATCCGCAAGACCGCCGAGTTCGCTGCATGGCTCGACGGCCTGCGGGACCTGAGGGGACGCGCTCGCGTGCAAGCTCGCATTCAGCGCCTCGCCTCGGGAAACCCCGGCGATGTGAAGCCGGTGGGTCAAGGCGTTTCAGAGCTGCGCATCGACTATGGGCCTGGCTATCGCGTGTCCTTCGTCCGGTCAGAGGGTCATCGTTCTGCTTGCCGGAGGCGACAAGACGACTCAAGCCGCGGACATCAGAAGTGCGCACCGGCTCGCACGCGACCTGTGAGGAGCACACATGGGCAAGACGAAGACGACCCACTATGACGTCGCTGAGCATCTGCGCACACCGGAGGAGATGGCGGCCTATCTCGAAGCCTGCCTCGAAGAGCCGGGAGCGGATGCGGCGTTCATCGCCAAGGCCATTGGCGACATTGCGCGCGCCAAGGGGATGTCGCAGGTGGCACGTGAGGCCCAGCTGTCGCGTGAGAGCCTTTACAAGGCCCTCTCCGGGGACCGCAGCCCCGACTTCGATACCATCCTCAAAGTCCTCGGAGCGCTCGGACTGAAGCTCCGCGCACAGCCCGCCCCGTGATCGACAGCCCCGTGAGGCAGAGGGTCCTCAGTACCCGCCCGCGTGTCGGATCAGGGGCAACACGAAGCGCAGGCTGAGGCCGGCCTGGACGGCGAAGAGGGGCGCGCGCGTGAGGTCCACGCAGGGGCTGCTCCCACAGGTCTCGGTGGACCACCACGCTTCGCCCCCGGCGAACAGGCCGACGCTCAAGCCGGAGAGTGCGGTCACGGGGATGAACTGCAGTCCGGCCTTCAGGCTCAGCCCAGCGTGGCTGAAGCGGCTCGACCTCCCCTGCTGGCCGACGCCCGCGCCCAGCTCGAACCAGAGCTGGCTCATGGGTCCGCCGGCCCTCCCCACGACCTTGTAGGCTTGCATGTCCCGGGGTGAGTCCCCCAGCAGCGACGGCAGCCCGAAGCCGCCCTCCACCCCGAGGCTGTAGTCACCCGAGAACCTCAGGTGCAGCCCCAGGTCCAGCACCGTCCCCGCACGGTTGAGCGAATCCTCGGGGAACCAGCGCAGTCCCGGCTGCACGGTCACATCGATGCCGAACGCCAGGTCTTCGAGGGCCTCCTGGGAGAGGAGCCCATCGGCCTCTCCGGGAACCTCGGACGCCCGAGCGACCGGCACGGCGGTCATCAGGCCCAGACACACCCATCCTGCCAGGATCTCGATCTTCACGGCGCGCATCCTAGGGGATGGACGCCGGAGCGCTACCACAGTGCCCCGCAGAGACCCTGAGTCAGGTGAGGTGACCCTCGAAGGCCAGGGTCAACGCAGGGCCTCTGCAATGGGCGTGGGCCCGTCGTTGAAGGCGTAGACCTGACGGATGGTGGTGGGGGTGTCGAGCGCGTGGAGGATGGCACGGGCCACGTTGGCGCGGCTGACGGTCCCGGCGCGGCTGCGCAGTTGGGCAGGCTCCACCCCGATGCTTCCGGAGGGCGGCTCCAGGGTGAGGCCGCTGGGCCGCAGGATGGTGTACTCGAGGCCGGAGGCTTCCAGGTAGGCGTCGGCGGCGCTCTTGGCCTCGGCGTAATGGAAGAAAGGATTGTCCGGGGAGACCCCGTGATCCTTCCCGGCGCCGAAGTAGGAGACCATCACGTAGCGCCCGACACCGGCCCGCTTGGCAGCATCGATGGAGCGGATGGCGGCATCGCGGTCGACAGCCTGGGTCCGCGCGGGATTTCCACCGCCCGCTCCGGCGGACCAGACGATGGCGTACAGCCCCTCGAACAGAACGGCCATGTCATCGGTGGAGAGGGCCTCGATGTCTGCGATGACGGCCTGAGCGCCGGTCGCCTCCACCTCCGCCCGCTGGTTGGGGTTGCGGATGTAGGCCCGCACCTCGTACCCCGCCTCGACGAGCAGGGGCTCGAGCAACAAGGCCACCTTCCCGTGTCCACCGATGATCCCGATCGTCCGTGCCATGTCCGAGGTCCTCCACTTGGGTCAGGGGGTGAGAGGGCTGCGTGGGCCCCGGGAACGCTAAGGTCCCCCGAGGGCTCGGGCCCGCTCGCAGGCTCGGAAGGCGCACGCGCTCAATCAAACAACCCATGCAGGAAGAAGCCCCCATCCCTCGCGTCCCGGAAGAGCCACACCCACCCCACCCCTTCCAGGCAGGCGCGGTAGTAATCGCGGGCGTAGGCATCCTTCCCCCACCACTCCCCGGCCAGACGCTCCGGGCCGGCCAGTCCCAGCGTGCGCTTCCAGCCTCCGGAGAGGCGCACGCCCAGCAGGGACTCTCCCCGTAGCTGCACCTCCAGGCGGACGGGCGGCGTGAGCAGGCGTGAGGGCCGGCTCTGCTCGGTCGGGCTCGCCTGAGGCCCGGCGCCATCCAGCGTCCGATCCGGAGGGATGAGCCCCAGCCCGGTGGGGTGGCTGGGCGGCCGGAAGGGCTCGGCCTGGACCGCGCGCTCGGGACGGTGGTGATCCCGGAGCGCAACGGTCCCCAGCGCCTCATCCCCCAGCGCACCGGCGAGGCGGGAGAGCACCACCTCCAGCGCCGCCTCCCCATCCGGTCCCGCTCCAAGCAACAGCTGGTGTCCCGGATCCGGCCCCTCTTCCTCCACCGAGAGGACCAGGGCCACCACCGGCGCCTCCAGGCTCACCCCATCCAGACGATGGCGCACCAGCTCGAGCAGCAGCTTCGCCGCCCGGGTGGGACGGGCCAGGGAGATGGAGAGCAGCGCGGCATCGCCCCCCTCGAGCTCCAGGGTGAGCCCCACCCGCATCGCCGCTCGGCGACGCCCGGAGAGCCGTGCGCACAGGCGGTCCACCAGCGTCTTGAGCCCGAAGAGCATCGGCTCGAGCACGGTGGCCGGCCAGTCGAAGGACAGGCGCTCCTCGAGCTTCTCCGGCAGGGGCGTGGGGACGAAGGGCGCGCGATCCAGCCCCAGCGCCCGACGCTGCAGCAGCAGCCCCTGGGTGCCTCCGCGGGTGAGCAGCGCGCCGGGAGGGAGGGACGCGAGCTCCGCCACGGTGGTGAGCCCCATGCGCTCGAGCCCATCGAGGAAGGTCCCCTTCATCCCTTCCGCGAGCACCCGCCAGGAGAGGGGCGCGAGCGCCTCAGCCTCGGCACCCGGAGGAATGGCGCGCACCGCGAGTCCCTCCACCCGGGCCAATGCGCGGGCGGTGAAGGCCTGGTCCGCGAGCACCACCCTCCCCTGCAATCCCTGGGACTCCACCTGGGCCAGCACCGCCTCACCCCAGCCCTCCTCCCCACCGCTCAGGTGGGTGGCCGAGGCGTCCAGCCAGAGCCCCTCCGGATCATCGACCTGGAAGGCGGGGCTCAACGTCAGCAGGGATTCGCCCAAGCCCAGCAGGGCCTCGAAGGTCTCCTCCGGCAGGTGCGGGGCCTGCAGCAGCGACGCTTCCCGCGCGGTGGCCTCCGAGAGGGTCATCCCCGGACGCACCCCGGCCCCCTGCGCGGCCTGGGACGCGAAGGTGATCCGCTTTCCTCCACGGATCATCTCCCACAGCACCGCGGGACGCCCCACCCATGAGCGGCTCTCCACGAGCCGCCGCTGCAGGGGAAAGCGCGGGAGGTGCAGATAGCCGAGCCTCATCGCAGCGGCCCATCCCCGACCGGGACCACCGTCCGCACCGGCCTCCGTCCGGGACGCTCACCCAGCATCTGCCCCAGCGCCGGGAGCGGCATGTCCCGCCCCGGACGAGGCGCCCCATGTCCATGCCAGCCACTCCGGTGCGGACCCGAGCCGACGGTGGAGAGCTCCTCCGGGCGCGGCGGCAGCAAAGGCGCAGGCCCCACCTGAGCGCCGGAGGAGCGGAGGACCGGCCACAGCATCTCCCAGGGGATCCAGGTCTGGGCGCCGAGCCCTCCCTGTCGGCTGCGCCGCACCTCGGCCCGGAGCCCCTCGGCGGTGGCCTCCAAGCCGATGCGGACCGTGCCCTCGCCGGGGCGCCTCGGGGTGGAGAGCCACAGCACCAGCGTCCCTCCCCGGAAGGCCGCATCCTGGAGGCGCTTGATCTCCGGGGCCCGGGGATGGACGCCGGTCCCGTCCGGATCCAGCACCACGCAGCGGAAGGCGCCACTGCGTGCGAGTTGCACCGCGGTCCACAGCAGCCGCTCGGGCTCCGGCAGCCGCACCCGCAGCATCCGTGGCAGGTCCACCCCCTGGGCCACGGCCGCCGGCGCATAGAGTTGTCCGGGTCCATCCACGAAGGCCGCCAATCCCCCCTCGCGCTGGGCCGCGGCGATGGCCCTCAACGCGAGGGTGGTACGACCGCTGGCCGCCTCGCCGCAGAGCTCCACCGTCTGTCCCAGGGGCAGCCCCCCGCCGGGGAAGAGCCCATCAAAGGGCTGCACGCCCGTGGTCAGGACCGAGCCCTCTTCCCGGGGAGCCGCCTCGAGCTTGCGGATCCGTGCCCGCAACTGCTCGATCGTCACCGCCGTCTTCTCCTCCGCCGCCGCCATCCGGACCTCCTCGCCCCCGCATCAATGCGTGAACACCCGTTCAGTCTGCAAGAGGGGTCTGACATCCCCCCGGAATCGCTGGGGATCTCCGAACACGGAAGGCCGGGCAAGCAGGCTCGAGCTGTCGATTCCGGCACCCTCCATTGCCTCCGAGGCCGAGTTTCCGGCCCCAGCGCGATCGGCCGGCTCATCTCCCAAGACCGTGGAACGCGCCTCCGGATGGGGGCGGGGGGCCGGATCGATGGGACGTGCAGATCGCGAACGGGTCCCTTCGGGGAACCATTCAGATCGGCCCTGACCCGCGTTTTTCGGATGCGCCGCATCCGGCGTCTGCCAAGGATGGACGCATGACGCCACCGACCTACGATCAGGCCTTCTGGGAGCAGCTCTGGACGCGGACGCTCCATGCGCATGGGGACAAGGTCGCGGCACGCGCGCCCAGCACCCAGCTCGTCGAGGCCCTCTCGGACGTGTCACCCGGTCGTGCGCTCGACGCAGGCTGCGGTCACGGCGCCGAGACGCTCTGGCTCGCCACCCGGGGCTGGGACGTCACGGCCATCGATTTCTCCCCGAGCGCGCTCGCGCATGGCCGGGCGATGGCCGATGCCCTCGGAGCTTCCGTCGCAGGTCGCATCCACTGGGTCGAAGGCGACCTTGCAACGTGGACCGCGCCCCCGGGCGGCTTCGACCTCGTGGTCTCGCTCTATGTCCACATCGCAGGCCCGGTGGAGGCAGCGATCCAGAAGCTCGCTGACGCCGTCGCGGTGGGCGGAATGCTGTTGATGATCGGGCATCGCCCGATCGACCCGGCCACGGGCGCGCCGACAGGTGCAGCCGGCCAGGTGCAGGTCTCCGTCCAGGAAGCGCTCACGGTGCTCGGGGGCGAGCGCTGGGAGTTGCTGATCGCGGAGGAACGCCCGCGTGCCGTCGCGGGCTCGGGGGTCGATGCCGTCATTCACGCACGACGCCGTGCATGACGGTTCAGCGCTGCTGAAGCAGGGTTCTCAGCTCCCTGGCGAGCCCGTGCGCAGGGTTGAGCACGGTGACGGCTTCCAGATTGCTTCGCACGTCCTCCCCCGCTCCCAGCGTCCGCGCCAGCCGGGCATCGAGCAGGTAGACGCGCAGCCATGAGGCGTCCTGATCCTTGATCCCGGCCAACCGCTCCCGCATCCGCCTGGCGTCGTCAGCCTGAACCCCGGGTGCGTGGAGCAGGTAGGTGGTCTCCGCGAGGATCTGCCACGCCTCGCTTCCCCCGGCACTCCGGAAGCGCTCCATCATCCCCATGGCCTCTGGTGAGCCGGTGATGGCCAGGGAGAAGAGCTGGGCGCGGGCCAGCGCGCGCTGGACCTCGGGGGCGTCGATGGGGGCGGCCTCCGGAAGCCGCGCGAGAGAGGCATCCAGAGCGCTCCGCAGCCGGGTCTCCTCCTCTCCGATCGTCGCCAGCGCCTGATCGTGCTTCCCGATTCCATCGCGAAGCGCGTTGACGCGATTGCGCCAATCCCCCGGCGTCTGTGAGCGCTCGAGAGCCTCGATCTGCATGCGCAGCCGCGACTGCGCCGCGACATGGGCGTCGGCGAGCGCCCGCTGATCGTCGATCTGCAACGCCAGGATCAGCGCCTGATCGGCGCGGGCAGCGACAAACCCGGGGTGTTGCTCGACGAGCGCCCCGAGCTGTTCCCGGGCGGTGGCCAAGGAGGCCGCATCATCCCGCAGCAGCAGCCGGTGGGCCTCTTCGTGGGCCGTCAGGGCCTCCGTGGGAAGTTCACGGGGAGCGGTGACGTGCTGGATGCCGAAGACCCCGGCGGCGATCACCACCAGCGCGAGCAGCGCCCAGCCCCAGCGCCCCGAGCCTCGTGAGGTCCCGGAGGTCTGCGCGAACGCCTCGCCCGACTCCTCACGGAAGGGACGCGACAGGAGCGCCGGCGGCACGCCCTCTTCGGGAGGCAACCGGATCGGAGCGCTCTCCGCTGAGCCCATCACCGGATCATGGAGCGCACCCCATTCATCGGTCATCCTCGGACCCGACGCCGGCCCGGTGTCGAGGCCGAAGTCGAGGGTGGAACGGCGCCCATCCCCCTGCACCGGCTCCGCATCGAGTCCGAAGTCCAGGGTCGAGCGGCGCCCGTCGCCCTGCACCGGCTCTGCATCGAGTCCGAAGTCGAGGGTGGAGCGACGCCCGAGCTGAGGCGTCCCCATCAGGGGCGTTCCCGACGGTCCTTCCGCCGCCTCCGACTGCCCCATCAGGCGGGTGGAGGGAGGTGGTGCAGCTGCCTCGGCATGTCCACCGCTCACCTGCCCCATCATCTGGGTCGAGGTCTTCGGCGTGGGGAACTCCGCGGGCGTCCCGCTCACCTGCCCCATCATCTGGGTCGACGTCTTGGGCGCCGGGAACTCCGCGGGCGTCCCGCCCACCTGCCCCATCGTCTGGGTCGAGGTCTTCGGCGTGGGGAACTCCGCGGGCGTCCCA
The DNA here is from genome assembly GCA_035304185.1 of Myxococcaceae bacterium. GTDB lineage: Bacteria > Myxococcota > Myxococcia > Myxococcales > Myxococcaceae > DATGQN01. Next base: position 78,485 of record DATGQN010000133.1, read on the forward strand.
CCCACCTGCCCCATCATCTGGGTTGAAGTCTTCGGCGCCGGGAACTCTGCGGGTGTCCCGCTCACCTGCCCCATCATCTGGGTCGAGGTCTTCGGCTGCCCGGGATCCGCTGTGGCCACCGCTCCCGCGGCGGGGGTCAGGGTGCGCGGAGGGATCAGCGCCGAGGCAAGCGCCTCATCGGACAGCACCGGCCCGGCATCGGTCGACGAGGTCCCCTGGGCCACCACGGTGGCGGCGCCCTCGACCCGTCCATCGGCGAAGGCACTGAAGGCGGAATCGCACCGCGTACAGCGCACGGGCAGCCCCGAGGCAGGGATGAGCTCCGGAGAGATCACATACGAGGTCGAGCATTGCGGGCAGGCGATGTTCACGCCTGCTGCAATTAGCACATCTCCTCAACGGATCTCGGTGCTCGCCTGCAGCGCGCGAAGCCTGGTCGGCCCCACGCCACGCACGCTCTCGACCTCATCCCAGTCCAGGAATGGACCGCGCACTTCCCGCTCCTCCACCAGGGCCCGGGCCAGGGAGCGGCTGATGCCTGGAAGCCGGGCCAACGTCTCCTCATCTGCGACGTTGAGATCGATGCGCCCTCCCAGGCTGAGCAGCGCCTCGACAGGTGGCACCTCCCCCCGCCCATCAGGTGAGCAGTGGGCGGTGCCCTCCGAATCAATCCGAACCTGCTCCGGAAGGCACTCCAAACGGGGACCGTCCGGAACGGGCCGGAGCCGGACGAGAAGTCCCAGCCCCAGAAGGGCCACCAGCAGTCGGGCGAGCCAGGTCGTGCGGTTCAAGCGCGGTCTTCGAGGGCCCCCCTGTGCCGCCCTGCCTCACGCGCGCGTGTCGGCCTCGCGATCCAACCCGAAGGCGGCATGCAGTGCCTGGACGGCGCGCTCGGTGTGTTCACTTCGCACCACGCAGGAGACCTTGATCTCCGAGGTCGAGATCATCTGCACGTTGATGCCCTCGGCGCCGAGGACCTGGAACATGCGCGCGGCGACACCGCTGTGATTGCGCATGCCCACGCCGACGATGCTGACCTTGGAGACGTTCTCGTCGGACTCGACCTCTCCGGCGCCGATCTCCTGAGCGACCTGGCGGATGCTCTCCTCGGCGACTTTGAGATCGGCCTGGGTGACGGTGAAGGTCAGGTCGGTCATCCCCTTGCGCGACAGGTTCTGGACGATGAGGTCGACGCTGATCTGCTTCGCGTCGAGCGCACCGAAAAGCTGCGCGGCCATGCCGGGCTTGTCGGGGACGTCGCGCACGGTGATCTTCGCTTCGTTGCGATCGAAAGCGATCCCGCTGACCAGCACGTCTTCCATTGCCTTGTCCTCCTCACACACCAGGGTGCCGGGGCCATCGGTGAACGACGACTTCACCCACAGGGGCACCCGGTACTTCATGGCCGCCTCGACGGCCCGGATCTGCAACACCTTCGCGCCCTGCGAGGCGAGCTCCATCATCTCTTCGTAGGAGATCCGCTCCAGGCGCCGGGCCTCCTTCACCAGGTTGGGGTCGGTCGTGTAGACGCCCTCGACGTCGGTGTAGATCTCACAGGCGTCCGCCCCGAGCGCCGCGGCAATGGCCACCGCCGAGGTGTCGGAACCCCCGCGTCCCAGGGTGGTGATGTCACCGTTGGCGTCCACGCCCTGGAACCCGGCGACCACCACGATCTCCTTGTTGGCGAGCGAGGCGCGGATGACGCTGCCGTCGATCTCCTTGATGCGCGCCTTGCCGTGCACGCTGTCGGTGAGGATCCGGACCTGCTGTCCGGTGAAGCTGCGCGCCTTGCC
>DATGQN010000134.1:0-19817 GCA_035304185.1 Myxococcaceae bacterium
GGCCGAGAGTTGCGCGTAGGTGTAGCGGGTGTATCGACGCGTACCGTCAGGGCCGCGACCTGCGGGTTCGATGACGGCCACACGTTCGGGATCCGTATGGGCCACTCCGCGCGCGATGGAGGCCAGGTCGAAGATGTCGTCGGGAAAGATCACGTCCTGCTGCCCGCGACCTCGGGAGAGGAGAGGAAGGCATTGATCATCATCGCCACCTCCTCCGGCCGCTCGAGCATGGGCAGGTGACCGCAGCCCTCGAGCCACTCCTGACGAACGGGCGCCAAGCCCTCGACGAACGTCCGCCCCTCACGAACCGGCAGGATGCGGTTCTCCTCGCCCCATAGGGTGAAGATCGGAGGGAAGTCCTGCGGCGGCGTGAAGGTGTCCAGCACGCCGTAGCTCTGGAGATCCCCCAGCACCGCGAGGAGCGACCGGGACTGATCGGCGCTGGCGTAGGCCTCACGCAGCTCCGGTCGTCGATCGACGCCGCGCGCTTTGCCGTGACGTCCAAGCTGGGTCCGCACCCCGATCCGCCCCAGCCCTCTTCCCAGCGCGAGCCCCGACATCAGACGGATGACGCCGGGAGCCCTGGTCGGCAAGGGGGTGAAGTGCCCGAAGAGCCCCCGCTTGAAGGTCGCCGGAGTGAGGGTGTTGAAAAGCACGAGGGAGCGGACGTCTCGAGGGCATTCCATGGCGAAGCGCAGGGAGATCGCGCTGCCCATGCAGTTGCCCATCAGGTGCACCGGGGCGAGACCCTTGGCGTCGATGAAGGCGCGGAGTCGCTCGACGTGCGCGGACAGCTCGTAGCCGCGGCCCGGCTTCGATGAGTCACCGAACCCCAGCAGGTCGAAGGCGAAGCATTCGTGGCCAGCGATCTGCGGCGTGAGCGCGTCCCAGATGGCGTGCGAGGTTCCGCCGTTGTGCAGGAGAATCACCGGGGGACCCTCGCCCGAGCGCACGTAGTGGAGCATCTGACCTCCGTGCTCGAAGTGCTCCTCCACCCGCGTCAGGTTCGGCTCTCCCATGTGGCGACGACCTCCGGTCCTCTGACTTCGTGGGCATCCGGGTCGTAGCAGCCCCGGACCAGGGGTGCGTGGCCCTTTGCTGGCTCCCTGGGGCGCAGTGACCGCAGGGATGGACTCCCGACCACCGATCTCGGGGACGGGCCTCCCGCTGACGACCGGCCAGCGGGCTCAGTCCACCTTCCCCGAAGACACGAGCTGCAACCCGATCACGCAGCCCACGATGCCGAGGAGGAAGAAGATCTTGAGGCCGGTCACCGCCTCGTAGCCCCGGAACAGGGACCACGCTGCGGTGGTCACCGCGCCGATCCCGACCCACACCGCGTAGCCGGTCCCCACCGGGATGGACTTCAGCGCGTACGCCAGGCCCCCCATGCTCAGGGCGAGACCGACGAAGAAGATGAGGGATGGCTGGAGCTTGGTGAAACCCTGGCTCTGGGAGAGCGCCACCGCCCAGACGGCCTCCATTGCACCTGAAACCATCAGAATGACCCACGCCATGGTGCGGCCTCGCGACGATGCCGGAGCGCTGCCCTCAACGTCGGCAACCCGCTCCGGGCGGAAATGGAAACGGGGGACCGACAGCGGGCATCTCCCGCCCACGCCGCTCCCCCGTTGAAACGACCGTCGACGTCAGTACGCCTCGTCCGGAAGCTCCATCAGCGAGAGCTCCGAGGCCTGCACCAGCTTGCTGGCCAGGGTGATGCCGGGGAGCACCTCGTGGGCGAACCAGCGGGCCGACGCGACCTTGCCCTGGTAGAACGCCTTGTCGCCGGGGTTCTGCTCCATCCGGGTGAGCGCGACCTCCGCGTGGCGGATGAGCAGCCAGCCGATGACCAGCTCGGCCAGCGCCACCAGCACGCGGTTGCCCTGCAGGCCCACGTGGTAGAGCGACTCGCCGATCTTGCCGAGCAGCGCGCCGAACATCGCCTCCACCTGACCCAGCGCCTTGCCCAGCGCCTCGCGCTCGGCGGAGAGGCCTTCAGGTCCGCTCTGCACCGTCTCCTTGATGCGGCCGAGCAGCCCCTGCAGCGTCGCCCCGCCGTCCCGCGCGATCTTGCGGAAGATCAGGTCCTGCGCCTGGATGTGGGTGGTGCCCTCGTAGAGGGAGTCGATCTTCTGGTCCCGGATGTACTGCTCGATCGGGTAGTCGGTCAGGTAGCCGCTGCCACCGTGCGTCTGCAGCGCGACCGCGAGCAGCTCGTAGGCCTTCTCCGAGTTGTAGCCCTTCACCAGCGGCAGGAGCAGGTCGTTGAGGGCCTCGGCGGCCTTGGCGTCCTCAGCGTTGTGCCCGCCCTTGAGCTGGACCTCGTCCTGGATGCTCGCGGCGAAGAGGCAGAGCGCGCGCATGCCCTCGGAGTGGGCCTTGAGCTGCATGAGCTGCCGGCGCACGTCCGGGTGGCGGATGATCTCCACGCGGGGGGCGGCCTTGTTCCGGGACTCGAGGAGGTCGGCGCCCTGGACGCGCTCCTTGGCGAAGTCCAGCGCGTGCAGGTAGGCGGTGGAGAGCGTGGACATGCTCTTCACGCCGATGGCCATGCGCGCCTGCTCGATGACCATGAACATCTGGCGGATGCCGTCGTGCACGTTGCCCATGAGCAGGCCCCGCGCCGGCTTGCCGTCCCCGAAGGTCAGCTCCGCGGTGGTCGAGCCCTTGAGGCCCATCTTCTTCTCGAGGTTGGTGCAGTAGACGCCGTTGCGCTCACCGAGGCTGCCGTCCTCGTTCACCCACACCTTGGGGACGATGAAGAGGGAGAGGCCCTTGGTGCCGGGGCCGGCGCCCTCGGGACGCGCGAGCACCAGGTGCACGATGTTCTCGGGGCCGTCGAACTCCCCGTTGGTGATGAAGCGCTTGACGCCCTCGATCTCCCACACGTCGCCTTCGATGTGCTTGGCCTTGGCGCGGGCGTTGCCGACGTCCGAACCCGCATCGGGCTCGGTGAGCACCATGGTCGCGCCCCAGTGCTTCTCCACCATCTGAGGGAGGTAGCGCTTGCGCTGCTCCTCCGTGGCGCACATGTCGAGCACCCGGGCCATGAGGTTGGAGAGGGTGTAGAACGACAGCGGCGGGTTCGCGCCCACCACCAGCTCGAAGCCGGCCCAGGTCAGGCTCGGGGGTGCGCTCACGCCACCCAGGTGCTCGGGCAGCTCGAGGCTGTGCATGCCGGCCTCGTAGTAGGCGGCGATGGACTGCTTGAGCTCGGGCGGGAGGGTGACCTCGTGGGTCTTGGTGTCGAGCACCGGCGGGTTGTGCTCGGAGACCGCGAAGGAGCTGGCGAGCTGCTCCACCGCGACCTGGGAGAAGGTCTCCAGCATCTGCCGGGCGGCGGTCTCGTCGAAGTCGCCGAAGGGCTTCTTGCCGAGGGAGGTCTTCCCGATGTCGAGGTACTCGAAGAGGTTGAACGCGAGGTCGCGCAGGTTCGGCTTGTAATGGGCGGTCTGGGACATGTTGGGGCTTCCGGGTGAGGGCACCGCCAGGAGCGGCGCACAACGGGCGGCGGGTCGAGAACGACCCGTCCTCGGGGGCACATCCATCCATCGCGTCGGGCATCGGTGCAACGGCCGTCGACGCGCGGCGGCATCCTGCCTTGACACGGCGCGGGTGCGCCACCATTACCGGCGGACAGCCACCATGCACACCCTCATCGAAACGACCTCCGGCGACCTGCGCGTCCTGCTCCTCGAGAACATCCACGCCACGGCGCACTCGCACTTCTCGACCGACCCCCGGGTCCGGCTCACGCTGGAGAAGGGCGCGTTCTCCCCGGAGCAGCTCATCGAGCGCATCAAGGGGGTCCACGTGCTGGGCATCCGCAGCAAGACCCACGTCACCCCCGAGGTGATTGCGGCGGCCGACGAGCTGTTGGCCATCGGGTGCTTCTGCATCGGCACCAACCAGGTGGCCCTGGACGCCGCCAACGCGAAGGGCATCCCCGTCTTCAACGCCCCCTTCAGCAACACCCGCAGCGTGGCCGAGCTGGTCATCGGGGAGCTCATCATGCTCACCCGCCACCTGCCGGAGCGCGCCCGGGAGATGCACGAGGGACGCTGGAAGAAGATGGCGACCGGCTCCCATGAGGTCCGCGGAAAGACGCTGGGTATCGTGGGCTACGGGCACATCGGCAGCCAGGTGGGCGTGCTCGCCGAGGCCTTCGGCATGCGGGTCATCTACTTCGACGTCTCCAGCCGCCTGCCCATGGGCAACAACCAGAGCGTGGACTCGCTGGACGCGGTGCTCGCGCAGAGCGACTTCGTGACCCTCCACGTCCCGGAGACGCCGCAGACCCGGATGATGATCGGCGCCACCGAGCTCGCCCGCATGAAGAAGGGGGCGCACCTGATCAACGCCAGCCGCGGCTCGGTGGTGGACGTGGACGCCCTGGCGCTCGCCCTCAAGGAGGGGCACCTGGCCGGAGCCGCGGTCGACGTGTTCCCCGAGGAGCCCGCCACCAACGACGACGCCTTCGAGTCGCCGCTGCGCGGGATGCCCAACGTGATCCTCACCCCGCACATCGCCGGCTCCACCGAAGAGGCGCAGGCGGCCATCGGCAAGGAGGTCGCCGCGTCGCTCCTGAACCTGCTCCGCACCGGGGGGACCATGGGCGCGGTCAACTTCCCCCAGGTCGAGCTGGCGCCCAACCCGGGCACCCACCGCATCGTGAACGTGCACCGCAACGTCCCCGGCGTGCTGCGCGACATCAACCGCATCGTCAGCGACCTGAACGCGAACATCCACGCGCAGGTCCTCTCGACCGATCCCCACCTCGGCTATCTGTTGATGGATCTGGACGCCGACGTGAGCAGCAAGGTGGGCACCGCGGTGGCCGCGCTCCCCACCAACATGCACACCCGGATCCTCTCGTAACCGGGGGGACGAAAGCCGGAGGGCGCCGTCAGAGACTGGGCGTCGGCGCGCCGGCGTCCGGGAGCAGCTTGCCGGGATTGAGCAGGTCCCGGGGATCCAACGCCTGCTTGATCGCCCGCAGGAGCGCCAGCTCGTCGGGCGCGCGGGAGAAGCCCAGGTAGGGACGCTTGAGCATCCCGATGCCGTGCTCCGCGGAGATGCTCCCGTTGTAGCGCTGCACCAGGGAGAAGAGGGTCTGGTCAGCGGTGGCCGTCTGCCGCAGGAACTCGGCCTTCTCCATGCCCTCGGGCTTCATGGCGTTCACGTGCAGGTTGCCGTCGCCGATGTGGCCGAAGAGGCAGATCTCCCAGCCGGGGTAGCGCTCGCTGAAGATGGAGGTGAGCTCGGCGCAGAAGGGCTCGAGCGCCGCCACCGGCAGGGCGATGTCGTTCTTGTGCGGCAAGCCGGTGGCCGAAAGGCTCTCGCTGATCGACTCGCGCCACGCCCACAGTTCGGCCGCCTGCTCGCTGTTCTGGGCGAGCACCCCGTCTTCGACCAGCCCCTCCTGGAAGAGCATCCCCAGGGTCTCCTCCAGCGAGGCCTCGTCGGCGCCCTCGAGTTCGAGGAGCACGTAACAGCCGTGCGTGCCTTCAAACGGAGGACGCAGGGTGCGGTGGCGTCGGACCCGCTCGAGACAGGCGTGGGTGAAGAACTCGTAGGCGCTCACCACCGTCGGCCGGGCGCGGATGGCGCGGAAGAGGCTCAGGACACCGGCGACGTCGGGCACCGCCAGCAGCAGCACGTCGAGCTTCTCGGGGAGCCGGGTGAGCTTGAGGGTGGCGGCGGTGATGACGCCCAGGGTCCCCTCGCTGCCGATGAAGAGCTGGCGCAGGTCGGTCCCGGTGTTGTTCTTCTCCAGCGCGCCGTTGAGCTCGAGGATCCGGCCCTCGGCGGTGACCACCGTCAGCCCCAGGACCCACTGCCGGGTGAGCCCGTAGCGGATGACCTTCACCCCGCCGGCGTTGGTGGCGATGTTGCCGCCCACGGTGCTGCTTCCCTTGGAGGCGAAGTCCACCGGCCAGGTGAGGCCGAAGGGGGCCACGTGCTGGTGGACAGCCTCGGTGATGGCCCCCGCCTCCACGCTCACGGTGAGGCCGAAGGGGTCGACCGGGCCCATGGCGCGCATGCGGGTGAGGCTCAGGACCAGCTCGCCCCGGGTGGCCATGGCGCCGCCGGCGAGGCCGGTGCGGCCTCCGGAGGGGACCACCGCGACGTCATGCGCGTGGCACAGCGCCATCAGCCGGGCGACCTCGGCGGTCGAGCGGGGGAAGGCGACCGCCGCGGGGTCGGGCGTGTGCACCCGGGTCCAGTCCCGGCCATATTCGGCCAGCTCCGAGGGCTCGAAGGTGAGGAGGTCCTCGGGCAGCTCGGCGCGGACGGCTTCCAGGAAGGCGGGGGGCAGTTCACGGGACATGGTGGCGGCATCCATCCATCAACGGCTCCGGAGGAGCAACCCGCGGATGACGTCCGGCGTCAGACGGGTGGCAGGAAAAACGGCCGGCGGTTAGCTCTCTCGGTCCGCCCCCGCGATCGGGGGTTCCCGCGGTCGGGAGGGCGGATCACATTCAACCGCAGCATGACGTTGCCACTCCATTCATAGGAGCACCGCATCACCATGGCCATCCGCTTGGGCGACATCGCCCCCGACTTCACCGCCGAGACCACCCAGGGTCCCATCTCCTTCCACGAGTGGTTGGGTGACAGCTGGGGCATCCTCTTCAGCCACCCCGCCGACTACACCCCGGTCTGCACCACCGAGCTGGGCCAGGTCGCCAAGCTCAAGGGCGAGTTCGACAAGCGCAACGTCAAGGTCATCGGCCTCTCGGTGGACGGCCTGGGCAACCACGAGGGCTGGGCGAAGGACATCGCCGAGACCCAGGGCGCCGAGCTCAACTTCCCGCTGATCGCGGATCCGGAGCGCAAGGTCTCCACCGCCTACGACATGATCCACCCCAACGCGCTGGCCACCGCGACGGTGCGCAGCGTGTTCGTGATCGGCCCGGACAAGACGGTGAAGCTCACCCTGACCTACCCGGCGAGCACGGGTCGGAACTTCACCGAGATCCTCCGCGTCATCGACAGCCTCCAGCTGACCTCGCAGCACAAGGTCGCCACCCCGGTGGACTGGAAGCACGGCGAGGACGTGATCATCGTCCCCTCGCTCAAGGATGACGAGGCCAAGGCCCTCTTCCCCGAGGGCTGGAAGACCCTGAAGCCCTACCTGCGGCTGGTGAAGGATCCGAGCGCCAAGTAGGCCGGACCTTCAGCACGACGTACTCCGAAGCCGGTGCATCCCGAGGATTTCCTCAGGAGGCACCGGCTTCTTCGTACCGTGACCGATCGCTCAGCCTTGCGGCTGCGCCGCCTCGGAGTCCCGCATCTGTTGCCAAGCGGAGTGCCCCCCCGTCACTCCACCGGCTCACCCCCCCACAGGAGATCGCTCTCCTGTCCCCACGGGATCGCTTCACAGCGCTCCCCAGTAGAGAGTCGGGAGGCTACGGTGGGGCAAGGACCCTCGGCGTCCCCCAAATGGGGGAGGAGACCCTGCCCGCCTCTCCTCTGGGCTGACTGCAGTCAGGACGCTGCGCGGAGGTGGAGGTGCGAGGCCTGGTTGCGATGGGCCGGAATCCCGATCAGGAGTCGGGTTTCGCAGCCTTCCCTGTCAGGTGCAGCGCGGTGCTTCCGAGAAGAAGGCGCACCAACTCCGGCTGCCGACGCGTCCCGGTCTTCTCCATGACGCGCTTGAGGTGCGTCTTCGCGGTCTCGCTGCCACAGCCACGCTCCTCCGCGAACTCCGCCAGGGTCCGCCCCTGTGCGATGGACGAGGCGAGCAGCGCTTCGGTCGTGGTGAGCCCATGCAGTTTGGCGATGAGCGCGGGATCGAGAACGACCGTCGCGTCTGGATCGTGGACGACGACGAGGACCCTCGCCCGCGGGGAGCCGCTCTGACGGACCACGGTGGGTGGCCGCAGCGGCATCAGGACCAAGGCGAGCGGGCGCTTCTCGTTCCGGGGGATGAGGAGGGTCTGAGGGGATTCTGGACGCACGTCCGCAGGGCGCGTGTGGCCTTCGGCAAAGGTCGCTGTCTCGGCGATTGCCGCCGCGAGCATCTGGGCCTCGCGTGACCTCCGCACGCGCAGGCGTCCCTGCTCTTGGGAGAGCCCATCGCCAGTGGTCAGGAGCCCTTCTGCCCCGGCGTTGGCGCAGATGATGGCGCCGTTCGCATCGAGGATGAACAGCGGAGCGTGGATGCGATCGAGCGCTCGCCGCAGATCGGCGATCTCGCTGTGAAGTGCCCCCATCAGCCGCCGGAGACGCATCGTTCGGGCCAGGTGCGGGAGGAGCCGCTGCATCGCCGAAACGTCGGTGAGCTCGAAGGCTTCAGTTGGCCGCATCAGGGCATGCGCGCCCATCAGCCCCTCGCCCACTTCGAAGTTCACGAACAGCGAGTGCCTGCCGCCCACACGGCGGAGGAAGTCGTAGTAGACGGGCGTGCGTTCGAACTCAGAAGCGCTGACGATCTGCGTGTCGGTGAGGACCTGTCCGAAATTGCGCTGGGAGGCGGCGAATCGCGGATCCTGGTCTCTCCAATGGAGCTCGTAGTCCTCGAAGTCCCGGGGCGCTCCGCCGACGAAATGGCTCTGAAGGACCGTCCCCTGCCCGATGAGCATCCCATGACCGATCGGGCACCGGGTCAGTTCGGCCATCGCATCCAGGGCCGGCGTCAGGCCTTCCGGCGAATCCACCCCGTCGTAAAGCAGTTCAACGATCCGGAGCTGATCGAGGTGACGGCCGAATTCCATCGGCGGCATCCTAGCGCCGGAGGAAGGGACAACAACCTCGCCCCGGTCCTGATCCGGCCGCGTCGTACGAACCCTCCTCTTCCTCGAAGACGAGAAGTGCGAAGCCGCTTCCTCTCCGGCCGGAAGGCCTTGGGGACTTCTGCCGCGGCTGGTGAAGGACCCGAGCGACAAGTAGGCTCGCCTTGCAGCAACGTTCTCTGAAGCCGGTGCATCCCGAAGACACCTTCCGGGGGCGCCGGCTTCTTCGTGTCGGAGGCGTGGGACGAAGTGGCGTGGTTGCTCGCACATCAGCTGGAGGTCCCCCGCCCCTGCAGCTACCTCGATGGGGAGACCGCGCAGCTCGAGCACCTGTTGCTGCGGGATGTGGATCCCCGGGAGCTGGATGCGCTGCTCGCACGTGGCTGGCGAAGGTTCGGACCGGATTATTTTCGGCCCGCGTGTGCTGCCTGTCAGGCCTGTGAGCCACTGCGGATTCCCACCGCCACGTTCAAGGCAAGGAGATCACAGCGCAAGGCCGCGAATCGGTGTCGGCGCTTCCGGCGTGAGGTGGGACGTCCCGTCGCCGATGCCGACCGCTTGGCGCTGTATGGGAAGTGGCATGCGTCCCGGGAGGCGGCTCGGGATTGGGAGCCAGCGTCGCTCAAGCTCGAGGACTATGCGCTCACCTTCTGTGGTGAGGAGGCGACAGCTCGGGAGATCACCTGGTGGGATGATGATGTTGCAGGTGGGCCCAGGTTGGTCGCGGTCGGGCACATCGACGTCACCCCCGAGGCCTTGAGCGCGATCTACTTCTTCTACGATCCCGAAATTGCGCACCTGTCGCCCGGCACCGCGAATGTGATCTTCACCGTGGAGGACGCGGTGGAGCAGGAACTCGAGTACGTCTACCTCGGGTTCCGGGTCAGAGGCTGTCCCTCGCTTCGGTACAAGGGCACGTTCGGTCCCCATGAGGTGCTGGAGGGGCGGCCGGAACTGCGATCGGTGCCTCGGTGGCGGGTTGGGGTGGATGGGGAGGAGGACTGAGGGGTGGAGGCGGCGCGCCGCCCGTTCGCTCGTTTCGATGTAAATGGTGCGAGCTGGCCTCGCAATCGCCGCAGCGAATCAACTCCAGTCGCCTTCCCAGGACCTCAGCCGGGATGCGCGCTCGACTTGACGCGTGGTAAGCCGCGCTACATGGCCCGAGCACCTGGACTTCATTCTTCGAATACCACGACATTTTTTTCCGCTCGGGAGGCCCGCCGCCGGACATCGGCACCGGGTTCACTCGCCGCGCTCCTCGTGCTCCTTGCCGCCTGCGGGAGCCAGCCCCCGGACGTCGCGCCGACGCCCACCGCGCTTTCCATCTCGCCGGCGCATCCGACCGCGTCGCCTGGAGAGACGGTGGCGCTTCAGGCCCTCGCGTCGCTTTCGGATGGGACCCAGGCGCCGGTCACCGAGGGCGTGACGTGGAGCGCCGCCGATCCGGCCGTGGCCTCTATCAGCGCCCAGGGACTGGTGCTGACCCATGCGGTGGGAAAGACAGACATCCACGCGGCTTTGGGGGAGCTCACCGCCACCACGACCGTCTCCGTCACACGGGAGCTGCGCTCGCTCGACATCGTCACCGCAGATGGCACCGCGCTCGCGCCGATCCTCGTCGGCCAGGACCTCGAGCTGAGGGCTGTCGGGACCTACTCGGATGGCCACACCGCGGAGCTGACCTCCGCCGAGGGCCTGGCGTGGAGATCCTCCGATCCGACGGTGGCGACGATCAGTGCCGACGGCCGCGTCGAGACCCACGCCGTGGGACAGACAGACATCCACGCGAGCCGGGGGGCGCTGAGCGCGACGGTTTCCGTCTCCGTCACCCGGGAGCTGCGCTCGCTCGAGATCGTCACCGCGGATGGCACCGAGGTCGCGCCGGTTCCTGTCGGGCTGGGCGTTGGACTGCGGGCCCTGGGCACCTACTCGGACGACGCCACCGAGGACCTGACCGCCGAGGTTCAGTGGGGCTCTGCGGATCCGACGATCGCCACGGTGGCGAGCGGCGACGACCCGCCGGGGACGGTCAAGGCCCACGCCGCGGGGACGACCACCATCAGCGTGTCCCTGGACGGTGTGACCGGGAGCCGCGCGCTCGAGGTCGGCCCCGCCGTGCTCGTGGAGGTCCTCATCGACGGAGGGGATATCATCCGCGCGCCCGGGAGGAAGCTGCGGCTCTCCGCCACAGGCGTTCTGAGCGATGGGACCCGAGGGCCGGTGTCAGGCGTCACCTGGTTCTTGCGGGACGGGAGCGGGGGCTCACTCGGCTACGACGGGGAGGTGACGGTGGGCGGGCCCATCGGCACCCAGATGGAGATCGTGGGCGTTCACCACGCGACCGGGCTGAGCGCCACCGTGCAGATCCACGTGCGCCGGTACGTGTACGCCTCCACCAACCGTCGCGGCCCGCTCGCAGAGCAGGAGGTGACGCCACTCCAGGGCATTCAGGGCTTCACGGCGGATGACGGGACCGGTGCTCTCACCGAGATCCCCAACGGCCTCGTCACCCTCGCCGACAACCACCTGGCGTACGGCGGTGCCATTCACCCCAGCGGCTGGTTCGTCTACTTCGTCACCAGCGCACCGCACGCGCAGGCCGGAACCTACGGCCTCGGGGGCCACGACAGCGGGCGGTTGGAGGTCTTTCGCGTGGACGTCGAGTCCGGACGGCTGCTCCCGGTTCAGTCGGTCCAGCTCGACGGCGCGGGTTCCGACGTCGCGATGAGTGCGGACGGCCGGTATCTGGTGACCATCACCAACCGGGCCACGGAGGGCGGAGAGGTGCGCCTCTTCAGGGTGGATCAGGACACCGGCGAGGTTGTGGAGATCTCACGTCGCTCGAACATCGGCGGCGTGGCACCGGCTCCCCTGCGGCAGGTCAATGTCCATCCCAAGGAGCCCTACGTCTACGTCGCCTGCAACGACGCGGGAAGCCCCGCCTCGGGTGTCTATGCGATGCGCTACGGGGAGGAAGGTCTGACCCCAATTCCCGGTGTGGATCCCTACTTCCACTCTCATCGTCCGCACCTCAGCGCGCCAGAGGGCGTGGTGGCGCGGCACTGGGGAGATTTCGTGCTGACCACGCACCAGGCGGGAACGACGGGGTGGGTCGGGTCCTTTATGGTGCTCTCTCAAACCGGCACCTTCTTCAACCCCACCGACACGAACGTGGCCAATGCCCAGGTTGGGCGGATGGCGATCAGCCCAGGGGGACTGAATCTGTACGTCGCCTCGACTGAGCTGCGGGTCTTTCCCGTCAGTCAAGGCTATGGAGAGCCGGCACCGGGCACCAAGTCCGAGGCGCCAACCGCTGCGCCGTCGCGCGATCTGGAGGTGGAGGCCACCGGTCGGTTCCTGTACCTGGCCCGCGCGCACCTGCCCACCGAAGCGCCGGGTGAGCTCGTCACCTTCACCGTTCACCCGAATGGCTGGGTGACCCCGCTGCAGAGGCTTCCCATCAGCGCGTTCGGGGTCGTGACGAGTCCTTGAGGCGGGACCGCAGACATCTTCGTTCGTGCGTTCTCGCCGGTGGACTCACGACGGGCTGAAGGCGAACTCCAGTCGCTTCCCCAGGACCTCGGCCACCCGCTGGATGGTTTCGAGCTTCGGGTTGGTGGTGGGCGCCTCGAGCTTCGCCACCTGTTGCTGCGACACCTGGAGACGCTCGGCCAACTCGGCCTGTGACATCCTTCAGGTTGTAGCCTCCGGGGCCGAAAGCGCAAGTGTCAGATGTAGGCAAAGACACCACCTCCGAGTGCCCCTTCAGCCCACACCTGAATGGCCGGGTGGCCCCGTTGCAGCGGCTTCCCATCAGCGCGTTCGGGGTTGTGACGAGTCCCTGAGGCAGCACAGCAATCCTCCTGTCAGGCGAGCAGGCTCGGTAGAGTCGGGGCACCGTGCCTTCACCTCACCTCCCCTCCCCCGGCGACATCGCGCAGGTCCGACACCGGCAGTACCTGGTGGATGAGGTCCACCGACCGAAGGATGTGCGCGAAGAGCACACCCTGGTTCGGCTCACCTGTCTCGATGACGACGCGCAGGGGCGGCCGCTTTCAGTGCTGTGGGAGCGCGAGCTCGGCGCGAAGGTCATCCGCCCCTCGCAGACCGGATTGGGCGAGCCGGCCAGGCTCGATGAGCCGCGTCACTTCGCGGCCTACCTTCACGCGCTGAAGTGGAACTCGGTCACCGCGGCCCCGAGCGTCTCTGCCGGGATGCATGTCGACATGTCAGGGATTGCGGCGAGGCTGCTGGAACGTCATGCACTGACACGATCAGGCCCGCAGCGCGAGGTTCGTACCGATCACTGCATCAGCCGTCCCCGCCGACGGCACCGCCGGAAGTTCCACCACGACCTGCGCGCCCCCCTCGGGTGGATTCGTGAGTGCCAAGCGGCCACGCCCATCCTCCAGCAGCGCGGACACGAACATCAGCCCGAGCCCGCTCCCATCCGCCTTGCTGGTCCACCCATTGGGGACCCCCGCCTGCGTGACCTGCGCCGGAAAGCCCGGGCCATCATCCCGGATGACGAGCCGCGCCTGATCGCTCCCGTCCGCGTGATGGACCTCCAACCAGACCCGTGCAGCGTGTCGGCTGCCATCGCCCTCACAGGCGTTGGTCAGCAGATTGGAGAGCAGGTGATGCAAGCCCCTGCTCCCGCCGAGGACCCTCACCGACAGGCCCGCGTCGACGTCGCCCACGCTCAGCGCAACCGCGGGAAACCGTCGGGCGATCGCAGCGAGGCACTGCGACAACACAGGAGCCAGCGGCGTGGCCTCGAGCGCATCGAGCACCAGGAGGTCTCCCTGCGCCTGCTCCTTCACTTTCCGGATCGCCTGGTCCAACTCGTTCAGGTCCTCCCGGAGCGCCACAGCGTGCCGCGAGGCTTCGGCTGCCAGCGGCTCACGCGCCAGAAGCTCCGCGCGCAGCCGCGCTGCGGAGAGGACCGAGCGCACGTCGTGATGCTCCCGGAGCAGCGCGCTGAGCTGCCACCGCGCCTGCACCGCCCGCTCCGAAGAGGTCGCCGACTCGAGCGCAAGTCGCCGCGCCGTGTTGCCAGCGACGAGCGCCACCACCCCCGCCGCGCCGATGAGGAGGGTCAGGAGCGACAGGGACGCCATGGAAGCTGGAACCTCGGGGGAGAGCGCCCGCTCCACCGCGACCAGCACGCCCAGGAGCACCCACGCCGACACCATGCCCACCCACGTCGCCGCCGAAGAGATCCGCAGCGCCCCCACGGCCACGATCACCACGAACGCCGCCGGATCCGGCAGGTGGAGGATCCCCGGGTCTCCGGGAACGGGCTGCAGGACAGTGGAGAGCAACGAGGCGAAGCACACCACCGTGTCTGCCAATCCCGACAGCGCCCACGCGCGCGGGCCGAGACGCTGCCCCCGCGCCATCCGCCACATCCACACCGAGCCGAGGATGGCAGCACTCAGGGTGGTGAGTTCGACGGCGCTCCGCACGCCCAGCGCTCCCCCCCGGGAGACCTCCAGCGCCAGGAACCGCAGCATGACCAGGGTACAGAAGCCCGCACGCAGGACGTTGATGAGCGCCTCGCCCCGGTTCGCGGCCGCGTGCAGCACCTGTCGGGTGCGCACGTCCAGCGGCTGCCTCGGAGGGGGCGATCCCAGCATGGCGTGGCAGGCTGCCACAGCTCGGCTCCTCCAGGCGTGAAGGGACCGGAACACGCGTCCCCTCACCGGACCACCCGGCCCGCGAGGTAGCGTCTGCGCATGGAGCGCTCCCCCCACCTGCTCATCGTCGAGGACAGCGGCCGTCTGGCGAACACCCTCGCCGAGGTGCTGCGGCCCCGGGTGTCGCGGATCTCCATCGCCCCCACGCTCGCGTCGGCTCGTGCGGTGATGGCGTCGGATCCTCCCTCGGTCGTGCTTCTCGATGTCGCGCTCCCCGATGGAGACAGCCTCTCGCTTATGGAGGATCTCCGCGCCATCCGGCCGCTGCCCCACGTCATCGCGATGAGCGGCTCCGCCTCTCCCGACCAGAGCTTCCGTCTGGGGCAGGCAGGGGCACGTGCGTTTCTGACCAAGCCCCTCGCGCTCGACGCATTGGAGGAGGTGTGGACCCGGACCCTCGCTGCCCCACCGGATCTCGAACCGCATCTGCGCGCACAGGTCGGTGGAGCGGCACTTCACGACCTCGAGGGCTATGTCCGCGCCACCCTCGTCGACGAGGCGATGGCGCGATCCGAGGGCAGCGTCCGCGGCGCGGCCCGCCTGCTGGGGATCTCCCGGCAGCTTCTCCAGCAGATCCTCCGCAGGAAGGAGTGAGTGAGGCCTAGTGGAGCACCTCGGACCAGGAGGCGCTCGCGCGGGTGAAGTGCTTGAGCGGGTGCCGGGACTGGAAGCTCAGCTGCTCCCAGTGACCGCTCTCCATCTTCACCTCGAGACGCACGGACTCGATCTTCCACTGGTCCGCCTCGTACGGGATGCCCGGGGTCAGGCATCCCACATAGCCCCCTTCACCAAGCTCGGCGTCCACGTGCAGCGCCTTGAGGGCCGTCACCGGGACCGTTCCTCCGAGCTCGAACTCGACCGCGTGGGTCGAACGGTCGGTCATGGGGCTTGGGAGCTCGGCGCCGTGCCGGCTTCCCCCCTCGAGCTCCACGGTGACCTTCACGCGGCTGTCGCACCGCAGGTCATCGTTCGCGGTCTTCACAGTGACCCGCGCCGCCGTCACGCGCTCCACCGGCCAGGCGTCGGCATTGCCGGCAGACACCTGGACGCCCTCCCACATCTGCAGGAAGTCCTCTGCTGAGTTGTAGAGGGCCTCCAACGCCCGGTCGCCCCCCGACGCCAAGCCCACCGCCTGAAGAAAATCCGGCAGCATCCCGAAGTGGGCCAGGCCCCGCTCTCCGAAGCGGAAGGTCGTCGACCCCAGGACGCTCTCGCCAAGCGCCTCGGAGCCGGCGAGGTTGTCCCGCGCGAAGCCTTCCACGACGTCGATCTTCTCGGGCAGCTCCAGGTTCGTGAACGGGATCTGCGGTGCCATCCCGTTGAGGTCGGTCCCCAGCGCCACGCCCCTGCCCCCCATGTCCTGCGTGGCCGACAGGTACTCCTTCGTCCAGAGCGGCACCGGGTCCTTCAACACGTCCACGGTGAGGGAGGAGAACGCCCACTCGTCCACGCCGTTGCGGTCGATCTCCAGGCGCTCGAGCTCCGAGGCGCGCAGCCCACCGCGCATCGGTACCAACACCACCGTCTGGCCCTTGTCGCGGAGCTCGCCTCCGTGATTCAGCTTCCCGTCCACGATCCCGCCGGAGCGCAGATGAATCCGGAACGGGATGACCTTGTCGTCGTCGTTCATCTCGTCGGACACCTTGAAGGCGATCCGGAGCCCGGCCACCTCCTCGTCCTCGTGCACGTGAGGGATTGCGCCGAGACGGAAGTGGCGGACGTTGTCGTCCCACTTCGCCTTCCAATCGTGACGCAGCCCCTCGGCCTCTCGGAGGGGCACCCGAACCCCGTCCGGACGCTCGACGGAGAAGGCCACGCCCTTCACATCCCACTCGCTCCTGGCGGCGACCTCCCAGGGCCCGCCTTCGGTCACGTAGCGCAGCTCGAAGTGGGAGAGGTCCTGGATGGCCGTGCCCGCGGGCAGGGTGAAGGAGCGCGTGGTCCGCCCGGTCGCCCAGGTCTCGCCGGGCGCCAGATTGAGGTCCACGCCCATCGGGAGCCCGCCCGTCCCCGTCTTGATGAAGACCGTCCCGGTGACGTCATCGCCCGCATCCTTCTCGTTGTCGCCGGTGGTGACCTCCACGAAGAGACGGTTGACCAGGGTGCCGGTCGCGAAACGGAGCGGCCACAGGAGCTCCGGCGTCTCCGCACTCAGCAGCATGCCGCCGGGAACCTCGTGCTCCGACACCTCGTGCACGATCCGCTGCGTGCCGCGCGGGCTGGTGGCGACCACGCGCACGTGCGTCAGCGGGTGGTAGCCCTCGCCCTCGAGACGGAGGCGGATGGAGAGCAGCTCGGACTCGGCGATGGGCGGGCTGAGCGTCATGATCGTGGTCCAGAGCTCCTCCCCACCTGCAGGCGAGCCCTCAGGAAAAGCGGACTCCTGCCAGGGCTGACCCTCGCGCTCAATCCCGACCCAGACGCGGCCTCCGGCCGGATCGGAGTTGGGACCGGTGTGAACCTGCACCTCGAGCTTCTCGATGCGGAACTGCTCGAGCGACATGGCGAAGTGCGCCCCGTTGTCGTTGAAGCGGTGCTCCACCGGCGGCAGCGAGAGGCGTTGCGGCTCGAGCTGTCCCTCCGTTCCGAAGCCGATCACCCCGCCCTTCTGCGCCAGGATCTGCGCCTGTGACCGCTTGAGCGAACGCTCACTTCCCGCGATCGCCCCGTCCGGACGGATACCTCCGTGGGAGGCGATGAGGGGGAAGTCGCGCTTGTCCGCGTAGACCAGCATCTGGTCCACGGACCTCTCGCTCATGTGCGAGATGTCGATGATCATGCCCTTGCGCATGAGTCGCGAGATCCCGAGCGTGTGCAGTCCCTTCTTGTTCTTCACGCCGTGGTGCCAGGGGATGCTGCTCAGGCCGGGGGTCTCCGGGCACGGCCGGTAACCGAACTCACAGTCCTCGGCGATGGGGACCGGAAGCGGCTCGACGAAGTACGGGTGCTGGTAGGGAACCGACACCCGCCCCAGCTTTGACGTCAGGTTCGGGTCGGCCTCGACCGAGAAGTACGCCCCGGTCAGGTACTTCGAGTTGACGTTGAAGAGGTCTCCGTACACCGCGGCACCGCCGAACGCGTGGCTGTCGGCAAGGTGGATGGGGGTCACCACCCTCACGCCGTAGTCGTCGTAGAGGGTCTGGAGCTGCTGCCCATCCAGCGAGTCCATCTCGACCGCGAGCACGATGGCGAGCTTGTTGTCATGGATCGCGGCCCGCGCCTCTTCAGGCGTCTTCACGATGGCCATCCAGTCCGCGTTGGCGTCCGCCTGCTCGTGGATGAACTTGAGCTGCCGGACTGCCGAGTCGTACTCGTGCTGCGAGTTGGCCGAGAGGTTGTTGTGCCAGAGCGCCTCGGCAATCAGCTGGTTGTCGGTGACGCTCGCCACCATCAGGCGCAAGCCGCCCAGGTACGCCCGACGGATCTGGGTGATGTGCATCTGCTGGTGCACGAGGCTCTGGGAGTGTGGCCACGCCTCGTACGTCCCCCCTCCCGAGCGCGCGTGGGGATGCCCCGTCATGGCGCCCGCCTGGGTCACCACCGCGCCGCGTACCTCCTCCCGGATTGGGTTCCCCAGGTCGAAGCCGGAGTGCGCCCAACCATCACACTGCGCGAGGTGCGTGGTCAGATCCCGCTCCCCCTCGGCGAGCCCCAGCCCCGGGTACCCGTGGAAGAGCCCCTGCGAGCCGTCGTCGCGCGAGCCGAAGGCGAGGTGCGAGGCCGGATGCGCGTGCAGCTCCGCGAAACCGAGCACCGGCTCCGGCGCGGTGGGCTCTGGAGGATCGTCCGGGCAGCCGGTGAGGGTGACGAGCAACGCACCCAGCAACAGGCGCGGCAGGACAGTGGATAGACGTGAATGCATGGAGTCCCCCAGGCGCCGGAAAGGACCACGTGGCGCCTTCGAGGCCGCAATCGACCAGCTCGCCTCGCGGCCGGGAACTGCAAGATTCCTTGCAGGAGGGCTCCCACCGGCTCCCGCCTCGCACGCCGCCGGTCCCGATTCCCTTGGTCGGCCCCCTTCCCAGGGAGGCTCCGGGTGCCGTCAGCATGCAGGGGCACCGGACGGACCGTTCAGGGAAGGTCCCGGCGGTGCATCAGCCGTGGCCAAGACCGCGAGCCATCTGTTAGAGCGCTTCTCCGCGTCCGGCCGGCACGCTGGCCAGACGCGGCGTCTTCCATGGCCCCATAGCTCAGTTGGATAGAGCAACGGTTTCCTAAACCGTAGGTCCCAGGTTCGAGCCCTGGTGGGGTCAAGCAGACACCTCCCGCATTCGGCTCCCGGACGCGCGCTTGGTCCGTGGGAGCGTCCCTGAACCTGTTCTCAGGAGGGACCTTCGGATGCGATCGCTGGTGTGGTTTCGCGACAACGACCTGCGCGTCCGCGACCACCTTCCGCTCGCCACCGCGGCTTCGGCGGGTGAGGTGCTCCCCGTCTACGTGCTCCTCCCGGCGCTCGTGGCCTCCGGGCAGGCACGCCAGACACCGCATCGCACCCAATTTCTTCTCGATGCGCTCGCCGGACTCTCGGAGCGGTTGCTGCATCTGGGCTCGCGTCTGCTCATCGTTCAGGGCTCGGCTGACGCGACGCGTGGCACCACCCGCACGTCCTGCAGCAGCCCTTCCGCCCCGAGTGGCGCGACTTTCCCTGGCGGGAGGACCCGGCAGGTTGGACGGCCTGGGTGGAGGGCACCACCGGCTATCCCCTGGTGGATGCGGCGGCACGGCAGCTCCTGTCCGAGGGCTTCGTCCACAACCGCGCCCGCATGGTCTCGGCGAGCTTCCTGGCCAAGCACCTGCTCATCGACTTCCGGCAGGGCGAAGCCCACTACCTGCGCTTCCTCACCGATGGGGATCCGGCGTCCAACGATCTCGGCTGGCAGTGGTCCACCGGCTGTGGCGTCGACGCGCAGCCCTGGTTCCGTGTCTTCAACCCCGTCCTGCAGGGAGAGCGGTTTGATGCCGATGGAGGCTACGTGCGCCGGTGGATCCCCGAGCTCGAGCGGGTGTCCGCACGGTTCATCCACAAGCCCTGGAAGGCGCCGGACACGGAACTGAAACGGGCCGGCGTGGAACTCGGACGCACCTACCCGCGTCCCATCGTCCCCCACGCCTTCGCCCGCCAGCGCTTCCTGGAGACCGCGAAGAAGCACCTGCAGCGCGACCGCCCCTGAGCAGCCGGGTTCAACTTCCTGCGGACTCCGTCACCGGTTGCACCTGCAACCAACGGCCTCAGCAGCCGAAGAGCGGAAGCTCCACGTGAACGGTCTGCCCCGGCGTGAGCTCGGTCACCGGCTTGCCCTGTGCGTCCTTCAGCACGTTGCCGAAGCCGCCGCTGAGGGGCTCGTTGAGGCTCCAGAGGGTGTCGCCCTCCTGGATC
>DATGQN010000135.1:0-6387 GCA_035304185.1 Myxococcaceae bacterium
GGGTGAGCCGTCGCGGGCGAAGATGCGACCGGCCCTCGGCGGTCCGCTGGACGGGGCCCTCACCGAGCAGTGGTGCCTGGACGAGGAGGCGCTGGTCCACGTGCCGGAGCACCTGACCGACGAGGAGGCGAGCACCCTCCCGTGCGCGGCGGTCACCGCCTGGAACGCGCTCACCGTGCGCGGCAGCCTGGGACCTGCGGACACCGTCCTGTTGCAGGGGACCGGCGGGGTCTCCCTCTTCGCGCTGCAGTTCGCCAAGGCCCTGGGCGCGCGGGTCATCCTGACCTCGAGCAGTGACGAGAAGCTCGCGCGGGCCCGTGAGCTGGGCGCCGATCACACCCTCAACTACCGCAGCAATCCCGAGTGGGGCCGGGAGGCCAAGGCGCTCGCCGGCGGTGATGGGGTGGATCTGGTGGTGGAGGTCGGTGGGGCGGGAACGCTCGCGCAGTCCCTCACCGCGGTGCGCCCGGGAGGGCAGGTGAGCCTCATCGGCGTGCTCTCCGGCAGCGGCGGGGACATCAACCTCATCCCCATCCTCATGCAGAACGTGCGGCTCCAGGGGATCACCGTCGGAGACCGGGAGAGCTTCGAGGCCATGAACCGCGCCATCGTCCAGCACCGGATCCGTCCGGTCATTGAGCGCGTCTTCCCCTTCGAGCAACATGTCGAGGCGTTTGAGGCCCTTCGGTCAGGTCAGCACATGGGGAAGTACGTCCTCCGGGTGGGGTCGGTCTGAGCGGCCGCCTTGGACGGCCGGCTTGCGCCCCTGCGGGCCCGGGAACTTTCCCGGCAATGCCTTGACCCCCAACGAATCCTGCACCTACAAGAGGCCGTCTCTTTGCCGCGACCGTTCAGTCGCGCCGTGTCCGAGGCCCTCGCCAGGAGAACTCCACCGGATGTCGTTCCGCCCCATTCGCTGTGTCCTGCTCCCGCTCCTCTGTGTCCTGGGGCTTGGAGCGTGTGAGCGGAAACCGGAGGTCGACGATCCCAGCCGGCGGGCCGCGCGGGAGCGGTCGCTGGAGGACGGCATCCTGTTGGGGGTGGTGGGCGCGCTGACCGGTGACCAGGCCAGCTTCGGCGTCTCCACCCGCAACGGTATCCTGCTTGCGGTGAAGGAGGAGAACGAGGCGGGGGGCATCAACGGGCACCCCATCCGCATCCGCGCCTACGACAGCCAGGGCAAGCCGCCCGAAGGCGCCAACGCGGTCACCCGGCTCATCAATCAGGACGGCGCCGCCCTCATCCTCGGAGAGGTCGCCAGCGGCATCAGCCTCGCCATGGCGCCGGTCGCCCAGGCCGCCGGCGTCCCGATGATCAGCCCCTCCTCCACCAACCCCAAGGTCACCGAGGTGGGGGACTACATCTTCCGCGTCTGCTTCATCGACCCCTTCCAGGGAGACGTGATGGCGCGCTTCGCCCACGACAACCTGAAGGCCAAGCGGGTCGCGGTGCTGCGTGACATCAAGAGTGACTACTCGGTGGGCCTGGTCGGCGTGTTCAAGGAGTCCTTCACCGCGCTGGGAGGCACCATCGTCGCCGATGAGGCCTACAGCCAGGGCGACACCGACTTCCGCTCACAGCTCACCGCCATCAAGGCCTCCAACCCCGACGCGGTCTACGTGCCCGGCTACTACACCGAGGTCGGCATCCTCGCGCGGCAGGCCAAGCAGCTCGGCCTGCGGGTGCCCCTGATGGGGGGAGACGGTTGGGAGAGCTCCAAGCTGTACGAGCTCGGGGGCAGCGCGCTCGACGGCAACTTCTTCTCCAATCACTACAGCCCGGAAGATCCGCGGCCGATCGTGAAGGACTTCATCGCCAAGTACGCGAAGGAGTTCGGGATGGAGCCGGACTCCCTGGCGGTGCTGGCCTACGACGCCGCCAAGGTCGCCATCGAGGCCATCCGGCGCGCCGGGACCCTCTCCGGCCCGGCCCTCCGCGACGCCATCGCCCAGACGCGTGACTTCCCCGGCGTGGGAGGCACGATCACCCTCGACGAGCACCGCAACGCCCGCAAGAAGGCGGTCATCCTCCGGATCGAGGACCGTGCCGCCCACTTCTACACGAGCGTGGAGCCCTGACTCAGGCTCCTGCCCTTTCACGCGCCGAGGGGCCTTCCCGCTCCGACGCGCGGCGACTCTGAACGCCCATGTCCGTCTTTCTGCAGCACCTGATCAACGGGCTCGCCCAGGGGACCATCTACGCCCTCGTCGCATTGGGCTACACGATGGTTTACGGCGTCCTGAAGCTCATCAACTTCGCCCATGGCGACGTGATGATGGTTGGCGCCTACCTCGGGTACGCGACCGCCTTCCAGCTCGCGCCCGCTGCGCGCAGCGGCTCCATGGGGCTGCTCGTGATCCTGGTGGTCGCGGCAGCGGGGTGCGCCCTGCTCGGGCTCCTCATCGAGCGGTTCGCCTACCGGCCGCTGCGCGACAAGCCGCGGCTGACCTCGCTCATCACCGCCATCGGCATCTCCTTTGCGCTCAGCTACGGCTTCCAGCTCGACTTCGGGTTCTTCCCGGGCGCCGCGCCCCGGGCGTTCCCGGAGATCATCGAGCTCACGCCGTGGTTCGAGTTCGGCGGGGTCATCCTCTGGAACTCCCAGGTCCTCTCCTTCGGGATCGCCATCCTGCTGATGCTCGGCCTGCAGTGGCTGGTGTTCCGCACCCGCACCGGACGGGCCATGCGCGCGGTGAGTCATGATCACCGCATCGCCGGCCTCCTGGGCATCCCCACCGATCGCATCATCGGCCTGACGTTCGCCATCGGCAGCGCGCTGGCGGCAGTGGCCGGCATCCTCTACGCCATCAAGGACATCTCCATCACCCCGCTCATGGGCCTCTACGTCGGCCTCAAGGCCTTCGTGGCGGCGGTCATCGGGGGCATCGGCAACGTGCCGGGGGCGGTGCTCGGGGGGCTGATGCTGGGGCTCGTGGAGGAGTTCGTCGTGGGCTACACCGCGAGCAGTTGGCGTGACGCGGTGGCCTTCGGCTTCCTCATTGTCGTGCTGCTCTTCAAGCCCGAAGGGTTGTTCGGCAAGAACGCTGCGGAGAAGGTGTGAGCAGCCCGACCATGACCCCTGACGCCTCCCTGTCCGCGCTGCCGACCCGTGCCGGTCTGAGCGCGTGGGTGCCCTTCCTGGTCATCCTGCCGATCCTGGGTGGGCTCGAGCTCCTCACCCGGGGCTCGCCCTTCCTCGTCTACATCTCGCTGATGGTGGGCGTGAACGTCATCCTCGCGGTGAGTCTCAACATCGTGAACGGGATGACCGGGCAGTTCTCCCTGGGCCACGCCGGCTTCATGGCCGTGGGTGCCTACGCGGCGGCCAAGTTCTCCATGGCGATGGACCCCTGGAAGATCATCGGCGTCGCGGTGGCCCCGAGTGACCAGATCATCTTCCTCTTCTCGCTGCTCATCGGCGGCGCCGCCGCGGGCCTCTGCGGCTTTCTGGTGGGCCTGCCGTCGCTGCGCCTGCGCGGTGACTACCTGGCGGTGGTCACCCTCGGCTTCGGCGAGATCATCCGCGTGGTGGCGCAGAACTCGGACGCACTGGGCCGCGCGCTGGGGCTCTCCGGCATCCCGCAGCGCACCACCATCTTCACCGTGGGCTTCTTCGTCTTCCTGGTGATCCTGGTGGCCAAGCGCCTCGCCGACAGTCCTCATGGGCGCAGCCTGGTGGCGATCCGGGAGGATGAGGTCGCCGCCTCGGCGATGGGCATCAACACCACCGCGTACAAGGTCCGCGCCTTCGTCATCGCGAGCTTCTTCGCCGGCGTGGCGGGCGGGCTGTTCTCGCACTTCCAGAGCGTCATCAACCCCATGACGTTCAATTGGGTGCGCAGCATGGAGATCGTGGTGATGGTCGTGGCCGGCGGGCTCGGCTCCACCACCGGCAGCGTCGTCGCCGCCGTCTCGCTGACCCTCCTCCCCGAGGGCCTGCGCACCCTGTTCAACTCACTCAACCTCAACGCCGGCCGCATCGACCAGGTGCGCATGCCGATCTACGGCCTGTTGCTGGTGGTCCTGATGCTGGTGCGTCCGCAGGGCCTCTTCGGCACCCGCGAGGCGTGGGACATGTGGCGCAAGAGGAAGCCGACGCCGGCGGCGACCGAGGAGGGCGCATGAGTACGCCGCTGCTCGAGGCGGAGAACGTCGGCATCTGCTTCGGCGGACTTCAGGCCCTCAAGGGCTTCAACCTGTCCGTGAAGAAGGGCGACCTGCAGGGGCTCATCGGTCCCAACGGCGCCGGGAAGACCACCGCCTTCAACATCATCACCGGGGTCTACTCGCCGACCGAGGGACAGGTGCGGGTGGGTGGCCAGGAGGTCACCGGCCGGGCCACCTGGGAGATCAACCGGATGGGGCTGGCGCGCACGTTCCAGAACATCCGTCTGTTCAAGAGCCTGACCGCGCTCGACAACGTGAAGGTGGCCTGCCTCAACGAGGAGCAGCCCCTCTTCAGCCGCGAGCGCGCTGCAGCCGCGCGGGCCCAGGGCCGCCGCCTGACCGCGCACACCATGGACGCGTTCGCCAACTACGCCGACTGGTGGCGCGCCCTCATGCGGACCCGCGGCTTTCAGGCCGACGAGCTGCGGCTCACCGAGCGCGCCGAAAGCCTCCTCGAGGTCATGGGGCTCTCCCACCGCCGGGACGAGCTGGCCGACAGCCTCCCGTACGGCGAGC
Source organism: Myxococcaceae bacterium (assembly GCA_035304185.1). Taxonomy (GTDB): domain Bacteria; phylum Myxococcota; class Myxococcia; order Myxococcales; family Myxococcaceae; genus DATGQN01. Next base: position 4,684 of record DATGQN010000135.1, read on the forward strand.
AGCGCCGCCTCGAGGTCGCCCGCGCACTGGGGACCTCCCCCAAGGTGCTCCTGCTCGACGAGCCCGCCGCCGGCATGAACACCCGTGAGAAGGCGGATCTCATGTCCCTCATCCGCAACATCCGGGATCGCTTCGAGCTGGGGATCCTCCTCATCGAACACGACATGAAGCTGGTCATGGGCATCTGCGAGCAGATCACCGTGCTCGATCACGGGCAGACCATCGCCACCGGGACGCCGTCCGCCGTTCGTCAGGCGCCGGAGGTCATCAAGGCCTACCTGGGATCCGGGGAGCTCGCGCTCGATCCGGTGGACGCCCCGCAGGAAGCCCCACGCCCGGAGGGTGCAGCGTGAGCATCGAGACCCTGGGGTCGCGCGCGCCGCGCGAGAACCTGCTGGACATCAAGGACCTGGAGGTCTCCTACGGCGCCATCACCGCGCTGCGCGGGATCTCCCTCACCGTCGGCCGGGGCGAGGTCGTGGCCCTGATCGGCGCCAACGGGGCGGGGAAGACCTCCACCCTGCGCGCCATCAGCGGGATGCTGCGCGCCCGTGCGGGGACGGTGACCTTCGGCGGCGAGGACACCACCCGGCTGCCGAGCCACAAGCTCGTGCCCCGCGGCATGGCCCACGCGCCGGAAGGGCGGGGCATCTTCCCCAACCTGTCGGTGGAGGAGAACCTCGAGCTGGGCGCCTTCCTGCGGCGCGACGCCTCCGCGGTGCGGGCGGACCTCGACAAGTACTACGCCCTGTTCCCGCGCCTCGCGGAGCGTCGCACCCAGCAGGCGGGGACGCTCTCCGGCGGTGAGCAGCAGATGCTGGCCATCGCCCGGGCCCTCATGAGCCGTCCCCGGCTCCTGCTGCTCGACGAGCCCAGCCTGGGGCTCGCGCCCCAGATCACCGAGCTCATCTTCCGCACGCTGCGGGAGGTGAACGCGGAGGGGGTCTCCATCCTGCTGGTGGAGCAGAACGCCCACCTGGCGCTGGCGTTGGCCCACTTCGCCTACGTGCTGGAGACCGGCTCCATCGTGCTGCAGGGGCAGGGCCGGGCGCTGCTGGAGAGCCCCGCCATCCGCAAGGCCTACCTCGGCGAGGAATGAGGCCGGTGCCTGCACGCCCGGTTGGCTGACGGGCGGCGCCGTGGCGCGGTGGGGTGACCGGAAGCGCTTGCGACGCTGTCGCGACGCCGGTGAACGGCGGTAGTCTTCCGCGCCATGCACGCCCTGAAGTCGTCCCTCGTCCTGCTCGCCTCCCTGGCGATTGTCGGTTGTCCCTCCAGCGATCCGGTCACGCCCCAGCCGCAGCCCCAGCCGAACCCTCCGCCGGTGCTCGGTCCCTGCGATGAGGCAGACGCACTGCGTGATGGTTCGCAGGTGGTCCGTTGGGCCAAGCCGTACTCCGAGGAGGCGCTGCTGGCGCCGGATGCGGATGGGCGCGTGGGCGCGGTGGTGCTCTTCGAGGACGGTCAGGCTCGCGCCGCGGCGCTGCGGGATCGTGGCTTCAAGGTGACCCGAGAGCTGTCGGTCCTCAATGGTGTGGCGGTCCGGGCCACCGAGGCCGAGCTCGCGGCCCTGGCCAACGAGCCTTTCGTCCGTCACGTGCAGCGGGACTACGCGTTCCGCTCGGGCACCCTCTACCGCACCCCGGTCCCGCCGCCGGCGTTCCTGGCGCAGGCGGGCCCCATCATCGAGGAGCCCTCGGAGAT
>DATGQN010000136.1:0-11320 GCA_035304185.1 Myxococcaceae bacterium
GCCCCATCGGCGCCGAAGAGCACGGCGGCTCTGGCCTCCGACCCATCAGCGAAGCGTGCAGTCACCCCGGACGCATCCTGTTCCAGCGCCTCCAGGGCCTTCCCGCGCTCGACGGAGACGCCGAGCTGCTCGAGAGCGTCAGTGAGCAGGGCCTCGGTCCGGGCCTGGGGCAGGACCACCATGGGGTACTTCTGCCCCAGCCTTCGGGGCTCGAGCGCGACCCGGGTCACCGGCCGTCCTTGGTAGTGAAGGTGGAGCGCCCGCATGACCAGGGCCTCCTTCAGGATCGCCTCGGTCACGCCCGTGGACTCGAACAGCGCAAGGGTCCGTGGATTGACCCCCAGCGCCCGCGACGTGGTGTGTGGCGCCTCCTTGGCCTCGACGATGCGGACCTCGACGTCGCGCAGCTTGAGGAAGAGGGCCGTGGACAGTCCGACCGGCCCGGCTCCGACAATCAGGACCTGTGGCTCCACTCGTGCCCCCTCGTGCAGCTCCCGGCTTCTGCGCCTTGGTGGGAGCCTCGAAACGGAGGCGCTCCTCGGACCGTTGGCGCATCCTCTCCTCCAGACCCCGAGTCCGTTTGGCTTCGAGGCCGAACTCGCCCACGCACTCGAACCACGGCCTCGCGCGCTGCACCAGCGTGCTCAGCATCTTCCTGGTCGCCGAGGTGCGGATGTCGCCAGAGTCCGCGCGGTCCACGACCGTGCCGGACACGCTGTGTGTCGGTATCCGTCGGAACGGAAGGATCTTGAGGGTTCCCGACGCCAAGCGCAACGACGCGCCCCCAGAATCCATCCGCCTGAATGGAATGGGGCTTCTGTCGCAGCCCCTCGGCGGATGAGTGGGCTGAATCCAGCCGTTCGCATGGATTCGGAGGTTCCCTTCTGGCGCCCCTGCGTCAGAGCTCAGCGGTAGGCTCGGCGCCCTATGACCGGTCCCATCGTCAGCACCATCGCCCGCTCCCTCTCCCTCCGCCCCGGGCAGGTGGAGACCGTCCTCACGCTCAGTGAAGAGGGCGCCACCATCCCCTTCCTCGCTCGCTACCGGAAGGAGGCCACCGGAGGCCTCGATGAGGTCCAGCTCCAGGAGATCCTTGAGCTTTCGGGACAGCTCAAGGCGCTGGAGAGTCGTCGCGACGCCATCCTCCGTTCGATCGAAGAGCAGGGGCTGCTGACCCCGGAGCTGGAGGCGAAGCTGCGCGCCGCCGACTCGCGTACGGTGCTCGAGGACCTCTACCTCCCCTACAAGCCCAAGCGTCGGACCCGCGCCCAGATGGCCCGCGAGCGGGGCCTGGAGCCGCTGGCCGACCTGATCTGGCAGCAGGGTGAGGTCCCGGATCTGGACACCCGCGTCGCCTCGTTCGTTTCGGCCGAGCGTGACGTCCCGGACGCTGCCGCCGCGCTGGCCGGGGCCCGGGACATCTGCGCTGAGCGGATCGCCGAGGACGCGGCGCTCCGGCAGGAGGTTCGACAGCTGTGTCAGGCGCGCGCGACCTGGTCGACTTCCATCACCAAGGCCCATCGCGACGCGCCCACCCGTTTCGACGCCTACCGCGAGCACTCCGAGCCGCTCTCCCGGGCACCCTCGCACCGGGTCCTCGCCATGCTGCGCGGTGAGGCCGAGGGCGTCCTCAAGCTCAAGCTCGGGCTCCCGGAGGACGAGGCCACCCGCACCCTCACGACCCGCATCGTCACCCGTCCCCGCGCCACCCTCGCCAGGGAACTGACCGCGGCCTGCGAGGACAGCTGGTCCCGACTGCTCAAGCCCTCGTTGGAGAGCGAGCTGCGCGCCGAGGCCAAGGCGCGCGCGGACCGGGAGGCCACGGTGATCTTCGGCCAGAACCTGCGACACCTGCTGCTCGCGCCGCCTGCGGGAACGCGCAAGGTGCTCGCGCTCGACCCGGGGCTGCGGACCGGCGTGAAGCTCGCGGCGCTGGACGCGACGGGGAAGGTGCTCGCCACCACGACCCTCTACACCGAACGCGGTGCCGCCGAACGGGCCAAGGCCAGCGAGGTCCTGCTCGCGCTGATTCAGAAGATGCAGCCCGAGCTCATCGCGGTCGGCAACGGGACCGGCAGCCGCGAGGCCGAGACCTTCGTTCGGGAGGTGCTCTCGAAGAGCGGTCAGGTGCTCCCGGTCGTTCAGGTCAGCGAGCAGGGCGCGAGCATCTACTCCGCCTCGCCCATCGCCCGCGCCGAGTTCCCCGACCTCGACGTGTCCCTGCGTGGCGCGATCTCCATCGGACGCCGGCTCCAGGATCCGCTGGCTGAGCTGGTGAAGATCGATCCCAAGAGCATCGGCGTCGGCCAGTACCAGCACGACATCGAGCCGGGCCTGCTGCAGAAGCGTCTGGGCGACGTCGTCGACAGCTGCGTGAACGCGGTCGGCGTTGACGTGAACACCGCGTCCCCCGAGCTGCTGGCGCACGTCTCGGGGCTCGGGCCGAAGCTCGCCAAGAAGGTGGTGGAGCACCGGGAGAAGAACGGGCCCTTCATCTCGCGGAAGGCCCTGCTGAAAGTCAGCGGCCTGGGCAAGAAGACCTTCGAGCAGGCTGCGGGTTTCCTGCGGGTGCGCGGCGGGGAGCCCCTGGATGCGAGCGCCGTCCACCCCGAGCGCTACGACGTCGTCCACCGCATGGCCCAGGACGTGGGCGTTCCGGTGAAGGAGCTCATGGGCAACGCCGAACGGGTGCGCCGGATCGACCTCTCGCGCTACGTCGCCGAGGACCTCGGGCTGCCAACGTTGAAGGACATCCTGGCCGAGCTGGAGAAGCCCTCGCGGGATCCTCGCGGCGACTTCACCGCCCCCGAGCACCGGGAGGATCTGCGCACGCTCGAGGACGTCCAGGAGGGCATGGTGCTCGAGGGCACCGTCACCAATGTCGCAGCCTTCGGGGCCTTCGTGGATGTCGGCGTCCACCAGGACGGTCTGGTCCACGTGTCCCAGCTCGCCAGCCGGTTCGTGAAGGATCCCGCCGAGGTGGTGAAGGTGGGAGACCGCGTGAAGGTGCGGGTCCTGTCGGTGGACTTGGCTCGCAAGCGGTTGGCGCTCTCCATCCGTGCCGTAGGCGAAGGTGGTTCGGGCGGTGCTCCCGTGGCGCAGGCGCGGCCCTCCTCACCGACAGCGAAGCGGCCCTCGCACGGTGCGGCACCCAGCTCCCGCTCTTCCGAGCCCTTCAACAACCCCTTCGCCAAACTCAAGCGCTGAGCGCTGAGGACGCCTTCCTCCACGCGGCGTCACCGGCTGGGTGGCGGCGAGCGTCCCGGCATCGAAAACAGCCTGCTCGTGCGTCTCCAGTCGACGAGGTCTGGAGTCCGGGTTCGGCCGCTTGAGCAGGTCATCGCGCGGGGAGGGGTCTGCTGGTGAACAGCTGTTCGACCAAGGGCGTTTATCCGTGACCCTCCTGAATGTCTGGGCTATCAGCCGCCGCCCATGTCCGGTCGTGCCCTGGGGGGGACGATCATTGCGGCCGAAACCCGGCATTGGAACCTGTCGTGCAAAAACCGTTTCGCCTGTTGCTCGCCTTCGGGTGTCTGCTGTTGGCCCTCGTCCCGGCCTTCGGCTGTCAGACCCATGTCCCGTCCATCCTGCTCGAGGTCGAGGACCCCGAGGGGCTGGGCCCCACCCAGCTGCTGGTGACGGTCAACATTGAGGGCCTCGAGACCCAGCGGGTGACGCGTCCCGAAGCTCCCAATGGACCCCTGGCGAGTCCCCAGACGCTGCGCATCTTCATGCCGGATGAGTCCGTCGGCCAGGAGGTGAACCTCACCGTCGAAGCGCTGCGCGACGACAAGGTGGTGGGAACCGCTCAGTCGATGGTCGTCGTGAGAGACAACGAAGACACCGCCGTGAAGGTGCGCCTCGTCGAGGTTCCCTATGTCTGTGATGAGACGACCTGCCCGCTCGGCTGCTGCTCGGAGAACGCGTGCATCGAAGATGCGTTCGGCGCATGTGGGCTCGGCGGTGGTGCGTGCAACGCCTGCTCGCGGATTGCCGCCGACCAGTGCGTCGATGGCGCCTGCCAGTGTGGAGAAGGCACGCCATGCCCGGCAGGTTTCGCCTGTGAGGCGGGCAGCTGTATGTCCTTGGGCGAGGGGGAGTCCTGCGTGACGTCCGCGACCTGCACGTCGCCTCCCGGGCAGTGCCACGAGGAGCAGGGCACCTGCGGCGAGGACGGCAAGTGCGCGTATGCACCGAAGAGCTCGGGCGCCTCGTGCGATGACGGAATCCGGTGCACCGAGAACGACGTGTGCGACGGAGCGGGCGCCTGCGGCGGGACGGAAAAGACCTGTGGCAGCCCCCTCAATACCCAGTGCTGGGACCGGGACGGGGCCTGCAACGAGGCCACCGGCGCATGCGAGTACGACCAGAAGCCGGCCGGCACCTCGTGCGGCACGAACACCGAGTGCTCGACGTCTGCCTGCAACAGCGCAGGCGCCTGTGTCGCAACCCCCGTCCCGGATGGAACCGTCTGTGGAGGGTTGGATTGTGGCGTGTGTGCGGGAGGAACCTGCAACATCACGTGCCTGGCGGCCTTCTGCTGCGGTGACGGCACCTGCCGTTCTCCCAAGGGCCACTGCGGCATCGAGCCCTGAGGCCCGATTGCAGATGATGCCCGAGGGGCGGGCACCCGCTCGCTCCTCCGGGCAGGCCGATGCGCCCGTGGAGTGCTAAGTCTTCGCCGTGCGCTGGTACAAGCCTCAGGCCCTTCGCCCAGGAGCTCCGCTTCGCCTCGTCGCGCCCTCCGGGCCGTTCGATCGGGCGTCCTTCGACGTGGGCCTCGCCCGGATCGCGTCCCGCTACCGGCCGGTCTTCGACGATTCGCTCTTCTCCAAGGCCCGCTACCTGGCGGGGGCGGATGAGGTCAGGGGCTCGGGACTTCAGGAGGCACTCGCTGACCCCGCCGCACCGGCCATTCTGGCTGCCCGCGGGGGCTTTGGCGCGACCCGCCTGTTGCCGTCGCTCTCCGTCCCTTCCGGGCACACGCCCCTCCTGATGGGGTTCTCGGACATCACCGCCCTCCACGCGCTCTTCCAGCGCGACGGGCGGATGAGCCTGCACGCTCCGGTGCTCACCCAGCTCGGTCGACAGCCTGACGAGGTCTTCGAGCGCTGGGTTCAGCTCTGCGAGATCGCCGAGCCGGCCCCTCAGCTTCTCGGGAATCAACCCCTGGTTCCCGGCGTCGCCGAGGGGCGCCTGATGGGGGGCAACCTCGAGGTTTTCAGCCGCCTCCTCGGCACGCCCTTTCTCCCTGACCTCACCGGTGCGCTGCTCCTGCTCGAGGACGTGGGGGAGCGTCCCTACAAGCTCGATCGACTCTGGACCCACCTGCGGCTCGCGGGTGTCTTCGAGCGCGTCGCTGGGATCGTGCTGGGGGACTTCACCGGCTGCGAGGAGAAGGACGCGGACTATTCGGGCGCGGACGTCCTCGCGGACCTGGCCCGGGAGACGGGGCTCCCCTGCGCCGCCGGCTTCCCCGTCGGTCACGGTGCGGTGAACCAGCCGGTGCCCCTGGGCGTCCGGGCGCGGCTCGACGCGGGGGCTGCGACCCTGAGCTTCCTCGAGCCCCTGGTGGAGGAATGAACTCCGCGGCCCATCCGCTGCAGGCGCTCCTCGATGCCGGCGTTCGCGAGGGCAGCTTTCCTGCGGCTCAGGCCACAGTGCTGCACCGGGGGCGGGTGCTCTTCGAGGCGTCCTCCGGCGAGGCCACGGCAGAGACCGTCTTCGATCTCGCCTCGGTCACCAAGGTCGCCACCACCGCGCTCTTCCTGGCCCTTCGGGAGCGGGGGACGATTGGCGCCGACACGACCCTCGGTGCGTTGCTGCCCGCGGCCGTCGCACCGCATCTCACCCTCGAGGATCTCCTCTTCCACCGCAGCGGCCTCCCGGCTTGGCGCCCCTTCTTCGCGCATCCCGCGGCGATGCCCTCGGTTCTGGGCGCCGGTCGGTCTGCTGCCGCGTTCGAACGATCGCGGCGGGTGGTCATCGACGCTGCGTTGGCGACGCCCCCTGAGACCCCGGTGGGAAGCCGTGCGGTCTACAGCGACGTCGGCTTCATCCTGCTCGGCGAGGCGCTCTCCGTCGCCGGTGCTCAGCCGCTGGCGGAGCTCTTCGCCGCCGTTGTGGCCCGCCCACTGAAGCTCGAGCTCGCTTACCGGCCCTTGGGGACACCCGTCACCGGATTTCAGCCTTCCCTTCGGATTGCGCCCACCGGCATCCAACGCCCGCGTCCTCCGGCGCCCGGGCAGGAAGGGAGCTACCTGCTCGCGTCGGTTGCGCCTGAAACCGCTGCCGGTGAGGTCGACGACGACAACGCCTGGGCCATGGGCGGAGTTGCGGGACACGCCGGCCTCTTTGGCACCTCGGCGGCGCTCGCGGCGTTCGGGCAGGTCATCCTGGAAGAGCGGGGTGGGGCAGGGCGCTTGGCGTCTCCTTCATTGTGGGCCCCGGCCTTCTCGCGGGATCCGATCACGACCGGCTCCGAGCGCACCCTCGGCTTCGACACGGTGACGCCGGGCGGCTCCTCGGCCGGACGGTTCATGTCGTCGCAGGCGGTGGGGCACCTGGGCTTCACCGGGACCTCGCTCTGGATCGATCCTGCGCGGGAGCTCGTCGTGGCGCTGCTCACCAACCGCACGCTGCTGGGGCGGGAGAACCTCGGCATCAGGACGTTCCGACCGCGCTTCCACGATGCGGTGGCCGCGCTCCTCTGAACGCGCACACGTCGTCCCGCTGTGAAACGAAGACAGCAGGAACGTTGCGTTGGCGGTCTGCTTCCTTCAACGTCGGCCGGGTATGCCCGGCGGCTCCTCGAGGACGCTCCGGGTCGGCCGTGCTCACCGGAGGGGCGCCGCTGACGGCTGGCGGAGGCCACCGGCTCCTCCCATCGAGAAGCGAGGAACACATGAGACTGCGACTTCTGACTGCGCTCGCTGGCGCGACGCTGATGCTGGGCGCCTGCCCTGCGGACTCTGAGAACCCGATCATCCGTGTGGTGGAGAGCAATGCCGCGCGCGTGGACTGCGGCGTGCCCGGCCCCGGAGGCGTCGACTGCCAGATCCAGCGCACCGGCGGTGACTCTGCCTTCGAGGCCTGCTGGGAGCTGGTCATCACCTGCCAGAACGACGAGGAGATGAAGGGCGCCGCCTGCCACACCGTGCCCGCGGGGCAGGCCACCGCCACCGCGAACATGCCGGTCGCGAGCTTCTCCAACCAGACCGGCTGCGACGTCCCCGCCGCGGGCCGCGTCGACAACCTCACGATCAACGACAAGTGATGAAGATGCCCCTCAAGACCTTCTCCCGTCTTCTACTGGCCCTCGGGGTCGCCGGTGCCGGCGTGCTCTCCTTCGGTTGCGAGGCCCCCGCTCACGCCGCCGTGGTGAAGTGCTCCAGCGCGAACCTCATGGACGTCGCGGTGAAGCAGGACTGCGCCGTCTCGGTGGAGCAGTTCTCCGAGCAGACCTCGGCCACGATCAAGGTCAACACCAAGCGCCGCCAGGCCCACGTGGTGGGTGACTTCACCGTGGCGCAGGGAACCGTCCGCATCGAGCTTCGCGGCTCCACCGGCACCGACGCCGAGGTCACCGTCACTCCGGAGGCTCCCGCTTCTTTTGAGTCGACGCTACGCCTCAATCGGAACGACAGCAGCTTCCGCCTCCGCTTCTACCCGGAGGGCGAGGTCACCGGCCTCACCGGCACCGTCTCGTACGAAGCCCGCTGACTGCTGGACCGTGGCGCCCCGTGAGATTCGGGGCGCCACTGTCTCCTACGAGGCCCGCTGACTCCTGGATCGTAGCGCCCCGTGAAACTTCGGGGCGTCCGGATGGGGGCGCGGCTGTAGGGCCCAGGCGCACTTCCAGCCGGCAGCGTTCGACGTGTCGGGGGCGCCGCTTCAACGCACCGGCGTGTTCGAAGTGTCGAGGGCACTGCTTCAACGCGCCAGCGTTCGTTGCTTCAACAACCAGGCGTCCGCCTTCAACGAAGCGGCGTTCGCAGCTTCAACGCGCCGGCGTTCGTCTTCAACGCCCCGGCGTCTACTTCGCGCGGAGGTTCGTCTCTAGCTTCTTCGCCTCGGCGGCGATGGGCGTTCCGGCCGCCTCCCGCTGCACCTGTTGCGCGAGCGCGAGCGCCGCGTCCTCCGCGCCCAGACGCACCTGCGCGAGCGCGAGGTTGTAGGCCGGGCGCAGCTCCCCCGGCGGTGCATGCCGGACCGCACGCTCGAGCAGCTCCCGTCCCTCGCGCCAGTTCGCCTCCGCCTTGCTCTGCACCAGCGCGGCGCCGAAGTTCATCAGCACCTTCCAGTGCTCGGGCGCCAGCTTCACCGCCTCGCGGTAGGCCTCGTACGCCCGCGCCTCGTCGGACTGCGCGTCGTAGAGATCGCCCAGGTGCAGCCACCCCTCCCAGCGCTTCGGGTTGAGGCGCAGCAGCTCCCGGGCCGCCGCCTCGCTGCGATCGAGTTGACGGGTCAGCAGCGTGAACGTCGCGAGCGCCTGCCACCCCTGCTCGTAGGTCGGCTGCTGCTGCAGCTGCTGCTCGATGAAGGTCACCGCACCCGGGACGTCATCGAGCGCCACCGCACAGGCCGCCGACTTCTCCAGCAGGCCCGGATGGGGCCCTGCCTGCGCCAAGCCCTGGGCGAGCACGGACTTCGCCTCGGCGTACGCCTTCTGGCCGAAGAGGAGATCCGCCAGCGCGCCCCAGGTGGCGGCCGACTTCGGTCCCAGCTCCGTCGCCCGGCGCAGCACCTTGAGGGCCTCGTTCCGCTGCCCGAGCTGGACGTGCACCTCCCCCAGCATCAGGTGGGCCTCGAGGCTCCGTCCATTCAGCGCGACCGCACGGACCAGGAAGGGGAGGGCGTCCTGGAACCCTCCGGCGCCGGCGAGCGCGCGGCCCTGGTTGAACTGGCTCAGGAACGAATTCGGCGCCCGCTCCGCACCTTGAGCGAGCAGGGGACGCGCACCCTCGGCGTCCCCCTCGAGCTCGTGCACGAGCCCCATGAGCGTGTAGCCCTCACCCGCCTCGGGGCCGACCGTCATCGCCGCGCGGGCGTGCGTCCGGGCCTCCTCAAGCTGCTGGGTGAAGATTGCCGCGCGGGCGAGGCCCAGGTAGGCCTCGGTGAGCGTGGGGTTTCTCCGGACCGCCTGGTCGAGCAGCGTCGCCGCCTGTTCGAGATCGCCACGCGCGAGGGCGAGCTCCGCGCGCTCAACCATCGCGCGCGTCTCTGCCGTCGTCCCCTGGGCCTTCTCGTTCTCGATGAAGAGGCGGCGGGCCTCGTCGATGCGCCCGGCCTGCAACGCGGCCAGGCCCTGTGCGTACTGCGGCGTCTGATCCATCCGGGGAGTGTGCCTCAGTCGAGGGGGGCGTGCCCCGGTCTCACCAGCCGAACTTGCCGCGCACCCAGCTCGCGGCGCCGGAGATCTTGCCCTTCGCGTTGTCGACCGCGTTGCTCACGCCGTCGCGGACCGTGTCGACCGCGTTGTTCACGCCCTCGCGCACGGTGACCGCCGCGTCGCGGACGTTGCGGATCGCGCCCGGGATGCCGGTGATGATGTTCTTCCCGTGGATGAAGGCGTCGCTGATGCCGAGCTTGCCGTCTCCGTTGGCGTCCGCGACGTCGAAGGCCATCTCCTTGATCTCGCCGACGTCCACCGTGATGCCGCCCGAGACACCCGCGCCCACGCCCACTGCGGCGCCCACGTTCAGGCGGATGGTGAACTTGCCATCCTGGTAGCCGATGGCCCCACCGGCGACCGCCTCAGCCCCGGCGCTCGCGTAGGCGCTGCCATCGAGCTGGATGGGACCGAAGCCGACCGAGCCCTCGACCTCGGCCTTGGCCACCGCGGAGGCTCCGGCCTCGCCCTCGATGATCGCCGTCGGAGGATCGCGGGTGATGGACACGTTGGCCGTCGCGTGGGCCTCGGCCTCGGCGGTCACGGTGGCCGTCCCCTCGGCCTTGAGGGTCAGGTCGACCCCGCCGATGGTCGTCAGCGGGCGGGACTCCACCTGTCCACTCACCGTGGCCTCCACCTTCACACCGGCCTGGGCGTTGAAGTTGGCGTCCACACCGTTCAGGTTCACAGCCGCGTCCGCGCTGACCGAGGCCTCGGCCTCCGCCTTCGCGCTCGCCTGGTAGGCGGCGGACCCGTACTCGCCCTCGATCTCACCGTCGGCGTTGGCGTAGGCACCCGCCGAGGCCGCGCGGTCGAAGTCCGCCTTCAGCCCGTCGGTGCCGATGCTGAAGTTCGAGCTCCCCGCGGTGCCGTAGGTCACGCCCGCCTGGGGACCCTCGCCGCCGTACACCAGGCCCAGGTCGCGGGTGTCCCACTCGGGGCCGCTGAACTCGGCGCGCAGGCCCATCTCGGCGAGCTTGTCGCCCCACTGCTGGCCCTTATCGAGCGCCTTGTTCACGAAGCCGCCCCGGGGCCCGGTCTGGCCGGTCGAGGGACGCAGCTGGTAGGTGCTCTCTCGGTCGTAGACGACGTCGTGGTCCGAGCGGATGCTGGCCTCGCCCCGGGCCTCCCAGATGTTGCCGTCCCGCCCGCGGTGGCCGCTGACCTCACGCTGCGTGCTCGAGTTGCGCTCGAAGCTCCAGTCCGTGGTCCGCTTTCCCTGCTGCTCGTGGCCGCTCCGGGTGACGCGGGACTCGGATCCATCAAAGCCGTCCGTCGGGGCCGCAGGCTGCGCGGGCGCCTTGGCCGCCGCAGGAGCCGGCTTGGGCGCAGGCTGAGGCTCGGGGCGCTTGAGGCCAGCGATGGTGCGGGCGAGGTCGAGAGGTCCGGTCTTCATGGCGTTCAAGCTCCAGAGGGGGGCGATGCACTCACCTTGGAGTATCTCGGATCAGGCATGGCTTGTTGTGTCATGAACGTTGCCATTCGACGCCCTCTCCCGACCGCGACACTGCCCGAGCGGAAGTGGCGCATCGGCCCGGTCGTTTTTCTTGCGAAGGGACGACGACGCCGGGCTCTCTGAGGGAAAAAGGCGCCCAAAAACAGGAAGCGGCCCCGGTCCACCTCCCCGGGGTCGGGGTTGGGTGAGCACGGGGCCGCGTCAGGTCCGCCGGTGAGGGCGGCGGCTCAGGCCGGCTTCTGCTTCTCGAGCAGGTTGGACTCGAGCTTGCGCGCCTCGGCGACCATGGGCTCGTTCGCCGGTGCGCGGGCCTGGAGTTCCCGGGCCAGCTCGAGCGCGCGGTCGTCCCGGCCGATGCGCACGTAGGCAAGGGCGAGGTTGTAGACCACGCGCCATTCGTTCGGAGCGACCTCGCGGGCCTTCTCCAGGAGCTTCTTACCCTCGGCGTGCTTGGTGGCGTCGGTGGTCTGCAC
>DATGQN010000137.1:0-7282 GCA_035304185.1 Myxococcaceae bacterium
GCGCAGGGTAACCGAAGCGAGCACCCGAAGCTCACCATCCTGCACCCGGACCGGATAGGTGCCGACCGAAGCCGTTGGTTGCTCGGGGCACCTGCCGGTCCGCACGTCGAACGGCCAGGCATGCAGCGGGCAGTGCAGCAGGAAGCCGCCCAGATCCCCCTGCGAGAGCTCCCCGCCCCGGTGAGGGCAGGTGTCATCGAGCGCGTACCAGCGCAGCGCGACCCGCACCACGACCAGCGGGCGGCTCCCGATCAGCACCCGTCGCCGGGTCCCGTCGGGAAGGTCCGCCCGCACCCCGGTCGGGTGCCAGACGCGGGCATCCGCCTCATCTGGCGACGATGTTCCGGAGCTCAGTGATCGGACTCGACGAGGGCGAGCAGGGCGCGCACGGAGGCTTCCTGCGAGGCGCCGAAGGTCAGGATGTAGCTTCCGGTGTGCAGGTGGTAGTGCCGCCGGTTGCTGACCTCGCCACAGGCCGGCGCATGCTCCTCATCGGACGGCTCGACCGGCTCGCCCGCGGCGTCGGTGAGCTCCACCGGAACGTCGACGGAGAGGTAGAGCACCCCGTCGGCGTGCCCCTCATGGGTGAAGCGCACCGAGCCGTTGTCGACCTCACCGCCGGTGAAGTCGATTCCATAGACGAGGTGCGGGTCCTCGAAGACCAGGGGCGCATCGGCCGGATCGACCGCCGCCGCGATGTTCTGCACCCAGTTCTGGGTCTCGAAGTGCTCGCAGACGTGCGCGTCGAGCGCCTCGAGGTCGTGATCGTGATGATCGTGGTCGTCATCGGGCCCGGCACACCCGGCCAGCGCCAGGGCGAGCATCGTGGAGGGAACCAGCGTGCGGAGGTAGCGGATCATGGTCGGTCCTTGGGGTCAGTTGCTGCGGATGATGGTGCAGAGGCCTCCCCCGTTCAGGTGCCCCTGATCGCGGATGGAGACGCGGAGAAAATCAGCCAGGTGGGTGACCGACGAAGCTCCCGGGTCATAGAGCACCGGGGTCCCGTCGTCATCGAGCAGCCGGTTCCCGTCCATGCCGACGGGCTCGAGCACGGGCTGGTCCTCCAGCGCCTCGAGCGTCAGGGTCCCCTGTGCATCGGCCATCGCCGCCAACGCCTCGAACCGGAGGCTGACGCCCGAGTGGGTGCCCAGGCGGTCGTAGAAGAGGTGCTCCACGTGGAGGGTGAGCTCGGCCTCGGCGCGGGAGCTCGCGGGGATGACGACCCCCTGGGTCCCGTCCACGCCGTTGGTGCAGTCCTCCATGGTGACGGCCTCCGAGAAGCCGAAGCGGAAACGCACCGGAGCGAAGGGAGGCTTGGTGGCGACCCCCTCCAGCAGGTAGCTCAGGCCCCCGGCGCGCATGGACGCGAGGTCCGCGGCCTCCACCCCCGGCCCCGCGACCGCGTCCTCACCGGGAGGTGCGATGGCATAGGAGAGCTCGAGCCGGCCGGCGGGGAGGTCTTCCAGCACCTCGAGCTCCACGGCGCCGCCCGTCAGGTCGACCACCCGCGCCGGGGTGAGGCCTTCGGCCACCAACGTCCCGTCCCGGCTGAGGCGCAGATCCTTCAGCGACACCAGGTAGCGATCGAACTGGATCGACCAACCGTCCACGAGCTCGCTCGAAGGAAGGCCGCGGCTGGCTTCGTCCCCGCCGGATGCCAGGACGCGCAGCTCACCGCTGCCTCCGGAGCCACAGGCCATCAACAGACCCGCGCTCAACAGCAGCGCGCGCCCCACCCCGGTTCGGCTCACTTGGGTCTTCATGCAGACGGACTTGTATTTTCAACTCAGTTGCATGTCAAGGCGCCATCGGGTTGGATGCGCGCATGTTTTCCGACGCCACGCGCAGCCCCCACCGCGCCCTCTCCGCCATGTTGGCCCTGGTCGCGGGCCTGGTGATCGCCTGTCCCGGAACCGGAGCCGACGGCGATCCGTGCGAGCCCGGAGGCCACCTTCACCGGGGTGCGGACGCATCCGAAGACTTCTGCCACTGCAGCCCGGGCTGGCTTCCCGCGGAAGATGAGCGGGCCTGCCATCCCGATCCCGAAGCGGAGGCGGGCTTCCCCTTCGAGCACGCAGAAACGGATGCCTGCGCCACGGCAGCGAACGGCCTGGCCGCCACCGTCGCGCATGGCGAGCCTCCCGCGCCGGTCAACGCCTTCGATACCGTCTACACGCTCGAGCTCGCGGAGGGGCCAGATGGCTTCTCCGGTCGGTTCGCGTACGACGCACCCCTGAGCGGCAAGGCCCTGCTCTACCTCGGCGGTGAGGTGCCCTTCTCGTTCAAGGAGGGCCTCCTGCCGGTGCCCCACGAGGAGGGCCCTCCCCCCTCCACCTGCGACACCTTCCACTCGGTGATCGGGATCCGACTGCTCGACGGCGTGCGCTACACGCTCGAGATCGGCCCCACGCCGGACGCAACCGCGACGCTGCTCATCCGCCTCATCCCCTGATGCTCACCTCCAAGGCCCTGTCGATGTCCGCCTGCACCTTCCGCCCCGCCCCTTCACGCGGCGCTTCGCTGTGGCCGCGCGCCCTGATGCTGGCCACCCTCCTGGGTGCCCCTTCCATCCAGGCACAGGCGCCACAGACCCAAGCGCCACAAGAGGTCGGCCAGGAGGCCACGCCACCTTCGGTCGCCCCTGCCGAATCCGCGCCCACAGCCGGGCCGGAGGCCTCCCCTTCCACGCAGCCCCCCGCCCCGGCAGCCGGAACCCCGCCGACGCCCACCGCCGAGTCGGTGCAGATCCCCATCTTTCTCGAGGGATCCGCGCCCGAACTGCCGGCCGGGGTGTCCCTCAGTCGCCCTGCGGAGGTGAAGCTGCGGATCACCGTGGGCGTCGACGGCCGGGTCAATGACGTGACCGTCATGCGCTCGGCGGGAGAGAAGCTCGATGAGGCCGCCATCCGCGCGGTGTCCTCGTGGCGCTTCCGGCCGGCGCTGTTCCAGGGCGAGCCCATCGAGGTGCAATCCGACGTCCCCCTGGTCTTCGTCCCTCCCTCCGACGAGGCGCAGGGCCGGGCGGATGTCAGGGTCCGCACCGAAGACGGTCCTCCCGAAGGCGTCGCCCTCTCGCCGCACGACCACGACGACGATCCGTCGGAGGCCGACGGTGAGGCGGAGGGATCCCACGTGCACGTCCACGATGGCCACGTGCACGACCATGGGGACCGCCACGACCATCCGCACCTGCTGATCCAGTCGCCTCCCACCGCCAGCGAGGAACGCCGGGAGACGGTGGTGCGTGCCGCGGCCCTCCCGCCCCCTTCGGTCGCCGCCAGTGACTTCCGCATCAGCGTGGGAGCGTTGGCAGACGTGCCCCGCCGCTCGGCCTCGGAGCTGATGACGCTCGCACCGGGCGTGATGCTGACCAACCACGGAGGCCAGGGACATGCCGACAGCATCTTCCTGCGTGGCTTCGCCGCCGGTGAAGGCAAGGACGTGGAGCTCAAGCTGGCCGGCGTCCCGCTCAACGACATCTCCAACGCGCACGCCCACGGCTATGCCCAGACCTACTTCATCATCCCGGAGGTCGTCTCCGGACTGAGGGTCATCGAAGGTCCCTTCGACGCCGCGCAGGGGGACTTCGGAGTGGCGGGCACCGTGGAGTACGAGCTGGGCCTCGCCCGACGGGGCATCACGCTCAGTGGCAGCTATGGCTCCTACGAGAGCTCACGCGCGCTGCTGCTCTATGGACCGAAGGATGCGGGGGCGGAGACGTTCGTCGGTGCGCTCTTCCGCAATGGCGCCGGCTTCGGTCTCAACCGCGCCTACACCAACACCAGCGTCATGGGACAGACCGAGCTGCGCCTTCCGGGCAACAGCCGCCTGACCCTGATGGGGACCTTCTACGGCGGACGCTTCGGCAGCGCCGGCGTCATCCGCGAGTCCGACCTCGTCACCGGCTCCCTCCCCTGCCCCCCGGGACCGGACAGCCAGTTCTTCTGCTCCCACGATCCTTCGCAGGGTGGCGCGGAGCTGCGGATGCTCGGCAGCGCACGCCTCCTGCAGCGCTTCGACGACGGCGCCCGGATGCAGACCCAGTTGAGCGTGGTGCAACGCTCGATGCGGCTGCGGACCAACTACACCGGGTTCACCGCCGACCTCCCGCCTCCGGGAACGCCGCAGCGCGGGGATCTCACCGAGCAGTCCTATGCCGGCACCACCGTGTCTCTGGAGGGCGTGTACACCCCGCAGCTCACGCTGTGGGAGCAACCCCGTGCGCTCGAACTCGGCTACCGCGCCCGCCTCGACGAGGTCGACACCCGCTCCCGGCGTCTACGGGATCGCGGTGGCGCCCCGTACACCACCCTCTTCGACAACGGGGTGACCGCCGGCAACGTGTCGGCGTGGGCCAAGCTCACCGCGCGTCCCATCCGGCGGCTGATCCTCCGCGGCGGTCTGCGCTTCGAGAGCTTCCTCTTCAGCGTCCACGATCGGAACCGGCCCACCTCGGATCGGCTGGGAGAGCGATTGGGTGACGAGCAGCTCGAGGCCTATGGCTTCCTGCCGGCTCCCCGGCTCTCCGCTGAGTGGCTCCTCACCGATCATTGGAGCCTGCTTGCCGCCGGCGGTCTGGGCGCGCGCTCCAGCGACGCGGCCGCCCTCTCCGATGCCGAGTTCGCGCCCTTCGCCCGGGTCACCGCCGCCGAGCTGGGCACCCGTTACGCCCGCACCTTCGAGCGGGTGGGAGTGGAAGCGCGCGCGGGCGCCTTCGGCACCTACGTCTCCAACGACCTGGTCTTCGACGAGCTCGCCGGACGCAACGTCCCGGTCGGCGCGAGCAACCGCCTGGGGGTGTTCGCCTCCGGTCGCTTCTCGCTCGATAACCGGCTGGACGTGCAGGCCAGCACCGCGCTCACCCAGGCCACCCTTCCCGGTCCCGGCGGTGGTCTCGATGGCTGGCTGAACGGGGAGGCTCTTCCGTACGTGCCACGACTGATTGCGCGCGGCGATGGCAGCTGGCGCGGCGACTTCCGGGCCTTCTCACAGGACTTCGGTTGGGCGCTGTCGATGGGCGCCTCCTTCATCGGCCCCCGGCCCCTCCCGCTCGGCCGCTTCAGTGAACCCATCTTTCTGCTCGATGCCGGCGCGCGCCTCACCTGGGGGGCGTTCGAGCTGGGCCTGGATGCGCAGAACCTGCTCGATGCGCGCTGGCGCGAGGCCGAGTACCACTACGTGAGCAACTTCCGTGGCGCCGAGGCCGCGCCTTCCCTGCTCGCGACCCGCCACTTCTCTGCAGGTGCGCCCTTCCAGATGCGCGCCACCCTCTCGGTGAACTTCTGATGCGTGACGCCCCTCCCCGTATCGCTTCGCTGCCCCTGCTGGGGTTGGTCCTGACGCTCGCCGCATGTGAGCCCACCAGCGGCCGGATGGTCGCCTTCGACGTGGAGAGCCTGCTCTCGACCTCGGATGGATCCGATCCCACGACGTTCGTGAACGATCGCGGTTGGACGCTGGAGCTCGAGGAGGCGCAGGTGGCGACCGGTCCGCTCTACCTCTTTGCGGATCCCTCGAACATCGCGCGCGTGCGCGCGGCGCGTCCGGTGAAGCGCATGCTCTCCGCGCTCTGGGTGCCGGCGGCGCACGCTCACCCTGGGGATGACTTCTTCGCGGGCGGCGAGGTGCTCGGCGAGTGGCCGGATCAGTGGCTGCTCGATGCGCGCACCCGCGAGCCGGTGGCAGTGGGTCGTGCCGCGGGGGTGGAAGGACACGCGCGTTCGGCAGCCCTGCTCCTCATGCCTGCCCTGCCCGGAGTGGAGCGCGCCGCGCCCGACCTTGCCGGACAGGTCGCCCACTTCCGGGGTGCAGCGGAGAAGGACGGCGTCCGGGTTGCGTTCGTGGTCGGTGTTCCGGCAGGGATCGACCTCAATGCACAGCGCGTGGGCGGCATCCGCGCCGACCTGCACCTCAACGACGACGCCCGCGTCCGACTCATCCTGCTCCTGGATGCGGTGTTCGCCGGCATCGACTTCGGCGCACTCGCCGCCGGAGAGGAGGCCGCCGAGGCCACGCTGCGCGCGGCCCTCCGCATCAACCTCCATCGCGCGTCCACCTGGCGGCTCGAGGGCGAGGGAGGCGTGCCGATGGATGTGGCCTCCGACCCGGTCTCCGCCTCGCGGTAGCTCACGGCCGCTGCAGGGGCGCCCCGCTTCGCGGTCACCTGGGGAGGTCTGCTGGCAGGCCCCCGAGGTCGTTCCGCTTCAGGTTGACTGCCGGCTCTGCCGCCGGTGCGCGTAAGGCAGGACGAAGAGGTACAGCCCGCTGAAGAGGAGCAGGAACAGCGGCGGCAGGGGCATGTAGACGATCCACCCGGGCGGTTCCCCGACGGCCATTGAAGCGAAGTTGGCGGCGACGGCCAGGGTGAAGAAGAGCGAGATCCAGCGGTGGCTCTGACGAACGAAGTGACTGAGGCGCATCTGATGGCTCCGGTTGCTGCCCGCGAGAAGGAAGACCCGAACGCGGGGAAGTGAGGTTCATGCGGCGTCGTTGAGGAGCTCCACCAACCGGCCCAGGAACATCCCCCAGCCGTAGCGGGCGCCACCGAAGGCGGGCTTCTGGTGCGCCTGGAAGCCGGTCTGTTCGAGGACCATCCGGGTCCCGGTATCGGTGGGTTCGAGGGTGAAGGTCACCACCGTGTCGAGCGCGCCCACCACCCAGCTGTAGCGGAGTCGATGTGGCGGCTCGCTCTCGAGGAGCTTGCAGTGCACCGTCCCATCCCAGCCGGGTTGAGGATCAGCGTGCAGCGTGAAGGCGGCGCCTTCCTCGAGGAGCAGGTTGCGGACCGGCAGCAGCCAGCGCTCCAGGAGCGAGGGCTCGGTGAGTGCGCGCCAGACCTTCTCCGGACGGTGCGCGAAGTCGTATTCGAAGCGGATGGTCGCGTGCTGCGACGGCGGCGTGCGATCGGCGGGGTTCATGACTCCATGACCTCCAACAGGTCCTCGAGCCGCTCGAGGTGGTGGGTCCAGAAGGCGCGGTAGTGCGCGATCCAGTCGATGAGGGGTTTCATCCCCCGGGGATCCACCCGGTAGTAGACGGAGCGCCCCTCCCGGCGGCTCTTCACCAACCCCGCCTCTCTCAGCGCCGCGAGGTGCTGGGAGACCGCGGGTTGCGAAATGGAGAAGCGGGACGTCAGCTCCTTCACCGCCGCCTCCCCCCGCGTGAGCGACTCGAAGATCGCCCGGCGGCTGGGATCGGCGAGCACCTGGAAGATCCGGTCCTCGGCGGTGGGAGTGGATTGCATGCGCAACCAATAAGCGGCCACTTATCTATCTGTCAAGAA
>DATGQN010000138.1:0-52012 GCA_035304185.1 Myxococcaceae bacterium
GCCCTGCTGAGCCTCATGCGCCGGCAGGACATGGACGGGAAGCTCAAGGACAAGATCAAGGCCGAGCTCATCACCGAGCTGCGGCTCCAGGTGGTGGGCGTCACCGCCGAGGAGCTCGCGCGCACGGTGGGGCTCGAGACCTTCAAGACCGTCCGCCTGCTGGAGGAGATGCAGAACGACGGGGTCCTCATCAGCTACAACAACACCCAGCGCCGCCAGGTGTGGCGCCTCAAGGGCATCGGCGACGCGGCCTGAGTGCGTGCCCGGCGGGGTGCGACCGCTCGGGCCCGATCAACCCGGCGGTCAGCCCTCCTGAAGTCAGACCTGCTCGGCCTTCGGTCGGCGGGTCATGAGCTCCACCACCGCGCGACGCGGATCCTTGTCCTCGTAGCAGATGGCGTAGACCTGCTCGGCGATGGGCATCTCCACCCCCGAGCGCGCCGCGAGATCCCGGGTGGAGCGCGCGGTCTTCACCCCTTCGGCCACCTGGTTCATCGACTCGAGGATCTCCCCGAGCTTGCGCCCCTTGCCGAGCTCGAAGCCCACCGTGCGGTTGCGGCTGAGGTCGCCGGTACAGGTGAGGACCAGGTCGCCCATCCCGCTCAGGCCGCTCAACGTGAGGGGGTTGGCGCCCAGCCGCACCGCCATGCGGGTGATCTCCGCGAGGCCCCGGGTGATGAGCGCGCTGCGGGCGTTGTGGCCGAAGCCCAGCCCGTCGGACATCCCCGCGGCGATGGCGATCACGTTCTTGAGCGCGCCCCCGAGCTGCACGCCCACCACGTCCGGGCTGGTGTAGCTGCGGAAGGCCTCGGTCTGGAGCATCTGCTGGCAGGTCTGCCCCACCCGGGCCCAGTGGCTCGCGATGGTCACCACGGTGGGCATCTTCTGAGCGAGCTCGCGGGCGAAGCTGGGACCGGAGAGCACCGCCAGATAGGGATGCAGCTCGGCGGGCAGCACGCTCTCGAGCACCTCGGTCATGGTCAGCAGCGTGTCGTTCTCGATCCCCTTGGCCACGGTCACGATGGGCACCTGCCGCGGCAACACCGGGATGGCCTCGCCCATGACCTCACGGGTGGCGTGGCTGGGGATGGCCACCACCACCAGCTCCGCATCCCCCAGTGCCTCCGGCAGGGAGGTGACCGCCCGGATGCGATCGCTGAGCTCGATTCCCTTCAGGTAGGCGTCGTTGCGGTGCTCAGCGTTGATGCGCCGGGCATGCGCCTCGTCCCGCCCCCACAACCGCACCTCCTCGAAGTTGGAGGAGAGGGTCTGGGCCAGGGCGGTCCCGAAGGAGCCGGAGCCCAGGACGGCGGCGCGACGGTACATGGCAGCTTCTCCGAATCGCGGCGTGACGCCGGCGAACGGGGCGGACCGGAGCCTCGGCAGGGACCGGCCTCACCCGGGATGAGGGGTGCTTCCGCCCGCCCGGTTCGGGCAGGTGGACGCCGGTCAGCTTAGGCGAAGGATCACCACCGAGGGGCGCAGGAGTCGCCGCCGAAGTGTCAGGCAGCCATCGGATGCCCCGTCCGCCCCGGGTGCCGAACCGGCGGATCGGACCGCCGTTCCCTCAGACGCCGCTGGCCAGCCGGGCCCCCAGAAGGCGCTGCGCGGTCCCCCCACTCACGATGCGCCGGGCTGCGGGGTCCACCCGGACCTCCTCATCGGCCTCCAGAAAGCCGATGACCACGATCCCCGCGTCAGGGTCGACCTCGAGGGTCCGTGGCTCCCGACCCACCGGCAGGCTCCACCTCGGCGCGCCGCTGCCGAGGTCGATGGCGACCAGGGTGCCGCGATCCGCATCCTCGAGGCTGGTGCTGTGGAGGACGTACAGGAGACTTCCGTCGGGAGAGACGGCGAGGTCGACGGGTTCGGGCCCCACCTCCAGTCTCCGCGCCTCCTCCCAGCGCCCGGGCGCGATGACCGAGACGCTGCGGCCACCCCGGTTGGCGACATAGAGACGTCCCGCCGGATCCAGGGCCAGGGCGACCGGTGCGCGGCCCACGGGAATGCGGGCCAGGATGCCCTTCTCCCCGGTGTCGTAGACCCACACCGCATCGTGATCCGGACGGGCCTCGAAGACCCGCGAGCCATCCGGCGAGCTCAGGGTCGCGTCCGCCGATGCCAGGGACGGCGAGGGCTCGGGCGTCGGCGCACTGCAGGCCGAGAGCCCCAGCAGCAGCACCCCTGTCATCCCGATCACCCCTCGCATCGCTGACCATCCTCCCTGTCCGCCGCTATGACGGAGATGTCGGCCTCCTCGCGGCCTTCTGCGGTCCGGCGCCGTCCCAATCCCCTGAAACGCGCGGGGAATGACCTCGCCGGGTGGTGCCGGGGACTTGCGCCTTGCACGTCACATGCCGAAAAGGCGCGAGTCGGTTCGCCAGCCGATGGTTCCGCCGACGGTCGGGGCCGTTAAGGTGCGCCGACCTCCACCCCCGAGCCCGATCCCGTGTCCGCCTCCCCCGTCCGAGAGTTCCTCTCCTTCCGTCGCACCTTCATGCTGCTGGTGCTGATGGTGGTCCTGCCGTCCGCGGGGCTGTCGGGCTTCGGCATCCTGGCGATCGTCAACGAGCGGGCGGCGGTGGAGAAGCGGCTGGAGCTCGCGTGGCAGGGGCGCCTTCAGGAGGTCGCCGAGCGTTTGGCGGAGGTCCTCGCGGGGGTCAGCATGCAGCCCGCGCCGAAGGGGCTGAGCGTTCAGGGGCTCTCGGGCGAGGAGCTGGCCGAGGTGGGCTTCATCCTGCGCGACGGGGTCCTCGAGACCGACAGCGCGGAGCTCAGCGCGGCGGTGGAGGGGTTGAACCTGGACCTGAGCGCCCTCCCCTCACGTCGCGCGATCTTCTCCTTCGCGGTGCAGGACGCGGTCCGCGTGGTGGCGACGCTGCGCGAGGGGCAGGCGATCTACGGGGCGGTGCTCTCCTACGAGGCCCTGAGCGACATGGCGCAGACCATTGCCAGCGCCGAAGGCGAGGTCGAAGGCGCGCAGTTTGCGGTCCGCCCCATCCCCCGCCCGGGAAGTGAAACGCTGATGCAGCGGCTGGTGAGCGAGGTCGCGCAGGCCCGCGCGGTGGTCACCGGCCCCGAGCAGCCCCTCCCCCTCGCCGAGCGCGCGCTCTCGCCGCCCCTGCAGGACGTGATGGTCCTGGCGTTGGCGACCGAGGAGGATCCGGTGGCCCTCACCGCCACGCGCAACCGCACGGTGTACGGAATCCTGTTGGGCCTCTTCTACGTGACGCTGGTGGTGGGCGTGGTGCTGACCGGCCGCACCCTCTACCGCGAGGTCCAGCTCTCGCGCCTGAAGACAGACTTCGTGTCCCAGGTGAGCCACGAGCTGCGCACCCCCCTCACCTCCATCCGCATGTTCATCGAGACCCTTGCCCAGGGACGGGTGACGGATCCGGAGCAGACGCGGCAGGTGCTGGGCCTCCTGCTTCAGGAGACCGAGCGGTTGAGCGCCATGATCGAGCGGGTGCTCGACTGGGGCCGGATCGAGAGCGGTCGGCGGACCTACGCGCAGGACACCATCGATCCCCACGAGCTCATCGAAGTGGCCGCCGCCGCCTTCCGGGCCCAGCGCATGGACGCCGCCTACCGGTTCGACGTGGAGGTGGAGGGCAAGCTCCCCGAGGTCGAGGGCGATCTCGAGGCCCTCTCGGCGGCGCTCCTCAACCTGCTGCAGAACGCCTACAAGTACAGCGGAGAGGACAAGCGGATCCGCCTGCTGGCCCGGTCCGAGGGACGGCGCATCGCCATCGACGTCGTCGACAATGGGCTGGGGATCGCGATCCGGGAGCGGCGCCGGATCTTCGATCGCTTCTACCGGGTCGACAGCCTGCTGACCCGACGGAACGAGGGCAGCGGCCTGGGCCTCTCCATCGCCCGTCGCATCGTCGAGGCCCACGGGGGGACCATCTCCCTGGAGAGCCGACCGGGCCACGGGAGCACCTTCACCATCCACCTTCCCGTTCAGCAGCGCCGGAAGGGACGGGACCGAGCAGAGCGGGAGGACGCCTGACATGAGCGGCGAGAAGCAGCGGATCCTGGTGATCGAGGACGACCTGTCGATCCTCACCGGTCTGTCGATGAACCTCACCTTCGAGGGCTACGAGGTGATCCAGGCCCAGGATGGACGCGAGGGCCTGCGCAAAGCGCTCGACGAGTCCCCGGCCCTGGTGGTGCTCGACATCATGCTCCCCGAGCTCAACGGCTACGAGGTGCTGCAGGAGCTGCAACGGCGCGGCAGCCGCGTCCCGGTGGTGGTGCTGAGCGCCAAGGGTCTGGAGAGCGACAAGATCATCGGGCTCGACCTCGGGGCCGACGACTACGTCACCAAGCCCTTCGGTCTTCAGGAACTGCTCGCGCGCATCAAGGCGGTCCTCCGGCGTCGCTACGGGCGCACCGGCGGCGCGGAGGTCCGCTTCGGCGACACGGTGGTGGACCTGGAGGGGAAGATCGCCACCCGCGGGGGGGCGCAGGTCGACCTCACCGCCCAGGAGTTCAAGCTCCTGGCGCACCTGGTGTCCCACCCGGGGCGGACGTTCAGCCGGGAGGAGCTGCTCAGCGCGGCCTGGAGCTTCGACTACGAAGGGGGCCCGCGCACGGTCGATAATTTCATGCGCAACCTTCGCCAGAAGTTCGAGCCCGATCCCGAGAAGCCGTGCTTCTTCGTCACCGCGCGGGGGCTGGGCTACCGCTTCGACGGCGGCTGACGGCTGCCCCCTGAGCGACCGGGCGAAGCGCGGCGGTCACCGCGGGGTGCCGTTGACGGTGCGACCGTCGACCCTCCGGCGCAAACATGCGAGCGTCCACCGCCGGCTGCCTGCGGCCCTCCCCGCGAAGGATCGCGGAGACTTTTTTCCGAAGAGAGACATGCACCGCCGCTACACGATCCACCGCGATGGCGACATTCTGGTCGAGGATCTCGACGACCAGGGAACCCCCATCTCCCCCGAACCCGTTCCCCCCGAAGAGCGCCTCCCGGTGGAGGTCATCATCCGCTCCTCGGACGATCCGGATGCGCGCGCGGTGCTGCTCGAGCTGATGGAGCTGGCCTACGGCCTCGAGACCGACGGTCCGCCCGAAGGCGCCCTCAAGTCCTGAAGGGGCGTGACGCGGAGCCTGTGGCCCGCCTCACGTCGGTCCCTCAGCGCTCGACGGGGAGCCCGGCGTCCTGCACGGCGATCATGCCTCCGGTCAGGTTCATCACCTGGGTGAAGCCCTGCTTGACCAGGTAGGACGCGGCCTGCGCGGAGCGCCCGCCCACGCGGCAGATCATCACCAGGGGCACGTCCCTCTCCCAGGTGACGCAGGCCTCGGGGAGGGTGCCGAGTGGCACCAGCTCGGCGCCCCTGAGGTGCCCGAGCACCCCCACGAACTCCTCCGGCTCGCGGACATCCACCAGCCGGTGCGTCACGGCATGCGGGAGCAGCTCCTGGATGGTGATCTCGCGGAAGCCCGCGGGATGCGGGTGGGCGGCGGCGTAGAGGGGGCTGGTCATGGAGATCCTTGATGCAGGGCGCCGGGGGCCGAGAAGAGGCTGAACGGACCGCATCGACCGGAGGCGGGGTCAGCGCCTGCTCCTATCGACCCCGGGTCTCGGTTTGCAACCTCCTCCGTCAGAGACGGTGGGCGACCACCACCTGCAGGAGGGACTCCGAGGAGAAGGGCGTCTGCAGGAAGTCCGCGTAGCGCTCGGTCGCCTCGAGACCGGCCGCGCCCAGCGCCCGATCCAACTCGCCCACGCGCAGGGGACGCGATCGCAGCCGTTGCAGAGAGCGGGCGCGGCGGGCGCCGGCGGGTCGTCGCTCCCGGAGATGGGGGGCGTAGGGCTGCCGGGCGGGCGGAACGGGTCCATGGGGACCGGTGTCGGGATCCGGCGCGTGCTCGACGAGATGGCGGACGTCGAAGGCGAGGAGCCCGTCCGGGCCGAGATGACGGCTGGCGGTCCCCAGCATCGCCTCCAGCTCCTCGCGGGTCCGGGCCAACCCCAGCGCGTTGTGAGGGGCGAAGACCAATCCGAAGGGCGCGTCGAGCGTGAGGCTCCGGGGATCATCGGCGAGCAGGCGGATCCGGCCCTCGACCCGGGCACCGGACTCCCGGACGCGGGCCTCCAGCAGCTCTCGCAACAGCGCTGAGGGCTCGACCGCCACCACCGTCCGCCCCATCCCGGCGAGCTCGATCGGCAGCCGACCATCGGCCGCCCCCAGCACCAGGATCTCCCCCGTCCGCTCCAGGGCCCGCCGCAGGTAGAAACGGGTCTCGGGATCGGGGCCGACGACCGTCAGCGCGGGGCGGGGAGGCTTCGGCATGGCGGGATGCAGAAGCCATAGTGCATCGCACCGCTGCCGACAATGCGCGCCCGCCCCCCGAACAGGCGGCTTCCGGAACGCGAACGCGCCGGAAACGCGCGGGTCCGGGCGAGTGTCAGGCGCAGGGAATCTGCCCGCGCTGGCACTGCCCTTGCGAACGACCCCTGCGTGCATCACCCGGGGGGATTTTCCACATGACGTTGCGAGCAACCGAGGGACTTCGCTGCCTGCTGCTGTGCGGCGTGTTTTCACTGGGATGGGTGGGCTGTGACGCCACGGATCCGACGCGGCCAGCCGATCGTCCGGCACCGGCCGGTGGCACGGATCAGGGGACGGATGGGGGAACCGATGCCCCACCGGATGGAGGAGAGGGGGGAACCGAGGAGCCTCCCGATGGAGGCGAGGACCCGACAGACGGAGGCGAGGATCCTCCCGATGGCGGCGAAGAGGTGCCGCCGGACGCCGTGCCGCCCGAGGTTCCCGACCTGGAGAATTGGACGTTCTACACCGTGGAGCAGGGCGCGCCCGCCGATGTGCGCGCCGTCAGCATGGACCGGGGTGGGAACGTCTGGGTCGCCGGGGGCCGGGAGGGGCTCTTCCTGTTGCGGCCGGGCGCCACCGCCTTCGAGCGCTTCGGCCTCGAGGACGGCCTGCGCCCCTACGGGTACATGGACGATGGGAGCGCGCCACCGGGAGCGGAGAACATCGCCCTCGAGGTGATCAGCGTGGAGGGTGGCCCGGCCGGAACGGTGTGGGTGGGCTACGCGGGGCACCCCCGTTGCGAGTCCAACTACGACACGCCCGAGGAGGATCCGGCCATCTACAAGAGCGGAGACGCCGACCGGGTGGAGCTGAACGGGGACGGGACGCTGTCGGTGGTGCACTACGACATCTTCTCCGGCCCGGGGGTGGTGGGCGGCTACCACCGCTCCCGCGAGAAGCTCTGCCATGTGCTGCGGATGGCCTGGGATCCCTCCACCGACAGCATCTGGTTCGGCGCCAACCACGGGTTCGCCCGCGGCGAAGCAGGCTTCGCCGGAGACCCGACCTGCAACGGCCAGCTCCATTGCACCGGGGTGCTCGAGCACGCCCATCCCCACATCGGCGCCCGCAACGCCGAGGGGCAGATCATCATCCTCACCGACGCCTACTACGGCGTGGCCCCCGCTCCGAACGGCGATGTGTGGTTCGGAGGGGCCAACCGCAGCACCCGCTTCCGCTACATGAGCAATTCCCGCCGTCCCGGGGACTACTTCCGCGCGGCCTATGAGACCGAAGCGCCGGAGTTCGCCTGGAACCGCCTCGACCTCTGGCGCGACGCGGTCGACGAGACCGGCTACCCGGGGCCCGGGGATCGGACCGACGATCTGATCTCCGCGATGGTCGCCATGCCCGACGACACGGTCTGGGCGGCGAGCTTCGCCTGGGGCCTGGTCCACCTCAACAGCTCCGGAGACGTCATCGGCCACGCGCTCTCCGGCGCCGCGGACCGGAACGTGTCGGCGCTCGCCCGGGATCCGTCCGATGGTGGCCTGTGGGCCGGGCACCGCTACGGAGGGGGGCTCACGCGGTTGCGCGGGGGCAGCATCGTCCGCCTGTGGGAAGCGCTCGGCGAGCTCGGCTCCCATCCGGTGATGGATCTCGAGGCGGTCCAGCACGACGGAGGCCGCAGCCTGTGGGTGGCGTTCGGCCCGTACGAGGAGCGGGCCGGCGTGCTCGGCCTGTACCGCGGTCCCTGACGAGCGGCGCCGGGGGGGCGTGATAGATCGGAGCGCGCTCATGTCGGCTCCGTCTCACAGCCCCTCCGCGCCGGAGGACCTCCGCCTCCGGGAACGGGAGGCGGAGGATGCGCCGCACCCGCCGCGTCCCGGGAGCGGGTCAGACGCCGCGGCGTCGGACGGGATGGGCACCGGCATCGACCACCCGTCGTCGGCCCGGGCAACGGCGCCTTCCACGCTGCGGCTGCCGTCGCGGTCCGATGCGGTTGCGCCTGCAACCATTCACGCCTGGGAGTCCCCTTCCGAGGCCCCGCGCATCGGCGAGGTCGCTGCGGCGGGACGCGGCGGGCAGGAACAGGCCCCGCCCTCACCGCTGCCCGAGGTGCGGAGTGCGTCGGTCGCCCCGCCCTCTGATGAGACCGGACAGGAGGTCCACCTCACGCTGCGGATCCCCCTCACGGGTCCGTTCAAGGTCCGCAAGGACCAGCTCCTGCGGGAGTTCGAGCGCGCCTACTTCACGCGCCTGCTCGAGCGCTGCCAAGGCAACGTGGCCCGGAGCGCGCGGGAGGCGGGGCTGGATCGCAAGCACCTCTATTCGATCCTGCACCGCCACGGACTGCTCTGACCGCGCATGCGATGGCGTCAGTGCAGCCGATGGGATCCCGGCGCCCCGCTCAGCGCGGCGCGGGCCGAGCGACGGGTCACCTGGAACACCCGGGCCCGGTAGAGCTGCGCCTCGGTGTAGAGGCTGCGCTCGAGGCGGGAGGTGCGGGAGACCGACGCCCCGGGGCGCTCGACCCACTGACGGACGTTCACCTCCCCGTGGTGCGCAAAAGGAAGCAGGAGCGCCTCGGGCAGACCCTCCAGGCACGAGGCCAGCACCGGACGGAAGAGGGTCGCGAACCGGGGCCCCAGGCGATCGTGGCGGCGCTCGGGATCCAGCGTGCCGTCGAAGGTGGGGCCGATGTGGAAGAGCTCGTGCAGCAGCGTTCCGATCCGCGCCTGCGGGGTGGAGTTGCGGAAGAAGAGCGGCCGCAGGGTGATGCAGTAGCGCATCTGCCAGCCGTCCACGCGCACCTCCGGCTTGCGCCGTCCACTGGCGTCGAGCAGCTTTCCGCCCGCGAAGGTGAGCGGTTTGATGGTGGCGCGGCTGGCGCGGCGGGCCTCTCCGGCCACCACCAGAATCTGGTGCGGGCGCAGGTGCGCGAAGCCGTCCACGTGATCGCGAACGTGGAGCATCAGCGCCTGAATGGCCAGATCGAGGTCGGGAAGGGGGACGCGCACGGGTGTTCCCGAATCTAGCAACCGGAACCTCCTGTTTGCCGCTCCCCGGGCTTGGGCCACAATCAGACGGCCCATCGCCGCGGCCTGACGCGGGATGGCGCCTCCCATCCCGCCCCGCCAGACCCTCGCCCCGCCTTGCCCATCTACGAACTCGGCCCCGTCGCCTATGGCTTTCCCGACCCCCGTGAGGCCGACCCCGATGGTCTCCTCGCGGTCGGGGGCGATCTCTCCCCGGAGCGGCTCCTGCTGGCGTACTCGATGGGGATTTTTCCCTGGTACAGCGAGGGGCAGCCCATCCTCTGGCACTCCCCCGACCCCCGCTTCTGCCTCGAGCCGGCGCACCTCCACGTCCCCCGCAGCCTCGCCCGCGCCCGGCGGAAGGGGCGGCTGGCCATCCGCCTCGACACCGCCTTCGAACGGGTCATGCGCGCCTGCGCCGAGCGCACCCGCCCCGGCCAGCGGGGCACCTGGATCACGTCAGACATGATCCGGGGCTACGTGGCCCTGCATGAGCGCGGGTTCGCCCACTCCGCGGAGGCCTGGCTCGACGGCGAGCTCGTCGGCGGCCTGTATGGGGTGAGCCTGGGGCGCGCCTTCTTCGGGGAGAGCATGTTCGCCCTGGTGCCCGACGCCTCGAAGATCGCCTTCGTCACCCTGGTCGAGGCGCTTCAGACGTGGGGCTTCACCCTCATCGACTGTCAGCAGGAGACCGAGCACCTGGCCCGGTTCGGCGCGACCCTCTGGCCCCGCGAGCGATTCCTACAGGCGCTCGACGAGGCGCTGACCCATCCCCCACGACGTGGACCGTGGACCCTGCCCCCGCTGGCACCCGCCTGACCTGCTGGCGTCACCGTCCCCGTCGGTTCCTGCGGGCAGGCGTGGCGGGTTGCTGGGGAACGACCGGCACCGATCCCGGCGCGGCGAACGGCTCATCGCCCTCCTGCCCCCGGACCACCAGCTGGTCCGTCAGGGCCACCTTCCCCAGCGCGCGCTCGAAGGTGAGCCAGAGGGCGCGTCGGTGCTGCGCGGGGCTCACCGTCCCGGTGAGGATCAGCCCCGCGCCCACGTAACGGGCCTTCACCGGGAGGCGGGCCTCATCGAACGCGGCCTGGAGGTCGGTGAGCTGGCGCTGCAGGGCCTCGCCATCGAAGGTCAGCGTCACGTCCCGGGCGAGGAACGCAGGCTCCTTCAGCAGTGCGCGGAGGGCCTCGCGACAGTCCGCCGATCCCACCTGCGCCTCGAGCGTGCGCTGTCCCCCCTCCGCCGTTCCCAGGGTCAGGCCCGGGCATGCGGCCTGCGCGGCCTCCACCAGAGCGGGTTGAGGCGGGGGAGGCTGGGAGGGCCCCCCGACGGACACCCGCCACACCGCGAAGTTCCCCTCGGCGTAGAGCATCACCGAGGCATCTCCGGCGGAGCGGGCGCTCAGCGTGAGGGTGGCCCCCACCTGGGGCCGTGGAGGGGGAAGTCGACCGCCCTTCAGCTCCAGCTCGGGGATGTCCGGGTCGGCAATCTCGGTGATCACCCCCACCCGCTCCGGGTGATCGGTCTCCGCCCAGGTGAGGGTCGTCAGGGGAATCTCCCGCTGGGCGCCCACGGGCAGGGCCTGCCGGACGTCGACCGGCCAGGCGAGCGCGGTGGAGGCGCTGAGCAGGCCTGCGAGGATCAGGGTGCGCCGGATGCGGTCGCTGCTACGCATGGCGGTCACTCTATGACCGGCCGACCGCGGGCGCCAAAGCGCTGCAAAAGGTGCACTGACATCTGGATTCGGTTATGAAGGCCTCCTCATGCCCCCATGGGCCCTATGGCTCAGCTGTCTGAGCCTCCTCTTCATTCGTGCGTTGATCGCCGCCGCGGAGTCCGCGCTCTATGGCACCTCTGATCTGAGGGCCCGCGAGCTGGCCGCTTCGCACCCGGGTGCCGGGAAGCGGCTCCTGCATCACAAGCTCCACCGGGAGGCCACCGCGGCCTCGGTGCGCAGCGGGATGGTGATCTTCGGGTTCCTCGCTGCCAGCATCGGCGCGCTGGCCCCGCCGCGGATCTTCCACCTGGACGTGCTGGATGGGACCGTGGAGGTCCTGGTCGCCGCCCTGGCCGGTGCCCTGCTGGTGGGGCTGCTCGCCCTGATGGCGGACGTGGTCTTCCGGGGCTTGGCCAACTCGGCGCCCGAGCGCTGGGCCCTGCGCCTCTCAGGCCTGGTGAGCCTCCTGGTGGGGGTGCTCAACCCGTTCATGCGGGTGCTGCTCGGCATCGTGAACCTCTTCGGCCGCCCCTTCGGTGCCCGGCTGCGCTTCGAGCAGCCCGCGCCGCCGCTCGAGGAGCTGGAGAAGCTGCTCACCGCGCGCGCCGCCGCCGAGGGCATGGACAAGGGCGCTCCGGCCCTCATCCGCTCCATCTTCGAGCTCAGCGACAAGCGCTGCCGCGAGATCATGGTTCCGCGGACCGACGTCGCCGCGGTGGAGATCAGCTCCGACCCCGAGGAGATCCTGCGCGCGCTCGCGGAGGACAACCACAGCCGCATCCCGGTCTACCGGGACGACATCGATCACATCGTGGGCGTGCTCCACGCGCGTGACCTGATTCCCCTGCTCGATCGGCCGCAGACGATCGTCCTCCAGGACGTGATCCGCCCGGCGCACTTCGTGCCCTGGATGAAGCCCATCGGCGATCTGCTGCGCGAGATGCAGCAGGCGCGCATCCACATGGCCATGGTCGTCGACGAGTACGGCGGCTTCATGGGCATCGTGACGCTGGAGGACATCCTCCGCGAGATCGTCGGCGACATCGGCGACGAGTTCGAGGTCGAGGAGGATCAGGTGGAGCGCCTCGCCGACGGCAGCTACCTGGTCGACGCAGCGATCGACGTGGAGACCTTCAGCAGCGTCTTCGACGTGGTGGTCCCCGAGGGCGACTACGAGACCCTGGGCGGCTTCCTCTCGAACCAGGCCGGCTCCCTCCCGGAGATCGGCGAGCGCTTCACCCACTCCGGACTGCTGCTCACCGTGCAGGAGAAGGAAGGGGCGCGGCTGGATCGGGTGCGCGTGCAACGGTTGAAGACCGCGCTCCGGGAGACGGAAGCCCGACCGGCGAACGCCTCCGCGAACCAGAGCGCCGCGGACGCCTGAGCCCTTCCCTGCCGCCGCGGCAGGCGGGTTCCCGTTGCCGCGTGCCCGCGCTCAGTCGTCCAGCAGCCGTTGATACAGGGCGGTGTAGCTCTGCGCGCTGCGGTTCCAGCTGAAGTCCTGGCGCATCCCCCGCTCCTGCACCGCGCGGTACCAGTCGGGGTGGCCGTAGACGTGCAGCGCGCGCTGCAGTGCATCCGCCAGGGCCCCCGCCGAGAACTCCCCGAAGACGATGCCGGTCCCATCCGGGAGGCTCGCGTCCCGGACCGTGTCCGCGAGGCCCCCGGTGTGCCGCACGATGGGCAGGGTGCCGTAGCGCAGGCTGTAGAGCTGGTTGAGGCCGCAGGGCTCGTAGCGGCTGGGCATGAGGAAGAAGTCGCCCCCGGCCTCGATGAGGTGGCTCAACGCCTCGTCGTACCCCAGGCGCAGGCCGACCTTCCCGGGGAAGCGCGCGGCGAGCATGGAGTAGCCGTGCTCCAACCGGGACTCGCCGCTGCCGAGGAGGATGAAGCGCCCGTGGGTGTTGGCGAGCATCCCGGGCAGCACCTCGAGCGCGAGGTCCAATCCCTTCTGGTGGGCGAGCCGGCTGACGCAGACAAAGACCGGTCCGGGATCCTCCGGATCCATCCCGAAGGCGGTGAGCAGGGCCCGGCGACTGGCGCGCTTTCCCGACAGATCGCCGGCGTCGTAGGGGGCGGGAAGGTGCGGATCGCGCGCCGGATCCCACTGTCCGTCGATGCCGTTGAGGATCCCGAACAGCTCGTGCCGCCGGTGCTGCAGCAACCGCTCGAGGCCCTCGCCGCGCGAGGGGTGCTGAATCTCCTGCGCGTAGGTGGGGCTCACCGTGGTGAGCGCATCCGCCCAGTTGAGCCCGGCCTTCATGAAGGAGAGGCGGTCGTGGAACTCCAGTCCGTTCAGGTGGAAGGCATCCCAGGGCAGGCCCAGCGCGTCCATCTGTGACTTGGGGAAGACGCCCTGGTAGGCGAGGTTGTGGATGGTGAAGACGCTGCGTGCGTCGCCCAGGGAGGTGCTGGCGTATGCGCGCTGCAGCGCCAGGGCCGCGAGGCCGGTCTGCCAGTCGTTGAGGTGGACGATGTCCGGAACGAAGCCCACCTCCTGCGTCGCGCTGAGCGCCCCCACCGACAGCACCGCGAAGCGCAGGGCGTTGTCCCCGAACTCCCCGTACATGTCGCCGTAGATGCCCTGGCGCCCGTAGAGCCCGGCGTGCGCGAGGAAGATCACCCGGTGGTTCGGCGCGGGGCGATGCTCCAGCAGGCCGACCTCGAAGGTGCCGACCGGAAACTCCAACGTCAGCACCTTTCCCACCGGCGAGGGGGCGGGACCGCGGTTGTTCCCGTAGGCCGGGGTGACGACCAGCACCTCGTGGCCGAGCTCCGCCAGCGCGGCGGGGAGGGCCTGGGCCACGTCGGCGAGTCCGCCGGACTTGGAATAGGGGTGGACTTCAGAAGCTACGAAGAGAATCTTCATCGACACCGACCCGCCTGCCCGTCACGCTGCCTGCCGTATGGAAACGACTGCCCAAGAGCCCTTCGAGCGCTTCGCCGAACTCTACGCGCAGGTCCTCGCAGAGGTCCCCAAGGATCCGACGGCGATGATCCTGGCGACCGTCGGCGCGGACGGTGCGCCGAGCGCGCGTGTGGTCCTGCTCAAGGCGCACGACGAGCGGGGCTTCACCTTCTACACCAACAACCTCAGCCGCAAGGGGCAGGAACTCACCCACGATCCGCGGGCCGCGCTGGTCTTCTTCTGGCCGCAGCTCAACCGCCAGGTGCGCGTCGAGGGCCGGGTGATCGACGTGCCGGCCGAGGAGTCGGACGCCTACTTCGCCAGCCGCGCGCGTCCCTCGCAGCTCGGGGCCTGGGCGAGCCTGCAGAGCCAGCCGTTGGACACGCACGAGACCCTGGTGCAGCGCATGGAGGCGCTGGAGAAGAAGTACCTCGGACAGGAGGTTCCCCGGCCTCCACACTGGGGAGGGCATCGGCTCCAGCCCACCCGCATCGAGTTCTGGCAGGACCGCCCCGGACGGCTGCACGTGCGCGAGCTCTACACCCGTGAACGTCCGGAAGGACCGTGGAAGCGGGAGCTGCTCTACCCATGAGCGGGCCCATCGTGGTGGTGGGCGGCGGCCTGTCCGGCCTGACGGTCGCCGAAGCGCTGATCGCCAAGGGACGGGACGTGAAGGTCCTGGAGTCCGCGGAGCGTCCGGGGGGACCGATCCAGACGCTGGACGAGGACGGCTTCCAGCTCGAGGCCGGACCTCAGGCCTTCCTGGATCGTGACGGATCGATCCGGACGCTGGCGCACCGACTGGGCCTGGAGATGTCGCTGCGCCCCGCCGATCCGGCCGCGAACCGCCGCTATGTCTACACGCGGGGCGTGCTCAGGGAGCTCCCGAAGAGCCCCCCGGGGTTTCTCACCTCGAAGGTGCTGCCGCTTCGGGGGCGCCTGCGCGCTCTGCTCGAGCCGTTCACGCTGCCCACGCTCCCGGAGGAAGACGAAGCCCTGGGGCCCTTCATGCGCCGCCACCTGGGAGACGAGGCCACGGCCATCCTGGTGGATGCGGTCCAGACCGGGACCTGGGCGGGCGACATGGAGAAGCTCTCCGTGCGCGCGGCCTTCCCCCGCCTCTGGGAGCTCGAGCGGGAGCACCGCAGCCTGGCGCTGGGGCTGTGGCGCCAACGCAAGGAGGCGAAGCTCCTCCCCGGTCCGGGCGGAACCCCCAGCGGGCGGCTGGCGACGTTCGGAGGCGGGCTGCAGAGCCTCGTCAACACGTTGGCCATGCGCCTGGGCTCGAAGCTGCACACCCGCGCCCAGGCGGTGGCGCTGACCCGCTCCGGGGCGGGCTTCCGCATCGAGCTGGATTCGGGGGGCGCGCTGGAGGCCGAGCACGTGGTCCTCGCCACGCCGGCGAGCGTGAGCGCGCGCCTGCTGCGGCCCCTCTCTCCGGGCATCGCCGACACGCTGGAGGCGATCCCCTACGTCCCGGTGGCCACGGTGCACCTGGGCTTCGCGCCCGGTGAGGCGCCGCCCCTGGAAGGGTTCGGCTTCCTCGTCCCCAACCGCGAGGGCCGGCCGCTCCTCGGCACCATCTTCTCCTCGAGCGCCTTTCCCTTCCGGGCGCCTGCCGGGGCGACGCTGCTGACCACCATGCTCGGCGGCGCCCACCGCCCCGAGCAGCTCGCGCTCTCCGAAGACGCGCTCATCGCGCTCGCGCAGCGGGAGCTGGGACAGATCCTCGATCTGCGCGCCGAGCCGATCGTCATGCGCGCGCAGCGCTTCCCCCGCGGAATCCCGCAGTACCACGTGGGACACCGCGCCCGGATCGCACGCCTGCACGCGGGCGTCGCGGCACTGGGATCGATCAGCCTCATCGGCAATGCCTACGACGGCGTGGGGCTCGCGGACTGCGTGCGGAACGCGACCGAACTCGCGCAGCGCCTGGCGGAGAGCTGACGCACCGTCGGGGCGCGGACTGTCCTAGGGTCTGCGCCCATGTACCTGCCGCTCCTGCTCCTGCTCCTCGGCGCCGCGCCCGCGGCCACTCCCGACACGCCGATGCTCTCCGACGCGCAGAAGGAGGAGATCCTGGCCAAGACCCAGGTGATCCGTCTGGACGCCGATCTCTCCACGCTCAGCGATTCCGAGCGCTACGTGGTGGAGCGCCTCATGGAGGTCGGGGCGATCTTCCAGGACGTCTATGAGTCCTCCCGCCACCAGCAGGCGCTGCCGGTCCGAAGGTCCCTGGAACAGGCACCCGCGGAGAGCCTGGATCGTCGGCTCTACCGGCAG
The DNA here is from genome assembly GCA_035304185.1 of Myxococcaceae bacterium. Classification (GTDB taxonomy): domain Bacteria; phylum Myxococcota; class Myxococcia; order Myxococcales; family Myxococcaceae; genus DATGQN01. The sequence continues at coordinate 16,237 of DATGQN010000138.1, forward strand.
TTCCAGGGGCCGGTGGTCACCACGTTGGACAACCAGCGGCGCCCCATCGCCGGCGCCTCGCCCGAGGTTCCCGGGCGCAACGTCTACCCCTGGGGCGTCACCCGCGAGGAACTCTCCGCCTTCATCCGGTCCCATCCCGAGCGACGCGCGGAGTTCATGGATCCTCTCACCGTGGTGCGCCGCGCCGATGCGGACTCGCTCCGCCGGGATCTGGCTGCGTTGCGGCGCCACCCGGTGGTCGCGGGGCTGCACACCGACGTCGTCGCGCGCCTTCACGCGCTCTCCCGGAAGCCCGACGCAGCGGCGTTCTACGCGGTGCCCTATGCAGTCGCCTATGCGCCCCAGATGGTGCAGGCCCATGCGCTCCTCCGACTCGCCGCTGCCCGCATCGAGGACGAGGACGCGCACTTCGCGGACTACCTCCGCCTGCGCGCCACGGACCTGCTGACCAACGACTATGGCGGCGGCGATGCCGCGTGGGTGACCGGCGCATTCAAGACCCTCAATGCCCAGATCGGCGCCTACGAGACCTACGACGATGAGCTCTTCGGGCAGAAGGCCTTCTACAGCCTGAGCATCCTGCGCCGCGACGCGCGCGCGACGGCCCGGCTGGAGCAGGCCTTGGGGGGATTGCAGAAGCTCGAGGGTGCCCTCCCCTACGCCCCCCGGAAGAAGGTCCGCTCCACCATCCCGGTCGGCGTCTACGAGGTGATCGCCGACTACGGTCAGGCCCGCTCAGCGAATACCGCGAGCATCCTTCCCAACGATCCCGATCACGCCAGCCGCTACGGCCGCACCGTCCTCCTCCGGGCCAACGTGCTGCGCCACCCAGAGGTTCACGCCAGCAACCTCGAGACGTGGAAGGCCGCGATGGCGCCCCAGCACCATGGCGAGCTTCAGGCCGAGGGGAGCTTCAACCGCACCGTGTGGCACGAGATCGGTCACTACCTGGGGCCGGATCGCGACGCGAAGGGCGTCCCCCTCATCACCGCGCTCGAGGATGCCTACAGCCCCCTGGAGGAGATGAAGGCCGACCTCGTCTCGCTCTACTCGGCGAAGGCGCTGAGGGAGTCCGGCCACTTCGATGCGCGTGCGCTGACGGCGGTGTACGCCTCGGGGATCCTCCGCACCCTCAACAACGTTCGGCCGCGGCGCGCCCAGCCCTACCAGACGATGCAGCTCGTCCAGTTCAACTGGTTCGTGGATCAGGGGCTGCTCGAGATGACGCCGCAGGGATTGCGCATCCACCACGCGCGCTACCATGCCGCGGTCGCCTCGCTGCTGGAGAAGATCCTGGCGCTGCAGGCCTCCGGGGACCGGGACGCCGCCGAAGCCTTCCTGACGCGGTGGAGCCGATGGGAAGCGCCCCATGAGGAGCTCGCAGCAAGGATGCGCGCCAAGCAGCGCTACCGCTTCCGGGTCCCCAGCTACGCTGCGTTCGGAGACTGAGCACCGCTGCCCAGGCGGAGGGACCCGGGCGCGGATGCCAGCCGACCGGCGTCACTGCACCTGCGGGTTGGACGTGAAGTAGAGCCGGTTCACGTCATCCGGATCCAGGTTCTCCAGGTCGATGCCCAGGCGTTCGCGATCCTCCTGGGGCATCACCTGCTCCAGTCCGAAGCGCAGCTGTTCCAGCTTGTACCCGATGAGCTGATCGACGTTGGCGCTCCCATCGACCTGGTAGCCGAACAGGATGCCGTTGCTCAGCCGGTTCCAGAACGCATGGTCCTGCTCGGCGATGTACCGGATGAGCCCCATGGCCTCCTCGCCCTCCAGGCCGAGCATGGCCGCGACATCGCTCCCGCAGAGAACCCCTTCCATCCGGTTGTCCTGCCCCGCGTCCCGCAGGAGGCGCCGGTGCTCGAGGAACTGCTCGCGGGAGAGCCCCAGGGTCCCTGCGGAGATCCCGGAGAAGGGGTCCATGAGGAGCAGCTCCCGGTTCTCCTCCGAGACGCCGGCCGCCTCCAGCAGCGCCTCCCGCTCGTCGTGAAGCTTCTGGCGATCCGCGTTGCCGTTGATGAAGCCGCTGACGAGCGACCCGAGTCCGTGGATGGCCGCGCCCAACACGCCGATGGCGCCGCCGATGACCGTCCCCACGCCGGGGACGAACTCGGCCACGTCGCCGATGATCGCCACGCCCGTTCCCACGATGGAGATGATCTCGCCGGCGTCCGCCCCATCCTTCTTGAGGTTGTCGATGTCCTCGAGGAGCTGCGCCCCGTCCAGGGCGAGACCGACGTAGGGCAGGAACTTGCCGCCGAACTTCGCCACATCCAACGCGGTGTCGGCCGAGCCGGTGAAGAGTCCGACCAGCCCCGCGGCGGTGTGCATGCCGCCACGGTAGGCGCCGAGAACATCGAGCACCCCCTGCGGCCAGTCCCCCTCCCCGAAGTTCTGGACGCCCGAATAGATGCCGAAGCCCAGCGCCGCGACGCCCAGGGCTTTCCCGAGCTTGCTCGAGTCGTTCCACTCGGCCATCAGCTCCTGCGCGCGGCGCAGGTCGTTGGCGCTCGCGGTGGTGAGCTGGCCGAAGGTGCCGATGATCTCGTCGAGGTTCTTGAACTCCTCGGCGAGATCCTTGAAGGCGCCCGCGGCGTCCTTGAACGGCTCAATCTTCTCCTTGAACTCCGCGATCGCCTGCGCGACGCCCTCGGGACCCTGATCCGCATAGGCGGCCATCAGGTCGCCCTGCACCCGTGGGAGGGCCGCGGCGATGATCCCGTCGCTCAGCCGCTCCGACAGGCTTCCGTCGGTGTGCGCATCGATCTTGGCGGAGAGCGCTTCGTCGCCCACCAGTCGCGCGGCGAAGTCGAGGGCCATCTCGGCGTGCTCGTCACTGAGCGCGAGGGACTCATAGGCTTCGAGCAGCTTCTTCGCGGACTCGCTGTCCCCCTGCCGCGCGAGCGCCTCGAGCTCGGGAGAGACCTGGGCCATCGTCTCGGCCAGGGCATCGGCAGCACGATCCATGTTCGTGCGCAGCTCCTGGCGTTCGGGATCCGCCCAGAAGGCCTCCTGGTAAGCGGCGCGCTCCTCCTCGGTCATGGCTGCACCGAAGATGGCGAGGTCCGCATGGAGTCGCTGCTGCTCCTCGGCATAGGCCGCCTGCAGTTCGTCGTAGGCCTCGCGGGCCTTCCCCAGGCCCTCGGTGGTCTTGTCGAGGATCTGGTTGCCCGCATCCAGCAGCCCATGGGTGTTGATGAGCTGGTGCGCGAGACGCGCCGAGAGCCGGATGCCCTCTCCATTCCCGGCCAGATCGCCGAAGCGATCGTCGAGCTGGTTGAGGTCCAGGTCCCCACCGCCCGCCTTCACGGCGCTCGCGAGGCTGCCGGCCAGCGCGTCCACCCCGCCTTCGGTGGCCAGATCCGCCACCGCGCTCAGGCTCCTGACGCCCTGCTCGGTCTGGCGCTCGGTGCCGCTGCCGCTGTCGTCGATGTTCTCTCTGGCGCGGCGGGCAAGGTCGCGGGTGATGACGTCGATCTCCTCCTGCGCCTCTTCAATCAGGGCGTCGACGAGCTCGGGACTGCCCAGCGCGCGGGCCTCGTCCTCCAGCGCCTTGGCTGCCGCCCCGGTGCCTCCTTCGGCAAGCGCGTCGGCCACCCGATCCGCGGCAGCCTCGACCGGGGTCGGGCTCGCCTCCTCGGCCACGGGCGTCGTCGGAGCGAACGTGGGCGCGTTGAGGGCCACCGTGTTCCTGCGGGCGGTGGCAACGAAGCTGCTCGAATCGGTGAAGCCCGTGGCCTGCGGCTTGGGGGTCGGCGCCTGGGGCTTCGGGGCGTGCGTCCGGAGCGCGTCCGTGAGTTTCCGGCTTGGCTTGATCATGGTCGTCCCAGCGGGGGGCGATGGGCCTTTCTCCGGAAAAGCGGGGACCCATCGAAGGTCGATGGAGCATTCTCCGGAAATCCGCGGGTCAGGTTGCGCATCCGCGCAGTTTGCATGCGCTGTCCTGCGATTTTCACATCGTCAGCGGCCCCGCAGATGACCTAGGCTGGGCTTTGTGAGCCCTGCCGCGCGCCAGCCCTCCCTCTTCCTCGAGTTTCTCCCCGACGACGTCGTCCTCATGCGCCCAGGCGCGGGGGAAGGCGAGGAGCTCTCCGTCACCGCCAAGCGCCTGGAGGAGCGGGCGGAACAGGGCCGCTTCTTCCTGATCGTCGACTTCAGCGACATGGCCGGCGGCATCGACTCGGCGACCCGGGAGCGTGGCTCGGACCTGATCAAGGTCGAGTGGATGCGCGCCTGCATCTACATCAACGCCTCGATGCCCATCCGCGCAGCGTTGAAGGTCATCAACCTGGCGATGTTCCTCTCGGGTCGCGCCGACTTTCCGACCGAGTATGTGAAGTCGATGGAAGAGGCCCACGAGACCGTGGCGCGCTTGAGGGCCGAGGGACACTGATGCCGCGCGGCGCTGCCGCGACGAGCTCCCGGGACGTCGGTCCCACTCAGACACAGAGCAGTGACGAGCGGCCCTTCCTGCTGGCGGCTCCGGGCGGATGCCTCCGCGTGCGTTCGCCTCGGCGCATGAAGCGCGACGTGCTGCGCGCGCGTGATCACGTCTTGGGCCACGGAGCAAGACCTGCCGGGTCATCGCACGTTCCGGAACGTGGACTCATCGATGCCGCACCGGATCGTCAGCGCAGCGCACTGCACGATCGCGCCGACGCACACACGGCCCCACTTGCTGCGCATCGGAAGGCTTGTTCATCGTGCGTCTTGGGAGGTGAGGCATGCAGACCACGCACGACCACGGCTCATTGGAGGAAGCGGGCGAGAAGCTCCTGCCGATGGCGATCCGGGCCGAGAACTGGGTGCCCGGGCAGGACGGCCGGCTGTCCCTTCCTCACTTCCTTCAGGCCCGCGCAGAAGGCGTCCGCGTCTCGGCGTGCATCTCCATCGGTCCCGAGCTCGAGGTCGAGCTGCGGATCTCCTTCCGCGGGATGCACCTGAACCCGGGTGATGCGGCGGAGCTTCTCGAACGCTTCGTCGCCCGCACCATGCCGCTGACCCCGAACACCGAGTGGAGGGTCGAGGTCGATCCGCGGCGTCGGATCACCTTCTGTCGCCGCTGGGCGTCCGACGCCCTCCAGGGCTGAACGCGACGCCGTCTTCGGGCGTTGCAGGCTCCGCAGCGTGACCGCCGCGTCAGTCCTCGGAAGCCTTCAGGCTGTGCGCCTCGCCGCCCCGGATCTCTCCCCCCTCCGTCTCGATGATCCAGTAGCCCTCGCGTCCCGCCTGGGTGGAGGAGCCCGCGCCGAAGATGTGGGGTCGGGTCGCGGTCGCAGGGTGGTGGTAGCGGTGGTGGATGTGCCCGTGGAGGACCGCGAAGCGGGGGCCCGGTAGCAACTTCAGGAGCGCGTCGGCGTCGTGGAGCCCGTGCATGTAGCGGTCGGGCACGCCCTCCCGGGTGAGCGGCGCATGGTGCACCATCACCAGTACCGCGCGTCCATCGAGGCGGGGATCGCGGAGCATCGCCTCCAGCCCTTCGAGCTGCGCCGCTCCGAGGGTGCCGTAGGAGAACCCCGGGGCGAAGGGGACCCGACCCGAACGCAGGCCGACGACCGCCACGTCCTCGCCGAGCAGCCGCACGAAGGGGAAGGCGTCCTCCCGGCGGTACTCGGGAAGGTCCGAGGCGATGAGGTGACCGAAGTACTTCTCGAACCTGCGGGTAAGCACCGAGCCGGGCGTGTAGACGTCGTGGTTGCCGGGGATGACCGTGCAGCGCTCCGGCGTCTCGGCGATGGTGCCCAGGGCATCACGCGCTCCCTGGAACTCGCCCTCCAGCGCATAGGCGGTGAGATCGCCGCTGATGAGCAGATGGTCCGCCCGGGACGCTGCGTGTTCGGCGATGGTGCGGAGGGTCTCGGGCGCGCGGGCGTAGGCCGCCTGACGGCCGCCGAAGGTGAGCTCCGCGCGGGCGATGCAACGGCGCCACCCCAGACGGCTCCAGGGGATCTTCGAGTAGTCGAGTGTGATGTGGACGTCGGAGGCGTGGAGGAAGCGCATGTCGGCGCGGACCTTAACCGCCCTTCTGCGGAAAGGGTCCTGTCCCGGTCGCCCGGCCGCTTCGCAGGTGCACGGTGTCGGCACCCACCGCGTGCACCTCGACGAGCGATCTTCCGGCGCGGGCAATAGACTCGCCCGACGCGATGACCACCTCTCCACGACCCTCAGCCGAGTTCCTCGCCCCCAACCCCTTCGTCGACTCCGATCACCCGGAGGTGATCGCCTTCGCCGAACGCCACCGCTCGGCGGAGGGGGAGATCGCCACCTCGATCACGCTCTACGAAGCCATCCGCGACGGCTGGCGCTACAACCCCTGGAACGTGAGCCTGGATGCGTCCGACTACCGGGCGAGCGGCCTGCTGAAGCGCACCCGTGAGCAGGGAGGCCACTGCATCGACAAGGCCCTCCTTCTCGCCGCCTGCGCGCGGGCCCTCGGCATCCCCAGCCGCCTCCACTTCGCCAACGTCCGCAACCACATCGGAACCGCGAAGCTCGAGAAGCAGCTGGGGACCGACCTGCTCGTCTTCCACGGGTACGCCGGGCTCTACCTGGAGGGGCGCTGGGTGGCCGCCACGCCGGCCTTCAACAAGGAACTCTGCGAACACCTGGGCGTGCCTCCGCTCGCCTTCGATGGGCGCACCGACTCGATCTTCCAGGCCTTCTCTCCCGACGGCGGACGGTTCATCGAGTACGTCGAGGACCACGGCACCTTCCCCGATCTCCCCCACGCCAAGATGCTCGCCGAGTGGCAGAAGCACTACGGACACCTCGCGCAGCAGGGCTGGCCGACCGGGAGCTGAACCGGCCTTGGCGCCTCCGCGAACGCAGTGGAACCCCGGGACGGCACCGGAGGCCCGTCGGTCCACCCCAAGCGAGGCTCCGATCCAGATCGGTCCACGCAGGAAGGCGGGGGACAGTTAGGCTCCCTCCGTGCTCCCCACCTTCCGCGGGCGCTTCGCCCCCAGTCCCACCGGCAAGCTCCACCTCGGCAACGCGCGCTCGGCGTTGTTGGGTTGGCTGCAGGCGCGCGCTGCCGGAGGGGCCTTCCTGCTGCGCATCGAGGATCTGGATCGGGGGCGCTCGCGGCCTGAGCACGTGGAGCGCATCTTCCGGGACCTCGAGTGGCTGGGCCTCACCTGGGACGGGACACCGATCTTCCAATCCGAGCGCGATGCCCGGTATCGCGAGGCACTGTTGCAGCTGCATCGGGATGGGCGGATCTACGGGTGCCGCTGTTCGCGCGCGGAGATCGCCCGGGCCTCGAGCGCCCCACACCTGGGGGAAGAGGGGCCGCGCTATCCCGGCACCTGCCGTTCGCTGGATCTCGACCTCGAAGGTCCGGTGGGAGGACGCCCCTGCGCACTCCGCTTCATCCCGGCGCCGGGAATCGTCCGCTTCGAGGATCTCGTCATGGGTCCTCAGGAGCAGGACGTGGCGGAGGTGGTCGGCGACTTCGTGGTGCGGCGCAATGACGGCGTGGCCAGCTACCAGCTCGCGGTGGTGGTGGACGACGCGGACAGCGGCATCACCGATGTGCTGCGCGGTGAAGACCTGCTGGGTTCGACCGCGCGCCAGCTCCAGCTCTACGAGGCGCTGGGACTTCAGGCCCCCCGCTTCGCTCACGTGCCCCTGGTGAACGGGGAGGATGGGCGAAGGCTCGCCAAGCGCGAGGGCGCATTCGCGCTGAGTGATCTGCGAGAGGCAGGCGTTCCCGCGGAGAAGGTGTTGGGTCTGCTGGCGCTGTGGAGCGGGCTTTCGAATGGGGCGCCGATTGCTGCGGATGAGCTGGTGTCCGGCTTCCGATTGGACCAGGTGGCTCGGTCGCCCGCGCAGACCTCGGAGTCGGAGATCCGAGAGGCTCTGGGGTTGTGACGGGCAATGCGCACACACCGCGCCCACACTCAGTCCAGGCAACCCCGCTGCAACAGCCCCTGAATCTGCGCCTCCCGGATGGCCTCGGCCGTCGCGGGGGCCAGGCCGTCGTCGGCAGGAAGTTCCCGCATGGCCGAGACCGCCAGTTCCACCTGTCCCTCGACGCAGAGCCCCTGGATCCCCGCCAGATCAAGCGCCTCCCTGGCTGCCCTGCGGAGGGCCTGGCGCCACCTGTCGGCCTGTGTCTCCACGTCGTTCTGGCTCATCGACGGGTCTCTTTCGAGTCCTCTGGGGTTGCCCACCGGTCCTCGATCTGAAGAAAAGGCCACTTCCTTCAAGAAGGCAGGTCCTTGTCAAAGGGTCCTTGATTCAGGCCCCGGCCCTTTCCTTGACCAAGGCGCCTCCTCGACCGAGGGCGGTTGGCCCCGACGGCGGACCCCTTCCGGAGCATGGGCGGCCCGCCATCGCTCCCGAGCCTCCTTTCCGTGGGACCTCTCGGCCCCCCTCCCGGATTGCCGAAGGTCTCTGGTAGCTTCCGCGCCATGACCGGCCTCCGGGTCTTCCTCCTGTGCATGACGGCCTTCGCGCTCCTGTGCGTCGCAGGCTTTCATGTGCTTGAGCGGGCAGACGCGGAACCCGAGCCGCCCCCCCGGCGACCTCGGATCCAGACCGCGGCCGCGCATCCCTCGCCGGCGCCGGTGGCCGCGCCCATCATTCCACCCCGGGTGCAGGCGCCCGCGCTCCCCACCAGGGTCAGCGTCCGCGAACCTACCGAGCCCCTTCCCGAGCCCCTTCCCGAGATCACGACCACCGTCACCGACTCCCGCTCCGAACCGGGCGACGACAAGGACGAGGAGGAGGTGTCCGAAGGCACCCTCACCGAAGCGCCCCTGCAATGGGTCACCGCGACCACCCAGGAGCTCACCCGCCTCTTCACCGATTGCCGCCGCGTCGAGGGAGCGTCGGTGGAGGGCCCGGTCTACATCGATGTCGAGCTCGTCTTCGAACCCAACATCCTGGACGGCCCCGCCGAGCGCGTCGCCTTCCCCTCGGTCGATGACCCGTACCTGGCGGCCTGCCTGAGCGACAGCCTGTGGGACGCCGAGCTTCCGGACCTGGGAGCCCCGGGCGACTTCCAACACCGCATGACCTTCCAGCTGGACCCGTGACGGGGGACACACCCCTCCGAGTGTCGTAGGCTTCCGGCTCCTCCCAGCCTGTCTCTCCGATGCCTGCCACGATCGAGCGCCTGGGCGCCCAGCACCAAGATGCGCTCCGGTCCTTCCTCACCCGAGATGTGAAGCAGCACCTCTACCTCCTCGGGTTGCTCGAGGACTTCGGGGTGGAGGGTGGCGACCCGAACGCTCCCCATGCGTTCTGGGGCCGCCTCGACCGGGGAGAGCTGACCGCCGTCCTCTTCGTCGGCGGGGACGGGGGGCTGGTGGTGCCCTCGCAAGGGGATCCCGCGCACTTTCACGAGCTGACCGCGCCCCTGGCCGAGACCGTCGTCCTGCGCGCCTGCGTGGGGGAGCGTGGACCGGTGGATGCGGTGGTGCGCGCGCTGGGCCGGGGTCGCAAGCCCCGCCTCTCGGTTCCCCAGCGCCTCTTCACCGTCTCCGCGGACGACATGGGTCCCTTCACCAACCCCCTGCTGCGCCTGGCGACCGAAGAGGACATCCCCCGCCTCGTGGCGCTCTCCGCCGAGGATCTCACCGAGCGCTACGGTCAGAACCCGCTGGAGCTGGATCCCGAAGCGCTCACCCAGCGCGTGCGTCACCGCGTGCGTGATGCGCGCAGTTACGTGCTGGAGGAGGACGGGGAGCTGGTCTTCAAGATCGACATCGGCAGCCGCAGCCAGTGGGGCGCCGAGCTCGAGGGCCTGCATACCCACCGGCACCACCGCCGCAAGGGACACGCCCTGCTCAACCTGGGACAGATCTCCCGGCACCTGCTCTCCTCGCTGCCGCGGCTGAGCCTGCGGGTGAGCGAGCAGGACGAGGTGACCGCGAAGATCGCCCGCCGGGTGGGCTACGTGGCCGGGGCGACCCAGCGGCTCGTCTTGATGGGCAACGCTCCGGTCCGGTAGAGGGGGCCCACCGTGTCCGCTCCCCGTCCGACTCCCGAGCGCCGCCCCCTGCGCGGCGATGGCCCCGTCGTCCTCCACTCCCGGACCGATCCGGCCTGGCTCCCCAACGCCCTCCTCCACTTCGACCAGGTCCTCATCGACCACGCCCACTGCGAGAAGAAGGCGGCGGCGAACGCCCTCTCCATGTTGCAGGCCTACCCCGACATCGAGGGGCTGCCCCTGCACATGGCCGGACTCGCGCGCGAGGAGAGCGCCCACCTTGCGGCGGTCCTCAAGCGGATGGCCGAGCGGGGCCTCACCCTGGGGCGGGACACCGGCGATCCCTACGCCCGGGCGCTCCAGGCCCTCATCCGAACGCCGTCGCGGGAACGTCGGCTGGACCGGCTCCTGGTGGCGGCCATCATCGAAGCCCGCTCCTGTGAGCGCCTGAGCCTGCTGGCCGAAGGCCTCACCGACCCCGCCCTCAAGCGCTTCTACAGTGAGCTCGCGCAGAGCGAGGACGGGCATCAGTCCCTCTTCTACCGGCTGGCGGTGCAGGCCGAGGACGAGGAGACCGCGACCGCACGCCTCGAGGTGCTGCTCGCCGAAGAGGCCCGCATCGTCGCGGAACTCGGGATCCGCGCGGCGATCCACTGACGGCGGGCGCTTCGCCCGTTAGAAGAGCCCGCCATGTCCCTCCTCTCCGAGTCGGTCCTCCAGCATCGGGACTTCCGCCTGTATCAGCTGGTGCGCCTGTGCTCGGTGCTCGCGGTCCAGATTGAGGCCGTCGCCATCGGCTGGCAGCTCTACGACATCACCGGACAGCCGGTGGCGCTGGGGCTGGTGGGGCTCGCGCAGTTCCTCCCCTTCGTCACCTTCGCCCTTCCGGCCGGTCACGCCGCGGATCGCCACGAGCGCCGCGGCCTGCTCATGTTCGCCCAGTCCGGGATGACGCTCTGCGCGTTCGCGCTGCTGGGGCTCACCGTGACCGGGACGATCCACGACAACTTCCTCTGGGTCTACGTGGTGCTCGCCGTCTTCGGGACCATGCGCGCGTTCAACGCCCCCGCGAGCACCGCCTTCATCCCGAACCTGGTGCCCCGCGCGCAGCTTCCGCAGGCCGTCGCCTTCAGCTCCACCACCTGGCAGGTCGCGACCATCGTCGGTCCTTCGCTCGGCGGCGTTCTCTATGGCGCGTGGGGCCCCACCGCGGCCTACGCGACCTCTGCGTCGCTCGGCACCTGCGCGCTGTTGGGACTGGCCTTCATCCGGACGCGCTCGCGAGGCGGCGGGACCGAGGCGATGACGCTGCACTCGCTGCTCACCGGCTTCCGCTTCATCCGCAGCCAGCGCGTGCTCTTCGGCACCATCACGCTGGACCTCGCGGCGGTCCTGCTCGGTGGCGCGGTGGCCCTGCTCCCGGTGTACGCCAAGGACATCCTGAACACCGGCGCGTGGGGGCTGGGCCTGTTGCGCAGCGCTCCGGCCGTCGGCGCCGCCACGACCGCCTTGTGGCTCGCCTGGCATCCTCCGCGTCGTCGCGTCGGCCTGCAGATGTTGATGGGCGTCTCGATCTACGGCGTCGCCACGTTGATCTTCGGCGTCTCCACGTGGTTGCCCCTCTCCCTCGCCGCGCTGGTGCTGCTCGGTGCCGCGGACATGGTGAGCGTGGTCATCCGCCGCACCCTGGAGCTCACCCTCACCCCCGACGAGATGCGCGGACGGGTGGGCGCGACCAACATGATCGCCGTGGGCGCCTCGAACGAGCTGGGCGATGCGCGCGCGGGGCTCTCCGCCTGGCTCTTCGGAACCGTCCCTGCGGTCCTCATCGGCGGGGTCGGCAGCATCCTGGTGGTCTCGCTCTGGAGCCGGATCTTCCCCGAGCTGCGGCAGGTCGAGAACATGGAGGGCGAGGCCATCGGTCCCTCCAGCCCCCCGGCGGATGACAAAGGCAAGTGACCGGGACGTGACATTGCGGGCGATGGATGAGCGTGGCTCCTCGCATCTGTCGCCTCCACTCAATGACGCAGCCGGCCAACAGCCGCTGGGGCTGGAAGCGCGCGGTTGAAGCGTCTATGGGAAGCCGGTGTGACGCTCTGGTCATGACCATGAGCGCCTTCAGGCCGTGCGGCCGGCATTGCCGCTCCAGTAACAGCGCGAGGTAGGAAACCAGCGATGGCTACGCCCCAGACGATCGCCGTCCCCGAGACGTCGATGACGAAGAACCCGCATCTCCTGAAGTGGATCCAGAAGTCGGCCGAGCTCTGCCAGCCGGACCAGATCGTCTGGTGCGACGGCAGCGAGGAGGAGAAGGCCCGTTTCACCAAGCAGGCGCTCGACGAGGGCATCCTGATCGAGCTCAACCAGGAGAAGTGGCCGGGTTGCTACCTCCACCGCTCGAACCCGAACGACGTGGCGCGGGTGGAGCACCTGACCTTCATCTGCACCCCGACGAAGGAGGACGCCGGCCCCACCAACAACTGGATGGATCCGGACGAGGCCTACCACAAGGTCGGCAACCTCTTTGACGGCAGCATGAAGGGCCGCACCATGTACGTGGTGCCCTACATCATGGGCCCCGTCGGCAGCCCGTTCTCGAAGATCGGCGTCGAGATCACCGACAGCATCTACGTGGCGCTCAACATGCGGATCATGACCCGCATGGGGAAGGTCGCGCTGGAGCAGCTCGGCGACAGCGACGACTTCAACCGCGGCCTGCACTGCACCGGCGACATCGATCCGGATCGCCGCTACATCTGCCACTTCCCCCAGGACAACACGATCTGGAGCTTCGGCAGCGGCTACGGCGGCAACGTGCTGCTGGGCAAGAAGTGCCTGGCGCTGCGCATCGGCAGCGCGCTCGGCCGTGACGAGGGCTGGATGGCCGAGCACATGCTCATCCTCGGCGTCACCAACCCCGAGGGCGAGACCTCCTACGTCACCGCGGCGTTCCCGAGCGCCTGCGGCAAGACCAACTTCGCGATGCTGATCCCGCCCGAGCAGTACAAGGGCTGGAAGGTCGAGACGGTCGGTGACGACATCGCCTGGATGCACGTGGGCGAGGACGGGCGGCTCTACGCGATCAACCCGGAGGCCGGTTACTTCGGCGTGGTCCCGGGAACGAACAACAAGAGCAACCCCAACGCGATGGCCTGCATCTCGCGCGACACCATCTTCACGAACGTCGCGATGACCGAGGATGGCGAGCCCTGGTGGGAGGGCAAGGACGGCCCGGTCCCCGAGAAGCTCATCGACTGGCGTGGTCGTCCCTGGACGCCGGACTCGGGCGAGAAGGCGGCGCACCCGAACAGCCGCTTCACCGCGCCCATGAGCAACAACCCGGTCCTCAGCCCCATGGCGAACGACCCGCGCGGCGTCCCCGTCGACGCGATGATCTTCGGTGGCCGTCGCCGCAACACCGTGCCGCTCGTGCTCCAGTCGTTCAACTGGACCCACGGCGTGTTCCTCGGTGCGACGATGGGCAGCGAGACCACCGCCGCGGCCACGGGCAAGATCGGCGTGGTGCGCCGTGACCCCATGGCGATGCTGCCCTTCTGTGGCTACAACATGGGCGACTACCTGCAGCACTGGCTGGACATGCAGGCCGGCATCAAGCGGATGCCGAAGCTCTTCATGGTCAACTGGTTCCGTCAGGACGACGACGGCAAGTTCCTCTGGCCGGGATTCGGCGAGAACATGCGGGTGCTCGAGTGGATCGTGAACCGCGTGCACGGCCGCGTCCCCACCCGCGAGACCCTCTTCGGCTGGGTCCCGCGTCCGGAAGAGGGCCAGGGCCTCAACCTCGAGGGCCTGGACATCTCCCCCGAGCAGCTCGCCGAGGTGACCTCGGTCAAGCCCGAGGAGTGGCGCAGCGAGCTCAAGAGCCAGGAGACCTTCTTCGAGCAGCTCGGAAGCAAGGCTCCCCGCGCGCTCACCCTGCAGCGCAGCCTCCTGCTCTCGCGCATCGAGAACTGAGTCGAGTCCTCGCATCTTCGGATGCGTGAGGTCGATCACGGCGACGGCGTCTCACCTCCGGGTGGGGCGCCGTTGTTCGTTTGCCCCAGGTGCCGGGGAGGCGGGACGCTGACCCGGTCTGCATCAGCGACTCAGCGTCCGATCCAGCCAGTCGAACATCCGCGCATCGGTGAGCTGGCGCGCCAGTGGCTGGCAGTGGAAGTTCGCGCCCTCGGCCGCGGTGAACGGGATCACCTCGACCGGTCCGTGGACATGGCGGGCGAGCTCCTTCGACTGCCCCGGCCAGAACTGCTCGTCCTCGGGGTCGGTGATGAGCAGTGGGGTGGTGATCTTCGCGCACTCCTCGTGGGTGAGAACGTAGCGGGACACCTCGTCGAGGGTGTCGAAGTAGCCCTCCTTCCGGAACGGTCTCGCACGGAAGCTCCACGTCCGCCGGTTCTGGGACGAGAAGCGCATGCCGAGGGTCATGGCCCGGTCGAAGGCGTCCTTCCTCCCTGCCCGGAACAGCGACTTCAGGTGACCGGGGAGGTGACGGAGCCAGATGTCGGAGACGTTCTTCACGCCGGGGTCGGCAATGGCCGCCGCGAAGCGATGCTCATAGGCGACCGTTCGAGGCACCCAGAATCCCCCCTGGCTGACGCCATAGAGCGCGAGCCGATCCGGGTCGACGTCTTCGCGGGTGAGGAGCAGGTCGACGATCGGCGTGAGGACCGCCTCCCAATCGGAGCGGAATCCGATCCCACGCTCGTAGAGCATCGACTGCTGTCCGGGGCCGTCGAAGATCAGGACGTTGTAGCCGCGCGCGAGGCCTCCCGCTGCTCCAGAGCTCCACAGGCTGCTGATGGCGCCATCGCTGCCGTTGACCATGACCAGGGTCCGGCGACGGCTCGGCTCTGCGGAGGGACGGAAGAACCAGGCCGGGAGGGTGCCCTCCTCGTAGGGGAGATCGAGCTTCTCGACGGCATGTGGGGTGGTGTCGATGAAGCCGTCCCAGCTCGACCGGTGCCTCCTGAAGGTGGGGAGGACCGGGGCATCGTCTCCAAGGCATGAGGCTGCGTTCAGCGCCACCGCGAAGTAGCTCGCGGATCGCAGGTAAGCGAGCGAGGCGGTGAGCTTCTGACCCGCCATCGCGGCGGCCTCGGCCATCGTGCGCACTCTGCTCGCTGTGTCGTGCCAGGCGCGGAACCAGTGCTCGCGATCTCCGGGCGGCACAC
This sequence comes from Myxococcaceae bacterium, assembly GCA_035304185.1. Classification (GTDB taxonomy): domain Bacteria; phylum Myxococcota; class Myxococcia; order Myxococcales; family Myxococcaceae; genus DATGQN01. The sequence continues at coordinate 31,363 of DATGQN010000138.1, forward strand.
CGTCGATGGTCTTCAGCACCTCTCCGATGTCCGAGCCACCGTAAGGGGCGTAGCCGAGGAGACAGCGCACCTCGAAGTCGAGATCCGGGTCCGGATAGAAGCCGGAACTGAAGACACGGTGGGTGCTCGGCGCGAGCTTCAGAAACGTTGCCATCGAGGGCCTCCAATCGCGGCGCAGGAGAACCTCGATCCGGATGGGTGTCGCGGCTTGATGGATCCTTGTGTGTCCGGTTCAGCGACTGGGCAGCACGTCCGGCCGAGCCGGATGTCCGCTTCCGGCGTATGGTCCGCGTGAAAGCCCGTAGCGGCGCACCGTCACAGGTCGGCACTGCGGCTTTTGCGCCGGGTGAAGCCAGCCGGGGACGGGGCTGATGGCCCGTCATCAGCACGCCGTCCTGCGCGGCCAGGGAGTCCATGATGAGGTCGAACCGGAAGCTTCAGCTCTGGGCCGCAGGCATCGCGGTGCTTCTCAGTGGAGCCGTGATGATGGCCCCGTGTGCCACCCGCCTGCTCAAGGAGGCCGACGACTTTCTCGAACTCGATCGATGCGTGGATGCAGGCGGATCCTGGGATTCGCGAGCCGGTCGTTGCAGGTTCAACTGAGACGTCACCGAGAGCACCCTTCCTGAAGAGAGAGACCCGATGCTCACGTTCATTGGCCGCGCCGCGATGGGGCTGGACAGCGGCGCTCTCCGCACGCGGAGGCACTAGCTCGTCTCGAGTTCCTCGACCATGAGCCCCCAACCCTCGGGCGGTCGATGTGAGCGGAGCGCCTCCATGACCGTCTCGTCGATGATCAGCACGGTCGGGTCTTCGGCTGGCCGGAACAGCTTCCGGCCCTCTGCCCTGCTCGCGTGAAGCACGATCTCATTGAAGGCCACCAAGGGTGGAATCTCTCCATCGTCGCTGCCGCCCATGAGCGCATCGAAGTCTGAGCGCTCGAGGTCCACCACCTTTGCCACTTTGGGGACCTCCAGCGTGAACCAGCCCGATCTGGGAGTGCGCGTCCTCAGGTCCTGCACGACGACCGGACGTGCTGAGAGCTCCTTCACGCCAGCGGCATCCAACGCACCGAGCAAAGTTTCACTCACCAGCAACGCGCCGCCGGTCATGAGGTGCTGCCATGGGGTGTCCTCGGGCATCTCGACCCAGAACACCTCCTGGGGAAGGTCCTCCTCTGCCCGCGGGTCTTCAGGTGTCACGAGGTCGTCTGGCGGGTCCGTGAGACCCCCTTCGAGATCGTGGTCTTCGAAGATGCGGAAGTAGCGGCTCATCTCGGCAGATCCCCTGTTGCACCTCTCGCACGTCTGGGAGGTCGCGCGCCCAGTCTGCGCCGATCCGGTCCGAAGTTGGAGCGGGTCAGGCACCTCAGGTCAGGAGCGGCGCCAGGACCCGGCGGAACGCCTGCCGTCTCGCCCTCGCATTGGAGCGGTAGGGAACCGGGCCCAAGACGGTCACCCCATGACGCGCAGAAATCCACCGCGCATTGTCGAGCTGCGACGCGTCTGCGCGTCCTTTCACGCCGTGGACCAGGACCACCGCGAGGACCTTCTGGCCACGGGCCTTCAGCGCCTCGATCGAAAGTCCGGTGTGGTTGAGCGTTCCCAGTCCGGCGCGTGCCACCAGGACCACCGGAAGCTTCGTCGCCTCGATGAGATCGATGACGTCATGCCTGGCGTCGAGCGGAACCAGGAGCCCGCCGGCGCCCTCCACCACCAGCGCGCTCTCCCCCATCGACTTCAGTGCTCGGAGCGTGTCCCGCCAGGTGTGCCCCGAGTCGGGCTCTCCACGCTCTGAGGCCACACCCGGAGCCAGCGGTGCCGTGTAGCGGTGCAGGCAGACCTGATCGAGCGTGCGCTCGCTCCGGGATGCGGTCAGCAGTGTGCGTGCATCCGCCGGCTCGCTGCCGGCTGCCACGCCGGATTCATAGGGTTTGAAGGGGATCGGATGCTGCCCGGCATCTGAGAGCAGCGAGAGCAGCGCGGCTGCGACCTCGGTCTTCCCGACGCCGGTGTCGGTGGCGGTCACGAAGACCCGGAACGGTTTGTTCGCCGTCTTTGCCTTCTTCGAGCGGGAGGCCGCACCGCGCACGGCGGATGTGGCGCGGGAGACGACCGCAGACGCCCGCTTCCGACCCGTTGCAGGTGCATCCACCTGGCTTTTCGACGTCCGGCTTCGGGACTTCACGTTACGCGTCGCCATCCCGCCTCCAGGCCGCGATCCCTTCGAGCGCAGCGGTCAGATGTGCCTCGCTGTGCGCCGCGCTCAACGCGAAGCGCAGGCGGCTGGTTCCCACAGGGACGGTCGGTGGGCGGATCGCCTTCACCAGCAGCCCACGCTCCCTCAGAAACGAAGCCGCAGAGAGGGCGCGCTCGGCGGCACCCAGTTCCACCGGGAAGATCGCGGACGCCGGTGTGGCCGCAAACCCCAAGCGATTCAGTCCATCGGCGAAGAAGCGGATGTTTCTCCACAGCCGCTCGCGCAGCGATGCATCCTCCCGCACCCGACGCAGCGCCGCCGAAGCAGCGGCACAGAGCGCCGGGGGCAGGGAGGTCGAAAACACCAGCGATCTGGCGCGGTTCACCAGGAAGTCGGCGACGGGCCGGCTGCAGGCGACGTAGGCCCCAAAGGCCCCGAGCGCCTTGCCCAGGGTCCCCATCCGCAGCTCCACCCGGTCTCCGAGTCCCAACGCCTCAACGAGCCCCGCGCCGCGACTCCCGAGCACGCCGGTCGCGTGGGCCTCATCCACCATCACCGCGACCCCGTGGCGCCCGGCGAGGGCGACCAGCTCCTCCAACGGCGCCACATCGCCATCCATGGAGAAGACGCTGTCGGTCACCAGCAGCCGGCGACGTCCCGGGTGGGCCTCCATCAGCTTTGCGAGCGCCTCCACATCCCGGTGCGGATAGATCACCACCCGCGCCTTGGAGAGCCGGCAGCCGTCGATGATCGAGGCGTGATTGAGGGCGTCGGAGAAGACGACATCCTCCGGCCCCAGGAGGCTCGAGAGGACGCCCACGTTCGCCGCCCAGCCGGCGTTGAAGAGGACCGCGGCTTCGGTTCCCTCGAAGTCGGCGAGTTCAGCCTCCAGCGCCCGGTGCGCGGTGCTGTCTCCGACGACCAGTCGGCTCGCGCCACTTCCCACGCCGTACAGCTCGACGGCGCCCCGAACCGCCTGCACCAGCGCCGGATCAGACGCCAGGCCCAGGTAGTCGTTGGCGCTGAAGTTCACCAGGGTGCGGCCGCCCACGCGGACCTCCACCCCCTGGGGCGATTCGAGCGGCTCGAGCTCGCGCAGGAGCGAGTCACGGGCGAGCGCCTCGAGCGCCGCCTCAGCCCACCCCCGCGCGATGCCGCCGTGGCTCACGGACGTGCGGGCAGCGGCGCGATCCCGGCCTTCGCGAGGAGCGCCATGTCCTCGCTGTACTCGGGGTTGCCGGTGGTCAGCAGCTTGTCCCCGAAGAAGATCGAGTTGGCGCCGGCCATCATGCACATCAGCTGCCCCTCCTGGGTGAGCTGCTTGCGTCCCGCCGAGAGGCGCACCATCGACGCCGGCATCAGGATGCGGGCGGTGGCGATCATCCGGATGAGCTCAATCGACTCGACCGGCTTCTGGTCCTGCAGCGGGGTGCCCTCGACCGCGACCAGGGTGTTGATGGGCACGCTCTCGGGGTGCTCGGGCTGGTTGGCCAGCGTCATGAGCATGCCGCAGCGATCCTTCACCGACTCACCCAGGCCGATGATGCCGCCCGAGCACACGTTGATGCCGGCGCTGCGGACGTTGGCCAGGGTGCGCAGCCGGTCCTCGTAGGTGCGCGTCGAGATGATCGAGCCGTAGTGCTCGGGGCTGGTGTCGAGGTTGTGGTTGTAGGCGGTGAGCCCCGCCTCCTTGAGGCGCTGGGCCTGCTCAGCGGACAGCATGCCCAGGGTCGCGCACGCCTCCATGCCCAGGCCACGCACGCCCTTGACCATCTCGAGCACCTGGTCGAACTGGGCGTTGTTCTTCACCTCGCGCCAGGCCGCTCCCATGCAGAAGCGGGTCGCGCCGGCGTCCTTGGCCCGCTGCGCCTCGCAGAGCACCTTGTCCACGGGCATCAGCTTCTCGGCCTCGACGCCGGTCTTGTAGCGCGCGGCCTGCGGGCAGTAGGCGCAGTCCTCGGAGCAGCCGCCGGTCTTGATCGACAGCAGCGAGCTGAGCTGGACCTTGTTGTCCTTCCACACCTGGCGGTGGACGGTCTGCGCCCGGTACACCAGCTCGAGCAGGGGCGCGTCGTGGATCTCCTGGATCTCCTCGACGGTCCAGTCGTGGCGCAGCGCCACGCCCTCGGGGGTGGCGGGGTGCGCGTCGGTGTGCGCGTGGGCGGTGGCGGCGTGGCTCATGCGGTGTGGTCTCTCTTCGATCCTGCTGGCCGAGGGCGAAAAGGTCCCCGCGATGCGGAAACCGCCGCCTTCAGCACGTTGGGAAGGCCTCTGCTGTAGGTCTGCCGGACAAGGGCTGTCAACCTTGTGGAGACAGGTGGTTTACAAGGCCCCGGAGCAGCGGCACCCACTCTCTGCGAGCGTTGCTCGGGTCGCGCCGCTATTGAGGAACGGATCCGGCGCTGTCCCGTTGACCTGAATGACCGAGCGTCCTCACGTTCCGACTCGAAACGCCCTGCCCGCCCGCGAGCCCATGACCGACAGCCAGAACGCGACCCGCCCCGACCCTGAGCCCGGCAAGGGCACCAGCACGCCCGGCCTGGATCATCCCTCCACGTCCAAGCCGTGGAAGGAGGAAGGGGTCCCGAAGAGGGACGGCGGGCCCTCGAAGCCCTCGGGACCGAACCTGTGGAAGATCTTCGTCCGGGGCATCCTCTTCTACCTGGTCATCTTCGCGCTGCTCACCTACCAGGACAGCCTCTCGAAGCCGGAGGCGATCTCCTACACCGAGTTCGATGCCCAGGTCGCCGCGGCCAACGTGAAGTCGGTCTTCGCCCGCGGCCACACCATCGAGGGCGAGCTCAAGGAGGCCCAGCCGCTGCCTCCGCGTGACGGCGTTCAGCCCGAGGAGGGCGCGACCTACGACCGCTTCCTCACCGAGCGCCCCGTCTTCGCGCAGGACAACCTGATGGAGCGCCTCGAGGCCTCGGGTGCAGTCGTTCGTGCCGAGCCGCTGGTCAAGCCGCGCGGGGCGCTGGCCAACCTGCTCATCTCGTTCGGCCCGATCCTGCTGCTGGTGGCGTTCTACATCTGGATCTTCCGGCGGCAGCGCAGCGCCATGTCCGGAATGGGTGGCATGGCCGGTATGGGGCAGAAGCCCAAGAAGCCGGTGGATCCCTCGTCGGTCCGCGTCACCTTCGAGGACGTCGCCGGGATCGACGAGGTCGAGAACGAGATTTCGGAGATCGTGGACTACCTGAAGGACCCGGAGCGCTACCGGGCCATCGGCGCCAAACCGCCCAAGGGTGTGCTGCTCGCGGGACCTCCGGGCACGGGCAAGACCCTGCTCGCGCGCGCCACCGCGGGCGAGGCGAACGTCCCCTTCTTCTCCGCCAGTGCGTCCGAGTTCATCGAGATGATCGTCGGCGTGGGCGCGAGCCGCGTGCGTGAGCTCTTCAAGTCCGCGCGGGATGTAGCGCCCTCCATCATCTTCATCGACGAGATCGACACCATCGGCCGGGCGCGTGGCGGTGCTCGGGCGATGGGTGGGCACGACGAGCGCGAGCAGACCCTCAACCAGATCCTCACCGAGATGGACGGGTTCAGCGCCACCGAGGGCGTCATCGTGCTCGCCGCCACCAACCGCGCCGACGTGCTCGATCCCGCGCTGCTGCGCCCCGGTCGCTTCGATCGCACCATCATGGTCCACGCGCCGGACCAGGTCGGCCGCAAGCAGATCCTCCAGGTGCATACCCGCAAGGTGAAGCTCGCGCCGGATGCGGATCTGGAGCACCTCTCGCGCATCACCCCGGGCATGACGGGCGCGGAGCTCGCAAACCTCGTGAATGAGGCCGCGCTCCTCGCCGTGCGCCGCAACCACACCCAGGTCCAGAGTTCGGACTTCACCGATGCGCTGGAGAAGGTGCAGCTCGGGACCGCGCGCAACGTGGTCATGCCGCCGGAAGAGCGGCGTCGCACCGCCTACCATGAGGCCGGTCACGCCCTGCTCGGCATGCTGCAGCCGGGTGCGGATCCGGTGCGGAAGGTCTCCATCATTCCGCGCGGTCGGGCGCTGGGCGTCACCCTCTCCACGCCGCAGCAGGACCGCTACGGCTACACCGCGGACTACCTGCGCGGCCGGATGATCGGTGCCCTGGGGGGGATGGCCGCCGAGGAGCTGGTGTTCGGCGTGGTGACCACCGGGGCGGAGAGCGACCTCGAGACCTGCACCAACATCGCCCGCGGGATGGTGGGCCGGTGGGGCATGTCGGACCGCCTGGGCCCGGTCTCGCTGCTGCCCCGCGAGGGGGACGCGCGGATGTACGGCGTCTCCGAGGGCCAGCTCGACGTCATGGGCGAGGAGGTCCGGCGGCTCGTCGAGGAGAGCTACGCCAAGGCCAAGCAGCTCCTCTCCGAGAACCGCGAGCGTCTGGAGTCCATCGTGAAGGAGCTCCTCGAGCACGAGACCCTCGATGAGCCCGCGATCTACGCGGCCGCCGGGATCGAGCGCACGCACAGTGAGGATTCGGCGGGCGGGTTGGAGCGGACGCAGGAGACGGCCGGCAGCTGAAGGGATTCGGCTTGAGCGTCGGTGCTCGGGCGATGGAGTCGTCGCGTGGCCTCACCTCCCGGACGTCATGCCTGAGGTCGCGGGAAGCGATCGCTCCATTCAGACCGAAGGCCCGCTTGTCCGGCGCGGATGGTAGGCGTTCCAGTACCGACTGGCGTCCCCGGCAACCACCGCGCGGGCCCACTCGTAAGGCTGCTTCGGCGGACGACTGTGCGCCTCAACCCGGGCACGCTCCTCCTCGAGCGCCTTCAATGCAGCGGTGCGCGCATCGTCGGCGGTCGCTGACTCAGGGAGCTCGATGCTCTCGAGGACCCTCTGACAGCGGGTGCATTCAGCTGCCTCCGCGTCATACAGCTCCATGTCCCAACGATCCGGACGCCCGCCGCAGGCGTGCTTGTAACCGCGCTGCGCGGCCCAGACCATGTGCTTGAACTCGACGACTTCGGAGATCCACTGCGCGAGAAGGTCGCGGCCTTCGTCGGACTGAGCGTCTGCAGGCGGAGGTGACATGACCGGCTCCCGGGGTCGGGAAGGCCTCGTCGCCGGATGCAGCGAAGGAGCCTTCGGTGGGTGCATTCAAGACACCCTCGCCCCAGTTGCGCTGACAGCTCTCCGGGCGCCCCGTTCAAAGCGCATGCGCACCCATTGCGCTGGTCGCCCCCCAATTCCAGCTGCTTGGTTCATGCACGGGCGTTTCGTGCCCCCCCATCTCCGTTCCTCCCTGACGCCAAAGGCTGAGCGACGCGCCTTCTGCCTCAGCGACGCCGCTCGTCGCGGCAGATACTTCAGCCCACCGCCCGCCGCGCATTCTGGAACATCCGCATCCACGGGCTGTCCTCGCCCCACCCTTCCGGGTGCCAGGAGAGCTGGATGGTGCGGAAGACGCGTTCGGGGTGCGGCATGAGGAGCGTGACCCGACCATCTTCGGAGGTGATGCCGGCCGCGCCCATGGGGGATCCGTTGGGGTTCGCGGGGAAGGCCTCGGTGGGCTGACCGCGGTGATCCACGTAGCGGGCGGGGACGAAGCCCGATGCGTCCGCGCGCTGTCGATCCGCGTCCGACGCGAAGACCGCGCGTCCTTCGCCGTGGGAGCTGACCACCGGAATCACGCTCCCGGCCATCCCCTCGAAAAGCACCGACGGCCCCTTCTCGATCCGCAGCGACACCTGCCGCGCCTCGAACTGCTCCGAGAGGTTGCGCTCAAAACGCGGGAAGTGCTTCGCGCCCGGGATGAGTGAAGAGAGCCGGCTGAGCATCTGACAGCCGTTGCAGACGCCCAGGCTCAGCCCGTCTTTGCGCTCAAACCACGACTGGAAGGTGTCCCGCAGCTTCGGCTGGTGCAGCACCGAGGCCGCCCAACCACCGCCCGCGCCGAGCACGTCGCCGAAGGAAAACCCTCCGCAGACCGCCAGCGCCTGCATGTCCTCGAGCTTCAGCCGCCCGTCCTGCAGGTCTTGCATGTGGACGTCCACGGCATCGAAGCCCGCGCGCCGGAACGCCGCCGCCATCTCCATCTGCCCGTTCACGCCCTGCTCGCGGAGGATGGCCACCTTGGGCCGTGCTCCGCGGTTCAGGTAGGGCGCGCTCACGTTCTCGCGGGGATCGAAGGTCAGCGACACCGGCGCCCCTGCATCCGAAGCATCCAGCCGAGCCGCGTGCTCCGCATCGGCGCAGGCCGGCGCATCCCGAAGCCGATGGAGCTGATGCGTCACCCGGCTCCAGTGCTCACGCAGCTTGAAGAGCGAGGCGTCCACCAGCGTGGTGTCTCCGTGGCGGATGCAGACCGTCTGCTCGGAAGTCGGCGCGCCCACGTCGTGCACACAGCCCTCGAGCCCGTGCTCCGCGAAGACCTGGCGCACGCGCTCGACGTCCGCTCCGCGCACCTGGAGGACCGCACCCAGCTCCTCATTGAAGAGCGCGCCGATCGCCGTCCCGCCCAGCGCAGAGAGATCGATCTCGAGCCCCCGACGCGCCGTCAACGCGAGCTCGCTCAGCGTCGCCAGCAGGCCGCCGTCGGAGCGGTCGTGGTAGGCGCGGATGCGTCCTTCCGACCGCAGCACACCGATCGCGCGGAAGAAGCCTGAGAGCCGCTCGGGCACCTCGAGATCCGGCGTCTCGTCCCCCACCTGCGCCAACACGTGCGCGAGGACGCTGCCCCCCAGACGCTGCGCTCCGCCCGCGAGATCCACCATCAGCAGCCGGGTGTTCTCGGCGTTCTCCAGCAGCGGCGTCAGCGTGCGACGCGCATCCACCACCGGCGCGAAGGCCGAGACGATGAGGGACACCGGCGAGACGACGCTCTTTACCGTGCCGTTCTCCTCCCACTGCGCGCGCATGGACATGCTGTCCTTGCCGACCGGGATGCAGATCCCGAGCGCGGGACACAGCGACTCGCCCACCGCGCGGACCGCGTCGTAGAGCGCGGCGTCCTCACCGGGCGTCCCGGCAGAGGCCATCCAGTTGGCTGACAGCTTCACGTCGGAGATCGCCGCGACATCCGCGGCCACCAGGTTGGTGAGCGCCTCGCCCACCGCCATGCGCGCGCTCGCCGCAGGGTTCAGGATCGCCAGCGGCGTCCGCTCACCCACCGCCATCGCCTCGCCCGCATAGCCCTCGAAGTCCGCCAGGGTCACCGCGACATCGGCGACGGGCACCTGCCAGGGGCCGACCATCTGATCCCTTGCCACCAAGCCACCCACGCTGCGATCGCCGATGGTCACCAGGAAGCTCTTGTCGCCCACCGTCGGATGTTCGAGCACCCGCGCCACCAGCTCCTCCACCGGCACGTCCAGCTTCAACGGCCGCCCAGTGCGGACAACGCGCGACACGTCCCGGTGCATCCGCGGCGGCTTACCGAAGAGGATGTCCATCGGGAGATCGATCGGCGCCTGTCCGGTGAGGCGATCGGTGACGGTGAGGTGCTCGGCCTCGGTGGCCTCACCCAGGATCGCGTAGGGAGCGCGTTCGCGCTCACAGAAGGCCTCGAAGCGTGGAAGGTCCGCGGGCGGGATCGCCAGGACGTAGCGCTCCTGCGCTTCGTTGCACCACAGCTCCAACGGGCTCAGTCCGGACTCGGCGCTCGGGATGTCGCGCAGCTCCAGTCGCGCACCCAGCCCGGCGTCGTGGACCAGCTCGGGGAGGGCGTTGGAGAGGCCCCCCGCCCCCACGTCGTGCACCGAGCGGATGGGGTTCTGGTCTCCGGCTTCCCAGCAGCGATCCAGGACCTCCTGGCAGCGCCGCTCCATCTCCGGGTTGTCCCGCTGCACGCTGGCGAAGTCGAGGGACTCGGCGCTCGCGCCCTGGGCCAGAGAGCTCGCCGCCCCCCCGCCGAGCCCGATGAGCATCGCCGGCCCACCGAGCACCACCAGCTTGTCACCCGGCTCGACCCGCCGCTTCTGCACGTGATCCGGACGGATCGCGCCCAGGCCTCCGGCCAGCATGATGGGCTTGTGGTACCCGGCCACGTCCGTCTTCCCGTCGCGCTCCACCCGCTGCTCGTAGCTGCGGAAGTAGCCGGTGAGGTTGGGCCGTCCGAATTCGTTGCCGAAGGCCGCGCCACCCAGGGGCGCATCCCGCATGATCTCCAGCGCCGAGGCCAGCCGGTCCGGACGTCCGTTGTCCTGCTCCCAGGGCTGCGGCGCATCGGGAAGGTGCAGGTGGCCGACGGTGAACCCGGTGAGCCCTGCCTTGGGCTTTCCGCCCCGGCCCGTGGCCCCCTCGTCGCGGATCTCGCCGCCGACGCCGGTGGCTGCGCCCGGATGCGGGCTGATCGCCGTCGGGTGGTTGTGGGTCTCCACCTTCATCAGGATGTGCGAGCGCTCGGGCACCTCGCGGTAGATGCCGTCGTCGCCGCGCATGAGGCGCTGGGCTTCGGGACCCTCGATGACCGCCGCGTTGTCGCTGTAGGCGCTCAGGACCCCGTCGGGATGCTGCGCGTGGGTGTGGCGGATCATCTGGAAGAGCGAGCGAGGCTGCGGCTGCCCGTCCACGGTGAAGTTCGCGTTGAAGATCTTGTGCCGGCAGTGCTCGCTGTTCGCCTGCGCGAACATCATGAGCTCCACGTCGGTGGGATCCCTTCCCAGCTCGTTGAAGCGCGCGACCAGGTAGTCCAGCTCGTCCTCGGCCAGCGCCAAGCCCAGGGTGCGGTTGGCGTCCTCCAGCGCAGGTCGGCCTCCGGCCTGCAGCCCCACCCGGCTCAGGGCGCCCGGGACGTGCTCGACGAAGAGCTGCACCAGCGCCTCGGCGTCCGGGAAGACCTGCTGGGTCATGCGGTCATGGACGTGGGGGAGCAACGCGTGGCGCTCTTCGTCCCCCAGCGCGGCGCCATCCGAGGTCTGCACCACCAGGCGCATGCCGCGCTCGAGGCGACGCACCCACGACAGCCCTCCCTGCTGGGCGATCTCGGTGGCCTTGGTGCTCCACGGACTCTGGGTCCCGGTGCGGGGGGCCACCAACAGCTCGCGGCTCGGATCCGCCGCCGGTTTCAGGGCCGCTCCCCCTCCGAGCAACCGGAGCAGGGACTCGAGCTCCTCGGCGGAGGGCATCCGCACGACGTCCACCAGGTGCAGCCAGTTCGCGGTGAGTCCGGACACCCGGGCCACCGCAGTCGCGAGGCTGGCGACCCGCTGCTCGAGTCGGAACGGTGAGAGGGCGGCGCTGCCGAGGAGGGTGAGCATGGCGCCCATCTAATGCATTCGGTCCCCCCGTGCCCTCACGTCGAATGGGACAAGTCGGTGAACCCTGCCTTGCTTGGCGGCCTGCCCGAAGGTGAGGCTGGCGGGACCTGCCCGACCTCGCTACAACGGCCGGCTCCCCCATCAATGAGGTCGATTCAGCCGTGGTGATGATCCCGACGCCCGAGCGTCACATGGACATGGAGGCATTCTGGCAGTGGCTGCAGGGCCACCCCAACTGCGTGCTTCGTGCGGGCAGCCCGGATGCCACCCTCTTCGACCACGATGACTTCCACTGGGTGTTCTTCGATGAGGAGGACCGCCAGGGGATCATCCAGGTCCTGAAGGGGAAGGACCTGGTCGGCGAGCTGGTCATCCCCCGCCGCGCCATCCGCGAAGTCCGGCTCGGTCCTGACCTCGAGAGCCCGGATGGTCACTTCCTCGCCGAGCTGTTCGGGGAGGGCGAGGACGATCCGGAGGTGCTCTTCCATATCGTCCTCAGCCACGGCTTCGAGGAGCCGCCTCCGCATGGGACGCTGCGGCACTGACGTCCACCCGGGTCTCGACTCCGCGCCGGTCGCGAAGCTGGAATGGCAGCAGCCATGCTGATCTGGCCACTCGCCACCGGACACGGGATCCGCGCCCGTCTCGAGCAGGCCTGGTCGACCGATCGCGGCTACCACGACCTGCGCCACCTGGCCGAGGTCCTTGAACGCCTGGTCGAGCTCGGCGCCGGCGGCGACGTCGAAGTGGTCTTGGCCGCGTGGTTCCACGACGCCGTCCATACCGGCACCCCCGGTGGTGACGACGAGGAACGCTCCGCGCAGCTGGCGATCCGCGAGCTGACACCCCTTTCCGGTGTCGTGAACGTGGCCGAGGTGGCTCGCCTGGTCCGACTCACGGCGCGCCATGATCCTGCTCCCGGGGACCTGCGGGGCGCACAGCTCAGTGACGCCGATCTGGGCATCCTGGCCGCACCATCGGAGCGCTATCGCGAGTACGCGGCCGATGTGCGCCGTGAGTACGCAGCGGTGTCCGACGCTGACTTCGCTCGCGGCCGCCTGGAGGTCTTGCGCAAGCTGGCCGGACGCCGACACATCTTCCGGACGACGTACGGGCGCAAGCACTGGGAAGCCGCTGCCCGAGCCAATCTGGCCGCGGAGATCAGCGACCTCGAGGGTGCTTGCGAGGATGCAAGCCCGCCTCGGTAAGCCGTCCGGGTCAGTCCGCGGCTGTCCCCCGCTTCCACTCGGGTTCCGCTTCAGCCGTTGACGGCCGGGGCAGGACGTCACGAGTTCAGCCGCCCCTGCGCCCACTCAGGGCAGCTCGAGCGGCGGCATGCTGAGCCAGTAGGCCTTGGTCTGCATCAGCGGCTCCACCAGCGCCGGGAGCTGCGGGGTGAGCGCCAGCGCCGCAACGCCTGCCAGGACGCCGGCGGCCGACATCACCTTGAAGAGCTGTGGATCCACCGGCCGACCCGCTGCGGCTTCGTAGGGCGCGAGCAGCTCCGCCGGCATGCCCGCCAAGTCGATCTCCACCGGACCGATGTTCGCGAGTTCGAAGTCCCCGATGATGAGCCCCTCGGCAGTCCGCGCCGCATTGGCGATGGGCGAGTCTCCGTGGATGGGCTGCAGTCGGGCCTGCGGGAAAGCCTGCTCGAACGCATCCCTCGAGCTCAGCAGCGGGTTGAGCGCATCGAACTGGGAACGGGCGCGCTGCAGTTCATCTGGCGTCAGAAGCTCCGGTTGATCGGCGAGCATTCGGAGTTCCTCGTCGATGCCGTCCCAGAACTGGAGGAAGGGTAGCGTCACCGGAAGCTTCAGGTCCGCCATGGCCATGTGCAGGCGCGCGGTGAGCGCCATGACCTCGGCGTCGATCTCCGCACCCGTCTGCTCCACGTAGGGCCAGAAGGTCATGCAGAAGCCGTCACGCTCCTTCGGTTCGGTGATGAGGGGGCTTGGCGCAACGACCGGAAACCCCGTGGCATGGAGCGCCCGGACCACGGCGAGCTCGCGGGCCTGTCTCGCGAGGCGCCGTGACGGATCCTGTGCATCCGAGGGCAGGAGCACCGTCGGGATGCGGGCGACGAGATCGGCGGGGGCAAGGTGCACCACCACCGAGAACATGTCGTAGAGGACCTTCGGAGTCTGAACGTCCAAGCCCGCGTCTCTCGCGATGGCGACCGCCGCATCCACGGCGCGTTGGGTCCGGGCGGCGCGGGCCGCGTCATCGAGTGCTCCGATGATCCGGGGAGTCGAAGATGGGAGGGTCGCCACGTGGGATCTCCTTTGTAGGCCCGAAGGCTTGGGTCATCCGGAGCCGGAATGGACGCTTCCCCAAAGGCGGAAGCGCGAGGCGCGGCATCCTGCCTCGGAAGCCTCTGGAAATGCAGTCAGCGTCTCGAGGACGCATGTCCGCCCGATCCACCACGCCGTGTCAGACCGATGAGGTACACCCGTCGGCATGGCCAAGCCCAAGACCCATTTCGCCTGCCAGTCGTGCGGCTACCAGACCGCCAAGTGGCTCGGAAAATGTCCCGATTGCGGCGCGTGGGGAAGCCTCGTCGAAGAGCTTCCGGAGCCGGCGGCGGACGCCCGTCCTGCCTGGGGAACCGGCGGTGGCGGAGGTGCACCGGTGGCCCTCTCCGACGTGCGTGCTGAGGAGGAGGCGCGACGGCTGACCGGCATCGAGGAGCTGGACCGAGTCCTCGGCGGAGGCGTCGTCCCGGGAAGCCTGGTGCTGCTCGGGGGCGATCCGGGCATCGGTAAGTCCACCCTGTTGCTGGCGGCGGTGGACCGACTCTCGGGCAGCGGCCCGGTGCTCTACGTCTCGGGTGAGGAGAGCCTGCGGCAGACCAAGATGCGCGCCGAGCGGCTGGGGGTGAAGGGCAAGGCCCTGCACCTGTACGCCGAGACCGACGCTTCGCGGGTGCTCGCCGCAGCCAAGGAGCTCAAGCCGGTGGCGCTGGTGGTGGACTCCATCCAGACCATGTTCCTCCCCGAGCTGGGCAGCGCGCCGGGGAGCCTGGGCCAGGTCCGGGAGGTCGCCGGACGCCTGATGGCCTTCGCCAAGCAGAGCGGCGTCCCGACCTTCCTGGTGGGCCACGTCACCAAGGATGGGAGCATCGCCGGCCCCCGCGTGCTCGAGCACATGGTGGACACGGTGCTCTACTTCGAGGGCGAGCGCGGGCACCCCTTCCGCATCCTGCGCGCCCACAAGAACCGCTTCGGCTCCACCAACGAGATCGGGGTGTTCGAGATGAAGGCGGGAGGCTTGGTGGAGGTGAAGGACCCCTCGGCCCTCTTCCTGGCCGAGCGCCCCGCGGGCAAGGCGGGGAGCGTGGTCACCTGCACCCTCTCCGGCACCCGCCCCCTCCTCGTCGAGGTCCAGGCGCTGGTCGCCCCCACCGGGTATGGCACGGCGCGCCGCACCACCATCGGCGTCGACAGCAACCGCGTGGCCCTGCTCGCCGCGGTGCTGGAGAAGAAGGAGGACGTCCCGCTGGTGGGCTGTGATCTCTTCGTGAACGTGGCGGGCGGCATGAGCCTCACCGAGCCAGCCTGCGATCTCGCGGTCTGCGCAGCGATGGTGAGCAGCCTGCAGAACCGGCCCCTCGATCCCCACACCCTGGTCCTGGGCGAGGTCGGGCTCGCCGGGGAGGTGCGCGCAGTGGGCCAGGCCGATGCCCGACTCGCCGAAGCCGCGAAGATGGGCTTCACCCGGGTGGTCATGCCCAAGGGGAGCGCCAACCGGCTCGAAGGATCCGCACTCGAGGCGATCGGCGTCTCCACCCTCACCGAAGCCCTGGGCGCCCTGTTCGGATGAGCCCGGCAGAGGCTCCGCACGCTCCAGGAAACCTGGACCCTCAAGGGCGGGCGGCCGGGCGTCACCCTCTGATCCGGTCCCCGCGGTCCTGCCCCGGCGGCTCCGTTGCGCTCCGGCATCTGTCTCACTACATTGAGACATATGTCCAGGAGGCCGCAGCCATGAAGACGTCGCTGGAGGCGTTGAACCGGGTCCTGGGAGGCCGGAGCCTGCTGGGACAGACCGCGCGGGACGACGCCGACCTCATCGCCCTGGTCCGGGACGGTCTCCCCTACGCATCGTTCGAGCACGCCCTCATGGAGCTGGAACTCACCCTCGAAGAGGTGGCCTCCCAGCTGGGCCTCCAACGCCGGACCTTGAGTCGACGGAAGGGGCAGCGCCTCAATCACGAAGAGTCCGAGCGGGTCCTGCGGCTGCTGCGGGTCGTCCTCCGCGCCGATGAGGTCCTGGGCAGTCGGGACAAGGCGTTTCAGTGGCTGCGGCGTCCCAATCGCGTCCTCGGGGGACAGCAGCCTCTGTCGCTGTTGGACGTCGAGCTGGGCGCGCGCCAGGTGGAGGATGTCCTCGGGCGCATCGAGCACGGTGTCTACAGCTGATGCGGCTGTGGCGACTGGTGCCCGCCTCCAGGTCCAAGGGGGCGTTCGATGGAGAGGGTGCCCGCCTCTTCGGAGGTCGCTGGAACCCCCGGGGCACCCCCATGGTGTACCTCTCCTCCACGCTGTCGCTCGCGGCGCTGGAGATCCTGGCGCACGCCGACTTCGACACCCTGCCCGATCCCTACGTCGCCGTTCCAGTCGAGGTGCCGGATCGCAAGGGGCTGGTGGAGGTGGTGGACGCTTCCCGGGTGTCCCGCCGTTGGCAGGAGCATCCCGCACCACCCGAGCTCGCCGTCTTCGGAGAGACCTGGGTGAGGGAAGCCCGCTCCCTGGTGGCCAGGGTCCCCTCGGCGCTGATTCCCCAGGAGTTCAATGTCCTCCTCAATCCTGCGCACCGGGACGCGAGCGCCCTTCGCTTCGGGGACCCCATCCCGTTCCGCTTCGATGCACGCCTTCAGCGACGCTGAGGGGACACAGGGTCCACGACGGCTAGAAGCTCCAGTCGCCGTGCCACTGCGCGAGGTCGAAGGACAGCCCCACCACGAGGTTCAACGGCAGGTGTGAGATCTCCTCGCGGTTCAGGGGCACGCTCAGGACCGGTTGCGCGAACAGCTTCACCCAGCGGTACCCGACCTTCACCGTGACCGAGGGCTCGAGGAAGAACCAGAGCCGGCCCTGCATGTTCTCCGGCGTGAGACCGAAGGTCGACCTGCCGTTCTCCCCATAGCCGGTCGAATTGAAGTCCATGTACTGCACGCCCGCGAGCCGCACCGAGCCCACGATCTCGAAGATGGGCGTCACCCATCCGATATTGGGCTGCAGATAGCCGCGCGCGAAGCGCCCCTCATAGGAGCGGTTCGAGGTGCCCTCAATGACCTCCGACCACGCCGCCCCCGCGCCACCTCCGGCGAGCACCGTCCAGCGGACATCCCGGTGGCCGAAGTCCCCGAACATCCCGAGGCCACCTTCGGCCAGCCACTGACGCGACTCCTCGCGGGGGCCGTTGAAGGTGGTGAAGTTGAGCGCCTGGTAGTGGCCGCCGCCGTGGAGCAGGACGTTGGGGGCCACCGAGACCGCCGCGGTGACGTTGCTGTTTCCCACCGTCGCCTGAAACTCCCCGGCCTCCCGCAGCATCGGCGTCTGCAGCTGGTTCGGTGAGTAGGCCATCGGTGCACAGGCCACGAGGGCCCATGCCAACACCGCCAAGGCTGTCGAACGGATCATCTCTGCGCCCCCCCCCTGAAGGCCCTGTCACTTGCCCGAAGGGTTGTCCTCACCGATCAGGCAGAAAGAACACTCCTAGACCGGAAAGGACCGCCGCGCCACCCGGGGACGCCACTTCGGGATCGCCCGGGATGTCACGCGTGATGTCATTTCAGCGCTGGGTGGCAGCGAAACAGCTGCCACCGCCGGACTCTGACATTGGCGGGGTTGGGAGCCCCGTCCACGCGGCCGGAGGCACCGGGACGAGGGAAGACCGATCAGCCGCCGAACTTCCAGTCGCCGTGCCACTTCGCCAAGTCGATGGACACGCCGACGTAGAGGTTGAACGGGCGGTGCCGGACCTCTTCCGGGTTGAGCTTGAGGGTCCAGACCGGCTGCGCGTACAGCTTGATCCACCGGTACCCCAGCTTCACCGTCACCGACGGCTCGAGGAAGAGCCAGGTGCGCGCGGAGACGTTCTCCTCCGTCAGGCCCCAGGTGAGATTACCGAAGCCACTCGCGGAGAAATCCAGGAAGCGCACCCCCGAGAGTCGCGCCGAGCCGATCAACTCGAAGAACGGCGTGACGAACCCGAGGTTGGGCTGCAGGTAACCGCGCGCCAACCTGGAGTCGAAGGCGCGACCTTCCGGATCATCGATGGTGTAGGCCCACGAGCGCCCATAGCCTCCGCCAGCGAGCAGCTCCCACCGCAGGTCTTCAAGCCCGATTCCGCCGCCGACGCCCAATCCCGCTTCGGCGAGCCACTTCTGCGAATTCTGTCGGGTCTGGTTCGGCCCCGTGATGTCGGCTTGGTCGTAATAGGCACCGCCGTGCAGATGCACGTTGTCGGTGACCGCGACCGCCGCGGTGACGTTGCCGTTGCCCGCAGTCGCCTGGAACTCGCCGGCTTCGCGCAGCATCGGCGTCTGGAGCTGGTTGGGCGAGTACAGCGAAGGGACACAAGCCGACAGGCCCGCTGCGATGAGCGCGCTCATGAACAAGCGAAACATGAAACCTCCCCCCGAGAACCTGATCTCACGATCAACCTCGGTGATCTCCGGCCCTGGCGTTGGACGCCTGTCACCCGAATACTCTGTCTTTGTGACAAAGCCAAACAGGAATTGCCTTCAACCGGTGCCGTGACGCGTCACGCGCGGCGTCATCCCGCGGAATGCGCGCGGGCCGCCCCGATGGACCCTTTGGCGCGGGTCGCGCATCCTCGGCCGACACGATGCCCCCCCCTCCACATCCTCCCTCCGTGGGCGCCCACCCGCATGGCCGTGGCGTGAGCTTCCGCTACTGGGCGCCGGAGCGGAGTTCTCTGACGATCGTCACCGAAGAGGGGCGCCGCTTGTCGCTCACGCGGGAGGGGCCGTTCTTCACGGGCCTGCTGTCGGATGCCGGTCCCGGGCTGCGCTACCGGCTCTCGGTGAACGGCGGGGCGCCGATCCCCGATCCCCTGAGCCGATCTCAACCCCAGGGCATCGACGGCCCATCCGAGGTGTGGAACCCCTGGCATCCCTGGACCGACGCTGCGTGGTGCGGCCTCCCGGAGCAGGGTCAGGTGTTCTACGAGGTCCACATCGGCACCGCGACCGACGCCGGAACGTTCGATGCGCTCATCCCGCGCCTTCCAGAACTCAAGGAACTCGGGGTGACCGCCCTCGAGCTCATGCCGGTGGCGACGTTCCCCGGTACCCGGAACTGGGGCTACGACGGCGTCTTCCCCTTCGCGCCTCAGGCGTCTTACGGAGGACCTGACGGGCTCCGGCGTCTGGTGGATGCGGCCCACGCGGTGGGGCTCGGCGTCGTCCTCGACGTGGTCTTCAACCACCTGGGTCCTGAGGGAAACCGTCTCCCCGAACTCACCGCCCACACGCACGCTCGCAGAACCACCCCTTGGGGCGCCGCCCTGGACTTCGATGGCCCGGCCGCTCCATTCATGCGCTCGTGGGTGCGCGACGCGGTCGAGCATTGGATCGGCGGGTACCACCTGGACGGCCTGCGACTCGACGCCACCCACGCCATCCACGACCAGAGCGAGCCGCACCTGCTCGAGGAGCTCCGCGAGCGCGCGCAAGCGGCAGCCGGCAGACGCCCGGTGCTGCTCATCGCCGAGGACGGACTGAACCGGGAGCATCTCACGCGCGGCACCGCGGACGGGGGTTACGGACTCTCGATGCAGTGGTCAGACGACTTCCATCACGTGGCCCACCGCATGGTCACCGGCGAGTCCCGGGGCTACTACCGCGACTTCGTCGGCAGTGCGGAGGAACTCGCTCACGCGCTGCGACGCGGCTGGGTGTACGAGGGCGCCCCTTCCCTGCACTACGGAGGGCCCCGTGGAACCGACGCGTCGGAGCAACCACCCCACCGCTTCGTCTTCTTTCTGCAGAACCATGACCAGATCGGCAACCGCCCCTTCGGCGATCGCCTGCATGAGCTGGTTTCACCTGCAACCTTTCGCGCCCTGACCGCGCTGCTGCTCCTCGCCCCGCAGACACCGCTGCTCTTCATGGGGCAGGAGTGGGGAGCAACGTCCCCCTTCGGCTACTTCACTGAGCATTCCGAGCAACTGGGCCGTGCAGTCCGTTCAGGTCGGCGCCGGGAAGCGGAACACTTCGCGGGACAGCCCCTGCGCGGACTTCCTGATCCGCAGGACATCGAGACCTTCGAGCGCTCCCGTCTGCGCTGGGAGGAGGCCTCGCAACCCCGTCACCGCGCGCTGAGGGAACTGCACCGGGAGCTGCTCCATCTCCGTCACACCCATCCGGCCCTGCGCGGAGCCTCACCCGGAGCGCATCGCGTCCGGCCCCTGGGTCCGTCGTCGCTGGAGCTCGTCCGGGAAGGCGCCCACGGAGCCAGGGTCAGGGTGGTGCTCCACCTCGGTGGGGTCCTCGACCACCGCGCGCCGGAGGGTGGAGCGCCGTGGCTTTCGACCGAGGCGCCCCGCTTTGGGGGTGAGGGGTTCGAACCACAGCCCGTGGACGGTGTGCTCCGCCTCGAGGAGCCGGTGGCGCTGCTCTGGAAGACCTGAGCCCCGCTGGCACCCGGTCGTGCAGCCGGTCCCCAGTCGCCCTCTCCCCTCAGGGTGACCGGTGCAGGGACGCCCCGGATGCAGACATCGCGGGCCGCCCATGCGCGCGTCAGGCAGGCCCGCCTTCGGGCGCGGTCGAGCCCTCAGGCGTGGGGTCTGCGGGCGGCAGGTGCCAGCGATCCGGCGGGACGAGCTTGGGACGGTCAGGATCCGCCACGTAGTTGGGCGTCATGATCTGCACCCGGTGACGGCTGAAGATGTCCTGGATGTTGCGGTGGAGGGCGCCCACAATCGGATCCATCTTCCTGGGATCGTCGGCGTAGACGTTGAGCTCTTAGAGCACCGCGGTGGCGCCGAGTTCGCGTTGCAGAACGTAGGGTTCCGGCGTCTGCAACACACCCGTGGTCGCCTTCGCGGCCTGGACGAGCATCGCCTCCACCTGCCGCCAGGGCACGTCGTACCCGATCGAAACCGTGACGCGCAGGACCAGGCCTGCCTCACGGGAGAGCGCACTGTAGTTGGTGACCTCTCCATTGAGGATGAGGGCGTTGGGAACGGTCACCTCCTCGTTCTTGAGGGTCTTCAGGCGCGTCACCAGCACCCGGAT
>DATGQN010000139.1:0-5482 GCA_035304185.1 Myxococcaceae bacterium
AGGTTCGCGGCGACGGGGCGTGCATGGCTGCGTTGCCTTTACATGCGTGCATCGCTCGGCCTTGATCGCCGCGTGCGCGGCGGTTCTCCCTTTCTGACGAGGCTCTTCCTGTGCGGAGCGGTGGCGCTGCTGACGCTCGCCGGCTGTCCGCGAGGGACGACGCCTGCGGAGCACGTTCAACCTGCGGCCGGCGTCGCTTCGAAGGCGGAGCCGGCGCGGGCGGCGACCTCCTCGAAGGAGTCCGAGGTCGAGGCGCCTCGCTGGAGCGCGCCTCCGGTGCGTCCGCTCGAAGGCGCACCGCCGCCGGGTGAAGGGGACACGCGCATCGTGCTCGGCGCGGTCGGCGACATCCTCATGCACGGCGAGGTGCAGGGGAGCGCGAAGCTGCATCCGGAGGGTTATCGCAGCCTGTTCGCCGGGATCGAGGAGGAGCTAAGCGCGCCGGACGTCACGTTCGCCAATCTCGAAACCCCGGTGGCCCCTGAGTCCCGCGCTGCCGGGATGATGAGCTTCAACGCGCCGGTGGAGTTGCTCACGGCGCTCGGGGAGGTCGGCGTGCGCGTGGTGAGCGTCGCCAACAATCACATCTACGACCGTGGTCGCCGAGGCCTCGAAGCCACGCTGAAGCACGCGAAGGAGGCGGGCCTGGTGCCGGTGGGAGCAGGACGTCCTCCGCGTGAGGCGGGTCCGGCGATCCTCGAGGTCCAAGGGATGCGGATCGGCTTCCTCGCCTGGACGCAGGTCCTCAACACGGAGGCGACGCTGTGCCCGCCCTCGCGGAAGTGCCAGGAAGTCGCGGTGATGACGAAGTGGGACCCGGTGCTGGCAGAGGTGCGTGCGGCGGCGGCCAGGGTGGATGCGCTGGTGGTGTCGCTGCATTGGGGGACCGAGTACGCGCTGGTTCCGGACGAAGGACAGGACACGCTCGCGACGTTGCTGGTTCGCGCGGGTGCGGACGTGGTGCTCGGGCATCACCCGCACGTGCCGCAGCGGGTGGACCGCATCCGGCGCAAGGACGGATCGTTCGGAGTGGTTGCGTACTCGTTGGGGAACCTGATCTCGAACCAGGCACGGCGGTACCGGAGTGGGCGGGACGCGCCCGAGTCCGCGGCGCCACGTGATGGGCTGTTCCTGCGCGTGGAGCTGGCTCAGGCGTCGACGTCCAAGGACGGAGCCAAGCCACGCGCCCGCGTCATCGGCGCGGACGTCTTGCCCCTGTGGACCGAGAACCTGCGCGATCGCGAGGAAGGTCCTCACATCGAGGTGGTTGCGACGGAAGCGGCGTTGAAATCGGTCTTGGACCAGACCGGGAAGGTCTCCGCGTTGGACCGGCGCAGTGCGAAGGTCCGCAGAAAGCTCTACCGGGAGCGACTCACCTTCATGAAGAAGCACCTCGGTGAGGGCTGGGTGCGTGAGCCGGGGAATCGAGACGTTCCCGCTCCGCCCGAGCGAGCGAGTTCAGCGGTGCAATGAACCAGGCGGGTGACAGGCCTCGAGGTGTCACCGACGAAGAACCTCCTGAAGCCTCTCCGGCATCGCAGCGGTTTCAGACACCGGCCGCCCAAAGACCGGCGACGGAGGCCTCAAAGGGGTCCATGAAACTGGCGATGGCGCTCCTTCGCGCTGCAGGAGCCCGGTCGGAGGCGGAGGACCCGGAGACCCGGTCGGAAGAGGCGTCGAAGGAGGAGGAGGGCCTGCGAACCTGGCCCATCCGACGCCCTGGCGGGGCCTCTGCACGCGCGACTCGCAGGCATACGAGAGGCTGGCGGCCACGGTGTTCGCGGGGTTCCAGGGCGGGGCTCCAGGATGGATGCCTCTCCGGCTTCGACGCTGTGGGCGCCGCTGCCGGAGTCGAGACTGTTCCGCGTGAATCCAGGACGTGGAGCAGCGGGACGCGCAACGCTTTCCGGCGCTGGTGCACCAGTCGACCTCCCGCTGTTCCCGCGGCCCCGCTGAGCCGGCGCGCCTGCTGAATCAGGCGTCGTTGACCGCGAGCCGCACGGTCTTGGGCATCTCATCCCGCCCCACCAGCGGCTTCTCACGCGGGTCCGGGCGCTCGACCACCTTGCCGACGAGATCGTAATCCGCGGTCTGGGTGACCTCGACGGTGACGAACTCACCCGGATAGGCGAGGCCGTCATTGATGTAGACGATGCCGTCGATCTCCGGAGCCTGACCCGCGTGGCGGCCGACCAGGAGGTGCTCGCTCTCCTCGGAGCGGCCCTCGACGAGGACCTGGATGCGCTGGCCGATGAGCTTGCGGTTCTGCTCGCGGTTGATGCGCTTCTGGATGGCCATGATCTCGCGCCAGCGACGCTCGATGATCTTCTGAGGCACCTTGTCGGCGAAGTCGTAGGCCGCGGTGCCCTCCTCGTCGGAGTACTGGAACACGCCCAGGCGCTCGAAGCGCTGCGTCTTCACGAACTCCTTGAGCAGCTCGAAGTCCTCGTCGGTCTCGCCGGGGAGGCCCACGATGAGCGACGTGCGCATGACCAGGCCGGGCACGCGGTCACGGAGCTTCGCGAGCAGATCGCCGATCCACTGGCTGCTCTTGCCGCGCTTCATGCTCCGCAGCAGCTTGTCGCTGGCGTGCTGGATCGGCATGTCCAGGTACTTGGCGATGCGCGGCTCCTCCGCGATCACCTGGATGAGCTCATCCGGGAAGACGCGGGGGTAGGCGTAGTGCAGCCGGATCCAGGTGACGTCGACCTTGGCGAGCTCCCGCAGCAGATCGTGCAGCTTCGGCCGGCCCGGGAGGTCATGCCCGTAGGCGGTGAGGTCCTGGGCGACGAGGCTGATCTCCTTCACGCCCTGTGACGCGAGCATCTCCGCCTCGGCCACCAGGTCGGCGATGGGGCGGCTGCGCTGCTTCCCGCGCAGGGTGGGGATGATGCAGAAGGCGCAGGCGTTGTCGCACCCCTCGGAGATCTTGAGGTAGGCGGTGTACCCCGGCATCGAGTTCACCTTCGGCGTGGCCGAGGTGTGGATGAAGTCGGGATCGGGGATCACCTGCCGGGGCGTGGCCTCGGCCGCGAGGAGATCGCCGATCTGCGCGTAGGCGCTGGTGCCGAGGAAGTGGTCGACTTCAGGCATCTCCTGGCTGAGCTCACCGCTGTAGCGCTGGGAGAGGCAGCCGGTGACCACCAGCGTGTTGCAGCGTCCGGCCTTCTTGTACTCGGCCATCTCCAGGATGGAGTCGATGGACTCCTGCTTGGCGGGTCCGATGAAGGCGCAGGTGTTGACGACGATCACCTCGGCGTCCTCGGGCTCCTGCACCAGGGCGTACCCCTTGTGCTGCAGGGTCCCCAGCATGACCTCGGAGTCCACCCGGTTCTTCGGGCAGCCGAGGGTCATCATGTAGAGGGACTTGGGGTTCGGGGTCGTGGTGGGCATCGGAGGTGCTCGCTGCGGTCGAGAGGCGGGTGTGCGGCTGGCGATCAGTCGCGGAAATTGACGAACTGCAGGTCGAGCTTCACTTCATCCTGCTTTCCCTTGAGCAGGGCGATGGCCGCCTGGAGGTCATCCCGCTGCTTGCCGGTCACGCGGAGCTCGTCTCCCTGCACGCTTCCCTGGGCCTTGATCTTGGCGTCCTTGAGGAAGCGGATGAGCTGCTTGGCCTTGTCGGTCGGGATGCCCTGCTGGAGGGAGAGGGTCTGCTTGACCATGCCGAGGCCGGTCGCCTCGAGCTTGCCGATCTCCAGGCTGCGCAGCGAGAGTCCCCGCTTGGCGAGCCGGGCAAGGAGCACCGTGCGCAGCTGCTCGGCGCGCGCCTCATCGGCGGTCCGGAGCACGATGCTCTTCTTGTCGTCCCCCAGCGACACCTCGGTCTTGGTGCCCTGGAAGTCGTAGCGGTTCTGGATCTCCTTGCGCGTCTGCTGGATCGCGTTGTCCAGCTCGGCAAGGTCGAGTTTGGAGACCACGTCGAAGGAAGGCATGGCCGGTCCCTACCACACCCGGCCACAGGTGGGGATCAGACCCGGACCACCACCGGTGTCACCCAGGGCCTTCGCCCGGTCCTCAGGCGCAGGGAGCGTCGGGCAATGCGGGTGAGGGCCTCCTTGAGCCAGGCGTCGTCCCCGCGGAGGGGCACGCTCAGAACCTCGAGCTCGGCTTCGATCTCGGCCGCCACGTGCGGGAGGGCCTGGAGGTCTTCGCTGGAGAGGCCCAGCGGCTGGAGGTGGGGGCGGGTGAGGATCCGGTGGGTGTCTCGGGCGAGCGTCAACACCACCACCAGTTGCCCGCCATCGAGGGGCCGCAGGCGCTCCCGCAGGGCATCTTCGGACACCGGGATCCTGCTCGCCCGATCGAGGAGCCAGCGGCCGGCCGGAACGGTTCCTTCCACCCGGCCCACGCCCTCCCGGAAGCTGACCACATCGCCATCACGCGCGAGCAGTCGACCGGCGGCGGGAATCCCCACCTCGGCGGCGAGGGCCCGGTGCTGCAGGAGGTGCCGCAGCTCACCGTGAACCGGGAGGAAGTGACGCGGGCGGACGGTCTCCATCATCCGGCGTTGTTGCGGACGGCTTGCGTGTCCCGAGACGTGAACGCCCGGCTCCTGGCGGTGGGTGATGACCTCGGCGCCCCGCCAGAGGAGGCGATCCACCAGCTCGGCGACCTGCCGCTCATTTCCGGGGATGGGGGTCGAGGAGAGGATGACGGTGTCGCCCCTGGAGAGGGTCACCGGGCCCTCGCCGGCGGCGAGCGTGGCAAGACCGGCGCGGGGCTCAGCTTGGCTGCCGGTGGTGATGATCAGCAGCTCCTCGGGGGGCAGGCTCGCGGCGCTCTCCACGGAGACCAGGAGCCCGGAGGGGATGCGGATCACCCCCTGCGCCGCAGCGTTCTCGAGGTTGCGCACCATGCTGCGCCCCATCGGCAGGACCCGCCGCCCGAGCTTCTCGGCGAGGTCGAGCAGGGACTGCACCCGGTGCTGATGGCTGGCGAAGAGTCCGACCACCACCCGGCCGGTCAATCCGGGGAGCAGGCGCGCGAAGGTGTCGGCCACGTCCTGTTCAGAGCCGGTTTCCGCATGCACCTCGACGTTGGTCGAGTCGGAGAGCAGGCAGAGCACCCCCTCTTCGCCGAGCTCGGCCAGGCGCGGGAGGTCGGTCACCGCGCCGCCGATGGGCGTGGGGTCCAGCTTGAAGTCGCCGGTGTGGATGATGCGTCCCTCAACGGTCTCGAACGAAAAGCCCAGAGCCTCGGGGACCGAGTGGGTGACCCGGACGGCTTCTGCGCTGAGGTGATCGCCGAGCTTCAACGCCCGCCGCGGCTCGATGGGGCGCAGATCCGCCTGCATGCCGGCGCCTTCGAGGCGCTGCTCGACGTAGGAGAGGGTGTAGGCCGATCCGTAGATGGGAACGCGTGCCTTCTCCAGGAGGTGGGAGAGGGCGCCCACGTGATCCTCGTGGCCGTGGGTGAGGACCACGCCCCGCAAGCGGTGCAGGTTCTCGAAGACGTAGCCGAAGTCGGGGACGATGACGTC
>DATGQN010000140.1:0-5533 GCA_035304185.1 Myxococcaceae bacterium
GGAGAAGATCAAGACCGGCTCGGTCTTCGAGATCGCCGAGGTCCTGCGCGACCTCTACCTCCTCAAGGGGGACAAGGATCTCTCCTTCGGTGAGCGCAAGATGCTCGACACCGCGCGCTCGCTCCTCATCAAGGAGCTCAGCCTCGCCAAGGGCTGCACCGAGGACGACATCGAGAACGATCTGAAGAGCATCTTCAAGTTCTCCTGAACCGCGGGCCTGCCGTCGTTTTCGGGCGGTGGGCTCCCGCGAATCGACGACGCCCCGTTCATGTCAGGGCTCCGTGCTGCGAGGCATGGGGCCGACAGGAGCGGGGCGTTGGTGTCTGGAGGGCCGGTGCGCCTGCCGAACCGGTCCCGCATGGCGCCGGGCCCGCGCGAGGGGTGCCGGTGCAAGCCTTCCCGACCGAACCGGCAAACCCCATGTCCGAAGCGCCCCTGCCCCCACAGCCGGAACCCTCCGAAGCGGAGGTGCGCGAATCCCTGCGTGAAGCGCGCGAGGCCAGGATTGCAGCGCTCGAGGCGAGGGCGCGGCGACCGCGGGGACTCGGGGTCCACCCGGCGATGGGCCTGATGGGGATGCTGGTGTGCGCGGTGCTGCTCTGGCAGGAGCGGCTGGACCTGGCCTACCTCTTCGCGCCCCGAACGGTGACCACCCTGGGCGCCGCGGGCAGCTACCGCTTCGATGCGCTGGCGTCGAATCGCTACGTCCAGGTGCACGGCCGTCCGACCTCGAAGGCGAGCTTCGGTCAGGTCGACGGACAAACGCTGGTGATGGTGGGACTCGAAGGGACACCGTTCGTGGTCCGGCGCCCGCCACTTCCGGGAGAAGCCTGGCGACCCGGGCAGCCTCCACCGGCGCCGAACCCCTCGCCCTTTGCGGTGCGCGGCCGGTTGCTGCGGGCCGACGAGGACCCCGCCTTCCGTCAGGGGTACGCGGCCTTCGAGGATCATCCCCACCTCCGTCAGGTCGACGGAACGCTGTGGGGCATCGTCGAGGGAGAACGTCCCGGCAGCGATCGTGGCGCGGCGGCATGGGGGGCGTTGTTGGTGAGCCTCCTGCTCTTCAACGCCTGGCTGTTCGTCCGCGGCATTCAGACGCAGCTTCTGCGCCGCCGGCTCGCCAGCACCACGGCGTGAGTCGGGTCCTGGAGTGCGCGACCTCGAAGGCCGAACTGCAGCCCATCCCTCAGGGGGTCAGGCGTCATGCGGAGGGGGCAGGGCCGGCTGGGACTCGGCCCGGTAGCGCTCTGGCTGCGCGGCGTAGTCGCGCGGCAGTGCGATCTCCGGGTTGAGCCACTCGATGACCGCTGCGTAACCCCGGCTCTCGGGATCATTGGCCAGGTAGTTGCTCACCACGGTGAGCACCCGGAAGCCACGCTTGAGCTGGAAGGAGAGGGTGGGGTCGTGGATCTCTCCCCGACTGACGGCTGCGGTGTAGGCCTGCGGGCTCATCCGGTGGGCGTAGGCGGCATAGCCGCGCAGGCGTGCGCCGGCCCGGATCCGCAGCAGCCGGAGCCGCTTGGCGATCTGGCTGCGCACGTCATAGAGCTGCCCGCCGACGCCCTGTCCGCGCCACTCGGGGTCCACCATCACCTCTGCCCCGTACAGGGTCCGGCCGTAGGTCGGATCGTGGTTGGTGAAGAAGCCCCGGTCGGTGAAGTCCCGCCAGTTGTCGGTCATGTCGTAGTCGTCCCAGCGGACGATGAGGCTCGCCGCCATCCCGACGATGGCCTGCGTTTCGGGGTCGAAGGCGACGAGCTGCCCTTCCGGGAAGTGCGCGAGGTGGCTGAGGAGCTGCTCGCGCGTCCACGGGGGGGAATTCGGATAGACCTTGCGACAGAGCTCGATGATCCCCTCGAAGTCGGCCGGGCTGGTGCTGCGGACGAGGACGCGCCCGGAGTAATCGGACACGAGGGAGGTGAGCTCGGCGGTCAACGGCTTGGTCCGCTGCCGCTCGGCGTCGATGAGGGGCAGCACCGTTCCCAACGAATGGGACTCGGCGAGCGCACCCAGGTTCACATCGGCGATGACGATGGACTCCTGGTTGGGGATGCCTTCCGCGGCCACGCCGTCGCGGGAGAAGGCGAAGTCGCTGGGCGAGAGGATCGAGGCCTGTCCGTAGTTGAGCGACACTGCGGGCACCATCGGCAGGCTGCCCACGGTCGAGGACTGCACCACGTACATGTGATTCTCGATCGCCCGCGCCTGGGCGCAGTAGCGCACCCGCAGGAAACCCTGACGTTCGTCGGTACAGCTCGGGACGATGAGCAGCTGGGCGCCGTTGCGCGCGTGCTCCCGCGCGATGTCCGGGAACTCCACGTCGTAGCAGATGGCCACGCCGATCCGACCGAAGTCGGTCTCGAAGGTGTTGAGCTCCCGCTTGCCGAAGATGTCCCATTCTTCGCGCTCGAAGCGGGTCATGTGGATCTTCGGCTGACGGCCGATCTCTCCGGTCGGAGAGACGACGTGGCAGATGTTGTGGAGGTGGCCGGTCGAGGGATCGAGGACCGGCGTGGTGCCCGCGACGATGTAGATCTCATTGTCGCGCGCGAGCTCCGACCACAGCTCCAGAAGCCTGGACTCCTGGTTCGCGAGCGCGTGGACCTGCTCGGCCATGGGGCGGCGCAGATCGCCGAGGGTGAGCAGCTGAAGCGTGAAGTACTCGGGAAAGACCACGATCTGGCAGCGGTAGTCGGCCGCCGTCTCCACGAGCCCCTGCACCTGGTCGCGGTACTGGCTGAACTGCTGAACCGGGCGGATGTAGTACTGCAGCGACGCGACGCGTACGCTCGGCATGTTCACCCCTTCCACTCTCTGAGGAGCGCCGGCCACGGTCGCTCGGCGCGCTGACGTCCGGAAAAGCTAGGGGCGCCATGCGTCCGAGGGGAGGGGCGGTGTTGAGACGTTCACGCTCTGCGTGGCCCGGATCCGGAAAGGGGCGCGCGTGCCACGGGCGGAGCCGGCACGACCGGCGATGGCCGGACCCGAAGGAGCGGGAGCGGGGCCGGCGGCAGCACGCATGAGCGGGCGCCCCGACCCACGATCGCGCGCGACCCGGACGGGCGCCTGGGGGCCGGCCGTGCGTGTCGGAGGGGGCGGAATCACCTCAGCGCTCAGCGGGGGGCCGCACGGGAGACACAACGGCCGGCGTCGCCGGAGCCTGTGCCTCCGCCCCTCCAGGGGGGACGCACCGCGCGTGCGCCTCCCCGAACAGAAGCCCCGACGTGAGCGGGCCGGCAGCGTCAGGGCCGCATGCGGCCGCGGCGGAAACGACGGCGCGTCTCAGCGACCGATCTGCGCCAGGGCTGCGGTGGCAGCGGCGTTCTTGGCGTCGTAGGCCAAGGCGGCCTTGAACGCCTCGCGGGCACCGCTCACGTCACCCGCGCGACGACGCTGATTGCCGGCGGCGACGTAGAGGGTGGCGAGCCGGTCACGCAACTCGGGTCCGTAGGTTCCCCAACCGCGGGAGATCGACTCGTCCGCCTTGAGGGCCTCGGCGAAGTTGCGGATGGCGCCGATGCCGTCACGCCCCCGTAGGGCCCGGTGCCCAGCGCTGTAGGCGCGCTGGAAGCGCTCGAGCTTCCGGAGCAGGGTGGTGTCACCGCTCGCGCGCGCCAGCGTCAGGGCCTGCGCGATGTCCCCCTTCTCGTAGACCGCCAGGGCCCGCGCGGAGTCGGCGGGAGAGGCGGCAGCCGGCGTGGGGCTGATCGTTGCGGGGCGCGAAGTCGGACGCGGGGCGGGCCGTTGCCGCGAGGCGCTGCTTCGGGAGGGCTCGCGGGCCGGCGGCGCGTTGGGGGCCACCGCCGCGGCCACCACCGGGGCCGATGAGGCGGCGCTGGACACCTCGGGCTCCGAGGCTTCGGTCGGCTCCGCGGTGGGATCCGCCGGAGCAGCCGGAGCTGACCCGGTGGGGGCGGAGGAGGGCCGCGCTGCAAGGGTCGGAGGAGCGGCTGGCTCCGCTTCCGGGGCGGGAGCACGTGAAGGGCTCGCTTCCGCGATCGGAGACGAGGCCGGCTCGACCGGGAGCGGTGAGGACTTGAGGGTCGGAGCGGGGGGACCGGCCAGCAGCGCCCAGCCCAACGCCACCACCAGACCCAGCGAGATCGCCGCGGCGAGCACCAGGCCCCGGAAGCCCCATCCGGAGCGCGGGCCGGACATGACCATCCCGGTCACGAACGGGCGCTCGCGGGGCGGATCGTTCTGGTCGGCGCGGCTGCGCAACCGGAGGATGGCATTGCCCACCGCCAGCTCGTCGCCGGGGAAGAGCTCCATCTCCTGAGGACTGCGCAGCTGATTGACGAAGGTGCCGTTCTGGCTGCCGAAGTCCCGGACGAAGAACTGATCTCCCTCACGGGTGATGGCGGCGTGCTTGCGGCTGATGGAGGGGTGGACGAGCCGGAGGTCCGCCTCGCTCCCCCGGCCGATGATCAGGACGCCCTGGCGCAGCGGAACCAACTGCCCCGCGCCCGGTCCCCGCTCCACGTACAGGAAGGCGGGCGTCTCTCCCACGGCGACCGCTGGCGGGGGCCCACCGGCCTCGTGCCCGAGCGGCGTCTGACCGGTGATCTGCTCACTCGGCAGCGGGGCGGTGGGGCCGGTGTGTCCATCTCCATCACCCGTCCACGGGACGTCCGAGACGGCGGTGCGGGGCGGCTGGGGATCAGGGCCGACCACCAGGCGGGGGCGGGAGCCGGAGCGGTTCGAGCGGGAGGAGGACATGACGACCTGCGGGCCACTCTAACCGAGATGCCCGGACCCGTGAACGATGGTGGCAGGAGGGGTGAAACCCTCTAAGCTGCGCCACCATCCGGGACGCGGCCTTCGGGCCCGGCCCAGCAGGCTGGCGGGATCCGGTCAGCGCAGACCCGAATGGGGTCTGTCCAGCGGGCATTCCCGGCCCTTCAACGATTGACAGGTGGAACTGCAGCGTGGCGCCTCCCCCCATCACCCTCTTCAACACCCTGACCCGCTCCAAGGAACAACTGGTGCCCGAGGTCGAGGGGGAGGTCCGCATGTACGTGTGCGGACCCACGGTCTACAGCTACGTCCACATCGGCAACGCGCGGACCTTCACGGCGTTCGACACCATGGTGCGCTACCTCCGCTACCGGGGGTACCGGGTCACCTACGTGCGCAACTACACCGACGTGGATGACAAGATCATCCAGGCGGCGGCCAAGACCGGGGAGTCCGCGGTCGAGCTGGCGGCGCGCTTCGCCCGGGCCTTTGAAGAGGACGCCGAGGCGCTGGGGCTGCTGCCACCCGACGTCGCCCCCAAGGTCTCCGAGCACCTGCCCGAGATCGTCTCCATCATCGGCAGGCTGGTGGAGAAGGGCGTGGCCTACGAGAGCGGAGGCGACGTCTACTTCCAGGTGAGCCGGTTCCCCGGCTACGCCAAGCTCTCGGGGCGCAACCTCGACGAGCTGCGTGCCGGCGAGCGGGTGACGCCCGGGGAGCAGAAGCGTGAGCCGCTGGATTTCGCGTTGTGGAAGGCCGCCAAGCCCGGAGAGCCTGCGTGGGAGAGCCCCTGGGG
>DATGQN010000141.1:0-5216 GCA_035304185.1 Myxococcaceae bacterium
CCGGTGCAATGCGGCACCACCACGAAGTTGGCGTCGCGGAACGGGTTGTCCTCGTCGGTCCGGTCGAAGATCCCGGTGTTCGCGCGGATGGAACCGTCGAGGGCGGTCCGCAGAGGATCCACTCCAACGGAGGTCGCCGCGCCACCAAAGAGGCAGGTGAAGGCGTCGTAACAGATGCCTCCGCCCTGCAGGTAGATGACCAGGTCGCGGCTCGCGTCGGTGAAGTTCACCGCGAATCCGCCCCCTTCACCCACCGAGCAGCGCATCCCGGGAACGTCGATCCAGACCCATTCACCGTGTTGCTCGGGAGGAACCTCGAGGGGCTCGCCCAGCGGCGGGCCCTCCGTGGGTGGCGCATCATCGTCGGACGGCGCATCCGGTGGCGCAGAGGGACACGCCGTCAGGAGGCACCAGGGGAAGAGGAGGAGCAGTAGCAGGCGCATGCGCTGGACTTTACGCCTGCTCAGCGTCCGCTGTTGCGAATCCTGAGGGCGGGCATCTGGCTCTCAACTGCCACTTGGCGCGCATCCCACCTCCGACCGGTCATGCATCCGTGTCGGTTCGGGGCCCCTCGGGCGAGGCGATGCACAGCCTCCGGATCCAACCTGGGGAGTGAAGGCATGCGGGGCAGTGGCGTGGTGACGTGCAGGGTCCTGATGCTCTCGATCCTGGTGGTGGGGGGAGCTCGCGCCCAGCAGCCCCCGACGGAGCCCCCACCCGCCGAGGCCGAAACCGGGCTCCGTCCCACCCTGGTGCTGGATGCCGACTTCCGCACCTACCCATCTCGCGACGAGGGACACACCGGCTTCTCCATCGCGCGCCTCAGGCCGGGGCTCCGGCTGACGCACGGCGGGTGGTTCACCGCGGCCGCGGTCGCGGAGTTGGCGGAAGGCCGCGCCGAGGTTCTCGATGCCTACGCGCGGCTTCGCGTCGCGGAGTGGGCGTCGCTGACGGCCGGACTCTCCACGCCGCCCCTCTTCCTTTCTGCCGTCCATGACGCGTCGTTCCGGATGCCGTTCCCCGATCGCGCGCCGGTGGTGCGGGCCTTCCGAATCCGCCGGGACCTGGGGCTCGGGGTGGAGCTCACGCCGGCCGCGATTCCGCTCGAGCTGCGGTTCCGGGTCGGCAACGGGACCGGGAGCCCCACCGACAACGACGAGGGGTTGCCGGCGCTCTATGGAAACCTGGAATGGGTCTCGGGCGCGCTCCGTCTTGGGCTCTCGGTCCTCGCGGAGCGCGCGGGCGCACGCGAGGGGATCTCCGGGAGGACGCCCGTGGACTTCGTCTACTTCCGTCCCGGTGAGGTCCGCGGGTGGCGGAGGGTGGGGGTCGTCCACGCCACGGCGCTGGTGGGGCCGGTGCGCCTGGTGACTGAGACTGCCTATGCACGGGAAGCGCGAGACGGTGGGGGCGGGACGCCCGGCGCGCAGCCTGAATCCGTTGGCGCGGCGGGACTGACCGCCGCCATCTCCTGGGTGCTGCATGGCCTCCCCCGAGGCGAGGGCTCGGCTCCCGGCCCGCTTCCCGGCTCGGCCTTCGGCGCGCTGGAACTCTCCGCGCGCTACGACGGGATGTGGCTGGGGCTCCACACGGCCGATGTCATCCCCGGCGGCTCGCAGGGAGGGGCGGTGGCGCTCAAGTGGTGGGCCACCGATTTCCTCTCCACGACCCTGGCAGGCACCTACACCCGCTACACCGGGAGCCCGGTGGAAGCCTTGGGTCGGGCGGATTCGTGGAGCCTCCTCGCCCGGGTGAGCGTGTTCTGGGGACAAGGGTGAGCTTCCGCGGGGCCCAGGGACCCCGGGGTCCGGGCCCGCGCGTTGGCGACGCACTTCGGCTGAACCCTTTTGCGTCCGGGTGGCTCTCACCCAGCATGGAGGCCGAAAACATGATCTTCAGGCAGCTCTTCGACGCGGACTCGTCGACCTACACCTACCTCATCGCCGATCCCCAGACCGGGGACGCGGCCCTCATCGATCCGGTGCTCGAGCAGGTGGAGCGCGATCTCCGGGTTCTTCGTGAGCTCGACCTGACGTTGAGCCACGTGCTGGAGACACACGTGCATGCCGACCACGTGACCGCCTCAGGCGTCCTCCGGGAGAAGACCGGCTGTACGGTCGTGGCCGGAGAGCTGGGGGCGCAGTGTGCAGACGTGCAGGTGGGGGAGGGCGACGAGATCCGGGTGGGCTCGCTGCGGGTGCAGGTCCTGGCCACGCCCGGCCACACCGATGACAGTCTCAGCTTCGTGGTCGGCGACCGGGTCTTCACCGGAGACGCGCTGCTCATCCGGGGAACGGGTCGGACCGACTTCCAGAATGGCGAGCCCGGCCAGCTCTACGACTCTATCACCCGCAAGCTGTTCCGGCTCCCGGAGACGACCCGCGTCTTCCCGGGGCATGACTACAAGGGCTGGACGGAGAGCACCATCGGCGAGGAGCGACGACACAACCCGCGCATCGCCGGCAAGGATCGTGAGCAGTTCATCGAACTCATGAACGGGCTGGAGCTGGGGATGCCCAAGCGCATCGACGTCGCCGTCCCCGCGAACCGGGCGTGCGGAATAGTCCCACCCCGGATGGAGGTCTGATCATGACGCCCGTTCCCCACAAGCCACCCGAGTCGGGCCCTCGAGCGCCGACCTACCTCGATGTCCCGCCCGAGGCCCTGCGCACGCTCCCCGCCGGGACGCGGTGGATTGACGTGCGCGAGCCGGTGGAGTTCGACGGCCCGTTGGGACACCTCCCGGGCTCCGAGCTCATCCCCATAGCCGGCATCGAGGCCGCCGCGGTGTCGTGGGATCGGGAGATCCCGCTCCTGCTCATCTGCCGGAGCGGGGCCCGCTCGGGTCGCGCTGCGATCGCCCTGCATCAGATGGGCTTCAAGCACCTCTACAACCTCGCCGGCGGGATGGTCGCGGTCCGGATGGCCGGCGTCGATTCATGATGACGCTCGGGCTCTCTCTGGCCGCGCTGATCGGACTGTCCCTGGGGCTGCTCGGAGGCGGGGGCTCCATCCTGACGGTGCCGGTCTTCGTCTACGTGCTCGGCTACGGCGCCAAGGAGTCCATCGCCATGGGGCTGGCCGTGGTGGGGACGACCAGCTTCGTCGGGGCGGTGGGGCACTGGCGGCAGGGCAATGTCCAGCTCCGGGCGGCGCTCACCTTCGGGGCCCTGGCAATGGCTGGGACCTACGGTGGCGCGCGGCTTGCGGCGTACGTCCCGGGAGCGGTGCAACTCAGCCTCTTCGCGGTGGTGATGCTCATCGCCGCCGGGTCCATGTTCCGCAGCGCGCGGAGCCGGAGCGGTCCTGTCGAGGCTCCCAAGCCCGGCCGCTCCCTGGGGATGATCACGCTGGTCAGCCTCGGCGTGGGGCTGCTCACCGGCCTCGTCGGGGTCGGCGGGGGATTCCTCATCGTCCCCGCCCTGGTGCTCTTCGGGGGGCTGGACATGAAGCAGGCCGTGGGCTCCTCGCTCCTGGTGATCGGCCTCAACTCGTACGTCGGGTTGGCCGGCTATGCCGGACAGGTCACGCTCCCGTGGGGCCTGTTGGGCGGCTTCACCCTCCTGGCGGTGGGCGGGATCCTGCTCGGGATCTGGCTCACCCGCTTCGTCTCCGCAGCGGGCCTCAAGCGCGCCTTCGCGGTGCTGCTCGTCCTGATGGGCGCCTTCATTCTCTACAAGAACCGTGAGGAGCTCATGGCTCCGAGCGCCGATACCTCTTCAATCCACACCCTGCAGCAGGAGACCTCCTGACGTGACGTCCGTACTTCTCCCTCTCCTTGGCGGCATCCTCATCGGCGTGAGCTCGGTGATGTTGCTGGTCTTCAACGGGCGGATCGCCGGCATCAGCGGCATTCTTGGTGGGCTGCTCCGGCCTTCGGGCGAGACCCCTTGGCGCCTGGCCTTCCTCGGTGGGCTGCTCGGGATGGGCGCGCTGCTGTTTGCCCTCCAGCCCGGTCTCTTCGGGACCGGCCCCACGCTGGGCTCCGGTCCGGTGCTGACCGTCGCGGCGGGCCTGCTGGTCGGGTTCGGGACGCGGCTGGGCAACGGCTGCACCAGCGGCCATGGGATCTGCGGGATGGGGCGCGGCTCGAAGCGCTCCATCGTGGCGACCATGACCTTCATGGCCACCGCCGTCCTGACCGTCTTCGTTCTGCGCACCCTCACGGTGGGGGCGGCGTGAGGGCGCTCATCACGGCGGCGGTGTCCGGGGCGGTGTTCTCGCTGGGCCTCGCGCTCGGGGGGATGACCGATCCCACGAAGGTTCAGGGCTTCCTCGATCTCACCGGTGACTGGGATCCCAGCCTCGCCTTCGTCATGGGCGGAGGACTGGGAAGCTTCGCGCTGCTCCAGCGCCTCCTGACCCGCAGGCGGGATCGTCCGGTGTTTGCGCCGGCCTTCCCGGCCTGTCCCTCTTCCAGACTCGATCGGCGGCTGCTGGGCGGCTCGGCGATGTTCGGAGTGGGCTGGGGGCTCGGCGGATTCTGTCCGGGGCCCGCGTTGACCTCGGTGGCCAGCGGCGGAAGCACCGTGCTCCTCTTCACGCTGTCCATGGTGGGCGGGATGGTTCTTTTCCGCGGATTGGAGGCGCTCCGGGCGCGCGCTGTGGCCCAAGCGGCCGAAGGGGCCGAGGCCCTCCCCGCCGCCGAAAGCTGAGGGCCACGGTCAGCGCACCCGCTCGCCCTCATGCGCGGGTGGGCTGACTCCGGGCGCCTTCAGAGCCCCGCGCCGCCGATGCGGTGCTTGGGGTTCTCCGGGGCCAGCGGAGCTTTGGCCGCAGCCTCCCGGCGCTCGCTGTAGCGGTCGACGAGGAAGTCGCGCTGGTCCCGGGTGAGCAGCGTGAACTTGTAGAGCTCCTCCATGACGTCCACGAGGCGGTCCCGGTACGCCGAATCCTTCATCCGGCCGTCCTCGTGGAACTGCTCGTAAGCCTTCGGAACCGACGACTGGTTGGGGATGGTGATCATCCGCATCCAGCGGCCCAGCACGCGGAGGGCGTTGACGACGTTGAAGGACTGCGAGCCTCCGCAGACCTGCATCACCGCCAGGGTGCGACCCTGCGTCGGGCGGACGGCACCCATGGAGAGCGGGATCCAGTCGATCTGGTTCTTGAAGACGCCGGTGGGCGCACCGTGCATCTCGGGAGAGGACCACACCTGCCCCTCCGACCAGAGGCAGAGCTCACGCAGCTCCTGCACCTTGGGGTGGTCTTCGAGT
>DATGQN010000142.1:0-2000 GCA_035304185.1 Myxococcaceae bacterium
CGGGCTGCCGTGTCCGAAGAACACTGCAGGCATCGCCTTCGCCATGTCCTGACCTCCTGGGTTCGGGGCTCAGGACGTTAGCAGCCCCGGCTCCCCACGGAGGCGGTGCAAAGGCAAACGTCAGGCCGCGAGACGTTCCGCGCGCGCCTCGGCCTCCTCGTACCGCAGCATCGTCGTGTTCCCCACGACGATGTCCGCCATCTTCCGGACGCGGGTCCACACCGGTTCCTGGAGGTAGGGGATGCCGTGCTTCTCGCAGAGGGCCCGCACCTTCGGCGACACCTTGCGGTACTGCAGCATGGGGATGTCAGGAAAGAGGTGGTGTTCGATCTGGTAGTTGAGCCAGAGCTGGCCGTAGTCGAGCAGCTCGGTCCCGGTGCGGAAATTCACCGAGCCCACGGTCTGGAACAGCATCCGCTCCGCCTTGTCCTTCGGCGGGCGCGCGAACCGATAGACGTCCTCGCCGGTGTGGTTCGGGCCCACCACGGCGAAGGTGTGGACGTTGGTCAGCACCTCACCCAGCAGCGAGTTGATGAGGACCGAGAGCGCCGCCCAGGGCGAGAGGAAGAGGAAGAGCCCGGGCACCAGGACGAAGTGCAGAAGGATGTAGGGAAGGGAGCAGCGCCCCCACAGCTCGAACCACCGGGGCGGCAGCGCCTGCTCCTCCGGCTTGCGCAGCGCCTCCCGCTTCTCCCGCCACACGTCCAGCGTCGAGGGCGCGTAGTAGCTCGCCCGCCACGTCACCGCGAGCACGACCAGCATCATCCACCGCATCCACACCGGCTTCGACTGCAGGAACTCCACGTTGCGCTCGATGAGATCCGGATCCGCCTGCTCGCCGGTGTGCGAGTGGTGCAGCACGTTGTGCTCGTAGATCCAGGCTTCGGGGTGCATCCAATCCGCGAAGTCGAGGAAGCGGCGGTGCCCCTTCGCAAAGCCACGGCTGGTGCGTTCGACAGGAACGCCCGGCACGCGGTCGTAGCCGCGATGCCCGATGTGATGCATGAGCAGCCAGCGCGTGGAGCGGCCGAGTCCGATCCCCAGCGCCGACAGCGGGTTCGGCGCGATCCACGCGGTGGCATATCCGAGGATCGTTCCGAGCCTCCCGATCCACTCGGTCCGCCGCAGATGCCGCAGGTCCTCCTCCCCGAGTGAGGCGTCGACCTCGGCCCGCAGCGCCTTGAGGTCGGCGAGAAACGCGGGAAGATCGACGCGGGAAGGATCGAAGGCCTCGGGAGCAGCTCGCTGGGTGTCGGACATGGGCGCGCGCCTTCTACCAGAACCCTCCCCGGTGGGTGGGTCCTGCCTTGGGCCTCAAAGGCGCGGCGCCCGTCCGAGTCCTTCAGTCGGAGTGGAGCTCCTCCTCCATGACCTCCGCCTCGGTCAGCGCGGCCCCTTCACCGAGCGAGACCTCCACGCGCTCCAGCGTGCCGCTGAAGAGGAAGGGCAGCCGCTGCCGGTACGCGTCGCAGACCGGAGAGAGGGAGTCCCTGCCGATGTCGATGGGCTCGCCGAACTTACCCAGCATCTGCTTGGGGAGCCTGCCCTCTCCCACCAGCCGATCATTGTGGAAGAGCCGGACGTCGGCCGGGCCGCCCCGATCGTGCGGATCGTCGCACTCGAACTCCAACCGGATCTCCGCGGGCCCCGGGGGCAGCGGATCGTCTGAGCGCACGTCGTACCGATCAATCCCGAACCAGTTGTAGTGGTACCGGAGCGTCCCGTTCTCACAGAAGAGCGACCACCCGCCCATGTCGCCGCCTACGCACATGAGCACGCCGTTCACGCCGTCGTTCAGGTTCGCGTGGAAGGTGATCTGGTGGTTGATGTTGGAGAGCCGCGGACCACTCCCCTCCGGCAGGCGATCCATCCCCGGATAGAAGGTCAGCTCCTTCCGTCCGGTGAACGGGTTCGGCCGCTGTGCGCCATCCGTGCGTTCGGCGAAGCGATCGTCCAGGGGAAAGACGTTGTACCGCGCGGCCTCGATGAGGAACCGGTCG
>DATGQN010000143.1:0-4711 GCA_035304185.1 Myxococcaceae bacterium
CGGAAGGTGTGGCGGTTCTGGATCGAGCGAGGCGACCGTGTTGAGGGTTAACGCATCCGAGAACTGGGACGTGCCCTCTGGCAAGGCCGGCTGGCGCTGTGACTGGGCGTTGGTGTCGACGATGACGGCGCCCCCTGGCGGATTCCCGTTGGCGCAGGCCGAGATCTGCTGCGTTCGTTCGACTCCTTGAGGAAGAAGGCCTGCCTGACATCCTGTCACGTGCACCGAAGTGCTTCGGGCCGCGTGCCTGCAGCCTCGTCAGGACAAGGTCACAGCGCTCTCCCCGGCGATTGACACCGGGCCCCTCCGCGGGCGACGAGAGGCGTCATGGCGCTCCTCTGGCCCCTCATCAACCTGTCCCAGCTCCTGATCCTCCTCGCGTGGAACGTGGTGTGGATCTCGCTGGCTGCCTTGGGGACCCTGGTCACCTGGAACCCGGACACCGCGCTGGTCTTTGCGCGCCGCTACTACTCGGGGCCGATCCTCAAGCTCCTGGGCGGCAAGGTTGATCGCTCCCCCCTCCCTGACGTCGACTGGAGCCGCCCCCACATCTACCTGATGAACCACCAGTCCGCGGTGGACATCCCCCTCGCCTTCAACGTCATCCCCGCCAACCTGCGCTTCGTGGCCAAGCACTCCCTGAAGTGGGTGCCGTTTCTGGGCTGGTACATGCAGATGACGCGGATGATCTTCGTGAACCGCAGCCGGCGCCGAGAGGCCATCAAGAGCCTCCAGCAGGCCGGCGAGCGCATCCGCGAGGGCGCCAACATCATTGCCTTCCCCGAAGGCACCCGCTCCCGTGACGGGGCGCTGCTCCCCTTCAAGAAGGGGGTCTTCGTGCTCGCCATCGAGTCCGGCGTTCCCATCATCCCGGTGGTGGCGCTCGGGACCGGTCAGCTCGCCCCGCCCGACAGCCTGCGGGCCCGCCCGACCACCGTGAAGGTCGTCCTCGGTCAACCCATCGAGACCCTCCCCTTCCGTGGCCAGGGCCCGGTTCCCCTCATGGACGAGGTGCGCAAGCAGATGCTCCTCCTCCAGGAGCGTCTCCAGGACGGTGGTTCGGAAGGCGCCAGCGAGAAGCTCCCGGAACCTCAGCGGCAGGCCGTTTGAGTCCGGCTCCGGTTGGGCAGGATCCGCTCGATGCGGGCCGCCTCCGCCAGGGCGCCATCGTCTGGATCCACCCCGAGGATGCTCCGGAGGTCGTCCCCACACATCCTCACCCTCACGTCATCGTCCAGGACGATCTCTTCAACCGATCCCGGATCACCA
The DNA here is from genome assembly GCA_035304185.1 of Myxococcaceae bacterium. Classification (GTDB taxonomy): domain Bacteria; phylum Myxococcota; class Myxococcia; order Myxococcales; family Myxococcaceae; genus DATGQN01. Next base: position 1,270 of record DATGQN010000143.1, read on the forward strand.
CCGTGGTGGTCTGCGCACTGACCTCGAACCTCCGCCGCGCCGACGAGCCGGGCAACATCCTGCTCGAGCCCGGTGAAGGCGGATTGCCTCGTCAGAGTGTGGTGGTGGTGTCCCAGATCAGCTCGGTGGAGAAGGCTCGGGTGGGGCAGCGCATCGGTCAGCTTTCTCCCGAGCGCGTGGTTGCCATCCTCGATGGGCTGCGTTTCCAGCAGCGCGGCTACTTCGGCGATCGTTGAACCCGTCCGACACTGGCAGAGCGACGTTCGTTGCTTCTGCAACCGGATTGAAGCGAGCACAGGATCGGCTGGCGGTCCGCTTTCACGATGCGTGGCGGGAAGGCGCACCACCGCATGGGCCGCGTGACTCAACCACTGACCAAGCTCCCTCCACTCCTCTCCTGATCGCACGCCCCTGACGCCGCAGCGGCCTCTCGCCTCCACTTCGCGCGTGATGCGAGGCGTCCCAGCATCGAGGTCGCTCTTCCCTCGTCGCAGTCTTCGCGGCGGGCGAACGACGGGAGCGTCCGGGGGCGAGGCTCCTCACGTCCCATCGCCGGGACCGCCCTGTGGAGCTTTGCCCTCCCCTCCCTCTGTGCGACCCAGGCACACCCGTTGCTCAACGCCCAGACCACGTGAGCGGCGCATCGTGCGACCGCCTCGCGTGCATCCGCGTCCTCCCGTGCGGCGTAGCGCTGCGGCCGGGGGAGCGCCAACCACGGGACGGGAAGGAATGGGCATGCTCAACAAGCTGGGCGAGAAGGCGAAGGCGGTGGCGGCAGCACTGGCGGGGCTCGAGCGTCAGTTCGGCAAAGGCGTGGTGATGAAGCTCGGCGATACCGGTCCGGTCGAGGTGCCGGTGATCTCCACCGGCTCGCTCGGCCTCGATCGTGCGCTGGGCGTCGGCGGTTATCCGCGGGGCCGGGTCATCGAGGTGTTTGGCCAGGAGTCGAGCGGGAAGACGACCCTCGCGCTCCACGCCATCGCGCAGGTGCAGGCTCAAGGAGGCGTGGCGGCCTTCATCGACGCGGAGCACGCGCTCGATACCGGTTACGCGCGGCAACTCGGCGTCCGCGTCGAGGACCTGCTCATCGCGCAGCCCGACACCGGAGAGCAGGCGCTCGAGATCACCGAGCAGCTCGTGCGCAGCGGCGGCGTGGACCTCATCATCGTCGACTCGGTGGCCGCGCTCGTTCCGCGCGCGGAGCTCGAAGGCGACATGGGGGATGCCCACATGGGCGTGCAGGCCCGGCTCATGAGCCAGGCGCTGCGCAAGCTCACCGGCGCGGTGTCCAAGTCCGGGACCTGCATCATCTTCATCAACCAGGTCCGCATGAAGATCGGCGTCGTCTTCGGCAATCCCGAGACCACCACCGGGGGCAACGCGCTGAAGTTCTACTCGTCACTGCGCATCGAGGTCCGCCGCGGCAGCCTCATCAAGTCCGGGGACAAGCCCATCGGCACGCGCACCCGGGTGAAGGTGGTGAAGAACAAGGTCGCGCCCCCCTTCAAGGACGCCGAGTTCGATGTCCTCTACGGCCAGGGCATCCAGCGCCACGGCGAGATCCTCGACCTGGGCGTGCAGAGCGAGCTCATCGACAAGGCGGGCAGCCACTTCAGCTACCGCGGTGAGCGCATCGGACAGGGCCGGGAACGCGCCATGGAGTGGTTGCGCGAGCATCCCGCCGAAGCCGGAGAGATCGTCCAGCAGCTCCTCGCCGAGGCCGCGCCCTACCCCACCCCGCGTCCGGTCGACGAGGTCGAGGATCCACCTGAGGCCGCGGTGGCCTGAAGCGGCATCGAGCGGAGGGAACTCCCGCCCGAGACATCAGGCGGGGAGGCCAGCGTTCACGGTGGCCGGGCTACCGGTGTCCGTCCCCTGAGCGCCGCATCCGTGGCCCAGGGGCGGCGGCCCGTGTTCGCGGGGTGCCTGCCGGTACATCAGGCCCCGGCTGCACCTTCACTCTCGAGCGCCTCCTGAAGCGCGCGGGGAAGCGGCAACGTCGACTCCCCGGCGCGGAGCACCATCTGGTCCCCGTCCATCTCCAACAGGCTGCCGAGCTGGAACTGGGCGTCACGGCTGAAGCGCGCCTTGGCCCGCCCCTCCTTCACGCGGCAGGTGAGGACGCCATCGACGTCACGCTCCAACGAGTCCAGGTCCAGCAGCGTGGCGGTCCGATCGCTGAGCCTGATGGAGAGGCGTCCATCATCGGTGACGTCCACGGTGCGGACCTCGAACGCGGCGTCCTCCACCTGGACGTAGGCCCAGTCCTTCCCGATGCGGACCACGTAGCGGCCGTCATCCTCGAGCTGGAGCGAGGTGTTGAAGAGCTCGATGACCTTCGGGTGCTCGAAGGGCAGGCCGTCGTGCGTCCATCGGAGCTGGCGGTCGAGCGCGAGCCCGCTGTCCTCGCGGGTGTGCCAACGGGCGCGGGTGATGATCTCTGCCATGGGTCGGTGCTCCTCACGCGAGGTGAACGTCGCGGTGCTTCACCAGCGCCGCACCCACTCGGTGTAACCGCGAAAGGCCAGCGCGCCCCACAGATTCACCACGAAGCCCAGCGCCATCAAGAGGCGCACGCCGAGCTTCTGGAAGCTCCACCCGCCGAGCGCCACCAGGGCGAGCAGGTGCGGGGTGTAGTCGAGGCTGAAGCGGAAGCCGAACTGCATGTAGCCGGTGTTCTGGTACACGAGCCCCGGCAGCGCGGTCACCAGTACGGTGAGCACCAGCGGCAGCGTGAGCCTGCGACGCACCTTCGGCCAGAACACCAGGACGATCAGCGGAAGCGTCAGCAGCAGCGTGAGCCCGTGCGGGTTGTAGTCCAGCCGGAACGGCTCGAGCTGCAGGCGCGGGAGTTCGAGGAGCGCGGCCTGCAGATTCCGCGGGAGGTAGCTCAGGTCGAAGAGGCCGTGGGTGTCGATGTCCGCGTTCACCCGGTTCGCGTACAGGAAGCGGTGTCCGAACTCCCCCACGCTCCCGAAGCGGTGGAGGTTGTACCCCGCAGCGAGCGCCGCGAGCGGGAGGGCTCCCAGCGTGAAGCGCAGCAGCTTGCCTCCCGCCTCCTTCGGTGCGCGGAGGGTCTCCCTCAGCGAAGCCCAGCGGCGCCCGCGCTCCGGACAGAGCACCTCCATCACGAAGAAGATCCCGGTGAAGAGCAGGGGCGTGCGCGTGAGGGTCGCCATGGCGAAGAAGAGGCCGGCGAGCATCGGGCGGGCAGCGCCGGTGGCGGAGCGCAGATAGAGGCAGGTGAAGGCCACGCCCATCACCTGCGCGGTGAACCAGACCTCGCCCCGGATGGCGCAGGAGAAGAGGACGCTGCCGAACGCCAGCACCAGGGCCAGCAGCAGATCGTCCGCCTCGCCGCGATCGCTCTCCCCGCTCGCGCTCCAGTGCCGGAGTAGCAGGAAGAAGAGCAACACCCCCAGCGCCCCGAACCACGCGGTGA
>DATGQN010000144.1:0-8369 GCA_035304185.1 Myxococcaceae bacterium
CCGCTGAACCGGGTCTCGGCCCGGGCCCGGTACACCTCACGCATCCCCATGCGCGTCTTGAGCTGCTCCTTCGACTCCAGCGTGAGCTTCAGGTTGAACTGCTTGCTTCCGGTGAAGATGGGCAGCTCGTAGGTCCCGCCCACCTTCAGCGGGACATTGCGCAGCGCGAAGGTCGCGGAGGCGACATCCAGGGCGCTTGGATTCACCCCATGGGTCCGATGGCGTTCGGCACTCACGCCTTCCTGGGTGGTGACGTGGGCGGTGGAGGCGCGATCGATGCGCACGCTCTGGCGACGACGCTTGCCGTTCTGGACCGACCGCAGCTCGAAGCCCTGCGAGCGACCCGCGAGCGGCTCCCACCAGGAGACGAAACGGTCGTCGACGGCGTACAGGCGGAAGACCGACTCGGTCTGGACCTCGGCGATGAGGGGCCAGACCGCGACGCCCTCACGCTCCAGCTCCCGCCCCACCACGATGCGCGCCGAGGCCGCCTTCAGGCCGAGGTAGCGCAGGTCGTACGCGAGCTCCTCTCCGGGAAAGAACGCGGAGCCCGCCCGGGCGGAGGCTGATGAGAGCAGCGTCATGAGGACGAACAGCGGGATGAGGGACGGTCGGGTCATATGAACGCTGGAGACACCCCAGCTTTCACGCACATTCAGAACCTGTCGACCCGGCCGGATGGTCGAGCGTCCTGCAGGCAGGCGCAGCGGCGTTCCCGCCGTCAACGGGGGCCGAAAATCGCGGTGCCCACCCGGACGTGGGTGGCTCCCTCCCCGATGGCCACCTCGAAGTCGGCGGTGGTGCCCATCGACAGGGCGTCCAGGTGGAGGTCCCGGGCCAGCCCGGCGAGCTGCCGGAAATGGGGACGCGCGTCCTCGGGCGCCGCGGTCAGCGGGGGGAGCGCCATCAGCCCCCGGATGTGCAGGGTGGGGTGGGCCGCGATGGCCGCGTGCAGCGCGGACAGTGACGAGGGGGCCACGCCTCCCTTGGAGGCCTCGCCCGCCAGGTTCACCTCGAGGAAGACCTCGAGCGGGCGGTCACCCCGGCGGCGGACCAGGGCCTCGGCGACCGCCTCCCGATCCAGCGCGTGGAAGGCGTGGGCGACGTCGGCCACGTAGCGGGCCTTGTTGGTCTGCAGGGGGCCGATCGCGTGCCACCGCAGGTCGGTCAGATCCGCAAGCTCCGCCGCCTTGTCGCGCAGCTCCTGGGCGTAGTTCTCGCCGAAGTCCCGGACGCCCAGGGCGTAGGCCTCCCGGATGGCCGCGGCAGGCTGGCGTTTGGAGACCGCGATCAAGGTGACCGTGGCCGGATCCCTCCCGGCGCGCACCGCTGCGTCGCGGATCCGTGACTGCACCGCTTCCAGACGTTGAGCCAGGGTGCTCATGCCGCTCTCCATGGAAGCCGCAGACCGGCCGCCTCGAGCAGCGACAGGGTCTCGGCCACCGGCAGGCCCACCACGTTGGTGTAGCTCCCCTCGATGCGGGAGACCAGCTGGCCACCGATGCCCTGGATGGCGTAGGCGCCGGCCTTGTCCGCCGGCTCACCGGTCTGCACGTACCAGCGCAGCTCCTCGGGATCCGCCGGGCGCATCCAGACCCGGGTGGACACCAGCACCTCGGACGCAGCAGCGCCGGCGAGCGCGACCGCGGTGAGCACCCGATGCGAGCGCCCCATCAGGGAGGTCAGCATCGCCAGGGCCTCGGCGTCGTCCCGGGGCTTGCCCAGGATCCCGCTGTCGGTGACCACCGACGTGTCGGCGGCCAGGACCAGGGCGTGTGGCGACCCGGACGCCACCGCCCGCGCCTTCGCCCGTGCGAGCCGCGAGACGTAGGCTTCGGGCGCTTCGCCCGGTCGCACCGTCTCGTCGACCTCCGGCGCCCGGATCCCGAAGGTGAGCCCGGCGCGGGACAACAGCTCCCGGCGCCGGGGAGAGGTCGACGCCAGGAGCAGTTGGGGAGAGGCCTCAGCCACCGACCGCGGCGTCCACCGTCTGGTCGTTGACCACGATCCTGGCGTCCTCCCGCAGCTGCTTCACGTAGGCGTCGCGCAGCTCGTACTGCTTGGCGCGGCGGGCTTCCTCGCGCAGGGAGGCCTCCTGGCTGGCGAAGGCTTCGGAGGAGGGGAGGGTGCGCGACCGGACCTCGGCCACCACCCACGCCTCGCCGGCCTGGAACGTCTGGTCCAGCAGCCCGGCGTCCTCGCGGGCGAAGACCGCGCGCGAGAGCTCCGGCGCGCTGCCCAGCTGCGGGATGGCGCCGGCGCTGGCGCTGAAGCTGCCGGTCTCCACCACCTGCGGATCGCTGGAGCCGGACAGTGCCGCGTCGTCGCCGGTGGGGGCCGGGAACTGCGTGGCGAGCGGGGTTCCGGCGCGGGCGGTGGTCAGCGCCGCATCCGCGGCCGCGCGGGCCAGTCGCTTGGCCTCCTCCTGGGTGTAGAGCGAACGCGCGATCTCGGGGGTGACCTCCTCCAACGAGCGGGTCACCGCGGGACGCTTGTCCTGCACCTGCACCAGGTGGACGCCGTACTGGGTGGCGATGGGCTCGGTCACCTGGCCGGCGGAGAGATTGAACACCGCCTCCGACAGCACGCCGCCGAAGGCGCTGCGATCGACCCAGCCGAGATCGCCGCCCTGCTCGGCGGTGCCGGGATCGTCACTGTGCTCGCGCGCCAGCGTGGCGAAGTCCGCTCCCTCCTCGAGCTGCTTCTTGAGGCCGGCGAGCGTTTCCTGGGCCTGGGCCTGCGCCTCGGGGCCCGCGCCTTCCTCCACCCGGATCAGGATCTGCCGGGCCTGGACCTTCTCGGGCTCGGAGTAGAGGGCCTGGTCGGCCTCATACCGCTGGCGGATGGCGTCGGCGTGCTCCGCGGCGAAGCTGCCCAGGGCCGCGTCCGAAGGCGCCTCCACCCGATCGACGAACATCGTGGGCTCGAAGCGCACGAAGGCGATCTCGGCGAGGTTGCCCTCGCGCTCGAAGCGGGCACGCACCTCGTCCTCGCTCACCAGGGCGCCGTTGAGCAACAGCTCGATCTGCTTCTGCGCGGTCAGGGTGCGACGCAGCTCCGCCTCGAAGTCCGCCGCGCTCTTGCCGTAGTAGCCGCGCACGTTCTGCTTGTAGAGCTGGGGATCGAAGACGCCGTCGCGCTGGAAGAGGGACTGCGACTGCAGCACCTCCATCAGCTCCGCGTCCGAGGTGGAGATCCCGTTGCGCTCGGCCGCCTGGGCGAGGAGCTCGACGTCGATGAGCTGATCGAGGACCTGCTTCGGAACGCCGAGCTGCCGGAGAATGTCGTTGGTCAGCCCCTGGCCACGGAACTGATCGACCCGGTTGGCGTAGGCGCGCGCGAAGTCCCGGGCGTTGATCTCCTTGCCGTTGACCACCGCGGCAGCGCTGTTCGCCGCCTCCTCGCGCAGGCGTGCGTCACAGCCCCGGCTTCCGGGCCCGAACTGCAGCGCGAACACCACGCCGATGAGAATGATGAAGGCCAGGGACGCGAACTGGCTGAAGCGCTGTGATCTCTCGTTCATCGATGGAAGGCTTCCTTGGGTCCCGCTGCCCTCCCTCGCCTCCCCACCTGGGGAGGAGCCCGCAGAGTCCGGACGTGTGCCGGGCGGGAAGAGATCGTGGCTCGGGAGCTGTTGGGTGCCAGCCGGAGGTCCTTCGGAACCTTCCTCGGGGCCCCTCCCGTTGAGCGCTTGACTCCCTATGGAATCGGGCGCAAAAGTGCAAGCGATTAAGAGGCTTTAGCTCTCGTGAAGCGGTGGGTCCTGTGCTTTCGCTGTTGAAGCGCCACCGGGAGCGCGTGTGGGTCGCCGCGCTCCTGCTCTACCCATTGGCGACCTTTCTCTTCCAGGGCGGTCGGGCCCGGGATCCGGGTTTCGTCGACCGGGCGCTGCTGACCGTGACCTCACCCATCCAGCGCTCGCTGGTGGGGGGCGGAGAGCTGGTCGCCGAGGGAATCCGGGGCTACGTCGCCCTGCGCGGGGTCCGCGAGGAGAATCTGCGCCTCCAGGAGGAGGAGCGGCTGCTCCGGGGACAGCTCAACGGCCTCATCGAGCTGCGCGAGGAGAACCTGCGCCTCAAGCAGGCCCTGGACTACGTGGAGGATGCCGAGGGACGTCAGGTGCTCGCGCGGGTGGTGGGCTACGGCCCGGCCGGCGCCGGGGTGACGCTGCGCCTGAACCGGGGAAGCGCCTCGGGCATCGCGGCCGGGATGCCGGTGGTGTCCGCCGATGGCGTGGTGGGCGTGGTGGTGCGCGCGGTGAAGGGCTCGGCCGACGTGGCGCTGATCTCCGACCCCCAGTCGCGGGTGGGGGTGCGCGTCCAGCGTTCCCGGGCCCGCGCCACCGTCGGGGGAGCAGGCGCGCTGCGGCCCCTCCGGCTGGAACATGCGCTGCGCATGGATGACATCCGGGACGGAGATGTGTTGGTGACCTCGGGTGCGGACGGCGTCTTCCCCGCCGGCCTCCTGGTGGGACACGTGCGCAGCCTTTCAACCAACAACCTGGGCATCTTCCAGGACGCCGAAGTCCACCCGGCCGTGGAGCTGGGACGGCTTGAAGAGGTCCTGGTGATCACCTCGCCCATCGATCGCACCCTGGAGCCCCCGACGCCGCCGGAGTCCTCCGTGGCCACCGAGTCTGTCGCCACCGAGGGGGGGCTCTGATCCTGATGCGGCACCTGCTCATCCCGGCCTTCGGCCTCCTGCTGCTCACCATCCAGGCGGTGGTGCTCCAGAACCTCGGCGCTCAGACCCTGCGGGTGGAGGTGGGCGTGGTGCTGGTGGCCTTCCTCTCCCTGCGCGCCACGCGCGGGGCAGGTGCCACCGCCGCCTTCGCCCTCGGCTACCTGACCGACTTCTTCACCGGGCGACCCACCGGGCTCTACACCTTCCTGGCGGTGCTGCTCTTCCTGCTCGGACGCCTCATCGCCAACGTCGTCGAGGTGCGCACGCCCATCGCGTTCGCCCTTTACGCCGCGGCGGCAACGACCATGCACGGGCTCCTGGCGGGCTTCTTTGTGTGGCTCACCTCGAAGGGGCCGGGAACCGCCGCCATGTTCTCGGCGCTGCCCGGGCAGGTCCTGCTGACGGGCGTCTTCTCCCTGCTGCTCTTCCCGCTGCTCAGGAAGATGGATCCGGGGACCGCGCGGCCGGAGGTCGGGGCGCTGCGATGACGCCGAAGCTGAACCGGAGCGTCCCGGGAAAAGAGCTCAAGTGGCGCTACGTCGCGCTGGGCGGCGCGATGCTGCTGGGGATCTCCATCCTCATCGTCCAGCTCTACCGCCTTCAGGTGGTGCGCGGAGACGAGTACGCCGCACGCAGCGTCGCCAACTTCGTGAAGGTGACCCGGGTGCTGGCCGACCGCGGAATGATCAAGGATCGCCGCGGCGAGGTGCTGGTGCAGAACCGGCCCTCCTTCGACGTCTTCGTGACCCCGGCCTTCTGCCAGGACTGCGTGGATCAGGTCCTTCCCCGACTCGCCGAGCTGCTCGAGTGGACGGAGGAGCAACGGGAGAAGGCCGTGGCCGACGTCAAGGCTGCGCGCCGTTCCGCTCCCTTCCGGCCCCTGGCCGTCCAGGTGGACATCCACCGGGACGCGCTCGATCTGCTCTCAGGGCACGCGCGGGATCTGCCGGGAGTGGACGTGACCCCCGTGCCCCACCGGAGCTACCGCACCGGTCCCATCCTCGCGCACCTGCTCGGCTACATGAACGAGGTCTCCAACCGGGAGCTGGAGACGCCACCGGAGGAGGGGTCTCCGTATCAGCTCGGGGACTACGTGGGGCGCGCCGGACTCGAGCGCTCCTTCGAGTCGACCCTGCGCGGTGACGACGGGTTGCGACGGATGGTGGTGGACGCGCGCGGGCGCTCCATCCCCGATCTCCAGTGGCTGATCCCCGAGCAGGAGGTGTCGCCGACTCCCGGCAACAACATCGTGCTCTCCCTCGACATGCGTCTGCAGGAGGAGGCCGAGCGGATCTTCCCGGGCCGCGCCGGCGCGGTCGTGGTGGTGGACGTGCGCACCGGCTTCATCCGCGCGCTGGTGTCCCGGCCCTCGTTCGATCCGAACGTGCTCACCGGGCGTGTGACGCGTCAGCAGATGGCCGAACTCTCCGGCGATCCCCTGCGGCCCATGGTGTTCCGGCCCACCGCCGAGCACTACAGCCCGGCCTCGACCTTCAAACCGTTCACGGTCCTGGCCGCGCTGCGTTCCGGTCAGTTCTTCGAGAACAGCACCGCCATGTGCCAGGGCGGATACCGGTTGGGCTCGCGCACCTGGCGCTGTCACTCGGCGCACGGCCACGGCGTCGTCGATGCGGGCAACGCGCTCAAGTACTCCTGCAACGTCTACTTCTACAAGGTCGCCGACAGCATCGGCCTGGATGCGATCGCCGAGGTGGGCAAGGACTTCGGGTTCGGCTCGCCGACCGGCATCGGGGTGGTCTCCGAAGTCCCCGGCATCATGCCCACCCGCGCCTGGCACGACCGGGTGAACGCCAAGCACGGCGGGTACTCCCGCGGCATGGCCCTCAACAGCTCGGTCGGACAGGGCGCCAACACCGCAACCCCGCTGCAGGTGGCGATGGCCTACGCGGCGATCGCCAACGGCGGAAACGTGTGGGTCCCGCAGCTCGTCGAGGCCATCGAGAGCCCGGACGGCAAGGTCGTCGAGCGTTTCGAGCCCCGTCTCAAGAACAAGGTGGACGTGAAGCCCGAGCATCTGGCGCTGGTCCGTGACGGTCTGTCGGCCGTGGTGAACGAGCCGGGCGGGACCGCGTTCCGGCGGCGCCTGAAGGACGTGAAGGTCGCCGGCAAGACCGGAACCGCGCAGGTGGTGCGCATCGGCGCGGTCCGGCTGCGGCACGAGCAGCGCGAGTATTGGCAACGGCACCACGGCTGGTTCGCAGGCTACGCGCCGGCGGACGCGCCCGAGATCGCCGTGGTGGTCCTCAACGAGCACGGTGGTGGGGGTGGGTCCTCCGCCGCGCCGACGGCCATGGCACTCATCCAGAAGTACTTCGAGCTCAAGCAGGAGGACCGCGCGCAGGCCATGGGCGTCCCGGCGGCCCCGGTGCCAGAGCGGGTGATGGCCCAGCTCGAGCCGTCCCGCAATGAGCGTCCCCGGCGCCGGCGTCAGCCCGTGATGGCGAGTCAGGCTCCCGAGGTCACGGTGGACGGCGAGGTCCGCCCACTTCAGAGCGCCCCCGTGGTCCCCGCCGAACCGGTGATCCCGGGCGAGCCTTCGGCCACCGTGCCGGTCGAGGGGGACTGACGCCCATGGAGGTCCTTCAGGTCCGCGTCGACAAGCGGATGATCGCCAACGCGCCCTGGCTGCTCATCCTGGTGACCCTGGTGATCGCGGTCATCGGGGTGTGGAACCTCGCGTCGGCAGCCCGTCCTCCGGCGACGCCGGTGTGGAAGAGCCAGGCCGTCTACGTGGTGATCGGCCTCTTCGCCATGGGCGCGGTCGCGAGCCTCAAGTCGCAGTTCCTCCAGCGGCTCGCGATCCCGATCTACGTCGCGAACATCCTGGCGCTCATCGCGCTGCGCTTCGTGGGGCACACCGCCAAGGGCGCGGAGAGCTGGTTCGCGTTGGGGCCCATCCGCGTGCAGCCGGCGGAGTTCATGAAGATCGGGTTGATCCTCGTGCTCGCCCGTCACTTCCACGAGGACGACCGCCTGAAGATCGGAGGTCAGGGACTGGTCCGCCTCATCAAGCCCATGGCCTGGAGCCTGCTCCCCATCGGGCTGGTGCTGGTGCAGCCCGACCTCGGCACGGCGTTGATGCTGGTCTTCACCGCCATGACGGTGTTGCTCTTCGCAGGCGTGAGCCGCCGGATCCTGGTGCTCCTGTTGGTCGGGCTCGCGGTGGTCTCGGGCGTCATCTGGAACGACTTCGCGCGCGAGTCTCCACCGGATGATCCGCACACCACCCTGGTGCGCCATCACCTCAAGCGCCACCAGGCAGCCCGCATCTCCGGCTGGCTCAATCCCGAGTCGGACCTGCGTGGCACGAACTACCACACCGCCCAGTCGCGCATTGCGGTGGGCAGTGGCGGCCTCACCGGCAAGGGATGGGGGAAGGGGACGCAGACCGGCCTCTCCTTCCTGCCCGAGCAGCACACCGACTTCATCTGGTCCGTCTGGGCCGAGGAGCAGGGCTTCATCGCGAGCGTGGTGGTGCTCCTGCTCTATGCCCTCCTGCTCATGTGCTGCCTGGGGGTCGCCTTCCACGCGCGGGATCGCTTCGGTGCCTTCCTCGCGGTGGGGGTCGCGGCGATGATCTTCTGGCAGCTGTTCGAGAACGTGGGGATGGTGATCGGCCTGCTTCCGGTCACCGGCATCACCCTGCCGCTCTTCAGTTACGGTGG
>DATGQN010000145.1:0-31312 GCA_035304185.1 Myxococcaceae bacterium
CCTCTTCAGCGAGTAGAGCCTCTTCGGCGAGTCGAGCCTCTTCCGCGAGTCGAGCCTCTTCGGCGAGTCGTGCCTCTTCGGCGAGTCGAGCCTCTTCAGCGAGTCGGGCCTCTTCAGCGAGCCGGGCCTCTTCGGCCAACCGAGCCTCTTCAGCGAGCCGGGCCTCTTCGGCCAACCGAGCCTCTTCAGCGAGTCGAGCCTCTTCCTGCTGTCGCTCCCACTCGGCCACTGAGAGGATCTCGATCAGCCCTTCACGGGCGAGAACCGAGATCAGCCCGCGTCGCCGCTCACTCGGCGATTCCTGGGGCGTGAAGGTCTCCAGAGATTCAAGCCACTCGAACTCCTCATCGTCCTCGACCCACGGCGCGCAGGCATCGGCGTCGGCGCAACGAATGGCAATGGGCTCATCGTCCTCCGGGTCCGGCAGCCGCTCGAAGAGCGCGCGCACCCACCGTTTCCCGGGAATGGGCTCACGGCTCGGATCGACGGCGGTCTCGACGAGCTCCACCTCTTCGGCGAGCGCCGCCACACGCTTCAGGCTCGCCAGGAGGGGGACATCCCGGAGCGCCTCCTCAGGAAGGGCGACCTCCTCCTTCAGATCCGGATCCGGCGCTGCACCCGCACCACGGGCCCACAACGCGTCGAGCTGGTTGAGCTTCAATGCGCCACCGCGCACCAGCGCCTGGTTCACCGATTGGTGCCCGAACCCGAGTTCGGCGCCCACCAACGCACCGTCCTGCAGCAGCAGCCGCGACTCCCGGCCGCGGAAGGTGAGCCGGAGTGCACCCGTGGCGCGCCGCACGTGAGCGGCGTAAAGCGTATCGACCACGTCGGAGGAGGGGGGCACGGCCAGCAGTCTAGCCTTGGTTGGGAGCCCCTCAACTCCCTGGCGGGGTGCCCGGCTGCTTCCTCAGCCGAATCGGAGCTGACGCAGGGCCTCGTAGGTGGCGATCCCCACCGAGGTCGAGAGGTTCAGGCTGCGGCGCTCGGGCAACATGGGGATGCCCACCGTCCGCCCTTCCCCGCCCTCGATGATGTCCCGGGGGAGCCCCGAGGTCTCGGAACCGAAGACCAGGTGGTCGCCTGCCTGGAACCGTGCCCCATAGAGGGAGGTCTCCGCCCGCGCCGAGAACAACCAGCGCCGGGCGTGCGGGAAGGCCTCCACGTAGGCCTCCCAGGAGGGAAAAAGCTCCAGGAAGACCTTGTCCCAGTAGTCGAGCCCCGCCCGCTTGAGGTGGCGATCACTGATGGAGAAGCCCAGGGGCTCGATCAGGATGAGCCGACTGCCGGTCACCGCGCACAGACGGGCGACGTTCCCCGTATTGGGAGGAATCTGCGGGGCGCAGAGGACGAGATGGAGAGGATCCGCCAACGGCTCGAGCATGGGATAGTCGGCTTCATGCCCTGGCAGGTCACCAATGTCACCCGCGACCGCGTGCTCGCGACGCAGGCCACCCGCGCTGAAGGCTTCTGGGATCGCTTCCGAGGCCTGATGATGCGCCGCGAGCTGCCCATGGGCGAGGGACTCCACCTGGCCCCCTGCGACAGCATCCACACCTTCTTCATGCGGATCCCCATCGACGTCCTCTTCCTCGACGCCGAGAGCCGGGTGCTCCGCCTCTACGAAGCGCTCCCTCCCTGGCGCATGACCCTCCCCTCCCGCGCCTGCAAGTCGGTCCTCGAGCTGCCGATCGGGACCCTGCGGGGGAGCGGCACCGAGGTCGGTGATCTCCTTGCGTTCGAACGGCCAGCAGGGTGAAAGGGCCCCGTTGCCCCGGTCGTCGTTTTGACCCCTCACGGACCGCTTTGTTACCGTACCTCCCGATCCACCCCCCAGGTGACCGACGCGCATGCGCCTTGAAGTAGCTGGACTGACAGATGTGGGCATGAAGCGGGCCCACAATGAGGACAACTTCCTCCTGCTGCCGGAGGAGCACCTCTTCTGCGTCGCGGACGGCATGGGCGGACACTCCTGCGGTGAGGTCGCCTCGCAGATCGCCGTCGAGGAGATCGCCGACTTCTTCCGCCAATCCGGCGCGGACGACGAGCTGACCTGGCCCTACAAGATGGACCGGCGGCGCAACTACGACGAGAACCGCCTGGCGACCGCCATCAAGCTCGCCAACATGCGCATCCTCGAGCGGGCCTCGACCGACAAGCGCTACGACAAGATGGGCACCACCGTGGTCTCGGTGTTCCTCAAGGACGGCGCGGCCTACCTGGGACACGTCGGGGACAGCCGGGGGTATGGCTTCCGCAACGGCAGCCTGCGCCAGCTCACCGAGGACCACTCCCTCCTCAACGAGATGACCAAGGCGCGCAAGATGACGCCGGAGGAGATCGAGGCCTTCCCCCATAAGAACGTGATCGTCCGCGCCCTCGGCATGAAGCTCGGCGTCGAGGTGGACGTGGTCCGTGAGGACCTCCAGGACGGGGATGTGGTGCTCCTCTGCAGCGACGGCTTGAGCGGCATGCTCAGCGATGCGGAGATGGAGACCATCCTGCGGGAGACCCGCGATCTCGATGAGGCCAGCCGCAGGCTCATCGAAGCCGCCAACGCTGCCGGCGGGGTCGACAACGTCACCTGCATCCTCGTGCGCTACCACGCCTCCTGACGCCGAGACCTGTGACGCGGGAGGTCCCCCACCCCGGTGATGCGCCGGGCTGGAGTCTCCGCATCAAGCGTCGATACAGAAGTCGGGACCGACGAGCTTGTTCTCCAGCCGCGCCCCGGGCTCCACCCTCGCGCCGGGCAGCAGCACGCAACGGGAGAGGCGTGCGTTGGCCCCCACCTGCGCCTCGGCCTCGACCACCACGCCCCCTTCCAACATCGCCGAGGGATCGACCCGGGCAGCCCGATGCACCCATGCGTCGGGCCGTCGGTCGAAGTCGGTGAGCGCCGCGCCGGAGGGAGCACGGCGGGCCCCGGAGACGACCTCGAGCACCATCGAGAGGTAGCGGGTGGGCGTCCCCAGGTCGGCCCAGTCTCCTTCGGCCGTCACGCCCTGGATGTGCCCGCCGGCCTCGAAGAGCCTCGCGTAGACGTCCCGGAACAGCTCTTCGGGCACCGCGTCGGTCATGAAGTCGAAGACCCGCGGACGCATGACGTGGACGCCGGTGAAGTGCCAGGACGCGAGCCCCTCGCCTCCCGGTCCCACCCCGGCGATGCGCCGGATCCGTCCCGACGCATCCGCCTCCACCGCGCCATAGCGCTCCCCCTCCGGGAGGGGCTGCAGCACCATGGTTCCATCCGCGCCCGAGGCGTGGTGCGCCTCGATGATGGCGGGAAGCGGGGGCTCGAAGGCGATGTCGCCGTTGAGCACCACGAAGGGATCACTCCCGGAGAGGAACTCCCGGAGGCTGCGGATCCCGCCGCCGGTTCCCTGGAGCACGTCCTCGTGGACCACGGTCAGCGACATCCCGAGGCGCGCGGTCTCGGCCTCTGCCACCCGTCGCATGGTCTCACCGAGGTGATGGGTGTTGATCCCCACCTCGCGGATGCCGGCGGCGTGCAGCGACACCAGGTGCGAGCGCAACAGCGGTGCGCCGAGGAGCGGGAGCGCCGGCTTGGGCCAGAACTCCGTCAGCGGGCGCAGGCGCGTTCCGAGTCCTGCGCAGAGCACCATCCCCCGCATCGTCCGCTCAGGCTCCGAGCTCGGGGACGAAGTCGGCCAGCAGGGCCTGCAGCGGCGCGAGCTCCGGACGGTGGCGGAAGGCCGCCTTCACGTAGCGCAGGCTCGCGGGAATGGAAGGCAGGAAGCCGGGATTGCCGCGGACGCGGTGGATGAACTCGAAGCGCCCCGCATCCTTCAGCTTCCGCTGCACGGTCAGCAGGTGGAAGTAGGCCTTGAAGGGCCCCACCTCGATCGCCTCGCCGCCAGCGGCCTCGAAGGCCTGCACGTAGCGGTCGAGCATCGCGTCGACGAAGCCTTCATCGAGCTCGATGTAGCTGTCGCGCAGCAGGGCCACCAGGTCGTACTGCCGGGGCCCCAGGAGCGCGTCCTGGAAGTCGATGACCACCAGCTCCCCGTCCTTCACCATGATGTTACGGCTCTGGTAGTCGCGGTGGGTGAAGCCGGTCGGCGCGTCGGCAAGGGATTCGGCGATGGCGCGGAACTGCCGGTCGAGCTCGGCGCGCGTCGTCTCATCCGGCTTGCGACCACTCCAGACCTCGAGCCCCCACTCCCGGAAGTGGTGCAGCTCCCAGTCGTAGAGGTCCACGTCGAAGGACCGGCCGAAGGCGATGCAGGCAGGATCGGGGTTCTTCTCGGCCTCCACCCGCAGCCGCGCGAGCAGGTCGATGGCGCGGCCGTAGAGGTCCTCGCGGGAGTGGCCGGACGCGAGCGCCTTCTCGAAGGTCTGATCGGTGAGGTCCTCGATGACCATCGTCCGCGCCTCCGCGTCGTAGCGCAGGATGTGCGGAACCCGGACGCCGAGGGCCTCGAGGTAGCGGTGCACATTGAGGAAGGGCAGCTCGGTGGAAGCCCCTCCCTTGCCGATCTCCTCGCTCTTCTGCCCGTCCTCCGTCATCAGCATGCAGACGTGGCTCTTCGGGGGCGTGCCGACGCGGAAATAGGAGCGGGCAGCGCTGGCCTGCGCCACCAGCGGCTGCACGGGGGCGGTCGCGGCGCTCTCGCCGGTGGCCTTCTCCACCTGTTCACGCAGCAGGGTCTCGACGTTCTTCGGATTCATGGTTCCTGTGTGCCCGTCGCCGGTGCGTTCTCAGACCAGCCGCCGCAGCGGGAGCAGATCATAGGGAACGACCAGCAGGGTCTTGAAGCCCCGGACCTCCTCGGGGATGCGGTCCATCGACGGGCGGGAGAACCCCCGGGCGGTGAAGATGAGCACCACCGGCGTGCCTTCTTCGTCCGTACCGGGGCTCACGCGGTGGATGCCGGGGACCCCGAAGAGCAGCTGCAGGGTCTCCTCCAGCGCTTCCTCGAGCTCCGGATCGATGGCCTCGCCATCGTCGCGGTCCCGGCCGCGGTTCCCTCCGTCCTCGTCTTCCTTGTAGTAGACGCCGGGAGGCTGGGCGCGGTTGAGCGCCGCCAGGGGATCCTGGCCGTCGGTGCGGCTTGGAGGCAGCGCCTGGGACACCTCGGCCCCCAGGGTCTCACGCACCTGCCGGGTGGCGAGCGACTTGGCCAGTGCCGCTTGGGCGGCGAAGAGGTCCCGGGCGTTCAGGGTCTGCTGGGGGCGCTCGCTCTGCTTGGGCTTCGCGGAGGTCTGCGTTTTTCCGCCCCAGAGCGGATCGGCCGCCTCTTCCGCGGACTCGCCTTCGACGCCCTGGCCACCTCCCCAGGCTTCCGCGTTCCCGACGTCCGCCTTGGCCTCCACGGCGTTGGTGGTCCCCCCCAGTTGCTGCGCCGCCTTCTTCTCCTTGACCTTGGGCCCTTCCTTTTCGGACGCGCCACCCTTCCCGCCCTCGGAGGGGCGCTTGGGAGCCTGGGTTCTGGAAAGACGGGAGGGGACCTTCATCGCAAGTCGGGGTAGAGTACCCGAACCCGACCGGGACGCCACATCACCCATGCCAGTCAACGAGCGCGACTACGGAAGGTGCCCCTGCTCGGGCAAATATGAAGGCCGGGCGGTCGAGGTCCGCATGAACGTCGAGGGACGCGCGGTCGTTCTGGCCGAGGTTCCCCAGGGCGTGTGCGGTCTGTGCGGCAGCCGGGTCTACAAGTCCGAGGTCCTCGAACGGCTCGAGTCGCTCATGAAGGGTGGCCGGGTCCAGCGCCGGAGCTGACCTCCGCCCCTGCCCTGCCTGCGCGAAGGCGGACGGTTCCCGCCACCCCGATACCGGGCGGCAGGAACGGCCATGCGTCCGACCGGATGCGCCGTTCCCCCTTTGCGGTGCGCGGTGTATGACCCGCCCATCTTTTCCACCCTTTCAAACCGGGACGCACCATGCAGGTTCACGACGACATCCTCTCCGCCATCGGCAACACCCCTCTGGTCCGGCTCAACAAGCTCGTGGGGCCGGAGGACGCCACCGTTCTGGTGAAGTGCGAGTTCATGAACCCGGGCGGCTCCATCAAGGACCGCATGGCCCGGCACATCCTCGAGAAGGCCGCCGCTGAGGGACACCTCAAGCCGGGCGGGACCATCGTCGAGAACACCTCGGGCAACACCGGAATGGGCGTGGCCATGACGGCCGCGGTGAAGGGCTACCGCTGCGTCTTCACCATGCCGGACAAGATGAGCACCGAGAAGGTGAACCGCCTCAAGGCCATGGGCGCCCAGGTGGTCGTCACCCCGACCAACGTCCCCGCCGAGGATCCGCGCAGCTACTACGAGACCGCGAACCGCATTCACCGGGAGACCCCGGGCGCGTTCATGCTCAACCAGTACCACAACGAGGACAACGCCGAGGCCCACTACCGGAGCACCGGCCCCGAGCTCTTTAAGCAGACCGACGGGAAGATCGACTACTTCGTGGCCGGCCTCGGCACGGGCGGGACGATGAGCGGCGCGGGCCGCTTCCTCAAGGAGAAGATTCCCACCATCAAGAACGTGGGCGTCGATCCCGAAGGCAGCGTCTACGCCGAGTACTTCCGCAGCAAGACCCTCCCCGAGCCCCACGTCTACAAGGTCGAGGGCATCGGCGAGGACATGCTCTGCAAGGCCATGGACTTCAGCGTCCTGGACGAGGTGGAGACGGTCAACGACCAGGAGTCCTTCGCCGCGGCCCGCCGCCTCGCGCGTGAGGAGGGCATCTTCGCCGGCGGCTCCAGTGGCTCGGCGGTGCACGTGGCGGTGAAGCTCGCCAAGAAGCTCGGCAAGGGGAAGACCATCGTCGTGGTGCTCCCCGACTCGGGCGCCATCTACATCTCGAAGTTCTTCAGCGACGAGTGGATGCGCGACAACGGCTTCGTGCTCGAGACCCCGAAGGAGCCCACCGTGGGCGACGTGGTCCGCAGCATGGGCGTGCGCGAGGTCATCACCGCGAAGAGCGGCGACACCCTGGAGAGCGTCGTCTCCCGGCTGCGCAGCTCCGGTGTGAGCCAGCTCCCCGTGCTCGACGCCGAGCGCCGGGCCATCGGCATGGTCCACGAGGTGGACGTGCTCAACGCCCTGCTCGAGGGTCGCGCCACCAAGACCGACGCCGTCGACAAGGTCATGTCCAAGCTCGAGGGCGCCGTGGCGGGTGATCAGCCCATCTCGCGGCTGCGTGAGGTCCTCGGCAGCGACCGCGTGGCGGTGGTCATGGAGGGCAGCCACGTGACCGGCGTCCTCAACAAGATCGACCTCATCGAGTACCTGGCCGCGCGCGCCGCATAAAGGGGTCTGCCCCGCCAGGAAAGTGCCGAAACCGAGGCCCGCTCAACCCCAGGCTGAGCGGGCTTTCTGCTGTCCGGGAGGGACCACCTCTCAGGCTGGCCCCGACGCCAAACACGAAGGCCCGCTCAACGCCAAGCTGAGCGGGCCTTCTGCTGACCGGGTCTCCGCGATGCATGCGGTGCCCGGTTCAGGGGATGCGGCTCAGGCCTTGTCGAGCGCCTGCGCGAGGTCGTCGCAGAGATCCTGGCCGTCCTCGATGCCGACCGACAGCCGGATGAGCCCGTCGCTGATGCCGAGCATGTCGCGGGTCTCCTTGGGCACCGAGGCGTGGGTCATGATCGCGGGGTGCTCAACGAGGCTTTCGACGCCGCCCAGCGACTCGGCGCAGGCGAAGACGCGAACCGCCTTGAGGAAGGCGCGGGCGGCAGGCTCACCGCCGGCGATCTCGAAGCTGATCATCCCGCCGAAGCCCTTCATCTGGCGCTTGGCGAGCGCGTGCTGCGGATGGCTCTCCAGCCCCGGCCAGATGACCTTGTTCACCTTGGGGTGCTTGACCAGAAACTCGGCGACCCGCGCTGCGTTCGCCGCGTGCCGGTCCATGCGGACGTGGAGGGTCTTGAGGCCGCGCAGCACGAGGAAGCTGTCCATCGGCGAGGGGACCGCGCCCACCGCGTTCTGCAGGAAGTACATCCGCTCGGCGAGGGCCTCGTTGTTGGTGCAGACGAAGCCGCCCACCGTGTCCGAGTGCCCGTTGAGGTACTTGGTGGTGGAGTGGGTCACCAGGTCGAAGCCGAACTCCAGCGGGCGCTGGAAGTACGGCGTCATGAAGGTGTTGTCGGCGACCGAGATGATCTTGTGGCGCTGCGCCACCTGGGCGATCGCCGCGAGGTCCACCAGCTTGAGCATCGGGTTGGTGGGGGTCTCCACCCAGATCATCTTCGTCTTGGGCGTGATGGCCGCCTCGAGCGCCTCGAGGTTGGTGAGGTCCACGAACGTGAACTCCACCCCATGGCGCCGGTAGACCTTGTCGAAGATCCGGAACGAGCCGCCATAGAGGTCGTCCGAGGCCACCACGTGGTCTCCGACCTCCAGCATGTGCATGAGCATGTCGGCGGCCGCGAGCCCCGAGGCGAAGGCCGCGCCGTACTTCGCACCCTCGAGCGCTGCCAGGCAGCCTTCGAGCGCGTTCCGGGTCGGGTTCTTCGTCCGGCTGTACTCGTAGCCCTTGTGCTCACCCGGTCCGTCCTGGACGTAGGTGGAGGTCAGGTAGACCGGCGTCATGATCGCGCCGGTGGTGGGATCCGGCTCCTGGCCGGCGTGGATGGCGAGGGTGTCGAAGCGCATGGGGGCCTTCTACACCACGTCCGGGGCGCGGTGGCCAGACGGCAACGTCCGCCAGGTCGTCCATGTGCGCCGCGACGGGCGGACCGGGCTCAGCGACGTCCGGACGCGTCAGGGAGAGGCGGCCGGTCCCTCATCCTCCATCCCGGAGGTGGAGCCGCGATGGTGGGGCAGCTCCACGATGAAGGTGCTCCCCTGCCCTGGATGGCTGACGACCCGGATGGTGCCGCCGAGGGCGTCCACCATGGAGCGCGTCACGTACAGACCGAGCCCCAGGCCTCCGTAGTGCCGGCCACTCACGGCACGGGTGAAGCGGTCGAAGATCCGGGGTTGGCTCTCCGGCGCGATGCCGATGCCCCGGTCCTGGACCTGCAGGATCACCCGCCCATCATCGAGCGACTCGAGCCGGACCTCGATCGTCTCCCCCGCCCCGTACTTGATGGCGTTGGAGAGCAGGTTGTCGACCACCTGCGCGACCCGATCGGGATCCCAGCGTCCCCAGAGCGGCGACTCCAGGTCGAGGATCAGCTGCGATCCGGCGCGGCGGGCTTCGGGCCGGCGGCGCTCCGCGGTCACCCGAACCACCGAGGCCAGCTCCACCTCCGACGCGTGGGTCCGCAGGTGCCCCGAGTCGATGCGGGTGACGTCCAGCAGGTTGGCGATGAGGTCGGTCAGCTTCACCACCTGTCTTCGGCTCTCGGTCACCTGGTTGACCAGCTCCTCCGCGAGCTCCGGATTGTTCTCGGCTTCGCGTCGGGCGATGAGACCGAGCTTCTCGAGCCGCAGGCTCAGCGGCGTCAGCGGGGTCTTGAGCTCGTGGCTTGCGACCGAGAGGAACTCGTCGCGGATCCGGAGGCCTTCACGCGCCTCCCGCAGCAGCTCGGCCCGTTCACTCTCCACCCGCTTCCGATCGCTCACGTCGGAGATCGCGCCGACCATCCGCACCGGCTTGCCATCCTCGGCCCGGACGACGAAGGCGCGATCATCCACGTCGGCGTAGCTGCCGTCGACGCGGCGGAAGCGATGCTCCGCCTCCCACCGCACCGTGTTCGGGTTGGCGATCGCCTGGGTGAGGCTCTCGAGGATGCCGTCCCGATCGTCGGGATGAACCTTCGCCAGCGTCTCGGCGAGGCTCCACACCTCGCGGGTGTCCAGGCCGAACGCCTGTTTGCCGCCACCGGACCAGCTCATCTGCTTGGTCTCGAGATCCATGTCCCAGATGACGTCCCGGGTGGCGCGGACGGCCAGCTCGTAGCGCTCCTGGCTCTCGCGCAGCGCGGTCTCGAAGGCCTTTCGCTCGCTGAGGTCCGTGCCGACCAGGACCTCGTGGTAGGCGGTTCCCGGCAACGGCGCGCCCCCGATCAGGATGGGGACCTCGGTCCCATCCGGCCGCTTCAGCGTCTGCTCCTCGGGGCGGAGTCGATCCTGGCGCCGTTCGAGTTCGCCCTCGTCCGAGAGGAAGTCGGTGAGAACGTAGCGTCCCTGCGCGAGGTCTTCGAAGGTACAGCCCGCCATCCGCAGGAAGGCATCGTTGGCCTCCACGATCCGCTGCGTGCGCCGATCCACCACAACGATGGAGGCCACCCCGCTGTTGACCACCAGCCGCAGGGTCCGCAGGTGGTCCTCGGCATCCAGTTGCGCCTGCACCTGTCGTCGCAACAGCAGGAAGATGACGACGCTGAAGATCACGCCCGCGCCCATGAGCCAGGGCAGCGAACGCGCCAGGTTTCCGCGCTCGA
The DNA here is from genome assembly GCA_035304185.1 of Myxococcaceae bacterium. Lineage (GTDB taxonomy): Bacteria > Myxococcota > Myxococcia > Myxococcales > Myxococcaceae > DATGQN01. The sequence goes on from DATGQN010000145.1 coordinate 10,362, forward strand.
AAGGAGGCCGGGAGTGGAAGTGCACCGTCCACACCCGCCCGTAGAGTTCGAGCTGCTCGACCTTCACGAACTTCCGGGGCGCTTCGAGCTCCTCCCGGGAGGAGAGCAGGAGCCGGTCGATGGTCGCCCGTCCGCCGTCGAAGACCTCGTACTCGACCTCTTGATCGGCGAGCCCCTGGACGAAGAAGTCGGCGGCGTAGAACGGTGCGAACAGGAATCCGATCAGACGCTCTTCGCGCTCCTCCGGCGACTCCGGCGTTCCGGGCCCTGAATAGACCGGCAGGTAGAGGTTGAACCCCGGCCGCTCACCGGGAACGAGCTCTCCGTGGCGCTGCAGCCGACCGGAGAGGGTCAGCTGTCCGGTCCTCGCCGCCTCGGCGAGCACCGCGGCACGTTGGGGTTCGCTGCGGATGTCGAACCCGAGGGACGCACGCGTCTCTGCATCCAGGGGGGCGAAGTAGATGACCGGGAAGGTGACGTCGTCCCCTTCCGGAGGGGCGTCCGGGAGGCGCTCCCCGGCGTTGCGGAAGATCTCTTCGGCGACCGGATGGGGTTGGCGCGGATCCCGGCGCACGGCGAACCCGACCCCGCGGATGCCCGGATATCGGCGCTGGAGGTCGATGCCCTCCATGAAGTTGTCGTAGGTCTCCGGGGTCATCCGCCCCTGCTCGACCGCGAAGAGGCGCTCGGTGCTCACCAGCAGGGTTCCGTAGTTGCGCATGCCGTTGATCAGGCGCTCACGGGCCACGTCCACGGCGTTCTCGAAGCGCGCCAGGTCCGAGGCCCGCGCCGAGCTGGCCCCCATGAGCACGAAGAGGGCGGTGGAGAGCAGGCCGAGGAGCAGCCCCATCCAGGGGATCCAGCGTCCGCGGCCGCCGCGGAACGAACCGGCCCGGTCGGGCTCACCCGGCTTGAACGTCATCGAGGGTCGCCTGCGACCGCTGCTGGGCACTTGAGATGTCTGCACGCAATCGGGTCCCGGCTACGGAGGGCCGAACACGCCCCAACGGTGGCCTCATCCGCCCCTGACGGCTGGCAAGCCCGACCCGAACGAGGGCGGCGGGACGGGGGGCATGCAGGGAGCCGTGCGCTTTGACGTGCTTCGGGCCCGGTGCTAGCGCTCCGGCCGCCATGGATGCGACGCCCTCTGCCCCCGACGTCACCGCCTTCGCCAACCGGCTGCGCAAGAACCTCAAGGTCCGCACCCGCTGGGCAGCACGCGAGGGGCTGACCGCCTACCGGCTCTACGATCAGGACCTCCCCGAGTTCCCCTTCGTCGTCGAGTGGTACGCGGGCCGGGTCCACCTGGTGGAGTACCCGCGCCGCAAGACGCTCCGCGCCGGGCGGCTCGAAGCCGAGCGCGCGGCGATCGTGGCGGCGGTGGCCGAGGTGCTCACCCTCGACGAAGCCGCGATCGTCACCAAGACCCACCTGCCCCACGCCTGGGGACGCAGCCAGTATGGGACCACCGGCGCGCCTGCCGAGCCCTTCACCGTGGAAGAGCACGGGATGGTGCTGGAGGTGGACCTGGGCGCCCGGCTCGACACCGGGCTCTATATGGACCACCGCCGCACCCGGGCCCGCGTGCGGAAGGAGGCCGGGGGGAAGCGGATGCTCAACCTCTTCGCCTATACGGGCAGCTTCACCGTCGCGGCGGGGCTGGGCGGGGCGAGCGCCACCACCACGGTCGACCTCTCCGGTCCCTATCTCGACTGGGCCCGCCGCAACCTCCGGCTCAACGGCCTCAACGGCCCCGAGCACACCCTGATCCAGGCGGATGTCCTGGCGTGGCTCGCCCAGGTGGCCGCGGAGGGGGCGCAGCGCTGGGATCTCATCGTGCTCGATCCGCCTCCCTTCTCCACCTCCAAGCAGATGCGGGGAGACTTCCGCGTCCAGCGCGATCACCCGCGCCTGCTCAACGACGCCCTGTCGATCCTCGCCCCCGGCGGCACGCTCTACTTCTCCACCAACTTCCGCGGCTTCGAGCTCTCGCCGGACAAGGTCCCCGGCGCGCACTTCGAGGAGCTCACCCCGCGCTCACTGCCCGAAGACTTCCACCGGCGCGACAGTCACCGGCTCTGGCGGATCACGGCTGGGGAGGCGGAAGCGGAGGGGGCGGCTGCACGACCTCGGGGAGGGGCGGCGGAGCCAGGATCCACTCGAGGCTCCACAGGCCGAGCAGGACGACGGCGACGATCAACAGGATCACCTTGACCCCTCCGGAGAGACGCTGGGGCTCAGGGGGGTCGAAGCTTGCGGCGATGGCCTCCGGGAGGCCCAGCATCTCGCCGGCATAGCGCGCGGTCCGCTGGAACTGGGCCGCCACCCGGTCGGCGTCCTTCGCGGTGATGGGGCTCATGAGCTGCGGATCGAAGAGCACCAGCCCGAGCTCCCGGGCGAACGCATCCGCTTCGGTGACCAGCTCCCGGACGCCCTCATCCCGATCGGAGAGCTGCAGGCGCAGCTCCGTGGCCACCTGCACGCCGCCTTCCATGACCGGGCCCACCTCGACGGGGACGGTGCGCAACACCCATGTCTGGCCGCCCTCGTCCCGGGCAGCCACGCCTCGTGCTTCGAGGGCAGCGTTCACCGTCTCGATGGGATAGGGGGTTCCCGGAACGCTCGACTGCCAGAGGAGCTCGTATCTCACGCAGTGGAGTATACGGCGGGTCCGCGCAGACACCGTCTGAGGAGACTTCCCTTGAAACCGCCCGGCCGCCCCACTTCCCCCCATCGCCCCGCCCGTGCCCACGGAAAGGGCCATCCACCACGGGAAGGCGGGCACCGTCCCCGCCACCGCCCCCGTGCCTTCGGCCCCGGTCCGGATGGACTCGCGCAGGTCTCTCTCTCCCGTCGTGGCGTCGAGCGCTGGCAGGCGGGGCACCCCTGGATCTACCGGGCGGATCTCGAATCCGCCTCCCTCCCCGAACGTGGAGAGGTGGTCCGGGTCATCGATGGCCGCGGGTGGTTCCTGGGCAAGGCCTTCTACTCGCCGACCTCCAAGATCGCCCTGCGCGCGCTGACCCTCGAGGACGAGGTCATCGACGAAGCCTTCTACCGGCGTCGCATCGAGGTGGCAGACGCCCTGCGCCGGGACATGCTGCAGGGAGAGCGTTCCTACCGGGTGATCCACGCGGAGTCGGACGGGCTTCCGGGGCTCATCGTCGATCGTTACGGCGACTACCTGAGCGTGCAGTTCCTCATCGCCGCCACCGACGCCCTCGCGCCGATGTTCGTGCGCCTGTTGGTGGACCACTTCCAGCCGAAGGGCATCGTCAACCGCTCGGATGTGGGCGTGCGGGCCTACGAAGGTCTGGAGCAGGTGAAGGGCGTGCTGCACGGCGAGGTGCCCGAGACGGTTCCCCACACCGAGGGCCTGGTGAAGTTCGAGCTGGACCTCGTCGGGGGCCAGAAGACCGGCACCTTCCTGGACCAGCGGGACAACCACGTCCGCGCGAGTGCCTACGCGCACGGCGAGGCGCTCGACTGCTTCTCCTACCTGGGAGGCTTCGCGCTGCAGCTGGCCACCCGCGCGAGCAGGGTCACCGCCGTGGAGATCTCGGAGCCGGCGTGCGAGCTCATCCGCAGCAACGCCAGGCTCAACGGGTTCGACAACGTGGAGGTGGTCTCCGCCAACGCCTTCGACTTCCTCCGGGACGCGGTCGACGAGGGCCGCCGCTTCGACACCATCGTGCTCGACCCGCCCTCCTTCGCGAAGAACAAGGACGCCGTCGAGGGTGCGCTGCGCGGCTACAAGGAGATCAACCTCCGGGCACTGCAGCTGCTGCGTCCGGGAGGCATCCTCATCACCGCGAGCTGCACCTACCACGTGAACGAGGAGCGCTTTGAAGAGATGCTCGAATCAGCGGCGGTGGATGCGAAGCGGCGGGTGCAGATCCTCGAGCGCCGTGGCGCAGGGATCGATCACCCGGTGCTGATGCGCCTGCGTGAGACCCGCTATCTCAAATGCTTCGTGCTGCGGGTCTTCTAGACGTTCCTTCCTTCACGCGGTCCCAAGCCGCAACGGAGCAGCTCGTGCACAAGTGGGAGGACCACGCCGACGACGAGGACCGCCTCCCCGCCACCCGCCACCGCCGCGAGCGGGCCGCGCTGGGTGCCCTCTCCGCCCTCTACCGGGACGCCGATGCCACCTTCGCGCCCTGGTCATGCCCGGCCAGCGGAGACTGCTGCCAGCTCGGGACCACCGGGCTGCAGCCCTGGCTGTGGCCGGTGGAGTGGCTGAGGGTTCAACGCGCACTCGCCACCGCCGGCCGTTCCCTGCCCGGGCCCCGGCGCGACGGGGGGTGCCCGCTGCTCGATTCACAGGGGCGTCGCTGCACCATCTACGCGGACCGTCCGCTCGGTTGCCGCACCTACTTCTGCGGACGCGTTCGCGGACCTGCAGACCAGCCCTACGAAGAGATGGATGCGCTCCAGCGCCGGCTCGAGCAGGTCAGCCGCGAGCTGGATGGAGCGGATGCCAGCCCGCAGCCGCTGCTCACCTGGGTGGAGCGGGAAGGCTGAGGTGTCTTTCCTCCCGGGAGGCTGCGTCATCACTCCAGGCGCCGCGCGCGCTCATCCCGGTGCGCGCAGCGCTTCAGGTGGCGAGGACCGCCGCTCGAGACCCTCGAGGAAGCAGCGCTCGAAGGCCGGGACGTCCACCCCGGTGCAGACCCGGACCCGCTGACCATCGGGTGCGGAGACGAGGCGGCCGCTCTCCCGACCCTCCCCGGTGACGACGCGCACCCGCCGCTCCTCATACCGCCCCAGCTCAGGTCGCACGGTGAGCACGGCGGCCAGCGGATCCCAGAAGCAGAGGTTGCGCTCCCTGGAGAGCAGGGGGCGGATGCGGTGGATGACCCGGCTCACGAACCGTGAGGCCGGCGAGGTCCCCTCGGCATCCAGCTGCGCCAGGAACGCGTCCGTCAACGGCACCTGCGACGTGGCGTCCAGTGGGACCAGGGTCACCGGCACCCCGCTCTGCAGCACACGCTCCGCCGCCGTGGGGTCGATGTAGAGGTTCCACTCTGCGGAGAGGTTGTCGATGCGCGGGTTGATCTCCTGGATGTTCCCGGGAACGTCGAGCGCGCCTCCCATGACCCAGAGATGGGACACCCGCGGGACCAGCTCCGGGGCCCCCTCGAAGAGTTGAGCCAGGTTGGTGAGCGGGCCCAATGCGAGGAGGGTGCAGGGCGCAGGTGCCTCGAGCAGCGTGCGCCGCAACAGCGCCACCGCCGACCCACCCGAGGGCCGTGTGCGCGGACGCGGCAATCCCAGCCCCAGACGGAAGTCCATCGCCAGCCGCAGCGCGAGGGGGAAGCGGTGCGTGCCGGCCAGTGGTGTGGTCCGACCGCTCGCCACCGGGATCCCTTCCACCCCGGTCAGGGCCATCAGCCGCAAGGTGTTCTTCACCCCCGGCCCGGCGTGCGCCTCGCCCGTCGCAGCGACGGTGATCGCCCGGACGTCCACCTCCGGGCTCTGCAGCAGAAAGACCAACGCCATCCAGTCGTCGAGGGCCAGGTCCGAGTCGATGAGCAGGGGCAACCGCATGGAGATCCTTCCCCCGGAGTGTGGAGCGTCCCGGTGAACACGCCCTACCGGAACCGGCTGTGCGCGGGCAGAGCGGGTGGTCCATCGTGGACGCACGGCGGTTGAGGGTCCACCGGAGGCCGGAGGAGAGACATGCCAGCGACACCTGCGCCCCCGGCGGCGCGGACCGAGCGACTGCTGCTTGCGCCCTTCGAGATGAAGGGAACGCTGAGTGCGGCAGAGGTGGCCTCCATCATGGAGGGCGTGCTCTCCACCCGGGCCACATGTTCCACCCGCCGCCTGCCCCTGGGTGACGGCGGCCCCGGCACCCTGGATGCCCTCAGGATGGCGATGCCGGCGATCGAGCTGCGAACGGTGTCGGTGGAGGATGCGCTCGGCAGAACCGTCCCGGCACGCTTCGGTCTTCTGCGCGGCTCCTCCCGGTCGCCCACGCACGCCTACCTCGAGGCGGCCGAGGCACATGGACTGTGGCGGCTCCCACCCACCGGGCGCAGCGCCCTGCGCACCACCAGCCGCGGGGTGGGCCAGCTCATCGCCGCGGCGTTGGAGGCGGGCGCGACCAGGATCTGTGTGGGCCTGGGAGGCAGCGCCAGCAACGACGGTGGGGCTGGAGCGTTGGAAGCGCTGGGGGCGCGGATGCTGGATGCACGTGGGCATCCCCTGCCCTCAGGAGGCGCAGCGCTCAATGGGCTCGCGCGCGTGGATCTCACCGGCCTTGATCCCCGGCTCGCGCAGACGCGCCTCACCCTGGCCTGTGACGTGTCGGCGCCGCTGCTGGGGCCCACCGGCGCAAGCCACCTCTTCGCGCCCCAGAAAGGCGCCAGCGCCAGCGAAGTGGAGCGGCTGGAGTGCGGGCTTTCGCGGTTCGCTTCGCAGCTCGAAGCGCTCGTGGGAGACCGCTTGCGGGATCGTCCGGGTGCAGGGGCCGCCGGCGGATTGGGGTTCGGGCTCATGGCCGGGTTGAACGCCCATCCCCGCCCGGGTCTCGAGGTGGTGGCCGAGCTGGTCGGCCTCGACGCCGCCCTTCGCTGGGCCGACCGGGTCCTGACCGCGGAAGGCCGGCTGGATGCGCAGAGCCTCCTGGGAAAGGGCCCGGTGCGGCTGGCTGAGCGCGCCGCCGGGATGGGCGTACCGACCGTGGCCTTCGTCGGCGTGGCGGAGGTCAGCGCGGGCGCCTTTGAGGCGATCGTGCCCGCAACCGCGGAGGATGCGACCGATCCGGCGTCGGCCCGGCGCGCGCTTCAACAGGCACTCGCTGCGTGGCGGGCCTGAGGGGCGGGCTCACTCCTGAGGCGCGTTGCCGATGCGCTCCCACTCCCCCTCTTCCCAGACGGCCTTGGCCCGGTAGCGGCGCACGCCCTTCCGGTAGGCGATGAGGCAGAAGAGGTGACTGGCGACCGGGATGGTCATGAGCTGGAAGATCAGCAGCAGGATGAGCTTGAGCCAGGGCGCATCGGGGACCGACAGCCCGTAGCCCAGGACGATCAACATCACCCCGAGCGTCATCGCCTTCCCGATGGCGTGTGAGCGGCAGAAGACGTCCGGCAGCCGGATCTGCCCCACCGCCGCGACGATCACGAAGAACACGCCACCGGCGAGCACCACGAGGCCCGCGATCTCACGCACCATGCTCATCGCCCGTCTCCTGCGTCGAACTCCTCGTCTTCGGGAGGCAGCTGCATCAGGTAGTAGAAGTACGAGACCGTCGTGAGGAACCCGAGCGCGCTGAAGAGCAGCACGAACTCGATGAACTCCACCGTCCCGGTCAGCGCCGAGAAGACCAGGACGATGGACATGATGGTGATGGTCGTCAGGTCGAGCCCCAACAGCCGGTCCAGGGTCGTCGGTCCCCGGTTCAGGCGCCACAGGCCCGCCGCGACCGATCCGAAGAGGAGCACGCAGAGCAACAGCTTCAGGAGGTCGACGATCATCGTGTCCACCTCAGGATGGGCGCCTCGAGGGTCCGGCGGATGTCCTTGCACACCAACTCGGGTGCTTCGGTGTCCAGGGAGTGAATCAGGAGCCGCTGGTAGTCCCGGGAGATCTCGACGGTGGCGGTCCCCGGCGTCAGGCTGATGCACTGCGCGAGGACGAAGATCTCGAAGCGGGAGAGTCCATTCACCCGGTAGACGATGAAGCCGGGGTTCAGATCCTCCTTGCGCTTGAACAGGACGACCGCAGCGAGCTGCAGGTTCGCCATGATCAGGGCGTGCAGGAAGGCGAACAGGAAGAGGACGAAGCCGACCGCCCGGGCGAGCGGGCGCGGAAGTCTCGACGCGGGAGCCTGGGTGGTCACGGACGCTTCCCTTCGATGGGCACGAGGTTCAGGGCGCGCACGCTGTCGCCATAGGTGTCACGGCTGAAGGTCTCCTCCGCGGCGTTCCCGGCGAGCTTCACGAAGGCATTGGCGCCCAGGCCCATGGCGAGCGACAGCGCCACGAGGATCCCGACCGCCGCGGTCATCCCGCGGGTCTGCGTGTCGAGCACCACCTGCACGCCCTCGGGCGCGGGCTTCCAGAACGCTCCGAGCCAGATCTTGAGCATGCTCAACAGGGTCAGGACGCTCGCCACCAGCGCGAGGACGACCAGCGTCACCTGCCCCTGCTCCAGACCCGCGCGGACGATCATGAACTTGCCCCAGAAGCCGCTGAGCGGAGGAATGCCCGCGAGCGACAGGGCCAGGGCCAGGAAACACAGCGAGAGCATGGGCGCTGCGGCCTGCAGCCCGCCGTTGGTCTTCAGCAGATCGTCCCCCTGCGCCTTGCGGACGATGCCTCCGATGAAGAGCAGCCCCGCCTTCACCATCACCAGGTGGGCGACGTAGAAGATGAGCGCCATGTACGAGGCGGTGGAGAACCAGCCGATGGCGAGCACCAGGTAACCGACCTGACTTACCACGTGGTAGACGAGGATCTGCTGGATCCGGCTCTGGGCGAGCGCGCCGAGACCGCCGATCACCATGGTGAGACCGGCAGCCCACGCGAGCACCTCGTGCAGCCACACCAGCTCGCCCGGCAGGATCGTCCCGAAGAGACGTGCGAGGGCGTAGATGCCCACCTTGGTCAGCATCGCGCCGTGGAAGGCGAGGATCGGCGTGGTCATCGCCGGGTAGCTGCGGGGCAGCCAGTAGTAGAGGGGGAAGACGCCCGCCTTCATGCCGAAGACCAGCATCAGCATCAGGCCCAGCAGGTCGAGCCGGGAGTCCCCCACCATCCCTGCGGCCCGCTCCGCCATCTCCGCCATGTTGAGCGTGCCGAAGAGGCCGTAGGCGAACGCGCAGGACATCAACAGGAGCGCGCTGCCCACCAGGTTGATGGCGACGTACGGCAGCGCGTTGCGTGCCTGACCGTCTCCGATCTCGAGGGTCAGCAGCGCATACGAGGCCAGCAGGAAGACCTCGAAGGCGACGAAGAGGTTGAAGAGGTCGCCGGTGAGGAAGGAGTGGTTGACGCCCGCGACCAGCAACAGAAGCAGCGGCAACCGCAGGGGATGCTCGTCCCGCGCGTGCTGCTCCGCATAGCCGAAGAGCACCGCGACCAGTGCAGTCAGGGATGAGAGGCTCACCATGATGGTGGCCAACGAATCGCCGACGAGCACGATGCCGTAGGGGACCGCCCAGCCGCCGAAGCCGTGGGCCATCGGCCCGTGCTGCTGGACGTGCAGCATCAGCCACACCGAGAAGCCGAAGAGCCCCGCGAACGCCACCCCCAGTGCGGGCCGGCGGAAGCGCCAACGTGGGGTGACCAGCGCCACGAGCGCGAGGACCAGGGGCGCGAAGATGGGGAGGGCGACCAGGGCCGTCATGACGCACGCTCCTTCCCGTCACCCGTCCCCGGATCATCGAGTCCGGCGAGGGTCGCGTTCTGGCCGTCCGTGTAGATCCGGTAGAGCAGCACGGTGAAATAGGCGGCCACCGAGAAGCCGATCACGATGGCGGTCAGGATGAGGGCCTGCGGAAGCGGATCCACCGGCGGACGGCCGGGCGCGTCCGCGACGAGGGCGGCGGCCTTTCCGGAGGGATCTCCCGACATCCCGAGCACCGCCAGGTTCGCGCCGTTCGACAACAGCAGGAACCCGAGCAGGACGCGATGAAAGCGGCTCGAGAGGCACAGGTAGATCGCCACGCCGATGACGACCGCCACCAGCAGGGCGAGGTCGAGCTGGGTGCTCATATCCGTCGGGTCTCCGGCGAGGGCTCGGCGTCGGGAGGGACCTCCGTCCCGGGGACCGACTCCAGCTCGTCAATCGATTCGCTCGCCTCGGCGTAGAAGTGGCCCAGCTCGTCCGGGGCAAACGCCGAGCGACCGTGGACCGACTTCATCAGCGGGTAGATGAGCTTCAGGGTCACGCCGACGACCGTGAGGTACACGCCCAGGTCGAACACCAGGGTCGTCCCGAGCGAGATCCCGAGGATGTCGACGTAGAGGTGGGACAGCAGGGGGAGTCCGAAGACGAGCGGCAGGAGCGTGGTGCCCACGGCCAGTCCCACGCCGATCGCGGCGAGCGTCACCGGGTTGATCCGCAGCGCACTGCGCACCCACCCGAGCCCGGAGACGAAGACCAGCAGGATGAGGGACAGCGCGCTGACCAGGCCCGCGATGAAGCCTCCGCCCGGGGCATTGTGTCCCCGGAAGAAGATGAAGGCCGCGAGCAGGTTGAGGGGAAAGACGCCGAACACCACCACCGACCGCAGAATGAAGTCCTCCGGGACGGGGAAGAGATCGCGCACGCTCACCTTCACCTCGGTGGGCTTGCCGACGCGGCGCACCCGCGCCAGCAGCCCCAGACACCCGAGGGCTGCGATGAGCAGCACGGTGATCTCGAACATGGTGTCGAAGCCGCGGTAGTCCACCAGCACGGTGTTGACCGCGTTCGCGCCCTTGGCCAGCGGCACGGTCGTCTCGAGGTAGTAGGTCCCCGCGTGCTCCTGCCCGGGGTTGGGGAAGATGAGCACCCCCAGGCCCATGACCAGACCGGCGGCGATGGACACCCCGAAACGGATGACCCGGGCTCCCCGGCTGACGGGAGCCACCGGCTGCTCGGACGCGCGGTCCCGCTTGAAGCGGATGACCAGCAGCAGGACCATCAGGAGCGTTGCGGTCTCCACCAGCAACTGGGTGAGCGCGAGGTCGGGGGCCCGGTAGAGGACGTACAGAAAGGCGATGCCCAGGCCCACCGCGGAGACCGCGAAGAGCTGGGGAATGGGCCGCCGCAGCCGGACCGCCAGCAGGGCGGAGATGCCGATGAGGAGGCAGGCGCCGAAGCGGATCCACGGTTCCCCCTCGCTCCCCTCCGGAAGCGGCGCGGACAGGGAGATCCGCTGCACCAGCCCCTCCCAGGCGAAGATCCCGTACGCCGCGAGGGCCGTGACGAGGCCGCCGACGATGAGCAGCAGGAAGTGTGAGGGACGGGTGAAGCCGAGCACCCGGTCGAGCCACTGGCCGAAGACGGGGGCCCCCTCCACGCCCCGCTCGAACAGCCGCTCGAACTCGAGCCAGCGGGGGATCCCCGCCGGGGCCTTCCCTGCGCGTGTCCCCACCGCGAAGAGGATGCCGGCGAGCGCGAAGATCGACAGGCTCATCAGGAGCACCGGCGTGAAGCCGTGCCAGAGCGAGAGGTGCCGCACCTCCGGGGACGCGGAGAAGAAGCCGGTCGCGCTTCCGAAGGCTGCCGGAACCACCCCGAAGCCCATCACCCCCAGCGCAAGGACCGAGGCGGGGAACTGCAGCCCGAGCGAGGGGGCGTGAAAATGGGAAGCGGCCTTCTCCGGCATCGGCCCGAAGAAGCGCTTCGCAACCCGCAGCGCGACGAGCACATGCAGCAGGGAGCCGAGCAGCAGCGCGACGAGCGGCAGCGCGCCCAGCAGGGACTGGCGGCTGTGGAACAGCTCCAGGCCGCTCTCGAGCAGCAGCTCCTTGCTGATGAAACCACTCGTCAGCGGCACCCCCGCCATGGCGGCCAGAGCGATCAGCGCGACCACGCCGGTCAGGGGCATCCGACGGAACAGGCCGCCCAGCTCGCGGAGATCACGGGTCCCGGCGCTGTGGTCGATGACCCCCACCACCATGAAGAGGCCCGCTTTGTAGAGGGTGTGGTTGAGGATGTGGAGGATGTCCCCGAACGGGGCCGCACCCTGCGGACTCCAGCCGTACTGCCCCACCAGCGCCCCGAGCTGCGCCACCGTGGTGTAGGCCAGCACCGCCTTGAGATCGTTGGAGAGGAGGGCCAGCCCGGCCCCGAAGACGAAGGTGAACAGCCCGACGCTGAGCACCACCGGCGCGAAGACGTCGAGGTCGCCGAAGAGCGGCAGCATCCGCGCGGTGAGGAAGACGCCCAGCTTCACCATCGTCGCCGAATGCAGGTACGCGCTCACCGGGGTCGGCGCGGCCATCGCATTCGGGAGCCAGTACGAGAACGGGAAGAGCGCCGACTTGCCGGCGATGCCGCCGAAGCAGCAGAGGAAGGCCGCGGTGAGCAGGCCCTCGCCGCCGGGCGGCACCCCCTGGGTGAAGATCGCGGAGAGCTCGTAGGTTCCGTAGAGCTGGCCGATGAGGACGACGCCGACCAGCAGCGAGAGCCCGGTGGCCGAGGTGGTCACCAGCGCCATGCGGGCGCCGCGGCGTGAGAGCTCCTTCTCGGTCAGGAAGCCGATGAGGAAGAAGGAGCTGATGCCGGTGAGCTCCCAGGCGACGAAGAGGACGAGCAGGTTGCCCGAGAGCACCGTCCAGAGCATCGCGCCCATGAAGAGCTGCAGAAAGCAGTAGAACCGGCCGTGGTGGCGGTAGCTCCCGTCCAGGTAGAACGCGGCATAGAGCGTGACCAGCACACCCACCCCGCTCACCAGCAGGGCGAAGAAGAGCCCGAGCCCATCCGGCATGAACGCGATGCGCGCACCGAGCTGAGGCACCCACTCGTAGGCGGGAAGTGCCTGCCGCTCGGCCTGCGGCGCCAGGGTGATCCCCACCGCGGAGACGGTGGCGACCACCGGTGCGAGCAACGCGGCCCACCCCACCCGGGGCCCCAGGCGACGGCCGAGGAGCACCATCAGCGGCGCCGAGAGCCAGGGCACCAGCAACAGCACCCAGAGAAGCGAGGTCACCACGGGCGAAGCTCCCTGTGGATGTGGCGGATGGAGGAGCGTGGGCGCCGGGCGGGCACCTGCAGGAACTTCCGGCGGAGCGATGGGCGGGGCATGGGCAATCCCACTGAGTCAGACTCAGTTGGATGGCGGCCCGACCATCCTCGACACCCTGCAGCCCGATTCAGGCGCTGCACCCAATGAACGTGTGACGACGGCGGCACATACCAACGCGCGTCGGGCTCAAGCAACCCCGATCCCTCCGCGCCATTCCCGTGAAACGACGCGGGAGCCGGGTGTCCCGCCGCCATCCGGCGCTGAGGTGGGGAGGGGCCGCGTCGTCGCGAACGCCCTCCCCGGTCGCTGCGAGACTCAGGCGCGCGCGGAGCGCTTCGCGGGGGCCTTGGCAACCTTCGCGGCCACCGCGAGACGCGGCGCGGTCTTCTTGCGCACGACCTTCTTGGTGTTCGCGGCAGGCTCGGCCGCTGCGGCCTCCTTCGCCTTCCGGGTCGCCTTCTTCGGAGCCTTCTCCACCTCCGCGGCCTTGGCCTTCGGGGCCGCCTTGCTCTTGGCGGTGACCTTGGGCGTCTGGGTCTTCGCGGCGGCCTTCCGACCGGCAGCGGCGCGGGTGGCCTTCACCGTTCCGGCGATCTCCACCTTGTAGTCATGGAGGGTCCGCTTGATCACCTCGTGCGCCTCGGCGCGATCGTAGGTCTCGGGGATGATCACCCGGCGCGGCCCGTCGTTCGGGAGCTGCTTGTAGGAGAGGAAGTAGTGCCGGAGGCGCTCGAGGATCGACACCGGCAGCTCCGCCAGGTCCTGGATCTTCCCGTAGGCCAGGTCCCCCTGGAGCACGGCGATGATCTTGTCGTCGGCCTCGTCGCCGTCGATCATCCGGAAGCCGCCGATGGGGCGCGCGCGCACCAGGAAGTTGCCGTGCGGGAAGCCCTTCTCGGAGATCACGCAGATGTCGATGGGGTCGGCGTCGCCCTGGATGTTCTCGAACCCGGTGCGCTCCATGGTCCGCTTGGCCACGGTCTTCCCGCAGTAGGTCTGCGGGATGAAGCCGTAGAGCGAGGGGCACATGCTCGAGAACGTCTGCGGACGATCCACCCGCAACAGCCCCGTCTCCTTGTCGAGCTCGTACTTCACGCCATCGCTGGGCACGATCTCGATGTAGGCCGTGACCCACTCATCGGTGTGTTCGGCATCGACGCCGTGCCAGGGGTGGGCGGACTGCTGCACCGTGCGCTTCATGTCTCTCTGCTCTCCTTGAAGAAGCCGTGCGCCGGAAACAGCAGCACGTCCTCGATCCGCTGCATTCCCAGCAGCACCATGAGAATCCGATCCAACCCCACGGCGATCCCTGCCGAGGGCGGCATCCGACCGACAGCCTCCAGGAAGGCCTCGTCGATCGGGTACACCGAGCGCCCCATCGAGGCGCGCAGGCCCTGCTCTTCCACCAGCCGCGCCCGCTGCTCGGCGGCGTCGACCAGCTCGCTGTAGCCATTCGCCAGCTCGAGTCCGTTGGCGTAGAGCTCCACGCGCTCGGCCACCGACGGGTTGCCCGGCTTGAGGCGCGCCAGGGAGGCCATCGACGCCGGGTACTCGGTGAGGAAGGTGGGCCTCCCGTGCCCGAGCGTGTGCTCCACCCGCTCGAGGAAGATGTGGAAGAAGACGTCATCGAAGGTGACCGACCCGCCGGTGTGCACCCCGATGCGCTCCGCGGCGCGCTTCAGCGATGGACCGTCGGCGTGCCGGGCGATGTCGATGTCGGTCTCGCGCAGCACCGCCTCGCGCACCGTGAGCCGCTCGAACGGGCGCCGATCGAAGGGTCCCTCCACCCGGAGTGCCTGCTGCACCGCCGCGAGGGCCCCTTCGAGATCGTCCATGATCGCGTGGTAGTCCGCGTCGGGCCGATAGAACTCGAGGAGGGTGAACTCCGGGTTGTGCGTGGGCGAGATCTCCCCGTTGCGGAAGACCTTGCAGATCTGGAAGCAGGCCCCCACCCCGTCCGCGAGGAGGCGCTTCATCGCGTACTCGGGCGAGGTGTGCAGGTACAGCGTGCGCCGGGTGCCCACCTCCGTTTCGGGGATGAAGGGCACCTCACAGGCGTTGATGTGCGGCTCCATCCCGGGCGCCGGCACCATCAGGGGGGTGTCCACCTCCAGAAAACCCTCGGCTCCGAAGTAGCTCCGGAGCGCGGCGTACATCTGCTGACGGGCGCGTGCGGCGCCGATCTGGCGGGGGGTGGGCATGTCGGGGCGGACGTATACAGGCGTTTCAGCCGGCGTCCCAAGCCCAGAGTGGGTCGCCGCGTCCGCCCTGCGTGTCGCGGTTCCCCTACGCCGGCAGGAAGAGGGCCTCGGTGGGCGTCGGCCGTCCCTGCATCTGCACCCCCCGCCCCGGGTTCGAGGCGAGATGGAGCAGCACCTTGAACGCGGTTTCGGCCTCCTCCCTCGCCCCGATGGCGACCGCCAGCGCCTCGGCGGTGACCGGTTCGGTCCGCGCCCGCAGCGCCTCGACCAGACGAAGCTGGAGCTCGAGCACCCGAGCGGCCGCCTTCTTGCCTGCCTCCACACCGGGCTGGTGGTAGGCGTTGATGCCCACCAGTGAGGCGTACAGTCCCACCGCGCGCTCGTAGAGGGCGATGAGCGCGCCCAGGCTCCGGGCTCCGGCATCGGAGAGGGTCAGGGTCATCGACTCGCGCCCGCTCTCGGCCAGGGCCTGGCGGGTCCCCAGCAGGAAGCCCTGCAGGTAATCCCCGCTGGTGATGCCCGGCTCGACCTCGAAGGGGGTCTCCCCTTCCACCTGCCGGTCGGCGAGCACCTCGATGAAGGTGGCGAAGAAGTTCGGAACGCCATCGCGCAGCTGCTGCACGTAGGCGTGCTGATCGGTGGAGCCCTTGTTGCCGTAGACGCTCAGTCCCTGGTGGACGACCTCGCCCTTCAGGTTCCGCTCCTTGCCCAGCGACTCCATGACCAGCTGTTGCAGGTAGCGGCTGAAGAGCAGCAGCCGGTCCTTGTAGGGCAGCACCACCATGTCCTTGCTGCCGCGACCGTCGGTGGCGTGGAACCACATCAGCGCCAGGAGCGCCGCCGGGTTGGCCGCGACCTCGCGCAGCCGGGTCTGGGCGTCCATGATGCGCGCGCCCTCGAGCAGCCCCTCCACGTCCAGGCCCTGCAACGCAGCAGGCAGCAGGCCGACCGCGGACATGACGGAGGTGCGCCCGCCGACCCAGTCCCACATGGGGAAGATGGCCAGCCACCGCCCCGCAGTCGCGACCCCGTGCAGCTCGCTGCCGTCTCCGGTGATCGCCGCCGCGTGCGCGCCGAAGCGCAGGCCCTGAGCCTGGTAGGCCGCGCGGACCTCGTGCATCCCGTTGCGCGTCTCCTTGGTCCCACCGGACTTGCTGATGACCACGGTGAGCGTCGAGGCGAGCGCCGGGCCCAGCCGCGCGAGCACGCGGTCAAACCCATCCGGATCGGTGTTGTCGAGGAACTCGACCCGGAGCGCATCGGCGGTGGAGCCCAGCGCATCGGCGATGAGCTGCGGACCGAGGGCAGAGCCTCCGATGCCGACGACCAGCAGGTGGGTGAAGCGCTCGGCGCGCTCGGGGCGCACGGCACCGTGATGGACGCCGGCGGCGAAGGCGCGCACCTGCTCCTGCATCGCGCGGATGGCCTGGGTCAGCTCGGGCTCCGGGGCGAGCTGGGGGGTGCGCAGCCAGTAATGCCCCACCCTGCGCTGCTCATCCGGGTTGGCGATGGCGCCCGCCTCCAGCGCCTCCATGTCGTCGAAGGCCTTCGACATGCGCTCGGCCATGGAGGCGAAGAAGTCCTCACCGAAGGCCATGCGGGAGATGTCCAGCGAGAGCCCGAGGCGGTCGCAGACGAAGAGATGTCGCTGGTAGCGCTCCCAGGCAGCCACAGGGTTCAGGGAAACGGTCTGGCTCATGGGTCGACTTCCTAGACCCGTCCGGGCCCGGCCCCAAGCCCCGGCTCGCCCCCGCGTTCAATCCCCCCGGGGCCCCGAACACGACGAAGCGCCGGTCCCATCGCTGGAGACCGGCGCTTCGGAGAGGGCGCGGGACGTCTGGGAGCGACGTCCGGTTGCGTCCGTGAATCAGAGGAGCTTCATCAGCTCTTCGCGCTTGGCGGCGTACTCCTCGGCGCTGAGCACGCCGGCCTGATGGAGGTCATGGAGCTCCTTGAGGCGCTGCGCGGGGGAGCGGGTGTCGCCCTGGGGCGCTGCCGCTGCCGCTGCCGGCTGGGCCGGAGCCTGCTGCTGCTGGGCCTGCTGCTGCGCGAACATGTTGGCCATGCCGAAGCCCATGCCCATGCCCATGCCCTGCATGGCGCCGCCGGCGCCTTCACCGCCGCCCTTCTTCATGCCCTCGGCCGCACCGAGCATGGCCGCGCCCTGGGCGTACTGCTGGAAGCCACCGGCGAGCCGCGAGTAGGCCACGTCCTTGGAGAGGGTCTTGAGCTGCTTCTCGTCCTCTTCCTTGATGGAGACGTGGAAGTTGCCCAGGCGCACGATCTGGACGCCGTAGGACTCCACGTGCTTGGTGACGCCCTCGATGACCTCGGCCTCGATTTCCTCGGTGTAGGCGCCGGAGGTGACGTCGAGCAGCGGCCAGCGCTTCTTGACCAGCAGCTCGGCGACCCGATCGCGGATGGTCTTGAGGACCTGGTTCTTGAACCAGCCCAGGAAGGACTCGTTGTCCGCGCTCCGCAGACCCACGAGGCCGAGCACCAGCGCCTCGGGGTTGGTCACCCGCAGGCTGAAGTCGCCATAGACCATGGTGCCGATGCCCAGGCCGGTCTCGGGATCGCGCACGTCGCCGATGGGCCCGCCGAACTTCACCCCGGCGAACTCACGGATGCTGACGAAGAAGATCTCGGCAATGAAAAGGTTGCCGCCGGTGAACTTGTCGATGAGCGACCCGATGAACGGGATGTTCGCCGAATCCAGGGTGTGGCGGCCCGCGGCGAGCTTGCCGGCGACCTGGCCGTCCTTGACGAAGATGGCGACCTCGTCGGCGTCCACCGTGAGCTGGGTGGCGAGCCGGACGTTGTTCTCCGGGTACTTGTAGATGATGAGATCCTTCGCCTCATCGGCCCGCGCGATGAAGTTGCGCTTGGTCTCACCCTTGATGGTGTCGAAGATTCCCATCGTCTGCGGTCTCCCTCGTGGTTCGTGACTGCGAAGTGCTGCCCCGCCCGCGGGCACCCGCGAACGGCTCCGGCGCTCACCGGATGGTGAGACCGTGAAGCTTCATGGGGAGTGACCATGCCACCGAGCGCCCCCCTCGCACCAGAACCCGCGAGCGCTTCTGGCCATGCCCGGATACGTGCGGAAAGGTGGACGATTGCGAACGTGGGCCACCGTGCCGGTTCAATCGATGGTGACGAGGACGAACTTGTTGTTCACGTCCCGGTCCACCGGAGTGACCGTATGTCGCTCCCCCAGCGCCTTGCGCAGCAGGTCCAGGCGGTGGTGCTCCACCAGGGCCCACTCCCGTCCCGGCTGCGCGGCATAGGCCCGCACCCGCCGCGAGGCGCCCTTGGAGGGGATCTGCCGCACGGTGTTGCGTGAGTAGAAGGTCTCGCCGCGCCAGTTCATGAGGTAGGCGGCGATGGGCTCACCTTCCTGGCGCTGCTCGTAGTAGCGCCAGAAGAGATCCCGCTGGGTCCAGTGGTGGCTCATGTCCACCCAGTGGCTCCAGCTCGCCCAGATCGCAAAGCCTGCGGCGAGCCCCCAGAAGGTGAAGAAGAGCGCGGTCCGCGAGCGCCACAGCAGCCCCAGCACGAAGAGCCCGCCGGCAAGCCCGAAGGTCACGCTCAGTCCGGAGCGCACGGTGAGGTTCTCGAACAGGCCGCGTGAACCTTCGCCCACGGCCATGACCACCAGCAGCGCCCCGGCCAGACCGAGCAACGCCCCGCCGATCCACCGCGTCCGCTGAGCGCCCCGGGTGAAGAGCCCCTCGATGAGCAGCAGCGCGCCGACCACCCCGGCGATGAGCACCAGCGCGTGCCCCACCCGCAGCGGCGATCCCCGCAGCATGCCCACCGGCCCGTTCACCAGATCCCAGGGATAGGGGCGCTCGTAGTTGTAGACGAAGAGATCGACCAGGTGCTTGGGGCTCTCGGCGAGGTCCTTGCCGACCAGGACGAAGAGCACGAGCCCCAGCAGCAGCGGGATGACGTGGCCGGCGACGCCCTCGTTCCACAGGCGATCGACATAGAGTCCGATCAGGATCGCGGCGCCGGGCAGGGCCGGGAAGATGTAGTGGTGGAACTTGGTCGCGCTCAGGCTGATGAGCAGGAAGAAGCCCACGCTCCAGACGAGCCCGAGAATCCACACCTTGTCCGCGACGCTGCCCCCGCGCAGCTTCAGGCGGGGGGTGACTGCGAAGACCGCGGGCAGCAGGGCCACCCAGGGGAACATCCCGAAGGCGCCCTGCTCGATGAAGTAGGTGAACCCGGCGTTGGGCGTGGTGGTGTGAACCCCCGCGGCCAGGCGGTTGATGTGGTCGTGGATCCAGAAGCGGTACCAGAAGCGCTTGCTGCTCTCGTCCACGCCCTCGAAGAGGTGGAGGGTGAGGAACCACGGTCCCACCACCAGCAGGAACACGCCGAGCCCGGGGAGCAGGCGCATCTTCGAGAACTGCGCCCACAGCGCGGGCAGCTCCCGGCGACCTTCACGCACCGCGATCCGGGCCTCGCGCTGGAACGGGTAGCGCAGGTGATCGAGCAGCCCCTCGCGATCCCAGGGCATCTCCACCAGCAGAAACCAGGTGCCCAGGAAAACCGCCGGAAGCGCGATCCCCATGATGCCCTTGGAGAGTGCCGAGACGCCGCAGAGAATCCAGAAGGCGTACCACCAGCCCGCCCGGTGCCGCGTCCGCGCATCGAGCTGGCCGATCATCGCGCAGGCCATGGCCATGGTGAGGCTCGCGACGAAGGGCGTGTCGGTCACCGTCTGGCGGGTGATCAGAAACCACGTGGGCATGGTGGCCAGCGCGAACGCCGCCGCCAGTCCCGCGCGCCGCGAGACCAGACGCCCCAGCGCCACCGCGACCAGCACCAGCGCGGCGATGGAGAGCAGCGCGAAGGGGAGCCGCATCCCCCACTCGGTGTAGCGGCTCATCCCGGCGGCGCCGTGCATCGCGCCCACCGCGTTCATGCCCAGGGCCTGGAGCCACATGGTCATGGGGGTCTTGCTGAAAAACCAGGCGTGTTCCCAGTACGGATAGACGTAGTCGTTGCGCGCGATCATGGAGCGCGCGACCTCGCCGTAGTGGGTCTCCCAGGGATCCCACAGCCCCACCGCACCGAGGTAGGGGATGAAGATCAGCGTCCCCAACAGCGCGACGCCCAGGACCAGCCGCAGCTCGGGCCCCAGGCGCGCGAGCGGTCCGGGCCACAGGTGGCCGGCGCCCTCACCGAGCACGGACCGGGTGAAGGTCTCCGACTCCTGGGTTCCCCTGCTCTGCTCCGGCGACGTCACGTCAGCCCCACTCCTCGTCCCTTCGGTGTCGGGCGCGTCCTACCCCCGCATCGCCCCCGGGCATAGCCCCCGGATGCTCTCCGGGCCGTCATGCGTCCGGTCGGCCCGCATCCTTCCACCCGGCCTGTCGAGATAGGCTGGGAAAGCGTCCGGGGGCACCTTGTAGCCCGCCATTCCGCTCTGATAGAAATCCGCTCAGATCGTGCTGAAGCTCATCATTGAGGACGACGAAGGACGCCGCAGCATCGTGCCCTTCGCGCGAGACGAGATCTCGATCGGACGCCAGGAGGGCAATGCCATCCGGTTGTCCGAGCGCAACGTCTCACGCCGCCATGCGCGCCTGCGACGTTCGGGCACCCAGATCCTGGTCGAGGACCTGGGCAGCTCCTACGGCGTCCGGATCAACGGCAAGCGCATCGAAGGGGAGGTTCCCTTCAACGTCGGCGACCTGCTGCAGATCGGTGACTACGATCTGATCGTCCAGAACGAGGCCGCCGAGGCGCCCGAGAAGCCCGCGGCCACGCCGAAGCAGGCGGAGTCTCCGCGGGCCCGGATCGAGGTCCCCTCCCCCCGCCTGGAGAGCACGCAGGATCACACCAAGACCCAGCAGGTCCACACCGACCCGCACGCCTTCTCGGATCGGGTGCACCTCGCGGCCGACAACACCCCGCGCCTGCTCATCATCAACACCGAGCTCGCGGGCCGCGAGTTCGCCTGCATCCGCGATGAGCTGCGGCTGGGCCGCTCCTACGACAACGACATCTCCATCGAGCACCCCTCCCTCTCGCGCAGCCACGCGCGGCTGGTG
>DATGQN010000146.1:0-3425 GCA_035304185.1 Myxococcaceae bacterium
CACCTCCTTCGCCGTGGCTCCAGCGTCGACCTCCTTCAGCGCTCGGATGATCTGCTCTTCGGTGAATCTGCTCTTGCGTCCCATACGTCCTCCATTGGAGGACTCACCCTTCAGCTGGTCCAGTTTTCGGGGGGCACGTCAGGGGCATCAGCACGGACTCCGAAGAGAGGGTGGCATCCAAGCGCTTCCAGACAACCACCGGTTCTGGCGCAGCGCAGCGTTCGGGGGCCGGCGCGATGCAGATCGAAGCAATCCGGTGACACTTGCACGGGGACGGGCTCGCCTCCGGGGGCGTTGGCTAGAGTCCGGCGCGTGCGTTCTTTCAGCGTCCCGTTCCCTTCCCGCCGAGCCCTGTCGGCCTCGCTTCTCCTGACCGTCATCGTGGCAGGGTGCCAGTGCGGCACGCCTGCGGTGGATGAACTCGGCGACCCGCTGGAGTCTCTGCCGGAGGGCGCGGTCGCGCTCCAGTTCGGCGACGACGTGGATCCTTCCACGCAGCAGCGGGTGGAGCTGCTCGTGCGTCAGGTCAGCGCGCCCCGCGCCGTCACCGTGCTTCCTGCGGACGCAGCCCCGTCCGACGGGCAGGCCGCGCTGGTCCTCTCTTTCGGAAGAACGGCGAGCACCGAGGCCCTGATCGGCAACCTCGACCGCGAGCTTGAGAAACTCGGCTCCGAGGGCTTTCTCGTGCGCTCGGGGTCGCTCGGTGGAGCCAAGGCCTTCGCGGCGGTCGGAAACGCCATGGAAGGGGACACGCGCCCGGCGCGGATCGGGACCGGCTTTGCGTCCTACGCGCTTCTCGAGGAGCTGGGCTTCGGCTTCCTGCATCCTCTCGAGCCGACGTTGCCCTCCACCCTCCGCATTCCCAGACAGCGGCTCGCTCTCGCCGAGAAGCCGCACTGGAAGGTGCGCGGTCTGCAGCTGCACACCATGCACCCACTCGAGCTGACCGACGTCCTCAACGGCTGGGGCAAGACCGGCCCCGAAGACGAACAGGGTTTCCGCGAGATGCTTCCCGAGTGGGATCGCTTCCTCGAGTGGATGCTCGCGAACCGCCAGAACCGGGTGCACTGGATCCTGCTGCACGCGGCATCGTGGGCGGAGTTCTCGGACGGCCCGGTGCGGCTGGCGCGCCTCACGGAACTCGTCGACATGGCGCACACCCGCGGCATCCTGGTCGGGGTGGACGTCCCGGTGGCGCTCGAGCAGCAGCACGCCTACCGGCTGCTTCGCACCGGCGATGCCACGCTCGAAGAGGAGGTCGCGGAGATCAAGAGCCGCATCGACTGGTTGATGGGCGCGGGCTTCGACTACCTGGCCACCGAGGCGGGCTACAGCGAGTTCACGCATCCCTCGTCGGAGCGGATGCTCGCGTGGATGAACACGCTGGCCATCCATCTCGATGAGGCCCACGGCGGGAAGCAGGCCATCATCAAGATCCACTGCTCCCAGGATCAGTTCGCTGAGCCCTACCGGGATCCCCGTGACAACGGGCCGCTCAACTTCAACTTCCTGCCGACCCGCGCCGACCCGCGCCTCGCGGTGATGCCTCACACCGTGCAGCACTACTCGCTGGACGATCCCGCGCCGACCTACAGCAACGCCGACTTCGGCTTCATCCGCGAGTACCTCCAGTACGAGACCGGGAAGCGGCCGGTGATCTGGCACCCCGAAACCGCCTACTGGGTGAGCTTCGACATCGACGTCCCGCTCTTCCTCCCGGTGTACGCCGAGCGCCGGGTCCATGACCTGCACCTGCTCGGCGGGGACGAGCGCGCGGGACGCATGGGTGGGCCCACCGGCAAGGAGCAGATGGACGGTCAGATCATCTTCTCCAGTGGATGGGAGTGGGGCTACTGGCTCAACGACGTGGTGACCGCGCGCGCCGCGTGGAACCCCCACCTGGACACCGACGTGCCGACGGCGCTGCGTCGCCTGCTGAAGCCGCTGTCGCGGACGATGGGGACGCGGGGGGAGGAGGTCATCGACGTGCTGGTCCGGATGGCCGCCCGCCAACGCGAGCTGCTCATCGAGGGCCGGGTGCAGGGCGTCGTTCCCGACAACATCCACATGCGCAACGGGCAGGCCTACCTCCAGGGTTGGGACACCTGGGATGATGTGGGGAATCTCGGGCGCAGCCTGGGGGTCGGCCCGCAGATGCAGACACAGCCGGACAAGCTGGGCCTGGTCAACATGCGAAACCCGCTCCACGGGGGCCCGCGCTACACCACCGAGCTCTCGCCCCTGCTCGGCGAGATGCGCTTCGCACTGCGGACCTACGCCGATGAACTCGGGACGCTGCGGGAGGCGGTTCCAGCAAGCGCGCACGGACTCTTCGACGAGCTCTCCGATGCCGCGGAGATCACCGCACTTCGGGCCGAGCAGGTCCATGGGCTCTACGACTACGTCGATGGCTTCTACGATCAGGACAAGACCCACCGTACGAAGCGCCTGGCCATCGCCCGGGCGGCCCTGGACGACGCGCTCGAGATCGTGAAGCGCCGCGAGCAGCACTACCGCGTCGAGGCGGACCGGATCGCGGGCTGGCGCAACAACCCCACCGCCTACGAGTACGGCTACCTCTGGACCGTGCGCTCCCTGCACTACTGGTGGCGCGACGAAGGCAAGGCGGTCGAGGCGCCCATCAGCCCCTGCTACCTGAACATCATCAACCCGGTCGACGTGGCGATGGGGGAGGGGACGATGCACGATCTCGTCACCGGGGTCCGTCACCTGTTCGAGGAGGACTCGGCGCTCGGGGTCCTCACCGAGTGTCTCGCCGAGACGCGCGCGGAGCCGGTGTACCCGAACGCGCGCATCGGCCGGTGAGTGGGTGTCATTGCAGAATCGGACCTGAGAGGAGCGTGGAGATGCACCGTCACAACATGAAGCTGGGACTCCTCACCGTGGGCCTGCTGTCCGCGGCCTGTGGGCCGAGAGAGGATCCGTCACGTCAGATCTGTGAGGGAACGGAGGCGATCAAGGCGGCGGTGCAGGTGGTCGGAGGCCACCTCTCGTCTGAGGACATCCTCTGGGTCGAGAACGGCCATTCCTTCTTCCTCATCGACGGGACGTGCCGCTACGCCGTGAAGGTGCACGGACAACGGGAGGTCCGCATCGGGGTGCTGACGCCCGAGGAGGAAGAGGCGCTCGCTCTGAGGCTCGGCTACCGCGCGTGGGCTTCCTTCGAAGGGGACTGGTCTGCTGCCCTCGGGGCTCACGACGCAGGCGCCTTTCAGGTCTGGGATCATCAGTTCCTGGCGAGCTGTACCGCTGGGTGCAGGGATTCTGCGCCGGAGGAGCTACGGGAACTCTCCACCGGGCTGAGCGACTTCCTGGCCCCGTACTGGGAGCAGGGGACGCCCTTCCGGGGAGAGGCCGTGCGATTGGTGATCGTGGAGTACAGCCGAACGGCGCATGAGCCTTAC
>DATGQN010000147.1:0-45415 GCA_035304185.1 Myxococcaceae bacterium
GCGCCGGGAGGTCACCTTCGACTACCTCACGCCGGGGAGGGAGGGGTCCGAACGGCGTCATGTGCGGCCGACCCGCCTCGAGGCGGCGCTGGGGCACTGGTACCTCACCGGCTTCGACGTCGGGCGGGGCGGGAACCGGCAGTTCCGGCTGGACCGCCTCTCGGCGCTGACGGTCACCGACATTGAGTTCGGCGGGGCGACCGAGCCGGAGGTCCCCCGGGAGGTGCGGCGGGAGGGCCCCCGAGCCCGGGTCTGGATCGCCCCCCGCGCCGCACCCTTCATCCGTGAGCGGTTCGGGGCGGCGGTGGAGGAGGGCCCCGATGACAGCGTTTACATCGAAATCCCCGCCGAGCCCCGGGACTGGGCGGTGCGGTGGGTGCTTGGCTGGGCAGGAGACGCCC
Organism: Myxococcaceae bacterium; assembly: GCA_035304185.1. Classification (GTDB taxonomy): domain Bacteria; phylum Myxococcota; class Myxococcia; order Myxococcales; family Myxococcaceae; genus DATGQN01. Next base: position 402 of record DATGQN010000147.1, read on the forward strand.
GCGTGCTCTCGCCTCCCTCCCTGCGGGCCGCGGTTGCCCACGCGGCGGGAGACTCTCTAGACTGCGCGGCCAGATGAACTTCCTGCTGACGATCGCTGAGGGTAAGGAGGCGGGCCGAGAGTTCGTCTTCGATAAGGAGACGGTGAGCATCGGCCGCTCGGCCGACTGTGATGTCGTCTTGTACGACCCCGGCGTTTCCCGCCGCCACGCGCGCCTGACCCTGGAAGGTGACGACATCGTCGCCGAGGACAGCGGCAGCGCGAACGGCACCAAGGTCAACGGCGAGCTCATCCCCAAGGACGAGCGCCGGGTCCTCAACGAGGGCGACCGCATCACCCTGGGCCCGGTGGTGTTCTCCTTCTCGCGGCAGGTGGGCGAGGAGCCGTCGGCGGAGACTCCGGCGAAGGACCTGAACCAGAGCACCCGCATCGTCGACCTGGCTTCGATCAAGCGGCAGAAGAACCGCGGCGTGGGCCTGGTTCCGGCGGGTGTGGAGGAGGAGGCGCTCGGACAGCTCGCGCGCAAGAACACCGACTCCATCCCCGCCGTCTCGCGTCGGGTGCCCTCGCGTGAGTCGCGGGCGCTGGCGCGGACCACCGATCGCGCCCTGGAGCGGTCCGCGGGACAGCCGGCCACGGCACGGCCGGTGCGTGGACGGGCCACGCCGGCGCGTCAGTTGTCGGCGGTGGAGCGCTCGCGCCTCAAGCGGGAGGCCCGAACCGGCGCCATCGGCAGCTTCAAGCTCTGGTGGGCCGAGGCCTCCAATGCCGCGCGCGGCGGGGTCTACGGCCTGTTGGGGCTCCTGGCCCTGGGCGCCGTGGCCACCCTGTGGATCTTCGTGCTCGCGCCGGGCGAGAAGCGGCCCGACATCCCCGAGCCCATGGAGCTGACCGCCAACCCGATCGAGCACTCGTTCGGAGCGGGCCCTGAGGCCTTCTTCAAGACCCCGGACAGCAAGTCCTTCAACTTCACCTTCGTGGCGGCGACGCGCGCGGTGGTGATCCTCCACTTCCAGTCGCGGGACATCTCGGTGGACGAGGTGCAGGTGACGGTGAACGGTGAGCAGGTCGGGACCCTCCCGCCCGATCCCATCAACCCCACCGAGGTCACCCACGAGATCCTCATCCCGCCCTCGGTCCTGAAGAAGGCCGAGAACAACCTGGTGGTCTTCGACAACGTGAAGAACCCTCCCGGGAACGACTCCTGGGCCATCTGGAACGTCTGGATGGAGGTCGCACCCCTGCCCGAGCAGCCTCCGGCGGCCCTGGTCCGCGAGGCCCGTGGCGAGTACGACCGCGGGCTCAAGGCACTGGAGAGCAAGGACATCGGCGCCGGCAACCGCTACCTGGCCTGGCGCAGCTTCCGCAGCGCGTGGCTGCGGCTCGAGGCGCACCCGGACCCGAAGCCGGAGCTGTACGAGCTCGCGCGCCTGAAGGTGAAGGAGGCCCAGCATGAGCTGGACGCCCAGTGCGCGAAGCTGCTGCTCCAGGTGGAGCGGGCCTACAGCCTCCAGGATTACGACATGGCGATGAGCACGCTCGAGCACATCCGCGAGTTCTTCCCCGCGCGAGACCAGACCTGCCTCTCGCGCGCCGACCGCAAGCGTCGCGAGCTGCAGCTCTGAGCCGCGGGCTGCTTCACCGCTGACGTCCTGTCGCTCCGCGCGCTGACCGCCCCGGGCCATCAGCGGGCGTAGCCGCGCACGCGGTAGATGAGGCGTCCGGCGAGCTCCCGCAGCATCTTCGTGCTGTCCTCGAGCGCCTCGGCCCGGGGGAGCAGCGCACCCGGTCCCTGGGGAAGCGGGTTCTGGCGCACGTCGGTGGGAAGCACGTCCGGCTCCAGCCCCACCGCACGGAAGCAGCCCAGGGATCGCTGCATGTGAAAGGCGCTGGTGACCAGGAGCAGCGACTCGAAGCCACGTTCGCGGACGATGGCTGCGGTGTAGACCGCGTTCTCCCGCGTGTTCCGGCTCTGGTCCTCGCGGAGGATCTGCTCGGCGGGCACCCCGAGTTCCAGGAGGGTATCGCCCACCAGGTCCGCCTCACTCCGGACCGGGGGCAGGTCGGGAATCCGGCCTCCGCTGATGATCAGGTGGCGGGCCGCACCGCTCAGCAGCACCTGCCTTCCCGTGAGCAGCCGATCGGAGGCTTCGGCGAACTGGGGTCTTCCCGCCGCGAGGCTCTGTCCCGGCTCGGCCATTCCGCCCAGGACGATCACCGCGTCGTAGACCTTCCCGGGCCGTTGCGTGGAGGAGACGTCCCCTTCGGTCCACCGGGTGAGCCCTTCGGCGACCCAGGGCGTGGAGAAGGTCCACAGCAGGAAGAGCGCGCCCAGTCCCAAGCCGAGCGCCCACCGGGGCCGGCGCCGGCCGAGGAGCAGCGCCAGGGCGCCGAGCAGGAGTGCCCAGGCCAAGGGGGTGAAGGCCAGGTCCAGGATTTTCGAGAGGACGAAGAACACGCCCGGCCTTTAGTCGAAGACGGCTCCTGGCTGCGAGGTCAGGGAAGCGGCCGAGGCCGGGGCGCAACAGGCGCAGCGGAAGTGGTGGCACCCGGACGCCGAAAACCGGAGGATCGGCGCCCGGGCGTTGCCAGACGGCGATCGCCCTGACCGTCACGCGCAGCACCCATCACCCTGCACCCGGGCCGGCCAGTCCGCCGGTTCTCCACACGACGCGCCGGCTGCACGCGACGCGCCCCACGGCATCACGCGGCGGCTTCTCGGGAGAGGCCGACCGGAGGCGACAGAAGACCCATCATGCTCACGCTGCTGCTGCCCCCTTCCCGGGGCCACCAGGACGCGCAGTTCCACGCACGCCACGTCTCGAGATTTCTGGGTGAGCGGCTCGAACGGGAGGTGGAGGTGGAGGTCGCCCCCGACTACGCCACGCTCGAGCACCGTCTCCTGCGGGGGGAGGTGGAGTTGGCATGGGCGCCCCCGATCCTCTGCGCGCGCGCCGAGCCGACGGCCCGCGGGATCCTCTCCTCCATCCGGGTGGGGCGCAGCAGCTACCGCTCGGCGTTGGTGGCGCGAGCGGATCGGCACCTCTCCCTCAAGACGCTCGCCGGCCGCGAGGCGGTGTGGACCGATCCCCTCTCGACCGGGGGCTATCTGCTGCCCACCGCGTTCCTCTCGCTGTTGGGACAGGCTGGGGCGCTCGGGGGGGAGCGCTTCATGGGCACCTACCGGAGCGCGCTCGAGGAGGTGCTCGAGGGCCGCGCCGACCTCACCGGCATCTACACGCCCCGGGCCGACGCGAACGCCGTGCGGGTGCAGCTGCAGGAGCTCGTGGGCGAGCGCGCCAAGGAGCTCGAGGCGTTGGGGTTCACCGATGAGGTCCCCGCGGACGGATTGGTGATCGGCCAGAAGGTCCCCGCCGAAGAAGCGCCCGGCCTGCTCCAGTCGCTCCTCTCGCTCGGTACCGTGGGGCGCAATCCCCTGATGGAGGCGCTCGCCGCCGAGCGCCTGGTGCCCGCGCGGAGCGGGGATTACCGGCCTCTGCGTCACGCCGCGCGGCCCCGCTGATCGGCCGGGGGAAGTGTCCTGCCCGCGTGCGACGGCTCCGACCACGCGCCATTCCGTTTGCCCTCGTGGTCCCTGGAGCCTATAGCTGGCGCAGCCGGGTTCTTCCCCCCGGCTCCCCCTGCCCATGAGCGACAGTTTCAAGACGAAGACCGAGCTGAAGGTCGGCTCGGCGGCCTACGAGATTCACTCCCTCTCCCAGCTCGCCAAGGCCCACCCCGAGGTGGCGCGGCTGCCCTTCAGTCTGAAGGTGCTGCTCGAGAACCTGCTGCGTCACGAGGACGGGCGGGTGGTCCGCAAGGATCACGTCGAGAAGATGCTGGCCTGGGATCCGAAGGCCAAGCCGGAGGTGGAGATCTCCTTCCACCCTGCGCGGGTGCTGCTGCAGGACTTCACCGGCGTCCCCGCCGTGGTGGACCTGGCCGCGATGCGCGAGGCCCTCGGTGAGCTCGGCGGTGATCCCGCCCGCATCAATCCCAAGAACCCCGCGGACCTGGTCATCGACCACTCCGTCCAGGTGGACTCCTTCGGCACCATCGAGTCCCGCAAGAAGAACGCCGAGCGCGACTACGAGCGCAACTTCGAGCGCTATGCGTTCCTGCGCTGGGGCCAGTCGGCGTTCAAGGGATTCCGGGTCATCCCGCCCGACACCGGCATCTGCCACCAGGTGAACCTCGAGTTCCTGGCGCAGGTCGCCTTCCGTGACGGCAACCGTGTCTATGCGGACACCCTGGTCGGCACCGACAGCCACACCACCATGGTCAACGGCCTGGGCGTGGTCGGCTGGGGCGTCGGCGGCATCGAGGCGGAGGCGGCCCTCCTCGGCCAGCCCATCACGATGCTCATCCCCCAGGTGGTCGGCTTCAAGCTGACCGGCAAGCTCCCCGCGGGCGCCACCGCCACGGACCTGGTGCTGACGGTCACCCAGATGCTCCGCAAGAAGGGCGTGGTCGGGAAGTTCGTCGAGTTCTTCGGCGACGGCCTCTCGAGCATGTCGCTGCCCGACCGCGCGACCATTGCGAACATGGCGCCCGAGTACGGCGCGACGGTGGGCTTCTTCCCCATCGACAGCGAGACGGTCTCCTACCTCCGCTTCACCGGACGCTCCGAGGAGCAGGCCCAGCTGGTGGAGGCCTACGCCCGCGAGCAGGGACTGTGGCGTGAGCCGGGCATGGCGGATCCGCAGTTCACCGACACGCTGGAGCTCGACCTCGCCACGGTGGTGCCGAGCCTCGCCGGCCCCAAGCGGCCGCAGGATCGCGTGCTCCTCTCGGAGTCCAAGTCCGAGTTCAAGAAGGCCCTTCAGGAGATGCTCAGCGTCACTGCGGCGGATGGCACGGCCACGCCTCCGGACGCCGCGCGCCTCGGTCACCAGATGACGGTGACCCGCGGGTCGCAGAGCTTCTCCATCGGACACGGTGCGGTCGTCATCGCGGCCATCACCAGCTGCACCAACACCTCGAACCCGTCGGTGCTGGTGGGCGCGGGCCTGCTGGCCAAGAACGCGGTCGAGCGCGGTCTCGTCACCCGTCCCTGGGTGAAGACCTCGCTGGCGCCGGGCAGCACCGTCGTCACCGAGTACCTCAACGCCGCGGGCCTCACCCCCTTCCTGGAGGCCCTGGGCTTCCACACGGTGGGCTACGGCTGCACGACGTGCATCGGTAACTCCGGTCCCCTGCGCGAGGACATCGCCAACGCCATCACCGACGGAGACCTGGCGGCGGCGGCGGTGCTCAGCGGCAACCGCAACTTCGAGGGCCGCATCAACTCGCACGTGCGGATGAACTACCTGGCCAGCCCTCCGCTGGTGGTGGCCTACGCCATCGCCGGCACCATGGACATCGACATGGACAAGGAGCCGCTCGGTCTGGATCGCGACGGCAACCCGGTGTTCCTCAAGGACATCTGGCCCTCCGATGAGGCCATCCGCGAGGCGGTGCGCGCGCACGTGTCGCCGGATCAGTTCCGCAACCAGTACGCCCACGCCCTGGACGGCGACGAGCAGTGGCGTGCGCTCCCCACCGGCAGCGGCAGCACCTTCAGCTGGGACGAGAAGAGCACCTACGTCCGGCGTCCGCCCTTCTTCGAGAACCTCCCGGCGGAGCCCGCGCCGCTCTCGGACATCACCGGCGCCCGTGCGCTGGCGCTGCTGGGCGACTCGGTCACCACCGACCACATCAGCCCCGCCGGCAACATCGCCAAGTCGAGCCCCGCCGCGCGCTACCTGATGGAGCAGGGGGTGGAGCCCAAGGACTTCAACTCCTACGGCTCACGGCGCGGTAACCACGAGGTCATGATGCGGGGCACCTTCGCCAACATCCGCATCCGCAACCTCCTGGTGCCCGGCACCGAGGGCGGGGTCACCGAGCACCTGCCGACCCGCGAGAAGATGTCGATCTACGACGCGGCCATGAAGTACCAGGCGGAGAAGACCCCGCTGGTGGTGCTCGCGGGTGCGGAGTACGGCACCGGCTCCAGCCGTGACTGGGCGGCCAAGGGCACCCTGCTGCTCGGCGTGAAGGCGGTCATCGCCAAGAGCTTCGAGCGCATCCACCGCAGCAACCTGGTGGGCATGGGCGTGCTCCCGCTGCAGTTCGAGGGCGGCGAGGACGCGCAGAGCCTGGGGCTGACCGGCCGCGAGACCTTCAGCATCGGTGGCGTCTCCGAAGGACTCGAGCCCGGCAAGCGCCTCGAGGTCACCGCGACGGGCGAGGACGGCAGCACCCGCACCTTCGGCGTGCTCTGCCGGATCGACACCCCGAACGAGCTCGACTACTACCGTCACGGAGGCATCCTGCAGTACGTCCTCCGCTCGCTCGCCAAGGGCTGAGGCTTGAAAGACAGCATCCGGGAGTGACCCCTCGCGGTCGGCTCCCGGCTTGCGGATGCACGCGGCCACGCTCCGGACGGACTTCCGGGCGGTGGCCGCGTCGTCGTTTCGGGCCTCGGTTCAACGGCTGTGACGCAGGGGGCGCCGGCCCGCGGCCCCGGATCGACCGGGTCGGGGCGGTCGCGCTTCACGCCGGTCGCCGAAGCGGCCTTCCGGCGCGGGCCCCGGGAGCGGAGGGGTGGGCGGCCGCGTCCGCGAGCTCACCAATCGCCGCGCCGCTGTGCCTTCTTCTGTGCGTGCCGCTTCTTGTCCTCGAGACGGCGGCGTTCGGAACCCTTGGTGGGGCGCGTCGGCTTGCGTTTCTTGGGCACCACGGTGAGGGCCTGCAGTCCCTCACGCAGTCGGGAGAGGGCGACGGACTGGTTCTGGGACTGGCTGCGCCGCTCGGTCGCGCTGACCGAGAGCTCCGTGGGCGGGTGGGTCAGCCGGACCCCGCTGGCGGTCTTGTTGCGGTGCTGGCCGCCGGGGCCCGAGGCCACGAAGAAGCTGCGTTCACAGCGCTCGAGCAGCGCGGCGTCGTCCAGCGCCAGGGCTTCCCGTGCGCGGGCACGTCGCTCCGCGCTCACCCCGGTCGATGGGCTGTCGGAGCCAGAGGGCCGACGTCCTTCGCCGCTGACCCGCGCGGAAGTCCCGCCCGGCGGGGGGCTGCGTTCCGGCCCGCTCTCCCGACGCTTGTCACCGGTGTCAGGGCTGGCCGGGGTGGCGCCACCCCGTGGCGAGGGGCCCGCCGCACGGTGACCGGAATTCGGGCGCCCATCGGCGACAGGGATGGATGGTGCGCGTGTCGTCCGGGCCGACTCTCCTCCGACGGCGGGCCCCGGCTTCGAGGAGGTCGCGGCGCTGAAGGCGCGGCGGTCACGGGAAGGGGACGTCGGGGAGACCCGGGACGTGGATGCGGAGGCGACTTCCGGGAACGCCTTCGAAGAGGCCGCAGCGGTGGCCCCCCGCCGGTCTTGGGAAGCGGACTTCGAAGAGGCCGCAGCGGTGGAGCTCCGCCGGTCGGTGGACTCACGCTGGTCGTGGGAAGCGGGCTTCGGGGAGCCGGCAGGAGGTGGGGCACCGCGGCTGCGCGTCCCTCCCCGGACCTCGCGCGACGCGGTGGACGTTCCCGCGTCGCCGATCCGCGCCTGCGTGGTCTTGCGATCGCCCCCGTCGGAGGAGGGCCGCTTCGGGGATCCCCGCGGTGCGTCGGCTGGGGCGGGTGAGCGGGAGGAGGAGCGGCGGCGGGAGGACATGGGGCGCTGGAGGCTGAGGGGCTGAAGGAGACAGAGTCGCGCGGGAGGGATGCGGTACGCACGGACATCCGGGCGCGATGCGCGCATGGAAACACACCTTGCGGCGGGGGCGGGCACCCTCACCCCTGCAGCCGGAAGTGGAGGCGCGCCCGGGTCCGGTGTTCCGCCGTCCCACTGGTCCCCATGCAGAAGGGACCCGCGGCAGATGCGGGCGCCCTGGCTGGTGCCGCCCGCGGTGAGGAACTCGCGGTCACGGTGATGGACCCGGCACGTCGGGGTGAGGTCGGATGTGGCGAACGATCGTGGTGCGGTTCCCGCGCGTTGCGGGACGTGCGGACGGCCCTCGACTTCCGTGGGCGCGACTTCACCCCGATGGCCGAGCCGGGACCTCGGCCTGTTCGCGGAGACCCTCGGCCGTGGCGGCGCGTCTTCACCCGGCTCGACCGGGAGCTCCGCCCGTTTGCGGAGACCCTGGGCCTTGGCGGGCGCGTCTTCACCCGGTGGCCGAGGCCGGAAGCTTGGCCCGCGGGCGGCGTCCTGGTGGGCGTCCCGGACGTGGGGAACCGATGCGGTGCGTGTCGGAGGGTCGTCGTACGCGCCGAGACGCCCCCGGCCTCTGCAGGGGCGTCTTCGCTCCGTCGCCGCGTGGGATTTCAGTCCGCGGGCGGCGTCATCCCGGGCGGGGCGTGGGTGGACGGCGCGCTTCGTCGACGGGGAGGACGCGCGCGTTGCCGGGTCGGACCACACACCTCGGGAAGATCCTCCCGCGAAGGCGCCTGCGCCCGTCGGGCGGGAAGGGCCCGTTCCGCGGCGTCACAGGGCCGGGTGGGGCGGTGGCCGGGAGCGTCTTCGGCGACGTCGCGTCTCAATGGACCAGCTCCGCTTCCGGGGGGCCCACCAGCTGTCCGATCCGGGTGAGCAGGTTCTCGATGTCCACCGGCTTGGAGATGTAGCCGGCCGCTCCCACCAGCTCGGCCTCCCATTCGAAGCCGTACCCGCTGATGATCACCACCGGCAGTCCGGCGGCACGGGGCATCTTCCGCAACGCCTCGAGCAGACCCCAACCGCTCATCACCGGCATCCGCAGATCGAGCAGCACCGCCGAGGGGAGTTCCTCTTCCAGCAGCTCGAGCGCCTCTTGGCCATTGGCCGCTTCGCTCACGCGATAGCCGGCCTGTTCGAGCACATCGGACATCAGCGCGCGGTGGCGCTCGTCGTCGTCGACGACCAGGAGGTGGGACATGCCTGGCGGCCTCCGTTATCGCCTCCTCGGGGAGGGGCGTGTTCAATCGAGCAGTCCCGCGATGGAACCGGGACCTTCGAGCGTCCTGCCGTCTCGGAACGCCCCCTCGTCGCGGGAGGGCGGTGAGACCCAGGGGTGGTGCGGGACGCCTGCTCGCCGTGGCTTGAAGGAAAAGGCTAGGGCGGGCAGGGACGCGCCGCCACCCCCTCCCCGTCGGTCCTCCGTTGGCCAGAAGACGGACCGGCGGTCGCGGCACGGTGTCGTCGCACCCGGAAGCCGCTGCACGTCGCACCGCCGGACGCTCAGGGGCGTCGTGGGTGCCGATGCCGGTCAGCGCGCCGCGAGGGCGTGTGTGTCCGGCAGGTCATAGAGTGCCCGGGCGTTCTCTCCCAACATGGCGGCCAGATCCGCTTCCGGGAGGCGCCAGCCGATGATCCGGCGCACCTCCCGATCCCAGGCGTAGGGCAGGTTCGGGAAGTCGGTGCCGTAGAGGATGCGATCGGGTCGGATCTCCAGCAGCCGGCGTGGCGGATCCACGGGGAAGTAGCCGGCGAGTGCCATGGTGGTGTCCAGCCACAGCGTGTCGTGGCGCTCGAGCAGCCGGCCGTAGCCTTCGAACTCGTCAGCCCCGAGGTGCGGGATGCAGAGCTTGAGGCGGGGGAAATCCCGCAGCACCCGGGCGGTGCGCTCCACGTTGCACAGCGCGTAGGTGTCCACCCCGTACGCGGCGCTCGAGGGCTCCCGGCCGGCGTGCATCACCAGGGGGCGGTCGTAGGCCTCGCACACCGCGTACAGCTCGGCGAGATGCGGGTCGTCGGGACTGAAGCGCTGGACGTGGCAGTGCAGTTTCACGCCCTTGAGTCCCAGCTCGAAGGCCTCGGCGAGGATCTGCGGAGCGTCCGGCTCGCCCGGCAGAACGGTGGCCAGGCCGTGTACGCGCGGATGGTCGAGCGTCAGCCCGGCGATGAAGTGGTTGAGGCTGCGCGCCATCCCGGGTGTGTGGCTGTAGTGGAGGGCGATCACCTGCTCGACCCCGCGTCCCAACAGGAAGTCGATCACCCCCGGGGCCTGCAGGCGGTAGCGGATGGGCCACCCGTGCTGATCGAACCAGCGCCAGATGGCCTCGAACACCCGGTCGGGAAAGAGGTGGACGTGGGCGTCGATCACCGGAGGCAGTGCGGTGGGGAGCCGCAGTCCTTCCTCATCGTTGACCGCGGGGAGGGGGCCGTCACGCCCTTCGAGCCAGCGCGGGGGAACCGCCTGGGCCTCCCCCTCGCCCCCGCCCGTCTCCGGAGGCGGGCCCACTGCCGCTGAGCGTCGGGTGGGCGGAAAGCCATGCAGGCAGGGCGTGAAGAAGGCGTCCGCTGCTCCATCGGGCGCGAGGCGGGGGCTGTCGGGAGCGGGGCCTGCGCCCTCGCCTGAGCCCTCCGGGTGCCGGGGATCCATCGCTCCTGCGCGCCTCCGTCCCGGTCCGGTGGGGCGCGGCGCGATCCCGCTCAACGGAGCTGCTCACGCCCGGCGGGAGGCGGCCGCTGCTCCCTGAGATCCAGCCGCTCGAGGAAGGTGCCCTGGGGCTCGGTGCCACTGCGCTGCATGCGCTGGTTCTCGAGGAAGTCCGCCATCCGGCTGAAGACGCCCGAAAACGTCCGCAGCGAGCGCACCACGGCGCGCTGAGCACGATCCTGTGAGGCAGGCGCCAGGACCTCCGAGGTCCGGGTGCGAATCCAGCGCTTGAGGGACATGGCAGCAACTCTAGGAGAGGGGGCGCCTGCCGCGCCACCATGACGCGGCACGGCACACCATCAACAGATTTACAGGCTGTGAATCTGATGACAGCGGATCCAGTCCCCCCCAGCGGCCTGAGGGGCCTCCCAAGTGTTCGGAACCAGGGAGTTTTTTCCCGTGTGTCGCCAGGGCGTCAGGCCTTTTCAACTGGGGGGTGACAGGACGGGCAAGCGCCCCTAGCTTGAGGCGCCCTGATGACGGCCGGTCCCGGAACGTGACCGAAGGAGGCAGCACCATGGCTTTCGACGGTGAGCTGGTGAGGATGGAGAACGGGCGCTGGGCGCGCTTTCAGCAGTGCAGGATCCTCAATGCGGGGCACCCTGACCACGAGGGGCCCACGATCCTGGTGGCGGTTGAACTCGAGGACTCCCTTCAGTCGGCGCTGGACGCCGCCCAGGCCTCGGTGGAGAGCTACCGTCGGCGCGGGATCCCGGTCCGGGTGCAGCTCGATGACGCCTCTCCCGGACGGGTGAACGTGGAGGTCCTCTCCCAGGCGGCCTCCGCCGGCGTGCACTGAGCTTCGGCGTCCCGGGAGTGGCAGCCCGGATGGGTGCCCCTCGAGCCGGCGGCTGACCGGGAACGGAATGCCGGGAATGTCGAAGCGCATGGGACACCGGGGCCACGGCGACCGATGCCTCTGCTCGCGCGGAGACCGGGCCGGGTCTTCCGGTGGAGGAGGGCGGACGTCAGCCATCACCACCGAGCGTGTTGGAGAGCCGCCCAGCCGGAGACCGCCGCGCCGCCCGCGGGAGACGTCAACGTCCCCTTCCGGCGCGGCTCACACCCCGGGGAGCCGCAGCAGGGCCGCCAGGTTGAGGCCGCCCACCCGGGAGATGAGTGCCTCGGAGAGCCCCTCCTTCTCCATGCGGTGCGCCGCGCGGGGCAGGGCCAGCAGATCGCCCCCTCCGGACGGGTTGCCGAGCACCACCTTCCGCGCCCCCAGCCGGCGCACGGCACCGATGGCCTGCTCCAGGGACTGCACCGCGGGGTGCAGGCTGAGACCGGCGTAGAAGCCGAGCCCCAGCGCCACCCGCGCCCCCGCTTCATCCAGGCGGAGCAGCAGGGTGCGTCGCGGCGGTTGTTCCCCGGCCTGCAGGCGGGCCACCGTCGGGGACAGGGCCGCCCCCCCGGCGTTCACCAGCAGCGGGAGCTCCAGCCGACCGGCGAGCGCGACCTGGGTGTCAAAGGCCTCTTCCACCGCACCGCCGCGGCCCGCGAGATCCAGCGGCCCGATGGCCACCGCGCGCCCTCCGGCGCAGAGCTCCGGGAGAACGTCCAGCACCTCATGGAGGCCCCGCTCGGGGACGCTCTGACCGGAGAGGCCCAGCGTCGCCCAGGCGCGGATGCCCGCCCGGGCGAAGCGGGGAAGCTGGTGGGTGAGCAGCCGCTCGAGACGCGCGCGTGCCTCGCGGGCATCGGAGACCGGCAGGGGCGGCGGCGCGATCAGCGCGGCCTCCACCCCGAAGAGGCGCAGGGTCTCGAGATCCGCGTCCGAAAGCCCCTCGGCGTCGAGGGGACCATCGAAGACCGGAAGCGGGACGGGAGCAGACATCCGGGATGCATGACGGCCGGCACGCTGCGGTGCACGGCCGATGGCGTTCAGTGGTGGCCGCCCGCCGCGCCCTCTCCGCGCGGATCGGAGGCCGCGGTCCGCAACCCGGAGGCCGGATCGACATACACCGCCTCGGCGTCTCCCCAGGCTCCGTCCACCTGGACCATCCGGTGTCCCAATGCTTCCAGCGCCTGGAACGTCGCCGGCTCCAGCCCGAATTGATCGACCCGCACCTCGTCGGGGAGCAGCTGGTGGTGCAGCCGTCCTTCGGAGACCGCGCGGGCGACGTCCATGCGGTGATCCACCACGGCGAGCAGGGTCTGCAGCACCGTGGTGGGAATGGTGGATCCGCCGGGGCTCCCCAGCGCCAGGAGGACCTGGGTGGGTGCATCCTTCTGGAAGACCAGGGTGGGGGTCATGGAGCTGAGCGGGATCTTCCCGGGCTCGATGGCGTTGTGCGCGCCGGTCACCAGGCCGAAGGCGTTGGGCGCCCAGGGCTGGGTGGTGAAGTCGTTCATCTCGTTGTTCATCACCACGCCGGTGCCCTCGGGCATCACGCAGCTTCCGAACCAGGTGTTGACCGTGGTGGTCAGCACCACCGCATTGCCCTCACGGTCCACCACCGAGAGATGGCTGGTGTTCTTCTTCCCGGTGTCCGGCGGCAGCCCCTTGAGGCCCGGCACGTCCGCGATGAGTGCCTCCGACCGGGTCGCGGCCTTGCGGTCGATGTCCGCGAGCATGGCGCTCAGGTGCGCATCCGAGAGCAGGCGGGTGATCGGCAGATCGTTGAACGCCGGGTCGCCCATGTACCGCAGCCGGTCGAGGTGGGCGCGTCGCAGGGCCTCGATGTAGACGTGGAGCAGCTCGGGGCTCTTGCGCACCGTGCCCTCGGGGAAGGCGCGCTCGAGCACGCCCAGCGTCTGCAGCAGCGTCACACCACCGGCGGAGGGAGGGGGGAAGGTGGCGATGCGGTGGCCGCGGAACGTCCCCATCAGCGGCGTCACCTCCCGCACGCGGTAGCGCACCAGATCCTGCATGGAGAGGATGCCCCCTGCCTTGCGGACCCCTTCCACCAGCTGGCGGGCGATGCGGCCGGTGTAGAAGGAGGCGGCGCCACCTTCGGAGATGGCGTGCAGCGTGTGCGCGAGCTCGGGCTGGCGGATGCGCGCGCTCACCTCGGGGAGCTTGCGCCCACCCTTGCCGTCGTCGGCCAGGAAGACCCTGCCGGCGCCGTACTCCGCGAGGCAGGCCTCACGCCGACTGGCCATGCGGAGGTAGTTGGGGGTGACGTGGAAGCCCTCGTTCGCCACGCGCAGGGCGGGGGCCATCACCTGCTTGAGGCTGAGCTTTCCCGCGCGCTCGTGCAGGGCGAGATAGCCCGCCACCGCGCCGGGCACTGCGACCGCCAGGCCACCATCCCGGCTCAGGGCCGGCACCGCCTTGCCGTCACGCAGGTACATGTCGCGGGTGGCCGCCAGGGGCGCGACCTCGCGGAAGTCCAGCGCCCAGGTCCCCTTGCCGGAGACCTCGTGCACCACCGCGAAGCCGCCTCCCCCCAGCCCCGAGTGGTACGGCGCGGCGACCGCAAGCACGAAGGCCGCCGCCACCGCCGCATCTGCCGCGCTGCCCCCCTTCTCGAGCATCGCCACCGCCGCCTCGGTGGCCAGGGCGTGCTGGGTGGCCACCGCGCCCCCCCGCCAGGGTTGCAGCGCATGGGCCGGGAGGGAGACGACGAGCAGGAGCAGGAGCAGCAGCGCGCGCATGGAGACACCTCGGTGAAGACGGGCTCAACCGACGACCCGGCACGGACCACGCCGCGCCGGGCCGCCGGATGGAATCAGGGCTTGATGAAACGCAGGGTCATCCGGTCGCTCTCGCCGATGGCCCGGTAGGTCTCCGCGTCCGCCTCGTCGTGGCGGTTTGAGGGAGGCAGGGTCCACACGCCGTTGGGGTGGTCGGCGGTGTCGTTCGGGTTGGCGTTGATCTCGGAGGACGCGTCCAGCCGGAAGCCGGCTGCCTCGGCGATGGAGATGATGATGGCCTCGGTCACGTAACCGCTCTTCGCAGTCTCCTCGGGCGTGGTGCCGGGCTTGGCGCGGTGGTCCACCACGCCCAGGGTTCCTCCGGAGCGCAGCACGTCGAACATGGCGCGGAAGTAGACGTCGGCGAGGCCATTGGCGACCCAGTTGTGGGCGTTGCGGAAGGTGAGCACCACGTCGGCCGACCCGCTGGGGCCGAAGACCGGCTGCTGGGTGTCGAAGGTCCGCAGCTCCGCCTGTCCGTAGAGGTCGGGGCGCTCGGCGAGCTTCTCGCGCAGGGTGGCGTTGAGCCGCGCGTAGTAGGGGGCCGCGTCAGGAGCGGTGTCATCCCAGACGGCGCCCACGTACTGCCCCTGCCCGGACGCCAGGTAGGGCGCGAGGATCTCTGTGTACCAACCCGCGCCGGGGGTGATCTCCACCACGGTGTCGTCCTGCCCCACGCCGAAGAAGGTGAGGGTCTCGACCGGGTGGCGTGCGCCGTCCCGCTCCACGAAGGCCGGGGTGCGCCAGGTCCCGGCCACCACGTTGGCCAGGGCGTCGGAGTCGGCCGGACGGCTCGCCTCCGCGGATGCTGCAGTGTCGGCCGCTGGGGGCGGCTTGGGGGTGGATTGACAGGCGAAGAGCAGCGGAGCTGCCGTCAGGCTCAGGATGAGAGTGCGATACATGAGGTCTCCGGGACCGAAGGAGGCGCTTCCATTGCAAACGGCGGCACGATAGCCCACCGCTTACACAGCGCCTGTGACTGAATGGCCGCGTCCTTTGCGGGCCGGAGCCCTTCTAGCGGGCAGTGACCCGGGCGGGACAGAATCCGACTCGATGGGACGGCGGACGTGGCCGAACGTACATTGGACCTGATCGGCGCCATGGAGGCGCTCTCGGACGCGATGATCGCGGCCGACCGGTCCGACCACATCGTCGCCATCAACGCCGGGGTCACCTCGCTGCTCGGATGGTCCCCCGAGGCGTTGGTGGGGCGCTCCCTCCGGGCGATCCTCCCGGTCTCCTTCGCCGAGGTCGAGGACCACGCCCGCGACATGCTCGGGGCGCCCATCCCCCTCCCCGCCCGCCGCGCGGACGGCTCGGAGGTGGACGTGGAGGTGGTCCTCTCCCGCGTCCGGGCCGACGAGGGTCCACTGCTGGTGCTCACCCTGCGCGACGTGAGCGCGCGGGTCGCCCTGGAGCGCTGGTCGGACATCGATCGCTCGCTGCTGGCGCAGTACGAGGTGATGACGATGCTCGCCCGCGGCGGGGACCTGGCCAGTGTGGCCCGGGAGATCCTGCGCGCCCTGAGCGTCACCCTCGGCTGGGAGGTGGGCCTCTACTGGGAGCCGGACGAGGCCGCCAACGCCCTGGTCCTCAAGCAGTGGTGGCAATCCGACGACACCTTCGCCCCGTTCCTCGAGGCCCTCGCCGAGCAGCCCCTCGCCGCGGGGGAGGGGCTGGCCGGGGAGGCGTGGACCGCGCGCTGGCTCACCACCTGGCGGCACGAGAACCACGCGTCGCCCCCGCTGGACGTGGGCGCCCACATCGGAACCCGCGCCGCCCTGGCGATCCCGGTGGTCTGGGGCCGGAGGGTCCACGCGGTGCTCGCCTTCCTCACCACCCGCGCCCGGCCCGTTGGGGAGAAGCCCCTGCAGGCCATGTCCATGACCGGCCTGCAGATCGGCCAGTTCATGGAGCGGCTGGATGTGGAGGCCGAATCCAAGGCCCGGGACCAGTGGCTCTCCACCACCCTGCGGAGCATCGGGGATGCGGTGATCGCCACCGATCTGGAGGGACGGCTGGCCTTCATGAATCCGGTCGCCGAGGCGCTCACCGGGTGGGAGGGCGCACAGGTTCAGGGGGAGCGGCTGGACTCGGTGCTGCGACTCCTCCACCCCACGACCCGCGCGCCGCTCGCGCTGCCCACCCTGAAGGAGCTGGAGGGAGGAGAGGCCGGTGCCTCCTCCAAGCATGTGGTCCTCCAGTCCCGGGACGGCAGTGAGCGGCTCATCGAACACGTCGCCGCGCCCATCCGGACGGTGGACGGGGAGCCGCAGGGAGCGGTGGTGGTCTTCCGCGACACCACCGAGAAGGTGCAGACCGAGGCGGAGCTCGCGCGCCTGCTGACGGCCGAACAGCTCGCCCGCGCCTCCGCGGACTTCCAACGGGAGCTCGCCGCCTTTCTCGACGAGGCGACCACCGCACTGGGGCGCTCACTGGATGCGCGGACCACCTTCGAGGAGCTCGCCGGGATCCTCGTGCCCCGCCTGTCGGACATCTGCGCCATCCACACCGTGCGCAAGCCCGAAGAGGCCGCCCAGGCCCAGCTGATGCGGGGCCGGGATCGGGAGCGGACGCGCCGCCTCAGCGAGGCCATCGAGGCCGCCGGCGCCGGGCATCTGTCCTTCGGGATCCCGGGGATCTTTGAGGCGTCGGACTCGGGTCCCTACGTGGTGGAAGCGCCCCGGGCCCTGATCGAGGACCGGGTCACCGATCCGGGCCTGCTCGCGGCGCTGCGGGCCTGTGACCTCTCCTCCCTCATCTGTCTCCCCCTGCGCGCGCGGGGCGTGGTGCTGGGATGGATGACCCTGGCGACGTCCGGGCCGGACCGGCGGTTTCGCAGCCGGGACCTGGAGCTCTTCGTGGAGCTGTCCAACCGCGCGGGGCAGGCGCTCGACAACGTCCGCCTCTACCGCGACGCCCAGGAGGCGATCCGGGTCCGGGACGACTTCCTCTCCATCGCCAGCCACGAACTGCGCACGCCACTGACACCGTTGCAGCTGCAACTTCAGGCGCTCATGCGGGCGATCCGGACGCGCACGCCACCCCCCCCGCCGGAGCAGATCGGTCAGAAGCTCGAGATCATCTCCCGGCAGGTGGTGCGCCTGGAGCGTCTGGTGACGAGCCTGCTCGACATCTCCCGCATCACCGGTCGGCGCCTGGTGCTCGAGCCGGAGACGATCGACCTCGCCGAGGTGATTGGCGACATCATCCAACGCAGCGAGGAGCACGCCCGCCAGCAGGGGATCGCGCTGCGCTTCAGCAGCGAGGGGCCCGTGGTCGGTCAGTGGGATCGCCTGCGTATCGATCAGGTGGTCAGCAACCTGCTCTCAAACGCCATCAAATTCGGGGCAGGTCAGCCGGTGACGGTGGAGCTCGCCACGGATGCGCAGACCGCGCGTATCCGCGTCGTGGACCGGGGAATCGGCATTCCGCCCAGCGACCAGAGCCGCATCTTCGAGCGCTTCGAGCGGGCGGTGGCCATGCGCCACTTCGGGGGCTTCGGCCTGGGGCTGTGGATCGTCCGCCAGCTGGTGGAGGCGATGGGCGGCTCGGTCCGGGTCCAGAGCGTGGCGGGCGAAGGCTCGACCTTCGAGGTGGTGCTCCCCCTCACCCCTCCTGAGGCTGCCACCGGGGAGAATGACCCGGGAAACGATCCCGGGTCCTGAAGCCTCCCGGACGGATGCGGGTGAGCGGTCCCCACGAAACGCTTTTCCGGCCCGGCTTCCCCGACCGGCGACGCTTTGTCCGAAGCAGGGAACTCCGCCCTGTTGACGGTCCCGGGTGGGACACCTAAATCGCCGCCATGTCGACTCCCCTTGCAGCCATCCTCCTGAGCGCCGGGAAGGGCACGCGCATGCGCTCGAAGCGCGCCAAGGTGCTGCACCCCCTGCTCGGACTCCCCCTCGCGGCCTACCCGTTGCGCCGGGCCCTGGAGGTGGGGGCCTCCCAGGTGGTGGCGGTGGTGGGCCACCAGGCGGACGCGGTGGAGGCCACGCTCCGGGAGGTGTTTCCCGAGGCCCCGCTGCACTTCGCGCTGCAGGCCGAACAGCTCGGCACCGGCCACGCGGTCCGGTGTGCGGCCTCCTCGCTGGCGGGCTTCAGCGGCCGGATCCTGCTGCTCTACGGCGACACCCCGCTGCTTCGGACCGAGTCCCTCCGGGAGCTGCTCTCCGCCCACGAGGAGGCCGGTGGCCCCCTGGCGCTGCTGAGCTTCGAGACCCCGGAGCCCCACGGCTACGGCCGGGTGGTGCGCGAGGACGGCCGGGTGCGTCGCATCGTCGAGCAGAAGGATGCGACCGAGGCCCAGGCGCGCATCACCGAGTGCAACGCCGGCGTCTACAGCGTCGACTCGGCGTTTCTCTGGGAGGCGCTCGCGGCCCTCACCCCCAACAACGCCCAGGGCGAGTACTACCTGACCGACCTGGTGGCCATGGCCGCCGAGCGGGGACCGGTGGCTGCGGTGACCCTGCCGGTCGAGGACACCGCCGGGGTCAATGACCGGGTGGACCTCGCCCGCTGCGGGAAGGTCCTGCAGATGCGCATCAACCGCGCCTGGATGCGTGAGGGCGTCAGCTTCACCGATCCCGAGCAGGCCTGGGTCGCCGAGACCGCGCGCCTGAGCCCTGACGTGGAGCTGGGCCCGCAGGTGCACATCGGTCCCGGCTGCGAAATCGGTGAGGGCGCCATCATCGAGATGGGCTGCGTGCTGCGCGACTCCCGGGTGGCCGCGGCGGCCCACCTCAAGCCCTACTCGGTGCTCGAGGGCGCCGACGTCGGTCCGGCCGCACACGTCGGCCCCTTCGCCCGCCTGCGTCCCGGAACGCGGCTCGAAGAGGGCGTGCACGTCGGCAACTTCGTGGAGACCAAGAAGGCCCACCTCGGCCGCGGCACCAAGGCCGGCCACCTGAGCTACCTGGGGGATGCGGTCATCGGCGAGGGGGTCAACGTCGGCGCCGGGACCATCACCTGCAACTACGACGGGGTGAACAAGCACCGCACCGTCCTCGGGGATGGGGTGTTCGTGGGCAGTGACACCCAGCTGGTGGCCCCGGTCACCGTGGGCGCCGGCGCCTTCCTGGGCGCGGGAAGCACCATCACCCGCGACGTTCCGCCGGGGGCCCTGGCGGTCTCGCGCACCCCACAGACCGTCCGCGAGGGCTGGGCCGAGCGGCGGCGCGCCAAGCGGGAGACGCCGGCAGGGGCCGCCTCCCCGGTCGGGGCCGCGGACGATCCCAAGCGCAAGGCCACGCTGGGGTGAGCGGGCCTCGCCCTGCCCCACGCCCGGAGGCGGGTGGCGGGTGGCTTGCATGGGAGGGGGAGGAGGGCGGCCACCGAGGTCGCCCGTTAAGCAGCCACGCAGGCGTGAGCGCCGTGGTGTGCGAGAACGCGTTTGGGAGCCTGCTGTCAGCCGCGGGCGTGAGAAAGGCACTGCATCATGTGTGGAATCGTCGGGTACGTCGGAAGCCAGGAGTCTGCCCCCATCCTCGTCTCGGGGCTCAAGCGGTTGGAGTACCGCGGCTATGACTCCGCGGGCCTCGCGGTGGTGCACGCCAACGCGGTGAACGTCGTGCGCGCCGCCGGAAAGCTCATCAACCTCGAGAACCGCGTGGTCAGCACCCCTCCCGCGGGCACCATCGGCATCGGGCACACGCGGTGGGCCACCCACGGCCGCCCCAGCGATGACAACGCCCACCCCCACACCTACCGGGGCGTGGCCGTCGTCCACAACGGCATCATCGAGAACCACCTGGAGCTCAAGGCCGAGCTCGCCGCGCTGGGCCACGTCTTCTCCTCGCAGACCGACAGCGAGGTGTTCGCGCACCTGATCTCCGCGTCCCTCGAGACCGGCAAGGACCTCCCCGCCGCCGTCCGCGAGGCGATCTCCCGCGTGCGTGGCACCTACGCGCTGGCGGTGGTCTGCGTGAACGAGCCGGATCGGATCGTGTGCACCAAGGAGATGAGCCCCATGGTGCTCGGCCTCGGCAAGGGCCAGAACTTCGTCGCCAGCGACGTGCCCGCGCTCCTCGAGTACACCCGCGACGTGATCTACATGGAGGAGGGCGATCTCGCGGTCCTCTCCCGTGACTCGGTCGCGCTGTTCGACCGCCAGGGCAACCCCGTCAACCGGCCCGCGCGCCGGATCGACTGGACGCCGGCCATGGCCGAGAAGGGTGGCCACGACTACTTCATGCACAAGGAGATCCACGAGCAGCCCCGCGCCATCGCGGACACGCTGCGCGGCCGGATCCTCCTCTCCGAGGGTGACGTCCACTTCGAGGGGTTCACCCTCACCGCCGAGGAGGTCCGCGAGCTCAAGGGCGTGAAGATCCTCGCCTGCGGGACCTCGTGGCACTCCGGGTTGGCCGGCAAGCTGATGATCGAGTCGCTCGCGCGGCTCCCGGTCGAGGTCGAGCTCGCCTCCGAGTTCCGCTACCGCGATCCCATCATCGACGGCACCCACCTGGCCCTGGCCATCAGCCAGTCCGGCGAGACCGCCGACACCCTCGCCGCGATGCGGGAAGCCAAGGCCCGCGGCGCGCGCAGCATGGCGATCTGCAACGTGGTGGGCGCGGCGATGACCCGCGAGGCCGAGGTGACCCTGCTCACCAACGCCGGCCCCGAGATCGGCGTGGCCAGCACCAAGGCGTTCACCACCCAGCTGGTGGGCCTCTACCTGCTGGCGGTGAAGCTCGGGCGCATCCGCGGGACGCTCTCGGTGGAGCAGGCGCAGGAGCACCTCACCCACCTCACCGAGATCCCCAAGATGGTCGAGGAGGTCCTGCGCTGCGAGCCCTCGGTCAAGCGCGTCGCCAAGAAGTACCTGGAGGCGCGTGACTACCTCTTCCTCGGACGTGGCCCCATGCACGCGGTGGCGCTGGAGGGGGCGCTCAAGCTCAAGGAGATCTCCTACATCCACGCCGAGGGCTATGCCGGCGGCGAGATGAAGCACGGGCCCATCGCCCTCATCGACGAGGCGATGCCGGTGGTGGTGATCGCGCCCAAGCAGCCGAAGGTCGCCTACGAGAAGATCATCGGCAACATCGAGGAGGTCCGCGCGCGTGGTGGCAAGGTCATCGCGGTGATCGACGAGGACGACACCGAGATCGCCGGGATCGCCGATGACGTGATCCGCATCCCGCCCGCCAGCGCCCTGCTCGCGCCGGTCATCGCCACCATCCCGCTGCAGCTGCTCGCCTACCACGTGGCCGACATGCGCGGGAACGACGTGGACCAGCCGCGCAACCTCGCCAAGAGCGTCACCGTCGAGTGAACCGGGCCGGCGGCCGCGACGCGGCGGCGGGCCCTTCACCCAGCGCCGCGGGACGTGCTTTGACCTTCCGTGCATGTCGCCGCCCGTTCACGCAGCGCCCCTCTTTTGCGCCCCCCTCGTCACGGGAGGCGCCTGCGCCACGGGTGAGGCGCCCCTGCAGCCCGACTGGCTTCCCGCCCTCGCGCAGGCCCGACGACTCCGGGGCCGTGGGCGTGCGGGGGCCCTGCGCCGCCTGCACCGGGAGCTGCGCGCGCTCGACGCGGATCCCGTCCTCGCTCCGGTCCGGGGCGCCCAGTTGCTGGAGCTGCTGAGGGACCCGGGCCTGGGGACGTTGGTGGGAGATGGGGGGTGGACGGCCCGGGCCATGGTGGCCGCGGCACTGCTCGAGCGTGGCGGGGCCGCCGCCCTGCAGCTCCATCCCGACGATCTGCAGCACCTGCGCGAGGTGCAGGCGCGCCCACGGCGGGGATTGCGCCGGGGAGCGCGCCTCGGCCTCCTGCTGCTCCTGCTCGCGGCCTGGGCCGGGCTCGCCCTCACCGTCGGGGTGCCGCCCCCCGCCGACGCGCCCGGGCCCCTCTTCAACCCCCTGCAGTTGCTGGCCCTGCTCTACGGGGTGGCGCTGCCTCCGGTGCTGCTGTTCGAGGTCCTCTGGCGCCGCATTTCAGCCCGGAGGCAGCCGAATGTCAGAGGGGTGGACTAGAACGTCCGCATTCGCTACTGAATGCGAGTTCAGGTGGTCCCGGTGGGCCACCGAGATGACGTCGGCGCCGCCCGCGGCTTTCACCGACCCGAAGGGAAGAGAACCATGGCGATGAATCCGGAGAAGGAGAAGGCGATTGAGCTGGCGATGGGGGCGGTGGAGCGCCAGTTCGGCAAGGGCTCCATCATGCGGCTCGGCAACGACGAGCCCCTCGCGCATGACGTGGAGGCCATCTCCACCGGCTCGACCTCGCTGGACATCGCGCTCGGCGTGGGCGGGGTGCCGCGCGGCCGCATCATCGAGATCTTCGGGCCGGAGTCGTCCGGTAAGACCACCCTCTGTCTGCACATCGTCGCCGAAGCGCAGAAGCGCGGCGGGGTCTGCGGTTTCGTGGACGCGGAGCACGCCCTGGACGTGGGCTACGCGCGCAAGCTGGGCGTGCGCACCGACGATCTCCTCCTGAGCCAGCCGGACACCGGTGAGCAGGCCCTGGAGATCACCGAGATGCTGGTCCGCTCCGGTGCCATCGATGTGCTGGTGGTCGACTCGGTCGCCGCGCTGGTGCCCAAGGCGGAGCTCGAGGGCGAGATGGGTGACGCGCACATGGGCGTGCAGGCCCGCCTGATGAGCCAGGCGCTGCGCAAGCTGACCGGCACCATTTCCAAGAGCCGGACCTCGGTCATCTTCATCAACCAGATCCGCATGAAGATCGGCGTGATGTTCGGCAACCCCGAGACCACCACCGGCGGTAACGCGCTCAAGTTCTACGCGAGCCAGCGCATGGACATCCGCCGCATCGGCGCCAAAAAGAACGGCGACTCGGTGGTCGGGAGCCGGACCCGGGTGAAGGTCGTCAAGAACAAGGTCGCGGCCCCCTTCAAGGAGGTCGAGTTCGACATCATGTACGGCACCGGCATCAGCCGTGAGGGCGACCTGCTGGATCTCGCGGTCACCGACAACATCGTGGAGAAGAGCGGAAGCTGGTTCTCCTTCGGTGGGGAGCGTATCGGGCAGGGGCGCGAGAACGTGAAGGAGTACCTGCGCGAGCACCCGGAAATGATGAAGGAGATCGAGCAGCGCGTGCTCACCCACCACGGCCTGCTCAAGTCGCCGGTGGCCGCGGTCCCTGACGCACCGGAGGGCGAGGGAGAGCCGGAGCCCACCAAGCGCCGCGTCAAGGCGGTGAAGTAGTCGGCGTGGTCCCGAGGCGTGGTCGGGTCGTGAGACCGGCGGCGCCTCGCACGACGTGAACGCGACCTGGCGGTGCATGCGCCGCTGGGTGAGGGGCTGCGCCGCGGAGTCCGTCCGCGGAACGCGTGGGCGCTGGGCAGGGACTCCTGCCCAGGGCATGCGCTGAAAGCTTGAGTTGCGCCCACGGTGCCTTGCCTGGACGGTTTCGGTGTCGTGGCCATGCGCGAAGAGCGCATGAAGGGGGCGATGACGGAACGAGCGTCCGTGAGGTGTCGGCGGACGGGGTGGAACCCGACCCGCGACCTGTCCCGCCTGTGACCGGCCCGGGCGCCGTGCGGGGAGGCTTCACCTGCTTCCAGAAGTCGAGCCCCGGCTCTACCGCCCCAGTGATGTTTCTCGGAAAGTGAGCTCGCAGCTCTGGGACGAGGCGGCGCGGGATGGGCAGGCGGTCGCGGCATGGGTCAGAGGCCAAGCGCTCAAAGAGCAGGAGCAGCGGAAGGAGCGAAGCCGCCACTGAGCCGCGTCGGGGTGTCTTCGGCGAGACAAAGCGCTCTTGAGGCTGGCGCAGCCACAGTCCGGTGCGCATGAGGGCGCTTCGATCGCTCTCTCCCGGAACGCGCGCCGGAGGTGCTGCATGGCCCCCTCGCGCGCCAGATGCCCCGGTGCCGGAGGGCGAGGTGGCTTGGCTTCTTACGCGTGCGGGAGGGGCGGTCCTGAAGACAAGGAGGCTGACGCGATCGAGGTGCGTCTTTCGGCTTTTTCGATTGGATGTGGGGCCGGCCGCGCCCCTTGCGTTTCTCGGGTGGGTCCATGGGCCATCGTGCCGCTGAAGGAGGAGTGCGTCTTGCGAGAGAATCACCGGAAGTTCGTCCAGGAGCGAATCGACCTCTTGTGGCGCGTGCGAGCAGTCCTCGTGTTGGCGCGCGAGAAGCAGAACGCGCAGGGCGGATGGGCGGCGGGACGTGAGGCGTTGCGGTTTGCGGCCAAGGAACTCAAGGCTCCCTCAACGGTGGTCAGTGAGAGCCTGCGGCTCGCCGGCCTGCGTGCGGAGGAGAGCGCGGGCGTGGGTGACAACCTCCCGGAGGCGGTCGCTCAGTGCTCACGGGAGATTCGGGAGCTCGAGCGCGAACTGAAGTTCGCCAGGTCCGCCGTGGAATCGGGGTTTCGAAAGGGTGGGGCCGGTGACTTTCTCCAGTGACGTCGGTGGTGTCCGGGAGAGAAGGGAGCCGGCGTCGAGCGGGGAGGCCCGGGGGAGAGGGGCGGGGGGTGGTGCCCATCCGACATCGCTGTGCAGTCTGTGGCCAGCCTGGTTACGGCGCCGCCCATCGGCACCGGCGAGCTGGTGAGGCGTTTCTGGAGTGCCGGTTGGCCTACTGTGATCTTCACGGTGGTGAGGAGAGAGCGCAGGGGGAGGCCGCCGAAGCCTGGAACGCGTGCGACTTCACTCGAGCGCCTGCCCACCTGTCCCGAGCGCAGGTCCTCAAGGCTGCGAGGGCGACGATGTCGCTCGACCACGTCTATGTCGTCCTCCGACCTGCGGGGGAGGGGAGGTGGAGGTTCGGGCTCGGGGTGAAACATCCCAGTAGGCGCTCCTACGACTCCAAGGTCGAGGCGGAGCGCGCGGGTGTCTTTGCTTGGCGGAGGGTCTACACGAAGCGGCTCGCGGAGATTCGCGCTGCCCGCGGCGGAGACCTTTCCTGGGGTGCGCCCGTTCTTGAACTCGAGGTGCCGAAGGTGGTCGAGGCTGCGGCCGATGAGGGGGCGCGGTTCGATGCTGCGCGAGCCCCGCATCCGGAGGCGCTATCGGGGCCCGTGACAATGGCCACGAACGCTGCTGAGCGGCGCGCTTTGCGAGCGGCACGGGAGGAAGGGAAGGTGTCCAGGGTTTCTGCGCTCACAGAACTCCTGCGTCGTGACCGCGAGTTCGGAGGCGTCCTTCCTGACCGGGAGCGTCTGGAGCAGGTCCTTCAGAGCTTTCTGGCTGCGAAGAGGGATGCCTGACAAGGCCAGCTGGTCCCACACATGAGCGTGCGTGGGGCGGACGGGCAGGCACGAGGAGGCAGAGGGGGCCACGGGTCGGGTATAGAGGCGTCCTCAGCGGGAAGGCCATCCCGCCTCTGATGCCATCCGGCGTCCATCGCGGCGGTCTCGTTCAGGCCGCATGTCCGGGCGCCGGAGAGCAGGAGCCTCTTCGACCGTGACGCCTCAACGCGCTCCGCGCTCCTTTCTGCGCCTGGTCTGGGCCACCCTGATGGTGACCCTGATCGTCATCGCCTGGGGGGCGCTGGTACGTGCCACCCGCAGCGGCGCCGGCTGTGGCACCGACTGGCCTCACTGCAACGGTCAGGCGATTCCCATCGACGCTTCGGCGAAGACCCTCATCGAGTACACCCACCGGATCACCAGCGGCATGGTGATGCTTCTGGCCCTGGCCGTGTCGTGGACGGCGCGGAAGCTGCGCGGTCCGACCCGAACCTGGGCTCATGTGGCGTTGGGCTTCATGTTGCTCGAGGCGGCGCTCGGGGCGGCGTTGGTGAAGTTCGGGCTGGTGGTCGACAACGACTCCCTCGCCCGGGCCATCGTGATGAGTCTGCACCTGGTCAACACGCTCCTGTTGATCGGCGCCCAGGCGATGTGCCTGTGGTTTGCCGGAGGGGGCGCTCCGCTCTCGCTGAAGGGGCGGGGACCGGAGAAGTGGCTGTGGTTCGGCGCCATCGCCGCGTTTCTCCTGCTGGGCGTGACCGGAGCTCTGACCGCGCTCGGAGACACCCTCTTTCCCGTGGACACCATCCGGGATGGCATCGCGCAGCACCGCGAGGCCGAGCACCCGCTGCTGCGGCTGAGGGTGTGGCATCCGCTGCTCGCCCTGACCATCGGCGGTGGGCTCTTCGGGTGGGCCGCGTGGCTCAAGCGCCGGCGGCCGTCTCCCGAGGTGGGCCGCTGGGCCACGGCCGTGCAACTCATCTACGTGGCGCAGATCATGGTCGGCGTCATCAACCTGGTGTTGTTGGCGCCGGTGGCGATGCAGCTCTTCCACCTGCTGATGGCGGACCTGAGCTGGATCTCCATCATCTTCCTCGGGGCGGCCTCACTCGGTGGCGCTCCGGCCGAGGCGGTGGAGGAGGCCCCCTCCGGAGAGGTCCGGGCAGCCTGAGCTGGAGCCGCCGTGAGCTGCCGCTTGCGCAGGCGCCGCGCGCGGGAGCGCCGCGCGCGTTCCTGACGCTCAGCCGCCGCAATCTTCCGGAAGTGATGCGCCAAGCGGCCCGGTGGGCCAGGTGGTCAGGCCCAGCCCTCAGCGCTCGACCTTGACGATCAGGCGCCGCAGGTCCTCGAGCATGGGGCCCAGACGCGCCTGCCCAAGCTCCTCGTCGAGCTGGCGGCGCCAGGACGGGAGTGCTTCGCGGGCCGTGCGCCGCGCCTCGGGCACCTCGGTGAGCAGGTCCAAGGCGTGGAGCGCTGCGTGGCGCACCTCGAGATCCGGATCCGCGGTCAGCGGGAGGAGCGCGGCCACTGCATCCACGTTGCGCGCGCTTCCGAGTTCCACGGCAGCCCGCTCCCGGAGCCCCGGCTCCGGTGCGGAAAGCCGGGCGCGCCAACCCGCGACATCCTGTACTTCGGACCCCGCGGCCAGGGTGGCGCGGTGACGCATGAGAATCGCGCGACGCTCCTGGGCGAGTGCCGCGGGATCCGGGCAGCCCGGCAGCTCAGGCGAGGCAGCGCAGGCCGTCCGCGTGTGCTTCTCCTCGGAGGCGAGCATGGCCTCCAGGACCGGCAGTTCTCCGGTCCCGCCCAGCAGCGCGAGCGCCCGTGCGCTCTGCTCCCGAACGCTCCAGGAGCGGCTGGTGGCGGTCTGGCGCAGGGCGGGGAGCGCGTCGGTCCCGCCGATGCGGATGAGCGCGAGGATGAGCTGCTCCTGGACATGGGGCTCGGCCGAAGACAGCTGCGCCGCAATGGCCGGCGCGGCACTGCGACTGCCCATCCGCCCCAGGGCCTGCGCACTCACCGTGCGCACGATCTGCTGCAGCTCGGCGTTGGAGCTCTCATAGGTGAGTCGATCGAGGAGCAGGGGCTCGGCCTCCTGCGCCTGGAGGTCACCGAGGAGCTGGGCGGTGCGCGCATAGACGCCCGCCTCCGCGATACCGGCCTGCCGGGCCCAAGCAGTCAGCTCGACGTCCTCACCGCGGAAGAGGGGGAGCAGCGCTTCGGTCGCGCCCGGACCGTAGCGGTAGAGGGCGAAGGCGCTGACCGGATAGAAGTGGGCGCCGGCACGTTCGTGGAACATCATCCGGATGAGGACCGGCAGGCTGCTCGAGGCGCCGATCTCTCCCAGTGCCTCCACTGCCTTGTGGCTGAGGAAGGGGTCGACGTCGAGGTTCTCGGCGAGGTCCTCGAGCGCAATGGCGGAGCTTGGGACCCTGAGCGCGGCGAGGGCCTCGATGGCGGCGATGCGCACGTAAGGATCGCGGGTCGAGAGGAGGCGCAGCGCGATCGGGACCCCCGCGGGATCCCCCAGCGTGCCGACCGCCTTGGCGATCTGCCGGTTGAGGAGCTTGCCGTCCGCGTTGGGATCGTCGGCCCGGATGGCCGCGTTGAGGGGCTCGAGGCTGGAGGGATCGCCGATCTCCGCGATGAGGCGCACCATTGCGGTCCGCACCCGATCGTGACGCTCCTCCTTCAGCCAGCGGTGGAGCGTTGCCAGGAAGGCGGGATCTGCGTGCCCGCTCTCGCGGAGCTGCTCGACCAAGCGGACCCGGGCACTCGCTCCGCCCGCGCGATTGAGGGCCCGCTCCCAGTGCTCAGGGGTTGAGGGGTCCTGCTTGCAGCCCGGGACAGCGAGCAACAGGGCGCCGCAGAGAAGGAGCGGGAGGGCAGGGCGCATGAGGCGACTCCGTTCGTGCGGAGCGACCTGCGTGCTCCGGGAAGGCCGATGCATCCGAGGTGCAGTGGGGGCCTGCACCTGCTGAAAGCGGTCAACGCGGTCCCACCGATACAGGACCTCCTTCAGCGCGTAGTTCGCGCAGGTTGCGTGGGTCAAACCCGAGCGGTGACGATCCGCTCAACGCTCCCCATTGGGCCCCTGCGTGCGATAACTGGCCGACATGAGCGACCCTTTGCGCATCGTCTTCATGGGCACCCCCACCTTCGCGGTCGCGAGCCTGCGGGCCTGCCTCGAGGTCGGTGAGGTGGTGGCGGTGGTGACCCAGCCGGACAAGCCCCGGGGACGGGGACAGTCGGTCTCCTTCTCTCCGGTGAAGGAAGCGGCGTTGGAACGCGGGCTCCCGGTGCTGCAGCCGACCAGACTGCGCACGCCCCCCTTCGCGGAGGTCCTCGCCGAGCTGCAGCCGGACGTGGCGGTGGTGACGGCCTACGGGAAGATCCTTCCCCAGGAGGTGCTCGATGTCCCCCGTCACGGGTGCGTGAACGTGCACGCGAGCCTCCTTCCCCGTTTCCGGGGGGCGGCCCCCATCCAGTGGGCGCTGGCGGCAGGAGACGCGGAGACCGGGGTGTGCCTGATGCGCATGGACGCGGGCATGGACACCGGCGATGTCATCGCGGCCCGTCGTCACCCCATCGGTCCCGACGACACCGCGGCCACCCTGCACGACACGCTGGCGACCCTGGGGGGGGAGCTGCTGATCGAGGCGCTGCCGGCCTACGTCGCCGGGACGCTCCGCCCGGTCCCTCAACCGGAAGAGGGCGTGGTCATGGCCCCGCTCATCCGGAAGGAGGACGGCTGGCTCGACTTCCGGCGGCCGGCCGAGGAGCTGGAGCGGCGGGCACGGGCCTTCACCCCCTGGCCCGGCACCTTCACCCGCTTGGACGGCAAGCTGCTGAAGGTCCACGAGATGCGGGTGGGAAGCGGTCGGGGCGATCCGGGGACGGTGCTCTCGCTGCAGGACGGTCTGGAGGTGGCCTGTGCGGAGGGCTCCCTGCACCTGCTGAAGCTTCAGCCCGAGGGTCGGAAGGTGATGGACGCTGCGGGCTTCCTGGCCGGTCGCAAGCTCGCCGTGGGGACACGCTTTCCGCTGGACCCACCCGCTGCGGAATGAAGTGGGGGCTGTGGAGGATTGGACCCGCTCGCATGTCCCGGTCCCCCCACCGTCTCCTGCCGCTGCTCCTGCTGCTGCTTTCTCCGCTGGGCCTCCTGGCTCCCGAGGCGCACGCGGAGCGTCCCGACTGGTTCGAACTCACCTCCCCGGGCTTCCGGGTGCTCTCCGAGGCCCCCGTGGAGGTCGCGCGGGAGACCCTGCGGACCCTGGAGGCGCTGCGCCCCGGGGTGCTGGGGGCGTTGGGCGCCCAGCGCGATCCGGGGGCGGTGGACGTCATCCTCTTCACCGACCGTGACACCTACCGGGACTTCGCCGGGGTGGGGTCGGTGGCCAAGACCAGTTGGCGTACCGCCCGTCCCCTGATCCTGCTGCGCATGCAGCGCACCGGCGCGCCTCCCCGGATCGCGGTGCTCGCGCACGAGCTCACCCACGCCCTCAGCCACGCCACGTTGGGACGACAGCCCCGCTGGATCGCCGAGGGCATGGCGGAGCTGCTCGAGGACATGGTGCCCACCGCCTCCGGGGGGAGGCTGATTCAGATCCCCGGCCCCACCGCCTCGCCCCGCTGGACTCCGGAGACCGCCGAAGCCCTGCTGACGCTGGACGCGCTCTGGGCCTGGGATCGCCGGCCGCCCGCGCGCCCGGAACTGCCGCGCTACTACACCGCCTCGTGGGCCTGGACGGCCTACCTGCGCGATCTCCACCCCGGGCGCTGGCAGGCATTTCTGACCGCGTTGGGCCAGGGGGAGCGCGCGCGGGCCGCCTTCGATCGCGCCTTCGCCGGGATCTCCGCGGAGTCGCTCTGGGCTGGGGTGCGCGCCTGGGTGGGACAGGGCGTGGCGTCTTCCACGCAGGTGGTGCAGGTGACGCCCCGGGCGGCCTCGCTGGTCGAGCTGCCCCTCTCCCGGTCGGAGTCCGGCGTGATCCGCGCCTGGGTCCGGCTGCTGGGCTTTGATGGTCGCGCATTGGGCGAGCGCCGGAAGCTCGCGGCCGCCGAGTTGGACGCGGCACTCGCGCTGACCCCGGGCCTGCCGGCCGCCGTCCACCTGAAGTCTCTTCTCGGAGAGCGCTGGGATTCGGACGTCACCTCCCTGGCCGAGCTGCGCTGAGGCGGCCCACGGGATCGGCGGCATTGCCCTCGAGCAGGCGGACCTCTACGGTCGCGCGCGCCATGCCCAATCGCCTGCTGGTCGTCCACGGCCCCAACGTCCCCCTGCGTCTCGAGAAAGAGGCCGGTCTCAGCCTCGCGGCCCTGCATCGCGCGCTGAACGCGGTGGCCAAGGGCGCCGGGGTGACCCTGCGCTTCGTCCACGTGCACGGGGACGAAGGACTCCTCGCTGAGCTCTGGACCCAGCGGCGGTCCCTGCAGGGGGTGTTGTGGGCTCCCGGGAGCCAGGGGACCCCGGCCACCATCGATGAGGCGTTGCAGTTGCTCGCCGTCCCGGTCGAGACGCTGGCGGGAGGAACGCTCGACCGCGCGGTCTACGAGCGCGCACTGGAAGCACTCATCGGGAAGATGGGAACGTCGCGCGCCACCTCGAGCAAGCGAGCGGTTGCCGCTGCAACGAAGTCCCCGGGGGCCACGAAATCCATCGGTCGCCAGCGCGTCTCGGCGGCCGCGCCGGCGAAGAAGGACTCGGGAAGCGGCGGGGTGAAGAAGACCCTCGGGCGGCGGCGCGACGCTGCCGCGAAGCCGGAGGCGGCGGGACCACCGCGGACGCTTGGGCGCGTGGCGGGGAGCCGGACGCGGGGAGAGGTGGAGGCTTCGCATCCCACGCAGTCTCCGCGCGCGGGGCAGGGCGGCGTGCCCACCCGGGCGCAGACGCGGGAGCGCATCGCGCAGCGGCTTTCGGGCGCGATGACCGCGGCGGCACTCGCGGTCTGGGCACAGGATGGATGGACGAAGGCAGAGGCCCAGCAGGCCCCTGACACCAGGCTCTCGGCCGTGCTGCTCTCGTTGATGGCGGCCCAACGTCTCTCCGAAGACCGGCTCATCTCTCTCATGACGGAGCTGGATTCGTGAGCGCCCGGACCCTCGCCATCGAAGTGCTCGCCCGTGTGGCGGCGACCGACGCGTACCTCAACGTGGTGCTCGACACCGCGCTCTCGGAGGCACCTCCCACGGATGCCCGGGACGCGGGCCTGGCCACCGAGCTGGTCTACGGAACCACCCGCCGCCAGCTCACCCTGGACCACGCGATCGCCCCCTTCTCCACCCGCAAGCTGGAGACGCTGGAGGACAAGGTGCTTGCGGCGCTGCGCATCGGCGCTTACCAGCTCTTCTATCTGCGCACCCCGGTTCACGCCGCGGTGGGGGACACGGTCCAGGCGCTCAAGGACGTGGGGCTCACCCGCGCCTCGGGCTTCGTGAACGCCATCCTGCGCAAGCTCTCGAAGCTGGAGGCCATTCCTCTCCCGCCTCCTGAGGACGCGGTCGCGCACCTCTCCATCCGCGAGAGCCATCCGGCGTGGCTGGTGCGCCGCTGGTTGGCAGCGTACGGGCGCGAGCAGACCGAGGCCATCCTGGTGGCCAACAACTCGCCCGCGCCTTTGACCCTGCGCGTGAACCGCAGCCGCATCGAACGCGCGGAGATGCTCACCCGCTTCGGGGATGCCGGATTGCAGGCGCACCCCACCCGGCACTCCTCGGTGGGCATCGTCATTCCGCAGCCCGGCCGGGTGCAGGATCTGGACGGCTACGACGAAGGGCTGTGGCAGGTGCAGGACGAGGCTGCGCAGCTGGTCGGCCTCTACGCCGCCTTCCCGCGTGAGGCCCGGATCTACGACGCCTGCGCCGCCCCGGGCGGGAAGGCCTGTCACCTCGCCGAGCGCAATGAGGTGGTGGCCGCCGACCTGCACGCCAACAAGCTGCGCAAGATCAAGGCGGAGGCGCTGCGGCTGGGCGTGGATGCGCGGATCACCCTGCTCGCGCACGACGCGACCCAGCCACTCCCCGCGTCCGCGGGGCGCTTCGACGCAGCCCTGGTGGATGCACCGTGCTCGGGATTGGGGACGCTGCGACGCCACCCTGAGCTGCGCTACCGGCGGCAGGAAGAGGACATCGCCCGGCTGGCGGCGCTGCAGGAGCGGATCTTCAACCGGGCCGCCGAGGCCATTCCCCCGGGGGGGCTGCTCGTGTGGAGTGTGTGCACCACCGAGCCGGAAGAGGGGATCCAGCAGGTGAAGGCGTTCCTGAAATCGCACCCGGGATGGTCCGCCGAGCCGCCCGCGCCCACCGCAGGGCTCTCGTTTCCGAGCACGGAGAGCTGGCTGCGGACGCTCCCCGGGCCGGAGGGGTTCGACGGCTTCTTCGCCGCACGCCTGCGTCGTCTCTATTGAGCATGCGACGCAGCGCCCGGGTGCTCAGGCGCTGATCGCCCGGGCCGCCCGCGGGCCTTCCGGTCCGCGGTCGTCGGCTCCGCTCGAGACACGCCTGCATCCGGCAGATCCGAGCGCAGGTTGCTTATGCCCCGCCGAAGGCGCTCAGCGTCAAGGCCCCGGGGGCGGGTGACTCGGACCCTACCGCCGGGCCCCCGGTCCGCGGCGGAGGCCTCAGCGCGCCGCAGGCTTCTCCTCCCTGTCCTTCGCCTCCTCGTCGTGCGCGGAGAGGAACGCATCCACCACCGCCTGGCTGGCGCGGTCCAGGTACTTGCCCTTGCGGATGAGCAGTCCGATCGGGCGGGTCATCGACGCGTCGAGCGGCCGGCAGACCAGGGTGCCCTGGGAGACCTCGTGCGAGACGGTGGCGACCGGAAGAATCGCCACGCCCAGCCCCATCTCCACGGCGCGTTTGATGGTCTCGACGTTGTCCATCTCCATGATGGGCTGCAGCTCGACCTTGCGGGCGCGCAGGGCCTTGTCGAGGGCCTTGCGGGTGGGAGCTTCGCGATCGAAGGCGATGAACGGCTGGTCCGAAAGCGACGAGAGGCCCACCCGGGGCTTGGTCGCCAGCGGGCTGTCGGGAGGCACCACGATGCCGAGGCGGTCTTCACGCCAGGGATGGATGTCCACTCCCGCGCGGGGTTGGGGATAGGCCACGAGCCCGATCTCCGCCGCTCCCATGATGACGTCGTCGTAGACCTGATCGCTGCGGCGGTAGATGAGCCGCATGTTCACCTTGGGGTGGGTCTTGAGCAGCAGCCGCTGGATGGTCTGCAGCTCGTGGAGCCCCACGGTGTAGATGGTCGAGACCGTGGTGGTGCCCTGGATCTCCTGGGCCTGCTCGCGGATCTCCTGCTCCACCTCGGCGAAGCGGCTGAGGATCTCCTTGCAACCCCGGTAGAGGCGCTCCCCCGAAGGGGTGGGCGTCACCTGGCGCGCGCTCCGGCTCAGCAGCCGCTGCTCGTAGCGGGTCTCCAGCGAGCGGATCTGCTGGCTCACCGCGGACTGGGTGACGTGATTGAGCTGGGCGGCCCGGCTGAAGCTGCCGGTCTCGACCACATCACAGAACATCTTGAGCGACTGGATCTGCATGCCGAACTCCTCCCCACGACGGCGCCGCAACCCGTATTAGCAGAATGAATGCTCAGCGGACAGGCCCCGTGCCAGGGGGACTCTGCTCTCGCTCGCCCCTCAGGAGCCACATCCCCAGGGACAGCAGGGTGAGGGCGCCGCCCATGCCCAGTTGACGCATCCCGATGTCGCGGGAGAGGTCCCGTTCCAGGACGCACGCTGGCGCGCCATCCGGGCAGGATGGGGCCGCACGCCAACGCAGCCCGCCAATCCCCATCAGGATGATTCCGCCGATCGCACAGCCGAGCCCGAGGCCGAACAGCCCGGCGCGCAGCAGGCGACGAAGGGAGATTTGAGAAGAAGCGTCTCGCGGCATGGTGGGGCGGGCAGCGTAAGCTGGCGGCATGCGGATTCTCTATGGGGTGGTGGGGGAAGGAATGGGGCACGCGACGCGCTCGCGCGTGGTGCTCGAACGCCTGGTGAAGGAGCACGAGGTCCACGTGGTGGTCTCGGGGCGGGCGCGGGACTACCTGGCGGAGCGCTTCGCCAACGTCCATCGCATCTGGGGGCTCACCATCGCCTACGAGGGCAACTCGGTGCGCAACTGGCAGACCCTGCTGCGCAACGTGAAGGGGGCGCTCACCGGCCTGCCGGAGAACGTCCGCCGCTACTTCGAGCTCGTCGACTCGTTCGCGCCCGACGTGGTGATCAGCGACTTCGAGAGCTTCAGCTACCTCTTCGGTCGCAACCACCGGCTGCCGGTGATCAGCGTGGACAACATGCAGATCATCAACCGCTGCCGGCACTCACCCGAACTCATCGCGGGGTATGAGGACGCCTATGAACTGTCCCGTTCCATCGTGAAGGGGAAGGTGCCGGGCTCGTTCCACTACCTGATCTCGACGTTCTTCGAGCCCGAGGTCCGCAAGCAGCGCACCACCCTGGTCCCGCCCATCCTGCGGCCGGAGATCCTGGAAGCCCGGAGCGAGCCGGGGGAACACCTGCTGGTCTACCAGACCGCCACCAGCAACACCGCGCTGCCCAAGCTGCTCTCCAAGACGGGGCTCCCCTGCCGCATCTACGGCATGCGCCGCGACCTCACCGAGGCGGTGACCGAAGGGAACCTCACGTGGTGTCCCTTCAGCGAGGCCGGGTTCATCGAGGATCTGCGGACGGCACGGGCGGTCATCGCGGGCGGCGGCTTTTCGCTGATGAGCGAGAGCGTCTACCTCCACAAGCCGTTTCTCTCGGTGCCCATCGGCGGCCAGTTCGAGCAGGTGCTCAATGCGCTCTACCTGCAGCAGCTCGGCTACGGGATGCACGCCCCGGTCCTCACCGAGGAGGCGTTGGGCGCGTTCCTGGAGCGGCTGCCGGACTTCGAGCAGGCGCTGAAGGGGTACCAGCAGCAGGGCAACGACCTGTTCTTCCAGGCTCTGGACGTCCAACTCGAGCGGGCGAAGAGCTGGAAGGGCACCTGGGCCGAGGTCACCCGCTCCTGAAGGGTCGGCATGCGGCCCGATGTGACGCGGGGACCGGGACAGGTCTCCGGATGGGGCCGATCACCAGGCAGGAGGCGCGGGGGGCCTGACGGCATCGCCGTCGTTTTCCGGACCGCGACTCGTCAGGGCGCAGCACATCACCTAAGAAGGAGGCTCCTTCGAACCGGAGCCCGCGTGACCTTCAGAATCGCCCTGTGCCTGCTGACCCTGCTTGCCTCCGCGTGCATCGTGACGCCCCCTGGCCCCCATCCCCGGGGCGCCCCCGGACATCGCCACGTGGAGCGCGACCACCACCACGCTCAACAGCGGGCGCGCCGGGAGCGGGAGCGCCGGGTCCGGGAAGAGCAGCGACTGCGCCGGCAGCGGCAGGCCGCCCGGCAGCTCGAGGAGCGGCGCCGACGGGACCGGGATCGCCAGCGCCAGCAGCAGGCGCAGCGCCGCCGCGACCAGCAACACCAGCAGCGGATGCAGCGTCAGCGTCAGCAGCAGGATCACGCTCGACGTCAGCAGCAGCAGCGTCAACAGCAGCAGCGCCAGCAGCAGCGCTCCCAGTCCCGGTATTGAGCCGGCTTTGGGCGAAGGAGCGCCGCGTGGGGGCGCTGACGCTCCAGGAAGCCAGCCGTGGTGTTGGGCCTTGCCTTTCAGCGGGGGCTGCCGGCAGCCCGGGCTTCCGGCGGTTCTGCGGGTGACGGCGCCTCCAGCCCCCGGGCCTCAGGGGGCGCCTGCGGAGGGCAGTGGGCGAGGAACCACACGCCGTAGGCCATCACCAGCGCGCTCACCAGCATCACCGGCCATGGCGCTCCCTTGAGCGCCATGAGGCTCAGGCTCAGGGCCATCGAGACGTAGGCGGTGAACTTCACCGACCGGGGAACCACCCGGTGCTGCCGCCAGCGCTGCAGCGGAGGTCCGAAGCGCCGGTGGGTGTAGAGCCAGTGCTCCAGACGCGGCGAGCTCCGCGAGAAGCTCCAGAGCGCGAGGAGCAGGAGGGGCGTGGTCGGCAGCAGCGGCAATACCATCCCCAGCGCCCCCAGGCCCACGAACAGCAGACCCAGGCCTGCCCAGACGTAGCGGAGGGTGGAAGCCCGCGTGCGCATGCCTCAAGCCATAACCCGAAGGCGATCACCGCTGCACGTCGAATGGGGATGGCCCGGATGCCTGTCCAAGATGCCTTCCAGTGCGTGTCCTTCTCGCGGGAACGGCGAAGTCCCCAGGCTGCAGATGCGAAGGACCCCGAACGTCCGGCTCCTCGTTCTGCGAGGTCTGAAGGCCACTGGAGACGCTCGGGACGTCCTCTTTTTCATTCGCAGGGGGCGGGTGTTCCGGGAGGACCGGGACGATCCCCACCTCTTCGCCGTGGGAGGAGCGGAACGCCGCTGAGGCAATTCAGCCGGTCCTCCGGCGGCGGCGGGCGAGCCCCCACAGCCCCGCGAAGGCCATTGCACTGAAGACCGGAACACCATCCGACCCGTTGCAGCTGCAACCGGTGGGCAGGTCATCCGTGGGAGGGTCGGGCAGGGCGCTGGCCACGTAGAGGTGGCTGGTGATGGTTCGGACCGTGTCATCCACCAGGACCTCCAGGCGGTAGCGGTGCTCGAGCGCCGGATCCGACGGGGGCTCGACCGTGCGCGCGAGCTCGAAAGGATCCGCGTCGATGCGCAGGGGGGCCTCGGGCCTGCCGTTGCGGACCCAGCGGACCTGGTGTCCCCCACCGCCGGTGATGATCGCCGAGAGGCGCGCGGGGCCGTGAACGGTGTCGCCGAGGCGGGCCGGCTCCGCTGCCCCTTCGATGTGGGCCACCAGATCGATCATCGGATCGTCGGGACCCTCGAGCTTCACCACCGTGCGGCCCCGGCGTACGCCTTCGAGAATCGCTTCGTGGCTCAGCGCTTCGGCCCAGACCAGGGTGGTGGGGGAGCCGATGGGGCTCTGGTGCCAATCGTGATTCACGCCTCCCTTGTGATCATCGCTCCCCCCGATGCCGGCAACACGCCGCCCTTCGTCGAGGAGCGCGTCCCAGAACGCGATGGCCCGCTCCTGGAACAGGAACCCTCCCCGGCTGTAGGCGCCGGTTCCCAACTCCACGGCCGCCACCTCCGCGCCCTCCAGCGACCAGGTCCAGCTGCAGCCGATGCACATGTCCGCCAGGTCCAGGGCGGGGTGGTTGATGGAGAGCAGGGCCCCCTGGGCGGCGAAGGCCTCCGCGACCTCGCGCATGGTGCCTCCCCCCCGGGTGAAGCGGTGATCGACGTGCGTGTGGGCGCCGATCCCGTTCGCGTGACCGCCATAGGTGGTGAACTCGACTCCCGGCAGCAGGAGGAGCCCCGGGTGGCGGACCTGCAGCTCCGGCAGCAGCCCCACGTGGCTCACGGTGTTGTGATCGCTCACCTCCACGAAGTCGAGCCCCCGCGACGCCGCAAAGGTGGCGATGGCGTCCAGCGTCGGGTGCGCGTCTCCGCTCTCGCGTGAGTGGACGTGGAAGTCACCGGCGTACCAGCGCGCCCCGGTCTCCAGCGGCGGCACCGGCACGTACGGGCGCCGCGGCGGGGAAGGGGGGAGCTGCTGGGTGTCCGAGAAGGTGATCTCCACCCGGTAGCGGGCCGGGTGCTCCACGATCCGGGCGCGACCCACGACGACCTGCCAGGTCCCGGCGCGGATGGGACCGGGGAGGTAGGAGCGCGAGGCGGCGACCTCGCTGAGCACGATGGGTTCGGTGTTGCCGCCTCCCCATCCCCGGAAGCCCGCGGGATCGTAGAGGCCCCAATCCAGGATGTTGGCGTTCGAGAGATCCGAGTGCCGCACCGTGAGCTCGGCGACCCCCTCCGGAACCTCGAAGGGCAGCTCGAAGAACGCGTCCTCTCCTGCCGGGGGCACCTCCCCCTCGAGGATCAACGATTGGCCTCCGGCGGGCAGGGCGAGCGTCAGCAGGGTGAAGAGCAGAGGGCGCATCCGGAACTCCTGGAGCGGACTCTACCCCAGCCGGGCGGGCGGCCCCTTCAGAGCCCACTTCCCCAAGGCGCGCCGCCGATGTGCAACGTCAAGGACCCGGGAGGTCATCCGGTTGCCCATCGCGTGACCGCACAACGTCCCTCCCCGACTCCGCCCGCGCCTCATGGTGCGGCCAAGCGGAGGGAAAGGAAGGTCATCGAAGATGAAAATTCCCCCACTTCCGCGCGCCCCTTTTGCCGTGGTGGCGATCGGCATCGTGATCCTCGGGATGGCGGGCCTCATCGATCGCGTGGGGCTGCTGATGAGCGCCGCGGTCTTCATCCTGGGCACCGCCTCGCTGCCCTACGCCTATGCGGAGACCCGTCGCGCCGCCGCCGTGCCCTTCCTGGTGGGGGCCCTGTTGGTGATGCTCGGGGGCATCGGAATGGCGACTTCAGTCCCCACCACGTACGGCTTTTTCACCGCATTCTTCGGGGTCTTGGCCATGGGCTATGGCGCTGCGGTGGAGCTTCCGCGATGGCACTGGGCGCTCGCCAAACCCTTCCGCTGGAGGCGGCAGGTGGTCTGAGACGCTGACCGGGCATGGCGATAGGTGCCGCACCTGGGGACGAGGCGTCCAGAGCCCGTCCGCCGGCTTCCCGCGATGCGATCGGCGGAGCCCCCGTGCTCCGGATCAGCGCCTGGAAGGGCGTCGACAGACTCTTTCCCCCCGGATGGACGTCCTCGTCCCCGGTGCTGCGAGACGCCGCGCGGGCCCCCCCAAACCATCCCCGACCATCAACCGGGAACCGCGCGACACCGGATGGCTTAGCAATCGTGGTGCCATAGAAATCCAGGAGCGCGGCGGCCCTCCGAGCAGCCTTGATGGAGGCCGCCAGGGGCCCGAGCGGGCATGTTCGATCGAGTGGCGCGGAGCGCGCGCGTCCGCCACCATGGACTCGCAGACGAAAGGAGGTGGTGCCATGCCAAGCAGTCATAGACGCGGCGTGGTGGCCTTCCTCCCCGCGATGCGCCGTCACTGACGGACATCGGCGGGTGAGTGGCCACCCACGAACCGGTCATCGGGCCTGCTCCGCCGTTTCTGTCCGGCTTTGCCGCCGGTTCCAGGGCGGAGGGGCAGGCCCATCTTCTTACGCAGGACCTTCCCCTGCGGCGTGCCTCCCCGGTCCATGGAGTGGGACGGCATCGGCGGTCGGAATCCCGTGGATCGGACCCGCCGCTCCCGCCGCTGACCCCGCGGGTCACTTGAACGCGCGGGCGCCTCCGTCGGCGTCAGGAGGCGCCGGACTGCAGGTGCTGCTCGAGGAAGCGCAGGATCTGGGCGTCGGCCCACCACCGTGGACGCCACGCCTGTCCCTCCACGAATCCCACGTGCCCCCCGTGCTCCGTCTGCAGACCATGGAGCCACGGCGAGGTGCGGGCGGATTCCGGCAGACCGCCCGGAGCGAGCGGATCATCCGCGGAGCTGAGCAGCAGGGTGGGGCGGCGGATGGCGCCGAGCATCGGACCGCTGGAGCTGCGCCGGTAGTAGTCCTCGGCCGAGGCGAAGCCGTGGATGGGCGCGGTCACCACGTCATCGAACTCGCGCACCCCGGTCGCTGCACGGATCCGCGCGACGTCGAACGCATCGGGGAAGCGTCGCGCCTTCTCCAACGCCTTGCGCTTCAGGCTGCGCAGGAAGACCCGTCGGTACACGCTGCCCACGCCCGTCGCCAGATCGAGGGCGTCGGCGCTGGCCTGCAGATCGAACGGTGTGCTGATGGCAGCCGCGGCGGTGATGGGAGAGCGGTCACCGTCTTCGCCGAGCAGCTTGAGCAGGACATTGGCGCCCAGCGAGAACCCCACCGCGAACCGCGGGCCCCATCCTCGCGCGCCCAAACGTCCGAGCAGCTCGCGCACATCTCCGGTCTCACCTGAGTGGTAGAAGCGGGGCAGCCGGTTGGCCTCGCCCGAGCACGAGCGGAAATTGAGCGCCACCGCGCCCCAGCCCCGGCGCGCCGCACCGGCGAGCAGCGCGCGGATGTACCCGGAGCGGGAGCTCCCCTCGAGCCCATGCAGCAGGAGCAGCAGCGGGGCATCGCGGGCGCTCGTCTCCAGCACCTCCAGGTCGAGGAAGTCACCGTCCTTCAGCCACACCCGCTCGCGCTGCAGACCCGAGAGGCGCGGACGGCGGACGAGCGCGGCGTGGAGCGTTTGTGCGTGCGGATCCTCGAGCCCGGGCGCGGCGTGGAAGGGATGGGTGGGGGTGAAGATCGGCATGGTGGCGGGTGCGGCCGGGAAGCGGAGGCGGTCGCGCTCGAAGCGTAACCTCCCGGCGCGCTTCCGTGCCGGGCGTGTGCGACCCCACCCCTCGCCATGAGGCGCTTAGCGGGTTGATGGATTTGCTGGGTCTGGCAAGCTCCCCCGACCTGATCCGTCTCAAACCCGAAACAATTCTTTCAAGGCCTGGTCGTCCATGTTGAGCCCCTCCGCGCTGCTGCTGCTCGCTTCCCTCTCGCAGGTTCCGGCGACGCCCCCCACTCCGCCCGATGCGGTGGAGCCACCTGAAGCTGTCGCCGAGGAGGTCCGGGCGTCGGATGCGGATGACGCGGCGGACGCGACGCGCGCGGCCACCCGTGCGGCGGAGGCGGCAGCTGAGGCCGCGGCGGCTGCAGCCAAGGCCACGGAGAAGCTCGCCGAGACCGCAGACCGCATCGCGACCGCGCTCGGTGCGCCCCCGGTGGTCGAGGCGTCCGCACCGGCCTCGAAGCCTCAGCGCTGGAAGGGCTCGGTGGGGGTGGGCGTCATCAACCTGAGCGGCAACGCCAACACCCTCACCGTGACCCTGAACGGTCTGGTGGAGTACCGCACCGACGATTGGGTGGCGCAGGCGCGCGCGAACGGCGCGTACGGCACGAGCAAGGATCCCACGGGAGGGCCCAGCACGGTCGTCGCCGAGGCCGGCGCGCTCTTCCTGAGAGGTGAGCGCCGCTTCTCCAAGGTCGTCTCCGGCTACTCCCAGATCGGCGGCGAGACCGACCACCTCGCGAGCTTGGAGCTGCGGACCAGCGCCGAGCTCGGTCTGGGTCTGACGCTGTTGGAACAGCGCGTGGCCGACAAGGAGCGCCTCTTCCTGCGGACCGACCTCGCCGTGCGCTACGCGTACGACTACCGCTACCAGTACTACCCCACCCGTGCGCCTCTCGAGGGCGTGCTGCTGTTGGCGCCGAGCGCGGGTGTGACGTTCCGCTACCAGCTCAACGAACTGGTGTCCCTCTCCCAGGTGGCGGACATCAACCCGAACGTGGTGGGCGCTGCGCGCGTGGTCGCCAATTCGACCACCAAGCTCAACACCCGCCTCTCCACCCACTTCGCCTTCAACGTGGCCTTCGGCGTGAAGTACGACTCCGAGCCCCCCGAGGGAAAGGTGAGCACCGACACCATGCTGACCGTGGGACTCGAGGTCACCATCTAGCCGCGGGAGGGGATGCCCGGCCGCATCAGCATCCCCTCATGAGGCACCGGTCCGCGCGGATTCCGCGCGCTCGGGCCGGAGCATCCCGGACCGCATCGGCATCCCTACGCGTCCCCGATCTTCGCGCGGACACCATGCTGCCCGGGGGACCCGGGGTCACCCTCCAGCAGTGGGAGGGGATGCCCGGCCGCATCGGCATTCGCTCATGAGGCGCCGGTCCACGCGGATTCCGCGCGCTCGGGCCGGAGCATCCCGGATCGCATCGGCATTCCCTCGTGAGGCACCGGTCCGCGCGCTCCCGCCGGGGCATGCCGGACCGCATCGGCGTCCCTCACGCATCCCCGAGCTTCGCGCTCCCGCGTACGGAGGATCGGCGATGCCACGTTCCATGCAAGCGTCCCTGTCGTAGACGCTTCAGTGCGTGGTCCTGACGTGCGCGTCGTTCCGGCCCGGCGTCGGCGGTTCGGAGGCTGTCGGCCGCGGCCTGGTGACGGTCGCGGTGCGTTGTTCAGGCATTCCTACGGTGCGCGAGCCCGATGGCTGGGCCTTCTTCCCGGCCACGCGCGTGGAGCCAGACATCCAGCTGCAATGGATGCGCGGTCACCCGCCGCCGCTCCTGAAGCCGACCCGCAAAGAGAAAGGCCCCGGCGCTCCAGGAGGGGGAGCACGCGGGGCCTTCATCACCCACTCACCAAGAGCCCTCCTGGGGCTCCCGTGAGCGGAACCGCCACCCGGTCAGGGCGTGGTTCCCACCATGGGGTTGGGCAGCTCGAAGCCCTGCTGATCCGCAGGCGGTGGCGGCGGCATCGCGCCCATGTGGCTGCCCTCGGGGTTCGAGGGCGGGAAGCGGGTGGCGTAGTCCGTCAGCTGCATCGTGATCATGAGCCCGATGAACAGGAAGGTCACACCCGCCACGATGCGGATGGCACCGCCCGACTCATTGAGGTGCATGAAGTACAGCAGCACCAGGAGAGCCTTGGTGAACGCGATGCACAGCGCAACCACCAGCGCCCAGCCACCGAGATCCGCGCGTGCGGTGATCACCGTCAGCGCGGTGGCGATGAGCAGGATCACCCAGATGACCGTGTAGGTCCCGGCGTGCGAGTGGTGCTCGGACGCGTGCTCGCCTGAGGAGTTCGTCGACGTCGTCATATCGTTCGTCTCAGATGAAGTAGAGCAGGGGGAACAGGAAGATCCAGACCAGGTCGACCACGTGCCAGAGCAGCACGACGTTCTCGAGCCCCACGTAGTGCTTGGGACCGAAGTCCTTCTTGAGGGCACGGACGAACATGAAGCCCAGCGCCGTGGCGCCGATGATCACGTGGACCACGTGCAGACCGGTTGCCCCGAAGTAGACCGTGAAGAAGAGGGGCATCGCCGGCAGCTGGAGCGCGGGGTCGGTGTTGCTGAAGTGGATGCCCGGGAGGGTTCCCACCTCGATCTTGTGACCCCACTCGAAGGCCTTGATCACCAGGAAGATGGCCGCGCAGGCGATGGTGAAGCCGAGCAGCCCGGCCACGACCTTGTTCTTGCCCTGCTTGGCGAAGTCGACCGCGAGCGCCGCCGTGAAGGAGCTGGTGATCAGCACGACGGTGTTCGCCGCGCCCAACGTCCAGTCCAGCGTTCCCGCCGCCACTTCCCAGGTCTCCGGGAAGAGGAAGCGATAGACGGTGTAGCAGCAGAAGAACCCTGCAAAGAGCAGGAGCTCGGTCGCCAGGAACAGCCACATCCCGAGGCTCGCGGCGCTCTTCTGCGCATCGAGCGTGGAGAAGTGGTGGGCCAGCACCGGCTGGCCCGGGAGGCGGGCGGTTTCAGACTGCATGCGAGTCCTCGCGCTTCTCGATGTAGAGGTGCGGCTCATCCGGGAACACCGGCTGAGGTCCCACGAAGTTGTGGGTCGGCGGCGGGCTGCTGGTCATCCACTCGTAGCCGCGGCTGTTCCAGGGGTTGTCCGTGGCCAGCTTGCCGTGGACCAGCGCGTGGCCGAGGTACAGCGCCACGATGGCAAACCCGATGAAGAGGAGGATGGCGCCGAGGGTCGAGATGACGTTCAGCGTCTGGTAGGCCTCCGCGTACTCGTAGTAGCGGCGCGGCATGCCGTAGTTGCCGAGGAGGAACTGCGGCAGGAACGTCACGATGAAGCCGAGGATGATGACCACCGCGGCCGCCATCGCCCAACCCTCGTGGTACATGCGCCCGAAGAACTTCGGGAACCAGTAGTGGAGGCCGGCAAGCCAGGCCATCAGCGACGCGCCCACCATGATGAAGTGGAAGTGCGCGACGATGAAGTAGGTGTCGTGCCAGTGGACGTCCAGCGAGACGATGGCCACGGCCACGCCCGTCATCCCACCGAAGACGGTGAAGAAGAGGAAGCCGCAGAAGTAGGCGAAGGGCGTCTTGAAGTCGACCGCGCCGCCGTACACCGTACCCACCCAGTTGAAGACCTTGATGGCGGTGAAGACGCCGACCAGCATGGACAGCACGCTGAAGATGCCTGCGTCGAGCGCCGACTGGCCGGACACGAACATGTGGTGTCCCCACACGAAGAAGCCGACGAAGGCGATGCCCAGGCTGGAGAAGGCGATCATCTTGTAGCCGAAGATGTTCTTGCGGCTGAAGGCGCAGACGACCTCGGAGATCACGCCGAAGGCGGGCAGCACCATGATGTACACGGCCGGGTGGCTGTAGAACCAGAACAGGTGCTGCATGAGGACCGGGTCGCCACCTCGCGCCGGGTCGAACATGCCGAAGCTGAAGACGTTCTCAGCCGCGACCAGCAGCAGGACCAGGCCGAGCACCGGCGTGGCGAGGAGCTGGATGACGGCGGTGCCGTACATGGCCCACACGAAGAGCGGGATCTTGAACCAGGTGATGCCCGGCGCCCGCATGGTGTGGACGGTCACGATGAAGTTCAGACCGGTCAGGATGCTGCTGAACCCGAGGACGAATGCACCCAGCAGGACCGGCGCGACCGATGAGGTCGTCATGGCCGAGTAGGGCGTATAGAAGGTCCAACCCGTGTCCATGCCGCCGGAGATCATCCCCCACAGCGCGAGGACCGCACCGGCGCAATACAGGTAGAAGCTGAAGAGGTTCAGTCGTGGGAAGGCCACGTCCTTGGCGCCCAGCA
The DNA here is from genome assembly GCA_035304185.1 of Myxococcaceae bacterium. Classification (GTDB taxonomy): domain Bacteria; phylum Myxococcota; class Myxococcia; order Myxococcales; family Myxococcaceae; genus DATGQN01. Next base: position 45,123 of record DATGQN010000147.1, read on the forward strand.
TGATGGGCACCAGGAAGTTGCCGAAGCCGGACGGGATGGCCGGGATCAGGAACAGGAAGATCATGATCACCCCGTGCAGGGTGAAGACGCGGTTGTACGTCGCCGCGTCCATGATCGTGGGGCCGGGCGTGAGGTGCTCGAAGCGCACGAGCATCGCGTAGATGCCGCCGACCAGGAAGAAGAGGATGCCGCTGAAGATGAACATCAGCGCGATCCGCTTGTGGTCCTTGGTCAGGAGCCACGAGCGGATCGTGGTCCCGTTGACCAGGTAGTTCTTCTCTTCGTGATGCTCC
>DATGQN010000148.1:0-2794 GCA_035304185.1 Myxococcaceae bacterium
CCTGGTCGCCAGCGCCCCACGGGTGCGACTCGAGCGGGCCAACGCGCCGGGGCTGATGGACCTGCAGGAGGGGCGGGTCGCGCTCACCAACAGCTATCCCAAGTGGAGCCCATTCGAGGTCCGCGGCAGCGACGGCCCCGAGTCCCGGCTCAACTGGCTCACCTTCTCCTCGACCCGCCGCTACGGCCTGCGCAAGGCGCCTCCCGGAAAGAGTGACGCTTCCGGAACGCTGCTGTGGATGGCGGCCGTCGATCCGGACCGGGCCCAGAACGATGAGGACGGGAGCCACCCGGCCTTCGCCCTTCCCTTCCAGGACATCCACACCTCCAACCACATCGCGCAATGGGCCCAGTACGCGGTGGTCGACGGGTGCGCCACCGAAGGGGATGGCTGCGGCTTCGGCGGCGGGGCCTGCTGCAACGGCCTCTCCTGCACGCCCCTCTCCTCCGACCCGCCGCTGCCGTGCGACGTGGAGGGCGCCTGCGTCTGCCGCGTGGTGGAGACCTGCGGTCTGACCGGAGATTCCTGCTCCGCCAGCAACCCCTGCTGCGGCGCGCTCACCTGCGCGAACCCGGGTGGCGGCGAGTGCCAGGGTGACGACTGCCTCTGCCAGCCGACCTGCGGCGCGCTCGGCCAGAGCTGCGGTACCGGCTCCCCCTGCTGCGGAGGCCTGCTGTGTCTCGGGCCGGGCGCGACCGCGTGCGAGGGCGAGGACTGCAGCTGCATGCCCGGAATCGACTGACGCCCGGGGAGATCCGCCCGGCCACTTCGCGCTAGGCTCTTGGGCCTCATGCGGATCTCCTCCCTGCGCCTCTCCTGTCTCGCGCTCCTCCTCGCCATCGGCGGCTGCCAGTGCGGAGACCCATCAGTCGACGATCCGGACGCCGGCCCTATCGATGTCCCGCCGGAGGTGGTGCAGGGTCTGCGGCTTCTCACCCTCGACCCCGCGGACGTCGAGCTGGTGGTCCGCGACACCACGCCGGCCACCCAGCGCTACAGGGTCACCGGGCACTACGAGGACGACAGCACCCGCGACGTGACCGCGTTCGCGGAGTTCTTCCTGGATGACGCGCGCCTGGGGACCTTCCACGGCGACACCTTCACCAGCAACCTCGCGACCGGAGGCACCAGCGCCGTGCGGGCGAGCGTCGCCACCTGGTCCGCCGAAGGCACGCTCATGCTGCGGATCGAGAAGACCGCCCTCGACCCGGATCCGTCGCTTCCCGCCAATCCCGAGACCTTCTTCCAGGGCGATGCGGATCCCGCGCGCGCCCCCCTGTTGGCCTACCCGAACGATGGGGTCCTGCTGCCTCCGAACCTGGGACGCCTCGAGGTCCACTTCCGGCGCAGCCAGCCGTCCAACACCCTCTTCGAGCTCGCCTTCACCGCGCCCCAGACCGACGTGCGCGTCTACACGCGCTGCCGCCTCCCGAACGGCGTCAACGCGCCCTACGACGCACCGGACGCGTGCATCCATGAGCTCCGCCCCGAGGTCTGGACCTGGCTGTCGAGCAGCCACCGCGGCGCCGGTCCCCTGACCCTCGTGGTGCGTGCCACCGATGACTCCGGCAGCGGCACGGTGGGCACCTCCGAGCCCATCACCCTGCACATCGCCCGCTCGGATCTGCAGGGTGGCCTCTACTATTGGACCACCGCGGCCAACGGCGGGATCATGCGCTACGACTTCTCGTCGACCAGCGGCACGCCGGTCCGGGCCGTGGCGCCCGAGCACTCCCAGAACACCTGTGTGGGGTGTCACGCGCTCAGCCGGGATGGTCGCAAGCTCGTCGCCTCGGGTGGGGGTCAGGATCGCGGCGAGACGCTGCTCTACAGCGTGGCCTCCAACACCCCGCTCGTCCCCTACGACAGCACGCCGAAGGGGCAGTTCTTCGCCTGGAGCCCGGATGGCAGCCAGTTCGCCGGCGTGTATGGCGATGCGGGTTCCACGGACTGGAACGTGCGCCTCTTCAACGGCACCACCGGCGCGCTCGAGGCCTCGCTCACCGGCACCGGCACCGAGAGCAACCCGGCCACCCACCCCGATTGGAGCGCCGATGGCGAGGCCCTGGTCTACGTCCGCCAGGGCATCCGGGACGTCGGAACCCCGCAGAACCGCTTCGACACCAACCAGCGCTTCGGAAAAGGCTCCATCCACATGGTGCGGCGCACCGGCAGCGACTTCGGCGCCCCGGTCACCGTCGTCCCCGCGGCGTCCGGCAAGAACCGCTACTACCCGGCCGTGGCACCGAGCTCGGACTACCTGGTCTTCAACGAGTCCACCTGCCCCACCGACGAGGTCCATCGCGACTGCAACGCGGACACCGATCCGTCGGCCCGCCTCTTCGTCGCGCCGCTCTCCGCCAACGCCACGCCCATCCCGCTGGTGCGCGCCAACACCGGGGGCGTGATGGATCCGCCGAATGGGGATCTCACCAACAGCTATCCCCGCTGGAACCCCTTCGAGGTCCGGGGTGAGGACGGCCCGGAGTCCAAGCTCCACTGGCTCACCTTCTCGTCCTCGCGGCGCTACGGACTGCGCCTGCCCCCGGCGGGCGGAATGGAGAACCCCAAGGGCACCCTGCTGTGGATGGCCGCGGTCGATCCCGCGCGCGTCGCCGCCGGAGAGGATGGCAGCTTCCCGGCCTTCGTCCTCCCCATCCAGGACGTGAAGACCTCCAACCACGTGGCCCAGTGGGCGCAGTACACCGCGGTCGACAACTGCGCGATCGACGGGGAGGGCTGCCACACCGGGGGCGCGAGCTGCTGCGGCGGGCTCACCTGCACCTCGATCTCC
>DATGQN010000149.1:0-4855 GCA_035304185.1 Myxococcaceae bacterium
CCGTCCGAGCTCTGCTCCATGACCGCCAATCGGGACGCCCCCTCGGCGGAGACCGCCTTCCCCGAGATCAGGTGGCAGTGGCTCTTCGCGGCGCCCCGCCCCACCCGGCCGCGCAGCTGATGCAGCTGGCTCAGGCCGAAGCGCTCGGCGCCCTCGATGACCATGACCGACGCGTTGGGCACGTCGACCCCGACCTCGACCACGGTGGTCGCCACCAGGACGTGAATACGGCCATCCCGGAAGTCGTGCATCACCGCGTCCTTCTCCTCCGCGGTGAGCCGGCCGTGCAGCAGACCGACCCGATGGTTCGGGAAGCGCTCCCTCAGACGCTCCGCCCCACGGGTCGCATCGCCCAGATCCAGCTTCTCCGACTCCTCGACCAACGGGAAGACCACGTAGGCCTGATGCCCCTTGGCGAGCTCGGCCTCGACCAGCGCATGCACGCGCTCGCGCTGTGCTTCCGGAAAGACGCGGGTCTCGATGGGCGTGCGTCCCGGCGGAAGCGCGTCGATGACGGACACGTCCAGATCCCCATGAACCGCCATGGCCAGCGTCCGTGGGATGGGCGTCGCGGTCATCACCAGGACGTCCGGCCGGAGGCCCTTGCGCATCAGGCGGTGACGTTGGAGCACCCCGAAGCGGTGCTGCTCGTCGATGATGACCAGGCCCAGCTTCTCGAAGGCGACCGCGTCCTCGAGCAGCGCGTGCGTTCCCACCGCCAGCCGGACGCTCCCATTCTCCAACGCCGCACGGGCCTCCCGCTTCTCCTTCGCCTTCCCCGAGGCTGAAACCAAGGCGCAGGTGTGCGCGTCCCCGAGCATCCGCTCGAAGGTGAGCAGGTGCTGCTGGGCGAGCAGCTCAGTGGGGGCCATGACCGCGACCTGGTAGCCCGCCTCGAGCGCGAGCTTGGCCGAAGCTGCCGCCACCGCGGTCTTCCCGCTGCCCACGTCTCCCTGCACCAGCCGGTGCATGGGCTCAGGGCGCCCCATGTCTGCCGCGATTTCCCGGAACACGCGGTCCTGCGCCGGGGTGAAGGTGAAGGGAAGGATGCGCCGCGCCCGCTGCAGAGACGCCTCCGACACGTTGAAGGCGATGCCGGGTTCGACCTTCACGCCCTGGCGTTTGAGGGCCAGGCCGAGCTGGAGGAAGAACAGCTCGTCGAAGGCGAGCCGCTGGTGCGCTTCGGAGACGTGTTCGCTGAGGGCTTCCACGTCCGCATCACCGGGGGGGAAGTGGAGGTTCACCAGCGCCTCCCCCAGGGTCATGAAACCCAGCCGTTGCCGCAGCGGCCCGGGCAGCGGCTCATCGATCTCCCGGGCAAAGCGCTCTCCGATGCGGAAGGCGAGCTCGCGGACCGCGCGCTGTTCGTGGCGCTCGAAGCCGGGATAGACGGGAACGATGCGGCGGAAGTGGATCGGCGACTGCTCGAGATCGTCGGCAGGCTCCACGTCGGGGTGGACCATCTCCCTCGCGCCGAACGATGCGCGAACTTCGCCGGAGAGCACCAGACGCCGGTCCACCGGGTAGCGGCTCCTGAGCCACGCGCCGCCGAAGAAGTGGATGGCCGCCATGCTCCCCGAGCTGTCCGCAAGGATGGCCTTCCACGTCCGACGGCCGCCGCGGCGTACCGGCACCTCCTCGAAGGAGCGGACGGTGGCGACGGTGACCCCGAAGGCCCCCGGGACCAGGTCGGCAATCCGACGCAACTGACGACGATCCTCGTAGCGCCGTGGCAGCAGGAAGAGCACGTCTCCCAGGCGGTGCAGGCCCCGCTTTGCGAGCTCGCCCAACAACCGCGGCGAGATCTTGAAGTCCACCGCCGACAGGGGAAGGGACAGGGGCCCGGTCCGGGGCGCGATGGAGAGGATCCGGGCCTCGGTGCGTGCGCCCTTTCCGCTCGCCTTTCCCTTCGCTTTCCCTTTCGGCGCCGCTGCCTTCTTGGCGGGGGTCCGGGCTCCGACAGCGGACGCGGCCTTCCGCGGCTTCGACGAAGCCGAAGCACGCGCGTCGGGTTGGGGGACAGTGGACCCGTCCGCCCCATGGGCGGAGGCGCTCCCCTCTGCACCGCCTCCTGCGCGTCCCGGCTGAAGACCGGGAGCGGAAGGTGCCTTTCGGCCTCCCCCACCTGGAGACCGGGAAGAGGCGCGGGGGGTCGTTGCGACTGCAACATCCCCGAGCCCCGCGCGTGCACCCACTCCAGTTGCGGCTGCAACCTTCTTGCGCGGGGCGGGAGCGGCGGCGCTTCCGGGAGACGCAGCAGCAGGCTCTGAGAATGGAGACGCGGATGCACCACCTTGCCGCGATCCCTCAGGGTGAGGACCGGCTCCCGGCACCACGCCGGATGGCGCCGCGCCTCCGAAGGCCACCAGCCTCCCCAGCTCCGGTGGGAGGCTGAGCCCCGTGGCGGGCAGCGCGCCGATCACCCGGCGGACCGACGCCCGCCGCAGTGGCAGCGAGCGATGATCGATGACGGGAAGCTCCGCCCGAAGCGGCGCGAGGGTGGCCGCCGGAAGCCCCTGCTGCTCGGCGGCCTCCAGCGCCAGACTCAGCACGCGCCGCAGCCCCTTCACCGTTCCCAGCGCGGCAAAATCGCGCTGGCTGGCGAAGCGGAGGGGTCCGATGAGCGGCGCGAGGGGGTGGGTCACGGACGTTCGGCCGCGACGGCCGGGACGCGGAGGTCCTCAGGCCTCGTCGCGAGGCTCCTCGAAGCTGACCTCGAGCACCTCGTACTCGCGCGCGCCGCCCGGGCTCTGCACCATGGCCACGTCACCGACGCTCTTGCCGATGAGGGCGCGGGCCACCGGGCTGGTCACCGAGATCCAACGCTTCTTGAGGTCGGCCTCCGGCTCACCCACGATCCGGTAGGTCACCTCCTTGTCGGTGTCCGGATCGACGAGGACCACGGTCGCACCGAAGACGACCTTGTCACCGCTCAGCGTGGAGGGATCGATCACCTCCGCACGCGCGATCAGATCATTGAGATCGAGGATGCGCCCCTCGATGTGGCCCTGCTTGTCCTTGGCCGCGTGGTACTCGGCGTTCTCGCGGAGGTCGCCGTGGGCGCGCGCGACCTCGATCTCGCGCGAGATCTTCGGACGCTCGACCGACTGGAGGTGCTTGAGCTCTTCCTTGAGCTTCTGCAGCCCTGACGGGGTGATCGGGATGTTCCCGCTCATCGACGTTGCTCCAATTCCAGGCAAAGAAAGAGCCCCTGTCGATCTGCCGCAGCAGCCCGAACAGGGACCGGATCAAAAGCCCGATCCTAGGCGGGCCCTCCGGACGGGTCAACGTAAAGGGCGCCCCGCTTGGCCCCTCTGCCGGGCCCCGCTAGAGTGGACGGGCCCATGCTGTCGATCAAGGAGCTGCGCCAGCTCTCCGCACGCCTGCCCACCGAGGCCTTCGTCCGACAGCTCGGGCCCTTCGCGCTCATCCAGCGCCCCCCGGACGCGTCCGACGCCGACCTGAGCCAGAACCGCACCCGGGTCGCCCCCGCCAAGGACACCGGCCTCGCCATGGCCGCGCTGCTCTTCGGCTTCGACGATCTGCTGGTGTGCACCCTGCCCCCGTTGGAGGGGGTGGATGCCCTGGTCGTGGGACGCCTGCCCGACTGCGATCTGCTCCTCGACGATCCCACCGTCTCCAAGCATCACGCGGTGCTGCGCTGGGACGCGGCGAGTGAGCAGGCCTCGCTGCAGGATCAGGGTTCCACCAACGGCAGCTACGTGAACGGCAGGCTGGTGTTCCGCCGCGAGGTCTCCCTCCGGGACGGGGATCTGCTGGGCTTCGGAGACGTGGCCTTCTGGTACATCCTCACGCCCACCCTGCACACGAGGCTCCGTCGGGAAGGGGCCAAGCTAGGGGCGCGCAGCGGCTGACGGTGGTACCTTCCCGCGCCATGGACCTGCGCTGGATCCTCACCTCCCTCGCCCTCTCCCTCCCGGCCGTGGCCCAGGATGCGCCCGCGGATGCTGTCGAGGCGTCTGCTCCCTCCGCGCCGGCGCCGGCTCCCGCTCCTGCGGCGCAGCCCTCCGCGCAGCCTGCGGCCGAAGCTCCGAACACGCCCGCGCCCTCCTCCGGGTCCGCGGAAACGCCCGCCGAAGCAGCCCCCGTCGAGGCGCCTTCGAAGCGCGCCCCGGAGAAGCAGGCCGAGACGCCCGCCGCAGCGTCTCCATCCGCTCCGGTGGCAGCTCCCGCGCCTACGCGCGCACCGGCTCCCAAAGCCGAAGCGGCAACACCCGACCCGGGGCCCGCCGTCCGCGCACCCGCTCCCGCACCGGCAGCTGCCCCGCGGCCCGCTCCCTCGCGTCCGGCCGGGGGGCACTCGCACGACGGGCCCTCGGGATTCGGTGACGTCGGCCGCAACACCGAGACCGACGCGCAGCGCGTGGAGAAGATGGCTCGGGTGGCCTTCGATCGGCTCCTGGCCGGCGACGCCCGCTTCCTGGTGCGCGGCAGCGCCTATCCCTTCTACCTGGACGCCCAGAAGATCGAGGATCAGGAGACCCTCTTCCGCGAGCTCCTCCAGCAGCTGCGCTCCCGCCGGCTCGACCTGCTCTCGGTCGACGCCATCCGCGTCTTCACGCCCGCCCAGATGGAGGCCACCTACGGGCCGCCGCCCGCGCGCCTGGCGCACCTTCCCTGGAAGGCGCCGCAGACGTGGATCGCCGTCGCCAACCTCTCCAATCGCGCCGCGGTGGCCATCTTCCAGAACACCCGGAGCGGCTGGAAGCTGGTCGCCTACACCGACTGAGGAGGCGCCCCCCGCAACTTCTTCGCGGGCAGCTCAGCGCAGCGCGCGGACGAAGGACTCCAGCCGCTCGAGTCCCTTCTCCACGTTCTCCATGGACGTGACAAA
>DATGQN010000150.1:0-9755 GCA_035304185.1 Myxococcaceae bacterium
CCTATCAGCGGGCCTTGGAGCGCGGTGGGCCCTACCGCTACGCCTGAGTCACTCTCTGCTGAGTCCCTCGGGTCAGCGGGCCTTGGAGACCCGGCGACCTCCCGCCGGAAAAAACTCTCCACAACAGGCGTTGACAGGGAGGAGGGGCGTCGATAAAAGCCGCACCCCGCAGCACCGCAGCAAAGAGAAGTCCGGGAGCGTAGCTCAATCGGTAGAGCAATGGACTCTTAATCCATAGGTTGTGGGTTCGATTCCCTCCGCTCTCACAAGCCGGGACTCCTGATACCGGGAGTCCCGGCTTTCTTCTTTTCTGCGCCTTCGTTTGCAGCATCAGCCCTGGGCGGGTGGCGGAACTGGTAGACGCGCCAGACTTAGGATCTGGTACCTCACGGTGTGAGGGTTCGAGTCCCTCCCCGCCCAACTTCAGCGGCGCCACGTCGGCGCCATCGGCGCAATCGGATTGACCCGGCCCTCAGGGGCGCTCTATGCGGGCCGGCCCCCTGGAGGATTCATGAAGGTCCAAGTCGAGACGCTCTCCCCCATCGAGCGCAAGCTCTCCATCGAGGTTGAACCCGCCGTCGTCGCCTCCGAGCTGGACCGCGCCTACAAGGCGCTGGCCAAGCAGGTGAAGGTCCCCGGCTTCCGCCCCGGCAAGGCCCCGCGCCGCATCCTGGAGCAGCGCTTCCGCCGCCAGATCGAGGACGAGGTCGCCGAGCGGGTGATCCAGCGCGCCTGGCTCGAGGCCGTGGAGCAGGAGAAGGTCCCCGCGGTGGGCAGCCCCTCCGTCATCCCGGGCAAGCTCCCGCACGACGGCACCGCCTACACCTTCGAGGCCCGGGTCGAGGTGAAGCCCGACGTCGAGGCCAAGGACTACGAGGGCCTGAGCCTCAAGAAGCTCGACACCGAGGTGAAGGACAGCGAGGTCGAGGAGCGGCTCGAGCAGCTGCGCCAGTCCCGCTCCACGGTCGAGGACGTGACCGACCGGGACGTGGCCCAGAAGGGTGACCTCGCCAAGGTCGACTACGAGGCCACCGTCGACGGCGAGCCGTTCCCCGGCAGCAACCGCAAGGACGCCACCGTCTCCATCGAGGAGGGCGGGGTGGCCGAGGGCAACTTCCCCCAGCTCGAGGGCCTCAAGGTCGGCGAGACCCGCGAGTTCGATGCGGAGTTCCCTGCGGACTTCGGTCTCGAGTCCGTCGCCGGGAAGACCGCGCACTTCAAGGTGACCCTCAACAGCCTCAAGGTCCGCAAGCTCCCCGAGCTGGACGATGCGCTCGCCAAGGACACCGGCCTGGCCGAGACCGCCGAGGAGCTGCGCAAGAAGGTGCGCGAGGACCTCGAGCGCGCCCGCACCTCCGAGAACGAGGCCGCTGCCCGTGAGGACCTGTTCAAGGCCCTCATCGACAAGAACCCGTTCCAGGTGCCCCGCAGCCTGGTGGACCGCGCCATCGACATGATGCTCGAGGGTGCGCTCCGCAACATGAGCAGCTCGGGCATCGACGTGCGCCAGCTCAACCTGGACTTCAACAGCCTCCGCGGCGAGCTGCGCCCCCGCGCCGAGCAGGAGGTCCGCGGCACCCTCATCCTCGAGGCCATCGCCAAGCAGGAGAAGATCGAGGCCACCGACGCCGACGTCGACGCCCGGATCGCGTCCATGGCCACCGAGGCCGGGATGGACCCGGAGAAGCTCAAGTCCACCGTCACTCCGGACCAGCGCGAGTCGTTGACCCTGCGTCTCCGCGAAGAAAAGGCGATTGAATTCGTGAAGGGCCGCGCGAACTATGGGTGAGCAGCCCTGAAGGCGATGGGGCGGTGAACGGTCTTCCGGCGCCGCCCCCTCTTCTTCCGAGCGCTGCGGACCCATCGCCCATATGACGTCTCCACGGGGTGGCCGCGTCCGGCCATCCCGACCGAGCCGGAACGACACTCCCAGGAGCCCGACCGATGCCCCTCATTCCCTACGTCATCGAGCAGACCCATCGCGGTGAGCGCTCCTATGACATCTACAGCCGGCTCCTGAAGGACCGGATCGTGATGCTCGGGACCGAGATCAACGACGATATGGCCAACATCATCGTCGCCCAGCTCCTCTTCCTGGAGAGCGAGGATCCGGACAAGGACATCAGCATCTACATCAACAGCCCGGGCGGCAGCGTCACCGCCGGTCTCGCGATCTACGACACCATGCAGTACGTGAAGCCCGCGGTGTCGACCATCTGCGTGGGACAGGCCGCCAGCATGGGTGCGGTCCTCCTGCTCGCCGGGGCCAAGGGCAAGCGCTACGCCCTCCCGCAGAGCCGGATCATGATCCACCAGCCCCTGGGCGGCGCCCGTGGGCAGGCCACCGACATCGAGATCCAGGCCCGCGAGATCCTCCGCATGCGGAAGGTCCTCAACGACATCATCGTCCAGCACACCGGCCAGACCCTCGAGCGGGTGGAGAAGGACACCGACCGTGACTTCTTCATGAGCGCCGAGGAATCCCGGCGTTACGGGATCATCGACGAGGTCGTCGCCCAGCGGAAGGGCGCCCCGCCCACCAGTGACCCCACCAAGGTTTAACTGGCGCGACCCTCCGGGCGGAGCGCGGGTTGCCGCTCCGTCCGGGCTTCGCCAACCTGTTCCCCAGGGCACCTGTCAGGCGGGTTGGGAATCATCAGCCCGCGGAGTGGGTCCTGTCCTTTGAGGGGTTCAAAGGAGACGGCCCACTCGCCGGGGTGACCTCGGAGAGCCGGGAACCGGACACCCTCCGGGCGGCCGGTGGGGAGAAGTGGTCTCCCTTCCGGTCACCGGGGACCAGCATGCACAGGGTCTTTCCCCCAGCAGGGTGAGGCCGGACGAGGAGCGGGACCATGGCGGGCAAGAGCGGCGATCGACGGGACAACCAGAGCCTGTGCTGCTCCTTCTGCGGCAAGTCGCAGAAGGAGGTGAAGAAGCTCATCGCCGGTCCCACGGTCTACATCTGCGACGAGTGCATCGGGCTCTGCAACGACATCATCGCCGAGGAGATCGATCGCGAGGCCACCAAGGACACCAAGCTGTCCATCCCGCGCCCCAGCGAGATCAAGGACATCCTCGACGAGTACGTGATCGGCCAGGAGCGCGCGAAGAAGACCCTCGCCGTCGCGGTCCACAACCACTACAAGCGCATCGAGTCCAAGGTGTCCCTGGAGGACGTGGAGCTCCAGAAGAGCAACATCCTGCTCCTGGGACCCACCGGCTCGGGCAAGACGCTGCTGGCCCAGACGCTGGCGCGCATCCTCAACGTCCCCTTCACCATCGCCGACGCCACGACCCTCACCGAGGCCGGCTACGTGGGCGAGGACGTCGAGAACATCATCGTCAACCTGCTTCAGGCCGCCGACCACGACATCGAGCGGGCCCAGCGCGGCATCGTCTACATCGACGAGATCGACAAGATCGCGCGCAAGAGTGAGAACCCCTCCATCACCCGCGACGTCTCGGGCGAGGGCGTGCAGCAGGCCCTGCTCAAGCTCATCGAGGGGACGGTGGCCAATGTGCCGCCCAAGGGGGGCCGCAAGCATCCCCAGCAGGAGTTCCTGCAGGTCGATACCAGCAACATCCTCTTCATCTGCGGTGGCGCCTTCGGTGGCCTCGAGCAGGTGATCGATCGCCGCATGGGCGGGCGCTCCCTGGGCTTCGGCGCCGAGGTGAAGAGCCGAAAGCAGCAGAACCTCTCCGAGCTGCTGCGCCACGTGGAGCCGCGGGACCTCTTGCAGTTCGGGATGATCCCCGAGTTCATCGGCCGCCTGCCCATCATCACCGCGCTCGAGGAGCTGGATCAGAAGGCGCTCATCCGCATCCTCACCGAGCCCAAGAACGCGCTCACCAAGCAGTACCGCAAGCTGCTCGAGCTGGACGGCGTGAACCTCAAGTTCACCGACGGCGCGCTGGAGGCCATCGCTTCGGAGGCCATCCGTCGCAAGGCCGGTGCCCGTGGGCTGCGCAGCATCCTCGAAGCCTCGATGCTGGACGTGATGTACGACCTGCCCAGCCGCAAGACCGCCCGCGAGGTGCTCATCAGCGAGGATGTGATCCTCAAGAAGAGTGAGCCGGTGGTGCTCCACGCGACCGAGAAGAAGGACGCGGAGAAGGCCGAGCCCACCCAGGAGTCCGCCTGAACCTCAGGCCTTCGGGGCAGGGGGAGCGCAAAACTCCAGCCCCGGGGCCGGTGGGACCCATGGAAGTCCGGGGAGCCCGGGTTCCTGCCTCTCCCGAGGCGCGCGGAGCGTAGCCGCAGGGTCGGCAGTCCTGTTATGGGGCTGTCCCATGCGACTTCTCCTACTGACGGCAACCGCCACTGCCACCCTCCTGGCCTGCTCTTCCTCCCGCGAGGCGAAGAAGAGCTCCGAGGACGTTCCCGTGAGCGCCACCCCCGCCCAACCGCAGAGCCGCAGCGTCGACGTGGTCGATGAGATCCACGGCGTCTCCGTTCCCGACCCCTACCGCTGGCTCGAGGACGAGAAGGATCCCGAGGTCCAGGCGTGGATGAACGCGCAGGACGCCTACACCCGTGACGTTCTCGACGACGTCGCCGGGCGCGAGCAGATCACCAAGCGCCTTGAGGAGCTGGCCTACGTCGACTCCATCAGCATCCCCTCGCAGCGTGGGGGCCGCCTCTTCTACATGCGGCGCTTCGCTGACAAGGAGAAGGGCGTCGCGTACTGGCGTGAGGGGGAGCAGGGCGAGGAGAAGGTCCTCCTCGATCCCAACACCTGGAGCGAGGATGGCTCCATCTCGCTGGGCATGGTCGTCCCGAGCCCGGATGGCAAGAAGGTCATCTTCTCCCGCAAGCCCAACGCGGCCGACGAGTCGACCCTCTACGTGCTCGACGTGGACACCGGGAAGGAGTCGGAGATCGACGTCATCCCCGGGGCCAAGTACGCGAGCCCCAACTGGACCCCGGACGGGAAGGCCTTCGTCTACGAGTGGCTGCCCACCGATCCGTCGATCCCCGTCGACGAGCGCCCCGGGTACACCGAGATCCGTCTGCACACGCTCGGCACCGATCCGGCGACCGACACCGTGCTGCACGAGGCCCTGGGCGATCCCACCCGGTTCCTCAACGCCACCCTGAGCCGGGACGGCAAGTACCTGCTGGCCACGCACATGCGCGGCTGGGGGGAGATGAACGTCTTCTGGAAGCGCTTCGGGACGAAGGACGCTTGGCGTCTGCTCGCCCGCGGCATCTACCCCGAGGATCAGGCCGAGCGCCGCGCCACCTTCGCGGTGGTCCCCTGGAAGGATCGCTTCTACGTCACCACCAACGACGGCGCGCCCAACGGTCGCCTCTTCGTGGTGGATCCGGCGAAGCTCGGCAAGGCCTCCACCGCTCCCGATGCCCTGGAGCAGGAGCGCAAGCGGGCCTGGAAGGAGCTGGTCCCCGAGCAGGAGGACGCCAAGCTCGAGTGGGCCAACGTGGTCGGAGGCCACCTCTCCCTCTCCTACCTCAAGGACGTGACCAGCCGCGTGGACGTGCGCAAGCTGGACGGCACCTTCGTCCGCACCCTGGAGCTGCCCACCGCGGGCACCGCCAGCGGCCTGGTCGGTGAGCCGGATCAGCCGGTGGCCTTCTTCAGCTTCACCTCCTTCACCATCCCCACCCAGGTCTACCGGGTGGACATGCGCGAGGGGAAGGTGAGCGAGTGGGCCAAGGTGGAGCTGCCGATCCAGCCGGACGCCTTCGAGGTGCGCCAGGTCTTCTACCCGTCGAAGGACGGCACCCGCATCCCCATGTTCCTGGTCCACAAGAAGGGCCTGAAGGCGGACGGGAACAACCCGGTGTGGCTCTACGGCTACGGCGGCTTCGACATCAGCCTGACCCCCGGGTTCCGCGCGAGCATCATGCCGTGGCTGGAGATGGGCGGGATCTACGCGGTGGCCAACCTCCGCGGCGGTGGTGAGTTCGGCAAGGCGTGGCACGACGCCGGGCGTCTGGCGAACAAGCAGAACGTGTTCGACGACTTCGCCGCGGCCGCCGAGTACCTCATCGAGGAGCAGCTCACCCGGCCCGAGCGCATCGTGATCCACGGCGGCAGCAACGGCGGGCTCCTGGTGGGCACCGCCATGACCCAGCGCCCCGAGCTCTACGGCGCGGTCCTCTGCGCGGTCCCGCTGCTGGACATGGTCCGCTACCACCTCTTCGGCAGCGGCCGGACCTGGATCCCCGAGTACGGCTCGCCCGAGCGCGAGGAGGACTTCAAGTGGATCCACGCCTACTCGCCCTACCACCACGTGAAGGAGGGGACCGAGTACCCGGCACTGCTCATGCTGGGCGCGGACACCGACGACCGGGTGGATCCCATGCACGCGCGCAAGTTCATGGCCGCCATCCAGAACGCGACCGCTTCGGAGGCGCCGGTGCTCTTCCGCCTGGAGCGCAACGCCGGTCACGGGGGGGCGGACATGATCAAGCAGTTCGTGGCCTCCACCGCCGACCAGTACGCCTTCGTGATGGAGGTGTTCAATCTGCAGCCCGGCCCCCGCCTGGCGGCTGACGACGCGGCAGGTCAGGCCGAAGCGGCCGACTGAGCGGGCGGCTTGAAGAAGCGGACAGCGCACGACGCCCCGGGGGCAGGCTGGCAGGCCACCTCCCGAGCGGAGATCTTGCGGTGTCCGCGCAACGCCTGCACCTTAGCCGGGCCCCAGGGGCGCTTCATGTCCCGGGGCTCGCAGGTGCATCATGGAATCGGGGCGGGGGGCCCGGCGGTTAGGTCAAGCACCCTCCGAGACACCCCAGGTGACGACCTCTATGTTCTTCGGCCGTGACGACCGGAAAGACACCGTGAAGAAAAAGGCCATCCCGCTCCTGCCGCTGCGCGACATCGTCGTGTTCCCCCACATGGTGGTGCCCCTCTTCGTGGGCCGTGAGAAGTCGATCGCGGCACTGAAGGAGGCGCAGGCCAACCGGGGGCCCGACGACAAGGCGCTCATCCTGCTCGCCGCTCAGAAGAAGGCGAAGACCAACGATCCCGGCCCCGACGACATCTTCCCCTACGGGACGGTGGGGCACATCATCCAGCTGCTCCCGTTGCCCGACGGCACGGTGAAGGTCCTGGTGGAGGGCGTGCGCCGCGCGCGGATCAAGGACTTCGCGAGCAGCGATCCCTTCTTCACCGTCGAGGTGGAGCAGCACGAGGAGGAGGGCGATCCCTCCGTGGAGCTCGAGGCCCTGGTGCGCAGCGTGCACTCGGTCTTCGAGGCCTTCGTGAAGCTCAACAAGCGCGTCCCGCCGGAGATGCTGCTGCAGGTCAGCAACATCGAGGACCCGTCACGGCTGGCCGACACCATCGTGGGGCATCTGAGCCTCAAGCTGAATGACAAGCAGGCCCTGCTCGAGACCGAGTCCGCTGCCAAGCGGCTCGAGAAGCTCTACGAGCTGATGCAGGGCGAGATCGAGATTCTCCAGGTGGAGAAGAAGATCCGCACGCGCGTCAAGAAGCAGATGGAGAAGACCCAGAAGGAGTACTACCTGAATGAGCAGATGCAGGCCATTCAGAAGGAGCTGGGTGACCGCGACGAGTTCAAGAACGAAGTTCAGGAGATCGAGGAGAAGCTCAAGAACAAGCGCCTCTCCAAGGAGGCCCAGCTCAAGGTCCGCAAGGAGCTCAAGAAGCTGCGGATGATGAGCCCGATGAGTGCGGAGGCCACGGTCGTCCGCAACTACATCGACTGGATCCTCTCCCTCCCCTGGTACGAGGAGACCGAGGATCGGCTGGACGTCGCCGAGGCCGAGCGCGTGCTCGACGAGGATCACTTCGGGCTGCGCAAGCCCAAGGAGCGCATCCTCGAGTACCTCAGCGTTCAGAGCCTGGTGAACAAGCTGCGCGGTCCGGTCCTGTGTCTGGTGGGACCGCCGGGCGTCGGAAAGACGAGCCTCGCGCGCAGCATCGCCCGCGCCACCAACCGCAAGTTCGTGCGCCTCTCGCTGGGCGGCGTGCGCGACGAGGCGGAGATCCGCGGTCACCGCCGGACGTACATCGGCGCGATGCCCGGCAAGCTCATCCAGAGCCTCAAGAAGGCCGGCAGCAACAACCCGGTCTTCCTGCTCGACGAGATCGACAAGATGTCCGCGGACTTCCGTGGCGATCCGTCCAGCGCGTTGCTGGAGGTGCTGGACCCCGAGCAGAACCACACCTTCAACGACCACTACCTGGACCTGGACTACGACCTCTCCAAGGTCATGTTCATCTGCACCGCGAACACGATGCACAACATCCCCGGTCCCCTGCAGGACCGCATGGAGGTCATCCGGATCGCGGGCTACACCGAGCAGGAGAAGCGGGCCATCGCGCGCCGCTACCTGCTGCCCAAGGAGCAGGCGGCGAACGGGCTCGAGGATCTGAAGATCACCTTCACGCCGAAGGCCCTGCGCACCGTGGTGAACCGCTACACCCGCGAGAGCGGCGTGCGCAGTCTCGAGCGCGAGCTGTCGGCGGTGTACCGCAAGCTCGCCCGCGACGTGCTCAAGAACGGCAAGCGCGACATCACCGTCGATTCGAAGATGGTGATGAAGCTGCTGGGCACGCCGAAGTTCCGGCACGGGCGCGCCGAGGCCGAGGACCAGGTGGGCATCGTCACCGGCCTGGCCTGGACGGAGCTCGGCGGCGAGATCCTCACCACCGAGACCACCGTCATGCCGGGCAAGGGCAAGCTCATCATCACCGGCAAGCTCGGTGAGGTGATGCAGGAGTCGGCACAGGCAGCGCTCTCCTGGGTGCGCAGCCGCGCCGAGCGCATGGGGATCGACCCCCGCTTCTCGGAGAAGTCCGACCTGCACATCCACCTGCCCGAAGGCGCCATCCCCAAGGACGGGCCCTCGGCCGGCGTCACCATGTGCACCGCCATGGTCAGCGCGCTCACCCGCATCCCGGTGCGACGCGACGTGGCGATGACCGGTGAGATCACCCTGCGTGGACGGGTGCTGCCCATCGGCGGGCTCAAGGAGAAGACGCTGGCCGCCCACCGCGCGGGCATCAAGACCGTCCTCATCCCCAAGGCGAACAAGAAGGACCTGCGGGACATCCCGAAGAACATCCGCGACCAGCTGCGCATCGTCCCGGTGGAGTTCGTGGACGAGGTGCTCCGCGAGGCCCTGGTGCTGGAGAAGCCCGACGAGTTCTTCAAGCATGTGCCGGTGATGCCGCCGGTCATGGCCTCGGAGGGTGGGGGCCCCGACGGAATGCCCGCCGCCAACGAGCCCCAGCACTGACCCTTCGGCCCTGACCCTTCCGGGGTCTGGAAACGGAACCGGCGCCCTCTTCACCGAGGTGCGCCGGTTTCGTCGTTCTGGCGGGCGCACATCTCCGCCCCTCCTTCTCCATCACGACCGCCCGGCTGCCCTCCGAGATGGAAGGCGGCCGATATCGGGGAGCGTCCATCGGCGGACGAATCCGACACGCCGAGACGTTTTCTTCCCGATCCCTGAGGCGCCGCCCTTCTGGAGCCGCGCGCCCACTCCGGGCGGGAGACGCCGCCCCGGTCCTTTGAAGGAGGCATGCATGTCGATGGAGACAGTGCAGGACGTGGAGTCGATGGAGGGCCTGCGAGAGCTGCTCGAGCGCGAGCAGCTGCCACCCCAGGTCGCCCAACGCCGGGTGCTGGTGGTCGAGGACGACCCCGCCCAGCGGGAGTTCCTGGTCACGCTGCTGGCGGACTGGGGGTACGAGCCGATGGCCGTGGGGAGCGCCGAGGAGGCCGAGTTCAGCGTGCGACGGCGCACCGTGGACGCGGCG
>DATGQN010000151.1:0-11776 GCA_035304185.1 Myxococcaceae bacterium
CCGAACTCCCCCGCGCTCAGTCCCGCACTTCGAACGTGCCGGCGATCATCTTCCCCATCGCGCAGCCGTACTTGAGCACCCCGGTCTTGTCGGGGGTGAAGCTCGCGGTGACCGTCTCGTTGAGGGGCAGCTTCACGTCAATGCCGGCGTCCTCGAGGATGAGCTCGGTCGCGCAGGTCATGTCGGTGGTGCGGGTGATGGAGAGCTCCACCGGCTCCCCCTTGCGGAGGGCGATGGGGCTGGGCTCATAGCCCTTCTCGGTCACCTTGATCTCGACCTTGCGGACCTCACCGTCGGCGACCTTGGGCGGGAGGGGCAGCTCAGGCTTCTGCTGCGCTGACCGGGTCGACTGCGCCTCGGACTTGCAGCCCACGAGAGCACCGGCGGTGATGCCGATGACGCAGAGGGTGAAGAGCGACTTGATGAGCTTCTGGGGCATGGGGGCCTCTTCGGGATCGTGCCTCGCGCGCCACTCCCGGAGGGTCCGTTCAGGCGCGGGGCGTGGGACGTCACATCATTCCGGGTCGGCGTCCGCAACCTGCCAGCTCAACAGCGCGTGCAGGGGCACCAGGATCTCCCGGCCCGGCGCACCGAGCAGCAGATCGAACCCGCCGACCGCCAGGAGGGTATCGCGGAGGGAGAGCCCGTTGCGGAGCCCGAGCTGGAGCTGGGTGCCGACGTGCGGCTCGAAGAGGTGGGGATCGGAGAAGGGCCGACGCACGGGCTGACGCGCCACCGGCGCGGGCTTCTGGGCGAGGCGGGGATCCCGCTGGAGCTTCGGAAGCAGCGGCTCCCAGGTCTCGGCGCGCGCGAGGGCGACGACCTGCAGCTTCTCCAGGCGACCGTTGGCCCCGAGGGTGAACGCGGTGGGGGCCTCATCGGCGAGCGTATCGAGCAGGGTGCGCTCGCCCAGGACCACGCACAGCGGCGTCTGCGCCTCACGCAGCCCCGCGAGGAACTCGGCCACCGGCGTGTTGTCGAAGCGCTGCCGCGCCTGCTTGACCTGCTGCTTGCGTTGCGCGCGGGCACGGCGGGCCTGGAACTCCTCGAAGGAGAGCCCGCTCTGGAGCATGCCGAATCCATCGGCCAGCGAGAGGCCGGGGTGCTTCTCCATCAGCTCGTAGACCCGGGCGAAGTTCTGCGCCTCCTCGGCGTGGAGCTTCCTCCAGATGCGGCACTTCATCTTCCCTTCGAGCTCACCGCGGGCGATGCGGGCCGGGACGCGCTCCCGCCGGGCCAGGGCCTCGACCTCCTCCTGCGTGGGAGGTCCACGGCGGGGGGGAGGACGGGAGGAGAACCTCGGCGCCTCCGCGCTGCGGGGGCCGGGGCGGGGCGCGGGAAGCTCGGAAGTCCGCGGAGCCGGAGCCACCGCCGGTCGGGGCGCGGGCGCGACACCGGCACGTGGCGTCGGGGAGACCAGGCGGGAGGGAGAAGGCCGGGGGACCGCTGCGCCGGTGGGACGCGGCGCGGGCCTCGGCGCCGGGCCGGAGGTGGGGGTGTCAGGAGGCGTCGCCGTCGGGCGTCGCAGGACCTGGACGGTCATGGGGCGGGGCGTCTTGCGATCGTTCACGTGATGCTCAGGTCCGGGCCCGCCAGCCAGCACACGCGGGTGGCGGCCCCCAGGGGATTGCGGTGGGCACGCTCGCGGGTCCGGCATTCTGCAAGAACGGGAAAGGTTCGCAAGCGGGCTGTCGGCTTCAACACCACAGCGCGGAATTCATGCCCGGAAGGTGAGCGGATGGGTCCGGTTTCTTCCGGCCTGCTTGGCGGCGTAGAGCTGCGCGTCGGCCTCGGCGACAAATGCGTCGCGGATGTCGGTGACGTTGGCGACGTTGGCGCCGCGGTCCGTGGTGGCAATCCCGATGGAGACCGTACAGCCGATCGTCTGCTCGTCTCCTTCGGGGGTGGGCAGGGGAAAGCGCAGGGACGCGATGGCCAGGCGAAGCCGCTCGGCGACCAGGCGGGCATCCTCGGCCGGGGTGGCCGGAAGCAGCACCGCGAACTCCTCGCCCCCGTAGCGCGCAAGCAGATCGATCTGGCGCAGGTTGTCCAAGGCGGTTCGACACAGCTCCTGGAGCACGCGATCCCCGAAGGGGTGCCCGTGGGTGTCGTTGAGCTGCTTGAAGTGATCCACGTCCAGCATCAGCAGCGCGAGCGGCGCCTGATGGCGACCGGTGCGCAGCAGCTCGTTGACCAGCGCGGCGTCGAACGCGCGGCGGTTGGCGACCCCGGTGAGCGGGTCGGTCCGGCTGAGCGCATCGAGTTCCTGGCGGCGTGCCTCGAGCTCGCGGTTGGCCCGCTCGAGCGCCCGGTTCTTCTCGACCAGCTCATCGTGAAGGGCCTTGAGGCGCAGCATCGAGTTCACCCGGGCGGTGAGCTCGTCGGCCGCAAAGGGCTTGATCAGGTAGTCGTCGGCACCCAGCTCCAGACCTTCAATG
This sequence comes from Myxococcaceae bacterium, assembly GCA_035304185.1. Classification (GTDB taxonomy): domain Bacteria; phylum Myxococcota; class Myxococcia; order Myxococcales; family Myxococcaceae; genus DATGQN01. The sequence continues at coordinate 2,439 of DATGQN010000151.1, forward strand.
CGACCTCCGCGCCCCTGGCTGGCGGTGACCAGGATCACCGGGATGAAGCCGAAGCCCGCACTGCCCTGGTTCGCCTTGACGATGCGGCAGACCTCCACGCCGCCGAGGCCGGGCATCTCCACGTCCATGACCATGAGGCAGGGCCGGTGCTCACGCAGGGCGGCCAGGGCCTCGGCCCCGTTGGTGGCCTCGATGATGCGGTGACCGCCGCGGGAGAGGCACTCGACCATCCAGCGACGGCTGCCGGCGTCGTCATCGACCACCAGCAGGGTGTGCTGCCGGGGCGCGTCGGTCCTGAGCTCAGCAACAGGGAGGGGTGTGACGGGCGTGGTCATGGGCAGGGGCACCGGTGACAACGCGCCGGCGGCCTGCATGGATTCTGGCCCTGAAACCGGCCGCAGCGCCACGTGCGGCCCCGCGCCGGGAAACGCCGAGGGGACGCTCCGCTCGCCTGCCCGTGGAGGCCGCTGGCGGAGCTCCAGCACCTCGCCGAGCCAGCTGCTGGTGGATCAGGAGGCGGCGGGACGCTTCAGCCGGGCACGGTAGACCGGTTCGCCGCTGTGGACGTAGCGGGCCTCGCGGGTGCTGAGGACCTCGTCGGGATCGTAGGGATGGAAGACGCCGGCACCCAGCGGGTTCTCGAACCCCGCGGCCTCGAGGGTCTCCAACATGGAGATGGCGCGATCTTCGACGTCGGTGCGCAGATCGAACATGCCGCCGGGCGCGAGCAGGGAGAGCAGCAGCGTGGCGAAGTCCGGTTGGATGACCGCGCGCTTCTGATGCTTCTTCTTCCACCACGGATCAGGGAACTGCAGGTGGATCACCGAGAGGCTTCCGGGCGCGAAGAGGCGCGGAACGTGGATGCGTGCATCTCCCTCGATGACCTGGAGGTTCCTGATGTCCCGGGACCGGGCGCGTACGGCGGTCTCACGGGCGAACTTCTTGCGCCACTCGAAGGCGACCAGGCGGCGCTCCGGGAAGCGGGCGCAATAGTTGAGGGCGAATCCGCCGCGTCCACTGCCAATCTCGAGCTCGAGCGGGCCACCCTGGCCGAAGTGCGCGTCCCAATCGGGAGGGGTCTCCAGCTCGAGGAGCTCGGTGCCGGTGGGTTCGGGGTGCAGAGGGGTGCGCGACATGTGACCTTCTGGGTTCCTGGTGCCGAAAAAGGCGCAAAAGGGATGGCTTCGGTGAAGGCACCGATCCGGGTCGGCGGCCACGATCGGCTGGTAGCAGGCCAGGAGACCGGGGGGCTGGGACCCGGGCGCGCGGTCTGTCACGGAATGCGGCGCGCCTCAAGTCTCGGCGGGGCCTTGGGGCTGTGCTAGAGCGGCGAGGTGACTGCCATGCACGTCTATTCCGACCTCTCCTCGGCGCGTGATCTGGAAGGTGCCGCGCTCTGTATGGGGAACTTCGACGGCGTCCACCTCGGGCACCGCGCCCTCTTCGACGAAGCGGCCCGGCAGGGCCGGCCCGCGGCGCTCACCTTCTGGCCTCATCCGGGAAAGGTGTTGCAGGCGGAACTCGCGCCCAAGCTCATCACCACGCAGTCCCGCAAGCTCGAGCTGATGCAGGACGCGGGGCTCACCGCCACCGTGGTGCAGCCCTTCACCCGCGAGTTCGCGGCCACCCCGCCCGAGGACTTCGAGACGGCACTGCTCGACCGTTTGAAGGTCGGGCATCTGGTGATCGGCGCGGACTTCACCTACGGCCAGGGACGCCGGGGGACGGTGGCGACGCTTGAGCGCGCGGCGGCATCCCGGGGCGCTCAGGTGCACGTGGTGGAGCAGGTCCAGGTGGATGGGGTGGTGGTGAGCTCCAGCCGCATCCGGGAGTACATCCTGGATGGGCGGGTCGGTGCTGCGCGGCGCCTGTTGGGACGCCCCTTCGATCTCGATGGCACGGTCGTGAAGGGGCTGGGCCGCGGTCGGCAGATCGGCTGGCCCACGGCCAACGTGGATACGCCCAACGAGCTGCGCCCTGCGCCGGGGGTCTACGCCATCCGCGTGCGCTTCCTGGATGAAGGGGAGGGGGAGGGCTGGCGGGGAGGCGCGGCGAACATCGGGGTGAAGCCCACCTTCGGTGGCTCCGAGGTGACCATCGAGGCGCACCTCATCGACTTCAGCGGCGATCTCTATGGCAAGCGCCTCCGCGTCCAGTTTCTGGAGCGGCTGCGGCCGGAACGTCGCTTCGGCTCCGTGGAGGAGCTGTCGAATCAGATCCAACGCGACACCGAGGCAGCACGCGAGGTGATCGCTTCGCACGCGGAGTGAAGACCATGACGGAAGCCCGACTGCAGACCCGGATCCAGGAGGCGCTGGGGGAGGCGCCCACCCTCTCCGCTCCCTCACCCCGCTTCATGGGAGAGGGCACGCGGCTCGCGCTCTCCGAAGTCCCCGAGTCCTTTTCCAAGCCGCTGCGGACCTTCTATCGGCAGCTCTCCGCCATGGAAGAAGGCCCGGGCAGCGCGGCGTTTGACCACAACCTCGCGATGGGCGCGGTCACGGCACTCCGGGAAGCATCCGAGGCAGTCGCGCAGAGCGAGGTCTCCGAGGACATCCAAGGCGCGGTGAAAGAGGCCGTCGGCCCGCGCTTCCGCACGATCGCCGCGCACATCCCGCCGTGGGGACGGGCGCGGGTCACGGAGGCCTTCTCCCAGCGGGTGGCCTTCCTGGTCAGCGACCTGCGTCGACTGCTGCGGCACCTCTTCTCCGGCCTGGATGACAGCGCGCTGTCGACGGACGGGTTCACCGGTGCGGTGTCCACGGAGTCGGTGCTGCTGCACTGGGGCCGCCCCGCAACGGACGCGGATCCGGCTGAACTCGAGGTGGAGGTCCGCGGCTCGCTGAGCGGCCGGGTGGCCTCGGGTGCGGAGTGCGCACAGTTCACCCGCGCGGTGCAGGCGCTGGTGGCTGCCGCGGATGCGCGCGGAACGTCGCGCCGCGTCGTGCTGGATGCCGCCGATGAGCCCGGCCTTCAGCGTGTGGCGGTGTTCTCGGAAGAGGTCTCCCCGGGCCGCGTCGGTGCGGATCCGACGGCGTCCGGACTGGTGGCTCGGGCCTTCGGGTTGGAGGATGGAGCAGCCGCTGAAAGTGCCCGACTGGTCGGGGAGCAGGCCCTGGAAAACGGCCGGTTGCAGTGGGTCCGCTGGCCGCGCCTTCCTTGACACCTTCGCGAGCCACGCCCCTACAATCCGGCCCTGAGGGTTCCCCGTTGCGGGATGCCAAGCACTGTCGTGCGCGGCCCTCGGTGTGCCGCCGGCGGGTCCGGCGGGGCAGGCCTTTTCACGCAGCGAGGAGTGTGCATGTCCGGTCGTCTTGGTGAACTGCTGATCCGTGAGAACCTGATCTCGGTTCAGCAGCTTCGAAAGGCACAGGCTGAGCAGCAGAAGTCCGGTGCACGCATCGGCAGCGCGCTCATCACCACCGGGGCGATCGAGGAGTCGAAGCTCACCGACTTCCTCTCGCGTCAGTACGGCGTGCCTGCGATCAACCTGCGCGACTTCGACATCGACCCGGAGATCATCAAGCTGGTGACCAAGGAGGTCGCCGAGAAGCACGTGGTGATCCCGGTGAACCGGGCCGGCCCGGCACTCATCGTGGCGATGGCCGATCCGTCGAACATCTTCGCGGTCGACGACCTCAAGTTCCTCACCGGCTACAACATCGAGTCGGTGGTCGCCAGCGAGGTCTCCATCCGCGAGGCCATCGACCGCTACTACGCCGAGAAGGGGCCCTCGCTCGAGGAGCTCATCAGCGACGTGGGCGACGACTTCGAGGTCGCCAAGCAGGAGGACCAGGACCTCGAGGAGATGACCCGGGCGGCCGATGACGCGCCCGTGGTGAAGCTGGTGAACGCGATCCTGATGGACGCGATCAAGAAGGGCGCCAGCGACATCCACATCGAGCCCTACGAGAAGGACTTCCGCGTCCGCTTCCGCATCGACGGCGTGCTTTACGAGGTGATGCGTCCGCCCCAGAAGCTGCGCAACGCCATCACCTCCCGCATGAAGATCATGGCCGAGCTCGACATCTCCGAGCGCCGGCTCCCGCAGGACGGCCGCATCAAGATCCGCATGGGCGGCGGCAAGGAGATGGACTTCCGCGTGAGCGTGTGTCCGACGCTCTTCGGCGAGAAGATCGTGCTCCGTCTGCTCGACAAGTCGAACCTCCAGCTCGACATGACGAAGCTCGGCTTCGATCCCACGCCGCTGGCCTGGTTCAAGGAGGCCATCGACCGTCCCTACGGGATGGTGCTGGTGACCGGGCCCACCGGTTCGGGCAAGACCACCACGCTCTACTCGGCCCTCTCGTCGCTCAATACGACCGACACCAACCTCTGTACCGCCGAGGATCCCGTGGAGTTCAACTTCGCGGGCATCAACCAGGTGCAGATGCACGAGGACATCGGCCTGAACTTCGCGGCCTCGCTGCGCAGCTTCCTGCGGCAGGACCCGGACATCATCATGATCGGTGAGATCCGCGACTTCGAGACCGCGGAGATCGGCATCAAGGCCGCGCTCACCGGGCACCTGGTGCTCTCCACGCTGCACACCAACGACGCGCCAGGAACGGTGAGCCGCCTGCTCAACATGGGCGTCGAGCCGTTCATGGTGACGGCTTCGCTCAACCTGATCCTGGCGCAGCGTCTCGCGCGTCGCCTGTGTCCCGCGTGCAAGCAGCCGTCGAAGACCGTGGATGACCAGGCGCTGCTGGATGCGGGCGTGCCGCCGGATCAGATCGGGACCTTCACGGTCTACGACAAGGTCGGCTGCCGGGACTGCAACGACCGCGGCTACCGGGGCCGCGTGGCGATCTACGAGGTCATGCCCATGTGGGACGGCCTCAAGGAGCTGGTGATCAACGGCTCCACGGCCGCCGAGCTCAAGCAGGAGGCCATCCGCCTCGGCATGAGCAGCCTGCGCATGTCGGCGTTGAAGAAGATGATGGAGGGCGTGACGACCCTCGAAGAGGTGGTGGCGAACACCGCCCCCGACCATTTCTAGAGGGAAGACGCACTTCATGAACCTGCATCAGCTCCTCAAGGCCATGGTGGAGAAGGGGGCCAGCGACCTCCACGTCACCACCGGATCCCCTCCGCAGCTGCGGATCGACGGCGACCTGGTCCCCCTGAAGACCAACCCCCTGACGCCGGTGGAGACGAAGCAGATCTGCTACTCCATCCTCACCGACGCGCAGAAGCACCGCTTCGAGGAGGACAACGAGCTGGACCTGTCCTTCGGCGTGAAGGGGCTCTCCCGCTTCCGCTCGAACATCTACATGCAGCGTGGCGCCGTGGCCGGCGCGTTCCGGACCATCCCGTTCAAGATCCTCTCGTTCGCGGACCTGGGCCTGCCGCCGGTGGTGGGGGAGCTGGCGAAGAAGCCGCGCGGGCTGATCCTGGTGACGGGGCCTACGGGGTCGGGCAAGAGCACCACGCTGGCCAGCATCATCGACAAGATCAACACCGATCGGCATGCGCACATCATGACGATCGAGGATCCGATCGAGTACCTGCACCCGCATAAGAACTGCTTGGTGAACCAGCGCGAGGTCGGTGCGGACACCAAGAACTTCAAGACTGCGCTCAAGTACATCCTGCGCCAGGACCCGGACGTGGTGCTGGTCGGTGAGATGCGCGACCTCGAGACGATCGAGGCGGCGCTCACTATCGCCGAGACCGGTCACGTCTGCTTCGCCACACTGCACACCAACAGCGCGGTGCAGACCATCAACCGCATTCTGGACGTGTTCCCCCCCTTCCAGCAGCCCCAGGTGCGCGCCCAGCTCTCCTTTGTGCTCGAGGGCGTGATGAGCCAGGCGCTGCTGCAGCGCGCCGGGGGGCCGGGCCGCGTGTTGGCGCTGGAGGTGATGGTCCCCAACCCCGCCATCCGCAACCTCATCCGTGAGGACAAGGTCCACCAGCTCTACTCGTCGATGCAGATCGGCCAGAGCCGGTACGGGATGCAGACCTTCAATCAGAGCCTCGCCGCCCTGGTGCAGAAGCGGATCGTCACCCAGGACGAGGCCTTCGCCCGCAGCTCCGATCCGGACGAGCTGCGCAACATCCTCGCTGGTGGTCCGCAGCCCGGCCAGCGTCCCCAGGTGAGCCAGCGGCTCTGACTTCTTGGCGCCCGCGCCAACCCATCTCTGATTTCAAGCGAGCACGCCCATGGCAGCCACCGCAACCGCGCAGAAGACGAAGAAGAAGGTCGACCACTACATCTGGGAGGCCAAGACCCAGAGCGGTGAGACCAAGAAGGGCGTGATGGAGGCCGGAGAGGCCGCCGCGGTTGAGGCGCGTCTCAAGTCGCTCGGGCTCAGCCCGACCAAGGTCAAGAAGAAGTCGATCCTCGAAGCGGACCTTCAGCTCCCCGGGATCGGCGGCGTCAACGGCAAGGACATCCTGGTCTTCACGCGGCAGTTCGCGACCATGATCGACGCCGGCCTGCCGTTGGTGCAGTGCCTGGACATCCTGGGGAGTCAGGAGCCGAACCCGGCCTTCAAGAAGGTGATCATGGCCATCAAGGCCAAGGTGGAGACCGGTTCCACCTTCGCCGATGCGCTGGCCGAGCACCCCAAGGTCTTCGACGAGCTCTACGTCCAGCTCTGCGCTGCGGGTGAGGTCGGCGGTATCCTCGACAACATCCTCAACCGCCTGGCTGCCTACCGGGAGAAGAACGAGGCGCTCAAGCGCAAGATCAAGGGCGCCATGATGTACCCGGCGATCGTGACGGTCGTCGGTATCGGCGTGACGGTCGTGCTGCTGCTCTACGTGACCCCGGTCTTCGCGCAGATGTTCGCCGACTTCGGCAAGGAGCTGCCCGGGCCCACCCAGTTCATCATCAACGCCTCCGAGTGGCTCCAGGCCCACATCCTCAAGGTGGTGGGCATCGTGGCCGCGGTCTGCTTCGCCTGGTCGTGGACCTACAAGCAGCCCAAGGGCCGGCGCTTCTGGGACAAGGTCTTCCTCCACAGCCCGATCTTCGGACCGGTGCTGCGGAAGGTGGCCGTCGCCCGCTTCACCCGCACCCTGGGGACCATGATCTCCTCGGGCGTCCCCATCCTGGACGCCCTGGACGTGACCGCCAAGACAGCAGGCAACCGGACGGTCGAGGACGGCATCTACTACGTCCGCAACAAGATCTCGGAAGGTCGGAACATCGCCCAGCCGTTGGAGGAGACGAAGGTTTTCCCCTCCATGGTGGTTCAGATGATCGGCGTGGGTGAGGCCACCGGCGCCATGGACCAGATGCTCAACAAGATCGCCGATTTCTATGACGACGAAGTGGACACCGCAGTGGGCGGGCTGACCTCGATGCTCGAGCCCATCATCATGGTCTTCCTCGGCGGCATCGTCGGCGGCTTCCTCATCGGCATGTATCTGCCGATCTTCACCATCGCGAGCGCGGTCTGACGCGTCGGTCCACGGATGCCCCGGGTCGGTAGCAACGAGGAGCTCCGTGCGCGTCTGCTGTGGCTGACGGTCTTCCGGGCCGTCGCCAACACGCTGTCCCTGGGAGCGGTGGCCGTCCGGCTGGCCTTCGATCTCCCGGAGGAGCCCTCTCGCGCCGAGGCCTGGGGCTTCGGCATCATCGCCGTCATCTTCGCCGCGACGCTGGCCTACTCGGTCCGGCTGCGGAACGGCGAGGTGGGTCGCAAGGATGCCTGGGCGCAGGTCATCCTCGACGTCGTCTTCGCCTCGGGGATCGTGTGGCTGACGGGGTGGGGCGAGTCCCCCTTCATCATCACCTACTCGCTCGCGATCATCGGCGCGGCGCTGCTGCTTCAGATCCGGGGCGCGCTGATCGTCGCCGGCCTCTCCGGCGCGGCGTTCAGCAGCATCGTCTACTTCGCCCACGTCAGCAGCAGCAGGACGAGCCTGGGGAGCGCGCTCCTTCCGCTCGAACGGCTGAGCTTCATCCTGATCAGCAACGGGATCGCCTTTGTGCTGGTGGCCGCACTGGCGGGCTACCTCTCGCGGCAGTTGGCGAGCGCGGGTGGACGTCTGGTCGAGCGAGAGGAGGACCTGCGGCAGCTCTTCAAGCTCCACCGCCAGATCCTCGCCGCCATGCCTTCCGGTCTGCTCACCGCGGATGGGGAAGGGCGCGTCAGCTTCGTGAACCCCACCGCGGAGACCATCCTGGGCCGCAATGACCTGCTCGGACGCGACCTCGGCGAGTCATTGCCGGGCGTCGACACGCTGGGGCGTCAGGCGAACCGCCGTGAGCTGCGGGTCACGACGCCCATGGGCGTCCGGGTGCTCGGGCTCAGTGTGACCGCCCTTGCCGGAGACGAAGGCTCCTCGCTCATCGTCTTTCAGGATCTGACGGAACTCAGGCGTCTGGAGGGAGAGCTCAGGAAGGCCGACCAGCTCGCGGCCCTGGGGCGGATGGCCGCGCAGCTCGCGCACGAGATCCGCAATCCACTGGCCGCGATGCGTGGTTCCGCGCAGATGTTGGGCAACGATCCGGAGGCGAGCCCCCGGATGGAGCGTCTGACCCGCATCCTCATGCGTGAGTCGGATCGGCTCAGTCGGTTGGTGGAGGACGTGCTGCGCTTCTCGAAGCCCAACACGCCGAACCGGCGCTCGGTGGACCTCGGAGAGCTGGCGCGGGAGACGCTCGAGATGCTGCGCGAGGACACCCTGGCGCACGGACTTCAGCTGGAGCTCTCGGTCGAGTCGGTCCTCGTCGACGTGGACCCGGATCAGTTGCGTCAGGTGCTCCTCAACCTGCTCCGCAACGCTTTTCAGGCAGCGGAACCCGACGGAACCGTCCGCCTCACCGTCGCCCGGACCGTCGATGCCGCAAGCCTCAAGGTCTGGGACTCCGGGCCCGGAATCGATGCCGCGGTGCGAGCGCGTCTCTTCGAGCCCTTCTTCACCACCAAGCAGGGAGGAACGGGGCTGGGCTTGGCGACGGCGCATGCGATGATTCACTCTCATGGCGGCGTGTTGGACGTCCGCTCTTCGCCGGGCGAGGGCACCGAGTTCGAAGTGCGCCTCCAGTTGAATGCCTCGGCGCGCATCACCCCCGTTCCCTCGGCCGCGTGAGGCGACGGAGCGATCGGGTGGCGCACGGAGGGCACATGGCTCTCCTTCGCGGGCGCGCAACGGATGGGTGGAATGTTCGAAAAGAAGATCCTGGTCGTCGACGATGAGCTGTCGATGCGTGAGTACCTCGAGCTCTTCCTGAGTGGGGCAGGGCACGACGTGACCGCCGCAGACGGCGAAGCCTCCGCGTTGGCTGCGCTCGAGGCGACCTCCTTCGATCTCGTCGTCAGCGACATGAAGCTCGGGACAGGCAGTGGCATGGAGGTGCTGCGGGCCGCTCGCGCCAG
>DATGQN010000152.1:0-7916 GCA_035304185.1 Myxococcaceae bacterium
CCTCCCGACGAGCCCCGCGGTCCTGGAGCGTCTCGAGGCCGAACGCGCTGCCGGTACCCTCCTGTGGCTGCATGCGGATGCCGCCGAGCCACTCGCCCGACAGATCGCCTCACATTTCGGCGGGTTCGATCGGATCCTTGCCGGAAGCGACGGGCAACGTGAGCTGAGCGCGCTTCCACCTCACCGCGTCCTCACCGGCCATGCGGAGATGGATCGCCTCTCCGACGGCGTCAGCGAGGTCCTCCTCGTCGAGCCCGGCGCAGGAGCACGCTGGTTCAGTCCCCAGGCCAGGCTCCCGGTGACCGTGGTGGGAGCGGTTCGCTCTCCCTGGTGGCTCCGATGGGCCCGAGCCCTCCGCGTCCACCAGTGGGCGAAGAACCTGCTGCTCTTCGTGCCCCTCGTCGCCGCGCACCTGGCCCTCGATCCGGCACGCGTGTGGCGGGCGCTGCTCGCGTTCGCGGCGTTCAGCGCCTGCGCATCGAGCGTGTACCTGATCAACGACCTGCTGGACCTTCCCTCGGATCGACGGCACCCGCGCAAATCCCGGCGCCCCTTTGCCGCAGGGACCCTTCCGCTGGCGTCAGGATTCGCGGTGGCTCCTGCCCTGCTCGCCGGCGGCTTTCTCCTCTCGGCATGGCTGCTGCCTTGGAGCTTCACCGCGTTGCTCGGCGGCTACTTCATCCTCACGCTCGCGTATTCGTTGAGCCTGAAGCAGCTGGCCATCGTCGACGTGCTGACCCTGTCCGGGCTCTACACCCTGCGGCTGTTGGCGGGCGCCATGGCGGTGAGCGTGGTGGTCTCCGATTGGCTGCTCATCTTCAGCATTTTCCTCTTCCTGTCGCTCGCGTTGGTGAAGCGGGTCTCCGAACTCCTCAAGCTCCCTCCGGACTCCGTGGGGGCACACGGGAGGGGCTACCGACGGGAGGATCTCCCGATGCTGGGACAGCTCGGCGCCTCGGCGGGCTTCCTGTCGGTCCTGGTGCTCGCGCTCTACATCCACAGTCCCGAGATCACCCGGCTCTACTCCCGGCCCGGGTGGCTCTGGCTCGTCTGCCCGCTCGCCCTCTACTGGCTCAGCCGGGTCTGGCTCCTCACGCACCGCGGTCAGATGAACGAGGATCCGGTGGTCTTCGCCCTGCGAGACGGCCCCAGCCGGGTGGTCGCGATCGCGGGCGCCGCGTTGCTGTGGCTCGCAGCCTGATCCCGGGGGCGCTTGAAGGCTTGGGGCTGCCCGGTCCCTTGCCTTGACGACATGGCGAGGACTCACCTAGTGGATGGCCCCTCATGAATGTCCTCGTCACCGGCGGCTGCGGCTTCATCGGCTCGAACCTCGTGCGCCACCTCCGCGCGGTGCGGCCGGAGTGGAAGCTGGTGACCCTCGACAAGCTGACCTACGCGGGGAACCTCGAGAACCTGAAGGACCTGGAAGCCGATCCCGGACACGTCTTCGTGCGCGGAGATGTGGGCAACCGCGAGCTCGTCGATCTGGTGCTCAGCGAGCACGCGATCGACGCGGTCCTCCACCTGGCCGCCGAGAGTCACGTCGATCGCAGCATCCTGGGACCGGAGATCTTCATCCGCACCAACGTGCTCGGCACGCAGGTGCTGCTCGAAGCGAGCAAGGCCGCCGGCATCAAGCGCTTCGTGATGGTCTCCACCGATGAGGTCTATGGGAGCCTGGGGCCCACCGGACTCTTCACCGAGACCTCGCCGCTGCAGCCCTCGAGCCCCTATTCGTCTTCGAAGGCCGCGGCAGACCTCGTCGCGCTCGCCTACCACACGACCTTCGGCATGGATGTGGTGGTCACCCGTTGCAGCAACAACTACGGGCCCTACCAGTTCCCCGAGAAGCTCATCCCCCTGATGACGGTGAACGCGCTGCACGACCGGCCTCTGCCGGTGTACGGCGACGGCCTGAACGTGCGCGATTGGCTCCACGTCGAAGACCACTGCAGCGCACTCCTGGCCGTGCTTGAGCGCGGTCGCGCCGGTGAGGTCTACAACATCGGTGGCAACGCCGAGCGCACCAACCTCGAGATCGTCCGGACCGTGCTCCAGCTCACCGGCAAGAGCGAATCGCTCATCAGGCACGTCGAGGACCGCCTCGGTCATGACCGTCGTTACGCCATCGATCCCACCAAGACGCGGACCGAACTCGGGTGGACGCCCCGTCACACCTTCGAGACCGGGATCGATGAGACGGTGAACTGGTTCATCGCGAACCGCTCCTGGTGGGAGCGCGTGATGAGCGGGGCCTACCGCGACTACTTCGAGACCCAGTACAGAAGCCGGCTGGCCGCCTGAGGTCCGGGACTCGCGCACTCCGGGCAGAAAAGAAGGGACAGTCGTCTGATGCGAATCGTGGTCACCGGAGCCAATGGTCTGGTCGGCAGCCGCGTGTGCGAACAGCTCACCGGGGGCGGGTATGAGGTCGTCGCATTCGGACGCGGCGCCCGCCGGGTTGGCGGGCCTGGACGCTGGGTGTCTGTCGACCTGACCTCCCGCTCGGATCTCGAACGCGCGCTCGCCGCGGCGCGACCTGACGCCATCATCCACCCGGCGGCGATGACCCACGTGGACGGGTGCGAACGGGATCCCGAAGGCGCGTGGGCGACCAATGTCGAAGGATCCGCCAACGTTGCTCGCGCGGCCCACGCCCTCGACGCGCATCTGGTCTCCGTCTCCACCGACTACGTCTTCGACGGCGACCACGGCCCCTACGATGAGCAGGACGCGCCCAATCCGCGCGGCGTCTATGCCCGGACCAAGCTTGCAGCGGAGCACGCGGTTCAGGTGCTTGCTCCGGGCGCAGCGATCGCTCGGACGGCCGTGGTGTACGGCTGGCCGCCGGCTGCCCAGCTCAACTTCGGCGCGTGGTTGGTGACGAGCCTCTCAGAGGGGCGGGAGGTGAAGCTCTTTGAGGACCAGTGGGTGAGCGCCAGCCTCGCGGACAACGTCGCGGCGATGCTCATCGAGCTGGCGGAGCGGAAGCTGGGCGGCATCTGGCATGTCGCGGGAGCGGACGTCTTGGACCGCTACACCTTCGGACGTCGCCTCTGCGAGGTCTTCGGGTTCGACCCCAAGCTCGTGCTGCCCAGCACGCTGGCAGCTGCCAATCTCGCGGGTCCGCGTCCTTCGAAGAGCGGCCTCTCGGTGGTGAAGGCACAGCGGGAGTTGAAGACCCAGCCGCTCGGGATTGAGGCGCAGCTGGCACGTTTCCATGAAGCATGGCGCCAGAGCCGCGCCGCCTGACACCGCATTCCCAGAGGGGGCATCCAAAGCCATGAAGGGCATCATCCTGGCGGGGGGCAGTGGGACGCGCCTGTACCCACTCACACGCGTGGTCAGCAAGCAGCTGCTGCCTGTCTACGACAAGCCGATGGTCTACTACCCGCTGAGCACCCAGATGCTCGCGGGGATCCGTGACTTCCTCCTGATTTCGACCCCCAGCGATCTGCCGCGCTTCGAGGAGCTGCTCGGAGATGGCTCCCAGTGGGGCATCAGCATCCGATACGCCGTCCAGGAGCGGCCGGAGGGACTGGCCCAGGCGTTCCACATCGGGCGGGGGTTCGTGGGACGGGACGGCGTAAGCCTCGTGCTCGGTGACAACGTCTTCTACGGAGATGGGCTCTCCGAACTCGTGCAACGTGCGGCGGCCCGCGGCGAAGGCGCCACCGTCTTCGGCTACCGCGTGCGCGATCCCGAGCGCTATGGGGTCGTGGCGTTCGACCGGGATGGGCGCGCCCGCTCGATCGAGGAGAAGCCGGCGAAGCCGAAGAGCCACTTCGCGGTGACCGGCCTCTACTTCTATGACAACCAGGTGATCGACATCGCTCGGGACCTGAAGCCCAGCGCCCGGGGGGAGTTCGAGATCACCGACGTCAACGTCGCCTACCTCGAGCACCAGCAGCTCCACGTGGAGCTCATGGGACGTGGCTACGCATGGCTCGACACCGGGACCCATGATTCGCTGATGGAGGCGTCCACCTTCATCGAGATCATCGAGCGCCGTCAGGGACTGAAGGTCGCCTGCCTCGAGGAGATCGCGTGGCGCATGGGCTACATCGATGACGAGCAGGTCCTCCGGCTCGCGGAGCCGATGAAGAAGAACGCGTACGGCAGCTACCTGGTCCGGCTGGTTCAGGAAGGAAAGGGGCCGGCGTGAAGGTCGTCGAGCTCGAGCTTCCCGGTGTCCTGCTCATCCAGCCGAAGCTCTTTGGGGATGCGCGCGGCTTCTTCTTCGAGAGTTACAACGCAGAGCGCTATGCCGAAGCCGGCATCCCCCTGGAGTTCGTGCAGGACAACATCTCCCGATCCGGGAAGGGCACCCTCCGCGGGCTGCACTTCCAGGAGCCGCAGGCTCAGGGAAAGCTCGTCCAGGTCCTTTCGGGAGCTGTGTACGACGTGGCCGTCGACGTCCGGAAAGGCTCGCCGACCTTCGGACGCTGGGTTGGCACCGAGCTGAACGACGAGAACCGCCATCAACTGTGGGTGCCTCCCGGGTTCGCACACGGCTTCTGCGTCCTCAGCGGGTCGGCGGACTTCGCCTACAAGTGCACCGCGCTCTACGCACCGCAATTCGAGGGGGCGGTCCGCTGGGATGATCCTGACCTGGGCATCCGCTGGCCCATCGAGCATCCCACCCTCTCGGAGAAGGACGCGGCGGCGCCCCGACTGAAGGATGCACCCAACCTTCCGGTGTACCGGCACGCCTGAGGCTGCGTTCGGGCGTCTCCCGGGAACGCCACTCTCAGCTCAGGAGCGCTTCGGCCTCCTGGCGGTGCTCCTGGCCGCTGCCTTGGGAGGTCGAGAGCCGGCGACGCGTGCCGGCTCCTTCCCGGTCATGGCGCCCGAAGCAGCGGCCTTCCTGGCACGGGACGCCCTCTTGGGAGGACCTTCGGACTCTGGTATCTGAGTGGTTCGAGCTGTGGCGGCCTTCTTTGTGCTGCCGGCCGAGGCTTTCTTCGACGCGCCCTGGGCGGCCTTCTTCGTGCTGCCGGCCGAGTCCTTCTTGGACGCGCCCTGGGTCAGGGCCTTCTTCGTGCTGCCGGCCGAGGCCTTCTTGGACGCGCCCGGGGGGGCGGCCTTCTTCGTGCTGCCGGGGGAGGCGTTCTCAACCCGCGTCACAGGAACCTTCACGGGGCGGGTAGCACGTTCAACGATCGCCGCCCTTGCACGCTTCGCAGCGTCCGGCTTCGCGGTCCTGGGCCTGGTGAGCTTGGGCTCCTGGTCAGATGCTCCCGTGGCATCCGTCTGCGCGGCCTCGACTTTGGCGGCCTCGGCTTCCGCCTCCTGTGCCTTCCGCGCCTTCTTGCCTTTCCGGGCCTGCTTCTCTGCCTCCTCCTGCGCCTTTGCGAGGGCCTTCTGGGCCTTCTTCATCTTCGAGGCGCTATCGGACAGCTCCTCGCGCAGCCGCTGAATCTCCGACTCGAGCCGCTGCACCTCTGCGGCGAGATGCGCGTAGGTCTCGGTGACATGCCCGTTGAAGCGCACCTGCCGCCGGAGCACTGAGGAGATCACCGGTTGCAGCGGGATTCGCAGCAGCCTCCGGACCCGACGGAGTGCCCCCGGCTCGAAGGCATCCTCGTCGTCACGATCCGCGTGCACGTCCTCACTGAGGGACTCCAGGAAGTGGCGCCACACGTCCACTTCCGCAGGGACCTCGGTTCGCGACAGCTCATCGCTCATCGTCGAGCGGATGCCGCGCATGCGCAGGCGCTCCTCGATCCGCAGCATCAGCTTCGTCGGGGACAGCGCGTCAGTCACCAGCTTCATCTCGCTCCCTGCTTCCTCTCCCAGATTGTCGCCAGCGCATCCTCGTAGGCCGCCATCACGCGCTCCCACGTGTGCGCCTGCGCATAGGCCTTCGCCCGCGCGCTCAAGGCGTCCCGCTGCGCAGTGAGAAGCCCGAGGCCCAACCCGAGCGTCGCCGCATCCGAATACCCGAACCCCGCCCCACTGCGGTTCACCTGGCCCAGGAGCACGTCACTGTGGGCATTCACCAGCACCGGCGTTCCCTGCGCGAAGGCTTCGAGCGTCACCAGGGAGAGGCTCTCGTATCGGCTGGGCACGACGACCGCGTGGGCGGCAGCGAAGGCGTCGTGCTTGTCCTCTTCGCTGATCGCCCCGAGGTAGCGGATTCCATTCCCCTTCGGCCGAAGCGCACCACGGCCCGCGAAGAGCAATTCAGGCACATGGGGCGTCTGGCGGCGGAGCGTCTGGTGATGCCGCACCAGCTCTTCGACCCCTTTTCCACGCTCCAGGCGCCCGACGTAGAGCAGGAAGGGTCCCTGCACGCCGTGTCGCTCCCGGAAGCGTTCCGGAATGCCGGCGGGCGAGGTCACGCCGACACCCACCACCCGTCCCGGCGCGTGCTTCGGAAACCTCCGGGCGATGAGCTCCAACTCCTCGGGGGTGTTGGCGAGGATGGAGGAGGCGCGCTCGAAGGCGTCATCGTAGACGCCGAACGCCAACGGTGGCTCGTCATGAACCGTGGGGACGAGGATCGATCGCTCGGCGACCAGCGGGAGCCCGAGGGCCGTCGGCGCGTAAAGCGCGGTGAAGAAGATGAACGCGTCGTAGCCGTTCCCGGGCTCCCCCAGATGCGAGAGCAGGGAGGGAACATCGGGGCCCTGCTGATGAAGCCAGTGCTCCTCTTCGAGCCGGGAACAACGCTTGCCGAACCGGAGCCGGGAGAGGGCGTTGAACCCCCGCATCCACCGCGTCGTCCGCACCGGGAAGCGCAGACGCCGCAACCCGGGGGCGAGTTGTGTCGGGCCGGGCGCCTCCACGTTGTCCCAGCTCAGGTGATCCCGAGCGCAGGTCGTGAGCACCGTGACGTCGTGGCGCTCGTGGAGTCGTCGGGCGACCTGATCGGCGTGCAGCTCGGCGCCCCCGCCGACCTCACCATGCCGCTGCACCACGATCGCGACGTGCCTCCGTTGTGAGGGCTTGGGGGCCGACGTCCGGCTCGGCCGCCGTCCCGACCCTGGCGTCGATGTGGGCCACGCTTCGGAGACGGCGGCATGCAGCGCGCGCCCTGCAGCCTCCGGATCCAGCTGCGTCACACGCCCATCCTGCCGATCGAGCCAGCGGCGCCGGAGTCTGGGATCCACCCGGAGGACCTCCAGCAATTCGGCGAGGAAGGCGAAGTCCTGCTGACCGAAGATCAGGCCGGCACCATCAAGTACTTCGGTCGCCGCACCGCCTTCGAAGGCGAGCACCGGCACGCCCATCGCCATCGCTTCGAGCAGCTCGCGACCGTGGAGGTCGTGCTCCTTGAGCGAGATGAAGGCGAGGGCGTCCGTGACGGCACCCCACTGCTCGACGAAGGCATCGGTCTCCAGCCAACGGACCTGCGCAGGAAGACCTCGCGGACGCCTCCGCCCCCGGGGCGCCAGGAGCGTCAGTGCAGCCTCGGGATTCACGCGCAGACGCGCATGGTGAAGCATGAGGAGGGAGGGGAGGCGATCCTCATCCCGCAGGCTCGCCACCACCGGCGCGGCGGGGCCCGGCGGCGAGCGCCGTGTGGGTGGACGCCAGCGTCCGACCTCCAGAAAGGCGGGGAGGGTGACGACATGGGCATGCCCCGCTTCACGTGCCAGAGCTGCCGCGTGCGCGGAGAACGTCAGGGTGAGCTGACTGTGCGGCGCGAGTGAACGCAGCTTGGCGGCAGCGTCCCGTTTCAGCGCGCCGCTGTCGCCCCCGAGCGCATGGAGCACCACACCCTTGGGGCCCCGATGCAGGAACCAATCGGACGTCGGGAGGCTGGCGCCCACCTGGTGTGTGAGCAGGACGTCTCCCTGCGCCACCCGGAGCGAGCTGAGCGGACGGACGAACCCCTTCCACCGGGGCTCACACGCCCCGGCCCAGAACAGCGAGGGGAGCTGGGCGCGCCGGAGAAGCCACGCGAGATC
>DATGQN010000153.1:0-17730 GCA_035304185.1 Myxococcaceae bacterium
GGAGGCCGGGGCGACCGAGACCGGGGCGACCGAGACCGGGGCGACCGAGACCGGGGCGACCGCGGTGCCGCCGCCCGCTCCGGCTGCGGCCCAGGCGCCCCCCAATCCCTTCGAAGGGGAGGCCGGGCGGCGGGTGAAGCGTCGGGCGCCCCCGCTCGATGCGCCCAATCCCCTCCCGTCGGAGCTGGCCCTCATGCGTCGCGCACGCCTGGGCGACAGCGGGATGCTCGAGGTGACCACCCCCGAGGGCGTCCGGGCCCTCACCGTCGATCCGGTGCTGCAGCGCCAGCTCACCCACGTGATGGCCTCGTACCGCACCCCGCATGCCGCGGCGGTGGTGCTCGATCCATCGACCGGGAAGGTGCTGGCCATGGCCCAGCACGCCCACGAGGCGCCCGAGGACCACGGGCTCCCGGTGCGCGCCGCCTATCCCGCGGCTTCCATCTTCAAGATCATCACCGCGAGCGCCCTGGTGCGCCATGGCCTCGGGCCGACCACCCAGGAGTGCTATGACGGCGGGCTGCGGCGGATCTCCAAACGGGACCTGCTCAGCCCCGGCTCCCGGTGCGCCAGCCTCGCCGATGCGATGGGGCAGAGCACCAACGTCATCTTCGGCAAGCTCACCCACCAGCACCTGACCGCCGCGGCGCTGAGGGAGGAGGCCGAGCGCTTCGGGTTCAACCGGAGCATCCCCTTCGCCATCCCGGTGGAGCCCTCGGAAGCCAGGATCCCGGAGACCGCCTTCGCGCTGGCGGAGACCGGGGCAGGCTTCGGAGACGTCTATCTCTCGCCCCTGCACGGCGCGTTGATTGCGTCCACCATCGCCAACGGTGGGATCTGGAAGGATCCCATCCTCTTCGAGTCCCTGCCGCCCCTTCCCGGAGCCGTGGCGGAGACGGACGCACCTGCGCAGGATGCGCTGCCGGTCGCCGGTGCGGCCGCAGCTCTTGCCTCCTCCGGCACGTCCGCGGCGGAGACGGTGGCGGGGAAGGTGGCGGAGACGACCGGGGAGATCCGGGTGGCCCCGACCGCCGACACCGACCGGCTGCCGCCCACTGCCGGGGCTTCGTCCACCCGGACCGGAGGAGGGGAGGCGCCGACCGCCCCGCTCAGCGTCTCCGAATCGGTCGCGGCTTCCGCGGCGGCTGGAGGGGAGGTCGTGCGCATCATGGATGCCGAGCATGCCGCGGCGCTCGCCGAGATGCTCGAGGCCACCGTCACGAGGGGGACCGCCCGCCGGGTGTTCGCCGAGCGCGGCTACCGGGTGGAGGGGGCGGTGGGCAAGACCGGGACGCTCGCCGACAACCGCCCCTTCCGGGACTACTCCTGGTTCATCGGCTACGCGCCCAAGGACAACCCTCGCGTCGCGGTCGCGGTGGTGGTGGTCAACGATCCCATCTGGCACATCCGCGCCACCTGGCTCGGCCGTGAGGCGATGCGTCTGGCCCTCGCTCGGCTCGAGGGAGAGGTCGCGCACGTGGTGAGCGCGGCCCCCATGAAGGTCCCGGTTCTCACCCCGGAACCGCTGCCCTGAGGCACGTATGCGCGCCGGATCGTCTCGCGAGGTCGTCACCCTCTACACCCGGGCCGGCTGTCACCTGTGCGACGAGGCACTGGGCGTCCTGCGCGAAGTGCAGGCGCAACATGCCTTCGAGTTGAAGATCGTCGACATCTCTGAGGATGCGATCTTGCTGGCTCGCTACCGCATGGACATTCCCGTCGTGGTCTTCAGGGAGGAACGCCTCTTCCGACATCGCGTGGACGCCGAGCGACTCGCCCGGCTGCTGCAAGAGCTTGGGGAGGCCTCGAACACAACAGGTCTACAGAAGGGCCCTTGAGGGAGCGGACCTGCCACGACGCGGCGGACCGGTGTCTTCCTGAGGGCTGCTTCGGGAAGAGGTCGCAGCATGGATGGCAGAGGTGATGGGTCGGAGCGGGTCTCGGTGTTGGTGGTCGAGGATGACGCGGCCCAGCGTTCGGTCCTCAAGGAGCTGCTCGAGTCCCTGTCCTTCACGGTGGATGCGGTCGGCACCGCGCAGCAGGCCGCCGAGGGGCTCGCCTCCGGGCGCTACGCGGCGATGCTGCTGGACGTCATGCTGCCCGACGGCAGCGGGCTGAAGGTCCTCGAGCGGCACCGCGCGGAAGGGGGGGCCGTCCCCATCATCGTGGTCTCCGGCCTGGGCGCGGCCGAGGACGCGGTCCGGGCGCTGCGCATGGGCGCCACCGACTACCTCACCAAGCCCTTCACGGCCGAGGAACTCTCCGACGTCATCCGGCGCAGCCTCGGGCGGGCCGCGACGCCGACCTCCGGTGCGCGGGTCCGGGAGGGCGGTGAGGAGGAGGGGAGCTCGGTCATCTCCCGCAACCGCTCCATGGCGCGCATCCGCTCGCTGGTGGATCGGATCGCCGACACCGACGTGCCCGCGCTGCTGCTGGGCGAGTCCGGCACCGGCAAGGAGGTCATCGCCCGGGAGATCCACGCGCGCAGCCGCCGCAAGAACCGCCCCTTCATCAAGGTGAACTGCGCGGCGCTGCCCGCCGAGCTGCTCGAGAGCGAGCTCTTCGGACACGAGCGGGGCGCGTTCACCGGAGCCACCGCCGAGAAGCCCGGCAAGTTCGAGCTCGCCGATCAGGGGACCATCTTCCTGGACGAGATCGGCGAGATGGCGATCCGTCTGCAGGCCAAGCTGCTCCAGGTGCTCCAGGACGAGGAGTACTTCCGCGTGGGAGGCAAGCGCTCGGTGCGCGTCGATGCGCGGGTGGTGGTCGCCACCAACCGCAACCTCGAGCGCGAGATCGAGCTCGGCAATTTCCGCGAGGATCTCTTCTACCGCCTGAACGTGGTGGCCATCCGCCTTCCGCCGCTGCGCGAGCGCAAGGAGGACATCCCGCTGCTGGTGAAGCACTTTCTGGACACCTACAGCCGTCGCTACGGCGCGAACCTGAATGTGCTGCCCCCGGCGGTCATGGAGGCGTTCTGCGAGTACGGGTGGCCGGGCAACGTCCGCGAGCTCGAGAACATGATCCGCCGCCTGGTGGTGCTGCAGGATCCGGCGATGGTGCTCGAGGAGCTGCGCGCGGGGCGGGGCTGGATGCCGCCGGGCACGACCGCGATCGGCGCGGGCGATGCGAGCGGGCACCTTCCCCCGCCGCCGACCCGTGAGACCGCACTCTTCCGGGAGCCTGACCTCGGTCCCGATCGCACCAACACCCTGGCCGGTCTGGAGCGCAACGCGGCGACCCAGAGCTTCACCAGCCCCTTTGAGATGCCACAGCCGCCGCCTCCGCCGCCCTCGATGCCGGAGAGCGAGATGTCCCTCAAGGACATCGGCAAGCGCGCCGCGATGCTCGCCGAGCGCGACGCGATGCTCGCCATGCTCCAGCGCACCGCCTGGAACAAGCGCAAGGCGGCCAACAAGCTGCGCATCAGCTACAAGGCGCTGCTCTACAAGATCAAGGAGTGCGGGATCGTCGATCCCCGACTCGCCGGCGAGATCTGATCCGGCGGAACGCGCTGAGGGCCATCCGCACCCCCGATCGGACGAAGCGTCGAAAGCGCCCCGGGCCCGGCGGCCCCGGGGCGCTTTCTCGTCGGGCGCTTGGAGCGCGCGGTGAAAAAGGCGTCCGTCCGGTCCGCCGCGAACCGCTTCTCGCGCACGGCGGGTTCTCTTGGGGCAGGAGGACCGCGTGGGCAGGTTCTGGGTGCCCACGCCCCACTCCTCAGTCCTTGGGGAGCTTCGTCTTTCCGCGGGAGAGCACGGTGCGGAAGTCCTTGGCCGTCACCGGCGCCACCGACAGCCGCCCGCGGGTGA
The DNA here is from genome assembly GCA_035304185.1 of Myxococcaceae bacterium. Classification (GTDB taxonomy): domain Bacteria; phylum Myxococcota; class Myxococcia; order Myxococcales; family Myxococcaceae; genus DATGQN01. Next base: position 3,813 of record DATGQN010000153.1, read on the forward strand.
CCAGGGGCATCTCACTGAAGGCGGGATCGGCCTTCACCTCGGCGAGCGTCACCGGGCGTGAAAGCCGCACCACCGGCTCCACGTCCACCTTGGACCAATCCCCGGAGGTGGCGGTGGGATCGGGCTCGGCGGTGCGGATGACCCGCGCCACCCCCACCACCGCCTTGTCCTCGTTGGAGTGGTAGTAGAGGCAGAGGTCGCCGACCTGCATCGCCCGCAGGTTGTTGCGCGCCTCGAAGTTGCGCACACCGGTCCAGTCGGTTTCGCCGTCGGCCTCGAGCTGCGCGTACGAGTACACCGAAGGCTCGCTCTTGATGAGCCAGTACTGAGTCGTCGCCATGGCCCGCGCTCTTGCCACATCCGCGCGCGCGGCAGAAGCGTCCGGGGCCACCCGTCGGCCTCTCACCACCGAACCGGGGTGGATGCAGCCCCTGACGCCCGCCTGAAGGAAGGCCGGAACCCTGCACCGGGGAAGGCGGTCATCCTTTCAGGCCCCGGACGGCGATCCGCTCAGGACGCCTGACGGGGGACGCGCAGCTCGGGACCTTCCGGCCGGACCTTGAGCCCCAACAGGCTGCCGCAGGTCCACAGCCCCACGCCCACCAGGGCCACCGCGGCCGCCTCGGCCCAGGGTCCCAGCAGGCCTCCCAGGGTTCCCACCGCTCCTCCTCCCAGGAGCCCCACCGACATCGCCGCCGCCATCACCCGACCCATGTTCCGTTCTCCCCCAGTGCTGAAGCGGAGCCTGCGCTCCCTCTCGCGCCAATCTCTTCAAGGCACGTGCCGGCGGCCGGTGGGGATCGGGGTGGGAAGTGACGGGGAGGGAGGAGGGAAGGGCGGTGCCCATTCGCGCGTCCCGGCCCCGGTGGACAGGTCGGCTATTTCCCTCCTGACGCCGTCCCCGCCCCCCGACTGGCACATGTCTCGCTAACGGCCTCCTCCGCGACGCTCCGCAAGCGAGGGAGCAGCTCCACCGGCCTTCCCTGTCGTGGAAGGGGCGGGGCCGCGATGACCGCCCGATGGGGCCGACGCTTCACAGCAGGAGGATGGACATGGGACTTCGAACGGGTTGGCAGATGGCGCTCCTGGCCGGGCTGCTGGTGGGGAGCGGTTGTGCCCACTCCCCGCAGGTGGCTGAGCAGGAGGAGCCGGAGTCGACCTTCCGCATCGGGCGGGAGGATGTGTTGGACATCTCGGTGTGGCGGGATCCGGATCTCTCGCGCACCCTGCCGGTCCGGCCGGATGGGATGATCAGCCTGCCGCTGCTCGGCGATGTGCAGGCGGAGGGGCAGACGCCGGATGAGCTCGCCCAGAAGCTGCGTCAGGGACTCGCTCCCTACATCCAGGATCCCCGCGTCTCGGTGATCGTCCGCGAGGTGAACTCCACCCGCGTCTACGTGACCGGGGAGGTTGCGCAGCCGGGCGCCTATGCCCTGCGGGGCCGGATGTCCCTGGTGCAGGTCATCGCGCTCGCCGGCGGCTTCAGTGACTTCGCCGACCGGGACGGCATCCGGATCATCCGCGCCGGGGAGCAGGGCGAGGGCCGGATCATGCGGGTGCGCTACAGCGATCTGCTGCGCGAGGACGCCGAGCGCCGCGGCCTGCACCTGCGTCCCGGTGACACGGTGGTGGTGCCATAGCGGCCCCCGAAGTGACGGCGCGCACGGGAGGCCGGGAGTTCATGCGGCCCGGCTCACACCGGCACCCGGGTGCGGATGAGGGAGCGGTGACCGCGTCCGGTCGGCGATCGGCGCGGCGGGGGGCCCGCGTGGGGTGGGCTCCGGGAGGTGGCGTGATGCACGGCAGAAGAGCGCACATCCGTGGGCGGGGCCCCTGGGCGGCAGCCTGGATGACCCTCCTTGCGACCGTGTCCCCCGCGCTGGCGGCGGACGTGTGGACCCCGACGCTCTCGGTGGCCCTCGAGGAGCGGTACGACGACGACGTGCTCCTGCGCGCAAGCCCGGGCGCGGCGAGTGGGCAGTTCATGACCAAGCTCTCCCCGGAGGCCGGGATCGAAGGGCGCGCGCGCACCTGGTCACTGGACCTGGACTACGCGCCGGATCTCTTCGTCCGGCACGGCTCGGGGCGCACGTCGATCGATCACCGCTTCTCCCTGGACGCCGCCCAGCGGGTGGGGCCGCGGGTGTCGCTGCGCAGCGAGGCGCGTGTCTGGTACGTGAGCGATCCCACCAGCCTGCCGCGGATGGGCATGGCGCGTTCGCTGGTGCCGGTGCTCTACGGGGTGGGCAACCTCTCCGCCGGCTGGAGCGCCTCGAGGCGCTGGCTGCTGCGGGCGGAGTACCGCTTCGAGGGCGCGCGGATCGAGGAGCCGGGTCGCACGCCGGGCCTCATGCACCAGCCCTCGCTGGAGGCGCGCTACCGCCTGACCCCGCGCACCGACCTGGGGGTCAACTACCGGGCGCAGTCCTTCCACTTCGAGGGTCGACAGGCGCGCTCCCACGGTCCGGCGGCGGTCTTCCGTCATCGCTTCAGCCGCCTCATCACCGGCACCGCCGTGGGGGGCGCCTCCTACTACCTGCCGGACGATGGCGGCCCGGGAGGATGGAGCCCCCGTCTGACCCTCGCCCTGGACGGGACGTCGGAGCGCTGGATCTGGGGTCTGGCGGCAGGACACGACCTGGTGGGGGCGAGCGGCTTCAGCACCGCGCTGTGGGCCGACTTCGTCGCCGCGAGTGTCGGTTGGAACCTCACCCGGCACCTGCAGTTGCGCGGGGTGGGAAATCTCTTTCGCAACGGGCCGGCGCCCGCGGAAGGAATCTTCTCCCTCGCGGGAGAGGAGGGCGGGGTCGTCTCCCAGGGGTACGGGGTGGGGCTCACCGCTGACTGGAAGGTGGCCGAGCGTTGGGCACTGCAGCTGCAGGTCACGCGCATCGGCCAGGTGGGCACCGTGGGGACCGCGGCGCCGGAACTGACGCGAAACATCGCCGCCGTGAGGGCGGTCTTCACGCCCTGGGACTGAAGGGTTTTCAGAGCAAGGAGCAGGTGATGGAACGGGGAATGAGTGCAGATCAGCTCTTCGGTGCGCTGTGGCGCCGGAAGCTGCTCGCAGGCGCCATCCTGCTTGGAGGACTCGTGGTGGGGGCGGTGATCATCTTCGCCCTGCCGAACACCTACGAGGCCACCTCGGTGGTGCGCGTGGAAGCGCAGCGTCCGGGCGAGACCATGGTGGAGCGCACCGTCAGTGAGCTGCTCGAACAGCGCATCCTGACGGTCCGCCAGGAGCTGCTCGCCACGCCGGTGTTGCAGCAGGCCATCGAGGAGTTCGACCTCTACCCGGACGTGGTGGAGAAGGACGGGATGCAGGGGGCGGTGGCGCACATGCGCCAGCAGCTCGCGGTCCGCGTGGAGGGGGAGCACGCCTTCGAGCTCTCCTTCCGGGATCGGGATCCCGAGGTGGCCCAGAAGGTCGCCAACCGGCTCCCCGAGATCTACGCGGCCGCGGCGGTGGCGGTCCGGCGGGAGCAGGCGCAGCGCGCCGCGAGCCTCTTCGCCTCGGAGGTGAAGACCCTCCAGGAGCGCCTGGCCGAGTGGGAGAAGCGCATCGCCTCCTTCAAGGTCCAGCACATGGGGGAGCTGCCCGAGCAGCTCGAGACCAACATGCGCGGGCTGGAGCGGGTGGCCGATCAGCTGCGGACCAAGAGCGAGGAGCTGCGGGTGGCCGAAGGGCGCCGCTCGGAGCTGGCCCGGGCCCAGCTGAGCGGTGACTCCGAGGCCGGCCGTCTCAAGGCCGCCGAGGACTCCCTCACCCAGGCGCTGGTGACCGCGCGGACCCAGTGGACCGCCGATCACCCCGAGGTGACCCGGCTCGAGACGGAGCTCTCCGCCATGAAGCGCCGGCGGGAGCGCGCCGAGTCCCTCATGGTCGCCGAGCGGCAGGAGCGGGCCCTGGCGGCGCGCACCGTCCAGGACGTGCGCCGGGACATCGAGGCGCTGCGCACGCAGGCCGAGACCTACCAGAAGCGGCTCGACAACACGCCGCAGTGGGCCCAGGCGCTGGCGGTGCTCGAGCGCGACTACGAGATCACCCGCACCAAGTACCAGAGCGTGGTGAGCCGCCAGGTGGAGGCCCAGATCGCGCTGGAGCTCGAGGCCCGTGGGTCGGAGGACATGTTCCGCATGGTCTCCCCGGCCATCGTTCCCACCACGCCGGTGAGCCCGGACCGTCCCACCGCGATGCTGGTCACGCTGCTGCTCTCGGTGGCTCTGGCGGTGCTCACGGTGGTGGTGCTCGAGCTGCGTGACGAGTCCATCCGGGATCAGTCCGAGCTCCGGGGGCGCCTGTCGCTGCCCATCCTGGCGGTGGTCCCGCAGCTGCCCACCGCAGCGGGCGAGGCGCGCATGCTCACGCCGGATCGCAACGCGAGCAACCGCGTGGCCGGGACCCCCGGCGCGCCCCTTCACTGACAACTTCGACGTCGAAAGGTCATCAACATGGAACAGACGATGGAGCGGGCAGGGAACTTCCTGGACCGGGGTGAGGAGGCGGCCGGAACCGGTCGGGTGGAGAACCGGGTGGTGACGCTCACCGCCCCCGCCTCGCAGGCCGCCGAGCAGTACCGCACCCTGTACTACCGGCTGGAGCGGCTGCGCATGCTCAAGCCCATGCGCCTGGTGGCGCTCACCTCGGCGGTCCCCGGAGAGGGCAAGACGCTCACCGCGGTGAACCTCGCGCTCACCGCGGCGCGGGCGGCCCCCGAGCGGCGCATCCTGCTGGTGGACGCGGATCTGCGGCGCGGCCGGGTGGCGGGCACGCTGGGGATCCGGGGGCGTCCGGGCCTGTCGGAGATCCTCAGCGGGGAGTGCCAGATCCACGACGCGGTCCGGCGCTTCCACGGCACGCGGCTGGCGGTGGTCCCCGCGGGCGGGACGGCGGAGGAGCCCACGCGGATGCTCTCCAGCGCCCGGATGCGCGAGCTCATCACCGCCATGCGCGAGGGCTTCGACGAGGTCTACCTGGATCTGCCGCCGGCGCTGCCGTTCGCCGACGCCTCCATCCTGGGGGCGCAGATGGACGGGCTGTTGATGGTGGTGCGCGCGCACCGGACCTCGAGCCGGGTGGTGGAGGAGGCGCTGGACGTGATGGGCGGCACCCCGCTGGTGGGCTGCGTCCTCAACGGCGCGCAGGCGGTGATGCCGGGCTACGGCGCCCGCTGATTGTCGGCAGCGCACCGCGAGGGGACGCCGCGTGAGGGGCACGCGGTGTCGGTCCCGCTTCCGGGGCCGGGCGGCAGGCACCGTCCGGCCCCGAAACGCGGGTGGGGAAGGGCGAGGTGGTTTGTGGGGGGGCTTTCAATGCTCAGGGTGTTCCACCATTGGATCTCGGCGCGCAAGGCGGCCTACTTCGTGGCCGAGTCCATCACGTTGGCGCTCGCGGCCACGCTGGGGGCCGCGCTGGGAGGCTGGGCGCTGACCGCGGACGCGCCGGGGGGAGGCGTGCCCTCGCCGTTTGCGCTGTGGCTGCTCGCGGCGCTCATCGTGGGGCTGCTGCAGTTCTCGCTGTACCTGGTGGACCTCTACGATCTGCGGATCGCGGTGGAGGACCGGGGGCGGGGGGAGCGGCTGCTTCGGGCCAGTGGCGCGGCGGTCATGCTGTTGGCGTTGGCGCTGGTGGCCCTGCGCTGGCTCTCGCCGGAAGTGCTCGGGCAGGGGACGCTGCTCGGCGGGGCGCTGGGCGCGGTGGGAGGACTGGTGCTCATCCGCGGCGCGCTCCCCGGGCTCCTGGGGGCGCCGCAGGCGGTGGTGATCGTCGGTGAGGAGGCGTTGACGCTTGCGGTGACCCGGGCCCTCGACGAGGGGGGGGAGGGGGCCTTCGGGGCGCACCGCATGCGGGTCGAAGAGGCCCGGGTGGCGGGGGCGCTTGCTGCCCTGGTCCGACGCCTCGGCGCGCGGCACCTGGTGGTGGAGCCGGCGGCACAGATCGACCCTGAGCTCGCGCGGGCGCTCGACGACTGCCGCCGCCTGGGCTGCGAGGTCGACGATGCCGCGGGCTTCTGTGAGCGGGCGCTGCGCCGGCTTCCGGTGGCGACGCTGCGGCCGCATCACTTCCGGGTGCGTCCGCAGCCCTCGCGCTTGCAGGCCTGGGCCAAGCGGGCCTTCGACGTGACCGTGGCCGGGACGCTGCTGCTTCTGGCGATGCCGCTGATGCTGGTCGTCGCGCTGCTCATCAAGCTGCAGGATGGGGGGCCGGTCTTCTACCGCCAGGAGCGCATCGGCAAGGGCGGGCGGCCCTACCAGCTGTGGAAGTTCCGCAGCATGCGCACCGACGCGGAGGCCCACGGCGCGGTGTGGGCACGGACCGACGACGATCGCACGACGCGGGTGGGCCGGTGGATCCGCAAGACCCGGGTGGACGAGATCCCCCAGGTCCTCAACGTGCTGGTGGGGGACATGAGCTTTGTGGGGCCGCGGCCCGAGCGGGGGGTGTTCGTCGAGCAGCTCAAGACGCAGATCCCCTTCTACGCCGAGCGGGAGGTCCTCAAGCCGGGCATCACCGGCTGGGCGCAGATCCGCTACCCCTACGGGGCTTCGGTGGAGGACGCGCGCAACAAGCTCGAGTTCGACCTCTACTACGTGCGCAACGCCTCGCTGTTCCTCGACGCGTCGATCATCTTCCACACGGTGCGGCACGTGCTCACCGCGCGGGGGGCGCGATGAGGCCGTGGGGGTGTGCGGCCGGGAGGGGTGGCCCGCGGGTGGTGGCGTTCGGGCGGTGCGCGGTGCGTGACGGTGGGAACGGGAGGCGAGGGTGATGGGCGTGATGGAGATCCCCGGCGGGCTGGTGGAGCTGCGGGACGAGGAGCGGCTCCGCCGTCAGACCTCTGCGAACCGGCTGGTGCGCCCGGTCCGCCGGTTGAAGGTGGTGTGCATCGGCGGCGGGACCGGGTTGCCGGTGGTGCTGCGCGGCCTGTCACGGCGGGTGCTGACGCGTGCCGGCGAGGAGCGCCTCGCGCTCACCGCGGTGGTGGCGATGAGCGACGATGGGGGCAGCTCGGGGCGGCTGCGGCGCCACCTGGGCGCGCTTCCTCCCGGTGACGTGCGCAACTGCCTGGTCGCCCTGGCCGGTCACGACAGCAAGCTGCGGGGGCTCCTGCAGCACCGCCTGAGCGGCTCGCGCGCCCTCTCGGGACACGCGGTCGGCAACCTCATGCTGGCGGGGCTCGCGGAGCTGACCGGCGACTTCGTAGAGGGGGTGCGCGTCCTGGGCGAGCTGCTGGGCGCGCGGGGGACGGTGCTCCCCTCCACCCTCGAGCGGGTGCGGCTGACGGCGGTCAAGGACGGCGGCGTGCAGATCCAGGGGGAGCGCAACCTGTGCCGGACGCCGGGAGCGGTGCGCCGGGTCTCGCTGATTCCCACGGCGCCGATGCCGAGCCCCGGGCTCATCGAGGCCATCCGCGACGCCGATCTGGTGACCATCGGGCCCGGCTCCCTCTTCTCCAGCGCGCTGCCGAACCTCCTGGTGGAGGGGGTGGCCAAGGCGCTGCAGGAGACCTCGGCGCTCCGGGTGCTGGTGGCCAACCTCATGACCCAGCCGGGCGAGACCGACGACATGGACTGCGCCGCGCACGTGCGCGCCATCACCTCCCACGTGGGACCGGTGCTCGACGCGGTGCTGGTCAACGCAGCGCCCATCCCGCACTCCCTGCTGCTTGACTACGCGGTGAAGGGCAGCGTCCCGGTCACCGTGGATCGACGGGCGGTGCTGGAGGCCGGGGTCGCGCCGATCGAGGCGGACCTGCTGCGCCGCGGTTCGCGGGTGCGCCACGACAGCGGCAAGGTCGCGCGCTGTCTGCTGCGCCTGGCCCAACACGGGCTCTGAAGGACGGTGCCCGGGAGGCCGGACGTGCAGGCCCGCCGGACGCAGGAGCGGGCATGCCGTCACCTTCGCGGGTTGCGCCCGGTCGGGGCTGCATGTTCCCGCGCGCGTGGCCCGCCGGCTGCAGGTGTGTGCGGCAGCGCTTCCACCACACGTCTTCCGCGCGATTTCCACGCGACTTCCACGCTTCTTTCGACAACCAGGGAGGATGACATGCAGATGGAGCTGGGCGCCCGGCGACCGAAGCTGCAGCTGACGGAGCATCGGGGGGCGGAGGCCCTGACGGCGCTGGCACCGCAGTGGGATGCGTTGGCCGAGCGGGTCCATCCGGGGCAGCCCTTCGTGCGCCACGGCTTTCTGCGGCTGTGGGTGGAGGCCTTCCATCCCGGCAGGCTCCGGGTGCTCACCGTGAGCGAGGAGGGGGGACGCCTGGTCGCGGCGCTGCCCCTGCGCTGTGCGACCGAACACCAATGGGGGATGCCGATGCGCGGCCTGAGCGCCGCGGCCAACGCGCATTCCTGCCGCTTCGACTTCCTCGCCGAGAACCCCTGGGAGAGCGGCCCGCTGGTGCTCGATCACCTGATCGCCACCGGCGGTTGGGATCGGCTGCTCCTGCGCGACGTGCCGGAGGGTGGGGCCGGCGAGATCCTCTTCGAGCTCGCGCGGCGGCGGGGACTTCCGGTGGGGCGCTGGGAGTCACTGCGCTCGCCGTACTTCACCCTGCCCGACACCATGGAGGAGATGCACGCGCGGCTGGACACCCGGTTCAAGGCGAACCTGAGGCGCCGCCGCCGCAAGCTCGCCAAGGAGGGGCCGGTCCAGCTCGAGCGCTGTGAGGGCGGGCCACGCCTCGCGCGATGCCTCGAGGAGGGGCTGGCGCTGGAGGCCTCGGGATGGAAGCGCCGGCGTGGCAGCGCGATCCTCCAGGACGTGGCGACCCGGCGCTTCTACCTGTCGCTGGCCGCCGAGGCCGCGCGGGAGGGGACCCTGGCGCTCTATCTGCTGCGCGTGGGGGAGCGGCCGGTGGCCTTCCAGTTCTCGCTGCAACAGGGCCGCCGCTACTTCCTGCTCAAGCCCGGCTACGACGAGTCCTTGAGCGCCTGCAGCCCGGGGCAGCTGCTGATGGAGGACGTGGTCGGGGATCTCATCGGCCGGGGCGTGCGGGAGTTCGACTTTCTGGGACCGGACATGGTGTGGAAGCGGGATTGGACCGACCGTGTCCGGGTCCACACCTGGTTCTCGATCTTTCCCGCTCACGGCTGGGGACGGGTGCTGCACGCCACCAAGTTCCGCGCTGCGCCGGCGATCAAGGCGGCGATGGGAGGATGGCGTTCGTGAAGGTTGCTCAGCAGGTGTACGTGCCCTCGCTGCCAACGCTCTGGCCGCACATGCTTGCGGGGGAGGGGGCGACCCCGGGATGGTTGCCCTTCTCCCACGCGCGGGCGCACTGGTTCTACTTCGCGCGCAACGCCCTCTGGACCGCGGTGCGCATCCTGGGCCTGGAGGGGAGCGAGGTGCTGCTGCCGGCCTACCACCACGGGGTGGAGGTCGAGGCGCTGGTGGATGCGGGGATGGTCCCGCGCTTCTACCGGGTCGGCCCCCGCTGGGAGGTGGATCTGGAGGATCTCGAGCGGCGCATCACCCCGAGCACCCGGGTGCTCTACCTCGAGCACTACGCCGGGTTCCCGGGACCGGCCGCCGAGGTCCGCCAGCTCGCCGACGCGCACGGGATCATGCTCTGGGAGGACTGCGCCCTCTCGCTGCTGGCAGCGGACGGGGATCAACCGGTGGGGACGACCGGCGATCTGGCCTTCTTCTGCCTCTACAAGACCCTGCCGCTCCCCCACGGAGGGGCGATGGTGATCAACGGCGAGCGGGACTATGCGCTCCCGGAGATGCCGCGGCCGGGCTGGGCCTCGACGTTCAGCCACCTGGCCTCGAGCCTGCTGCAGAACGCGGAGCTGCGGGGCGGAAAGGTCGGAGGGGCGCTGCGCAGCACGGTGCGGCTGATGGGGAAGGGCGCGGTCGCCGCCTCCCGGGTGGAGCGGGTGGCCACCGGGACGCGCCACTTCGAGCGCGAGCAGGTGGGGCTGGGCCTGAGCCCGCTGACCCTGCGCATCGCCTCGAACATCGATCTGGCGGACGTGGTCGAGCGCCGCCGCCGCAACGCCTTCCTGCTGATGGCCCAGCTGCGCGAGGTGGCCCCGCCCCTGTTGACCCAGCTCCCTCCCGGCGCCTGTCCACTCTTCTTCCCCCTGTTGGTGGAGGACAAGCCCGCGGTGCTCAGGGGGCTGCGCGAGGCGGGGATCGACGCGATCGACTTCTGGCGCGACTTCCATCCCGCCTGTCCGGCCTCGGAGTTCCCCGACGTCGCGCGCCTGCGCCGCTCGGTCGTGGAGATCCCCTGTCATCAGGATCTCTCGACGGAGCGCATGCAGCAGATCGCCGCCATCACCCGGCGGGTGGTGCACGCGGCGGGCACCCGGCGTGCGCACGGCTGAGACCGCCGGGGACGTGCTCGCCGGGCGCGTTGTGCGCCCCCCGCACCCATCGGAGCGGGGGGCATGTCTTTTCTCTTCCAAGAGGTTCGAGGAGGCCGCCATGTTGGAGAAGCGGGTGCCGCAGCGGAGGCGTGATGCAGCGTCGCTGACCGTGTCGGAGTCGGTGGGCCATGCGGCGGTGGAGGCCCTGGTTCCGGAGTGGGAGGCTTTGCACCTCGCCTCCGGCGCGCCCATCTTCCGCTCCCCGGATTGGCTGGTGCCCTGGACCCGCCGCATCGCCCCGCAGCTCGAACCGCGCCTGGTGTGTGTGCGCGATGCGGCCGGCACGCTGGTGGGGCTGCTCCCGCTGGGGGCGGAGACGGTGCGCCCCTTCGGCCGCCGGGTGCGTCGGCTCACGCTGCTGGGCGACACCCACGTGGGCAGCGACTTCCTGGACGTGCTCGCGCGACCGGCCGATGCCGCGGCGGTGGCGCGGGTGGTGGGGCTCCACCTGCGCGATACGGTGGCCGGTTGGGACGTGCTGGATCTGCCGGACCTCGAGCAGGGCTCGGGGACGCCGGGGCGCCTGCGGGAGGCCCTGGGGGAGGCCGACTTCTCCTGGGAGCAGACGCCGCGCTTCACCTGTCCCTGGACCCCGCTCGAGCCTCAGGGGGACTTCGATGGCTTTCTGGCGAAGACCGCGCGGCGGGACAACTTCCGCCGGCGGCTGCGTTGGTTCGAACGCCAGCCGGGCTTCCGGGTGGAGGTGACGCGGGAGCCGGATGGGCTCGAACCGGCCGCCTCGGCCTTCTTCATGTTGCACCGCATGCGCTGGGCCGCCGATGGCGGCAGCCAGGGGATCCGTGGGGCGGGGGTGGAGGCCTTCCATCGCGAGGTGATGGCGCGCATGGCGAGGCGCGGCTGGCTGCGGCTGTCCACGCTGTGGCTCGACGACACCCCGCTGGCGAGCGTGTACGGGATCGCGCAGGGCGGCAGCTTCGTCTTCTACCAGTCCGGTTACGATCCCTCGTGGAAGGCGCGCAGCCCCGGCCTGGTGCTGTTGGGGCTCACCTTCCGCGACGCATTCGCCGAGGGCCTGAAGACCTACGAGTTCCTCCGCGGGACCGAGACCTACAAGGCGGATTGGGCGCGACAGACCCGGCAGACGCTGTCGCTCCGGGTGATCCATCGTCACGGGCCGGGCGCCTGGCTGTCGCGATCCGAGGCCACGTCGGCGAGGTTCCGGGCGCATGCCAGGCGGTTGCTGCCGGGCGCGGTGGTGGAGGCCGTGCGCAGGAGGCGCCGCCGGGCCTCGGCCATCGACGAGGTGGCGCCCGCGCATCCGGGGGGCGGCGGCTGACGTACGGGCCCAGGACGTTGCGACGCCCCGTGGATGGGGGACACTCGGCGGGAGAGGTGGATCCATGGAGCAACCCCTTCCCCTGAGAGACGACGAGCGGGTGCTGGTGCTCACCGGCGCCGGCATCTCCGCCGAGAGCGGCGTGCCGACCTTCCGTGACGCGCAAGGCCTGTGGCGGGAACATCGCTTCGAGGAGGTCGCCTCGCCCGAGGGCTTTCTCCGCGACCCCGCCCTGGTCTGGCAGTTCTACTCGGAGCGGCGGCGGGGCATGGAAGGGGTGGTCCCCAACGCGGCCCACCGGGCGTTGGTGGAGCTGGAGGAGGCCCTGGGGGACCGCTTCCTGCTCGTCACCCAGAACGTGGACGGGTTGCACCACGCCGCCGGCAGCCGCCGGGTCATCCACCTGCACGGGGAGCTGTTCGTCACCCGCTGCGCCTCCTGCCACGCGCCGCCCTTCTCCGACCGCAGTCTCCATCTGGAAGGGCCGCCGCCGCGCTGTCCCTCCTGTGGGGTGGGACTGCTGCGCCCACACATCGTGTGGTTCGGCGAGGTCCTCGACGAGGAGGCCCTGGCGCATATCGACGCCTTCATGCAGGAGGGGGGCGCCAACCTGCGCTTCCTGGCGGTGGGGACCTCGGGCGCGGTGTACCCTGCCGCGGCGCTGGTGCAGCTCGCGCGGCGACACGGCGGCGGCACCTGGCTCATCAACGCCGAAGCGGCCGACAACCGCGACGCCTTCGATCACTTCACCCAGGCCCGCGCTTCGTCCGCGGTGCCGCGCTGGGTGACGGGCCTGCTCGGTCGGCAGAAAGCCTGAAGAGAGTTAGGCCGCCGAAGCCGCCAATCCGGACGCCGACGCGCTCCGGGCTTTACAGCGGGCCGAAGGCAGCGTTGATCGGGGCCCATGAGCCTCGTCAACGCGCACGCGCTGCACCTCTCCTACGGACGCAAGGTCCTCCTGGAGGACGCCTCCTTCGCCATCGGTCCCACCGATCGGGTGGGGCTGGTCGGTGCGAACGGGACCGGCAAGTCCACCCTCATGAAGATCCTCGCCGGGACCCTGGAGCCTGACGCGGGGAAGCTCTCCTACCGGCGCCACGCGCGGATCGGCTACCTGCCCCAGGACATCAGTCAGGCGCCCGAAGGTCAGCTTCTCGATGCGGTAATGGCCTCGGTCCCCGGACGGGAGACGCTCGAGGCCCGGCTCGCGCAGCGTCAGGCCGAGCTCGAGGAGGCGCGGGACGAAGCGCGGCAACTGGAACTGGCCGCGGAGCTCGCCGAACTCCATGAGACCCTCGAGCAGTTCGAGGCCCTCCACGGCCGGCACCGCGCCGAGCGGATCCTCCAGGGGCTCGGGTTCGACGCCTCCCGCTTCGACGCGCCGGTGGCCTCTCTCTCCGGAGGGTGGCGGATGCGCGCCGCGCTGGCCGGACTGCTGCTCCAGGATCCCGATCTCCTGCTGCTCGACGAGCCCACCAACCACCTGGATCTGCCGACCCTCACCTGGTTCGACGGCTTCCTGCGCCGCAGCAACAAGGCGCTGGTGCTCATCAGCCACGATCGCGACTTCCTCAACCGTCAGATCAACCGGGTGATCTCCCTGGAGGTCGAAGGGCTGCGCACCTGGTCGGGCAACTACGACCAGTACAAGCGCCAGCGTGCGGAGGAGAAGGTGGTCCGGGAGGCGGAGGCCCGGAAGGTGGAACAGAAGAAGGCCGAGCTGCAGGGCTTCATCGACCGTTTCGGCGCCAAGGCGACCAAGGCCACCCAGGCCCAGAGCCGCGCCAAACAGCTCGAGAAGCTCGAGAGCGTCCAGCTCCTCGAGGAACGCGCGACCATGCAGTTCCGCTTCCCGCCGGCGCAGCGCTCGGGACGGGACGTGGCGATCTTCGAGAACCTGAGCAAGTCCTTCGGCGAGCGGCGCATCTACGACGGGATCGAGGGGACCGTGGAGCGCGGACAGCGCATCGCGATCATCGGGGCGAACGGAGCGGGCAAGACCACCCTGCTCAAGATGCTCGCCGGCGAGCTCGAGCCCGATGCGGGCAGCATCCGGCTGGGTCACAACGTCGAGCTCGGCTACTACGCGCAGCACCACGCCGACACGCTCGACACCGAGGCTTCCATCCTGGGCCTGATGCAGGCCCTGGTCCCCGGCATGCCCGAGCGCCAGGTCCGCTCGATCCTCGGCGCCTTTCTCTTCAGCGGGGACGACGTCGAGAAGCGGGTGGGGGTGCTCTCCGG
>DATGQN010000154.1:0-21696 GCA_035304185.1 Myxococcaceae bacterium
CGGGGCGCTCCGGAGAGTCGCTGATGGGGCGGCTGCGCGAGCGCTTCCCCGAGCTGGTGCTCATCGGCATCTCCGCGTTGGGCGACGCCGCCCTGGCCCGCCGGTGCAAGGGCGTGGGCGCGGACCTCTTCATCACCAAGCCCATCCGTCCCGACGACCTCGAGCTGGCCCTGGTCCAGCCCCACACCTCCTGGCACTGACCTTCCGGCCAGCTTCTCCCCGGGAAGCCAGGGGCCGCGCCGGTCACCCCCCGCAATGCCCTTAGCGAAGCGGGGGCCCATCGCGTTAGGCTGGGGGCCTATGGTCGCTGCCACCCAGACCGTGGCCCCGGGCCTGCTCGTGGCCATGCCCCAGCTCAAGGAGCCTCACTTCCACCGCGCGGTGGTGCTCATGCTCGAGCACGGGAAGGATGGCGCGATGGGGCTCGTCGTGAACAAGGCCTCCCAGCTGACCCTGGAGGACGTCGCCGAGGGCCAGTCCTTCGAGCTGGCCTCCTCCCGCGGTCCGCAGCCGGTCTTCAACGGCGGCCCGGTGGAGTCGCACCGGGGCTTCGTCCTGCACGACGCCACCTGGCCCAAGGAGGTCGCCGAGATCGTGCCGGGCCTGTTCCTGTCCGTCACGCTGGACTCTCTCAAGCCCCTGCTCAAGGATGCCGACGCGCGTCTGCGCTTCTGTCTGGGGTATGCGGGATGGGGGCCGGGCCAGCTCGAGGAGGAGCTCGAGCAGGGCTCCTGGCTCTACGCCGAGGTCCCCGGACCAGGACTGCTCTCCGAGGAGCCCACCCAGCTCTGGGAGCGGTCGGTTCGTACCATGGGACTCGAACCGTCCCTTCTCATGTCGGGTGGAGGCTTCAACTGATGCTCAGTCCAGAGGTGATCCGGGAGCGGCTGCTGGCCGCGCTTCCGGGCAGCGAGATCGAGGTTCACGACACCACCGGCACCGGCGACCACTTCGCCGCCCGCGTGGTCAGCCCCGCCTTCGAGGGCAAGCCCATGCTCGCGCAACACCGCATGACCTACGCCCCCGTGCAGGACCTCATCGACAGTGGGGCGCTGCACGCGCTGGCGCTCAAGACCTATTCGCCGTCCCAGTGGGCCAAGGCGCAGCAGGGCTGACCTGCCGCCCGGACCACCGGCCTTTCATCTTCAGTTCCGACACGAAAACGAGATGTCCATGACCCCCGACCTCAAGGACCGCATCGACGCGGAGATCAAGAACCACCCCGTGGTGCTCTTCATGAAGGGCAACAAGCTCTTCCCCATGTGCGGCTTCAGCTCGCGCGCGGTGGCGGTGCTCAAGGAGTACGGCGACCTCCACACGGTGGACGTGCTCCAGGATCCCGAGCTGCGCGAGGGCATCAAGGAGTACAGCCAGTGGCCCACCATCCCCCAGGCCTACATCCGGGGAGAGTTCGTCGGCGGCTCGGACATCCTGATGGAGCTCCACGAGCGCGGTGAGCTCGAAGCGCTGATCCGCGGCAGCTGACCCGACAGCGGTCCCCAGCGCATCCCGACTGACTCCTGAGCGCCCCGGAAGCGTCTTCTCCGGGGCCTCGTCGTTTCTCCCGCCCCAGAAAGAGCTGAGCGGCCCCGTATGCGTCAGGTCCCCTCCGATCCCGCTGCCCCGAACACCTCCGAAGACGCCGGGACCCCGAAGTCCCAGCCCGGGGATGGGGCACGTTCACCTGCACCCGGTGGGGTGGCGGGAACGGACGCCAACGCGGTGGCCAAAGCTGCACCTGCCGCCGCCGCTTCCGGTGAGGCTCCGGTTTTGGCGGAGGGAGCGCAGACCCATGGCAATGTGGTGGATCCGGCCGTCGGGGTCCCCGCCGCGGCACCCCTCCGGGGGCGTGCCGACGCGACGGAGGGGGCGTCCGCGCTGGGCGACCCGCAGGCTGCCGAAGGCCCCAAGGGCCTCGCCGCGCGCATCCAGGCCTTCCGTGAGAAGCACGCGATGGCCGAGATCGCGCTGCTGCTGGTGGCGGGCTTTCTCTTCGACGTCTTCACCCTCAGCCGCATCGACGATGTATCGACGCTGGCACAGCAGGGCGCCTACCTGGGCGTCCTGGGATGGCTGCTGCTGCTCGAGCAGCGCTATGCCCTGGGCGTGGCCACCCCCAGCGGGTGGTGGGCGAAGGTGTGGCGGTTCAGTGAGGAGGCGGTGCACTTCCTCTTCGGCTCACTGCTCTCCTGCTTCACCGTCTTCTATTTCAAGAGCGCGAGCGGTTGGACGTCGCTGCTCTTCCTGGCCGTGATCTTCACCCTGCTCATCGTCAACGAGCTCCCGCGCTTCCGGGCGCTGGGCCCGATGATGCGGGTGGCGCTCTTCAGCCTCTGCCTGACCAGCTACTTCGCCTACCTGCTGCCGGTGCTCGCGGGGATGGTGCGGCCCTGGCTCTTCGTGGTCGCGGTGCTGCTCTCGTGTGGCGTGACCCTGAGCTACCACCTGTGGGTGGCGACGTGGACCCAGAGCAAGGTGGCGGGGTTCAAGAACGTGCTGCTCCCGGGCGTGGGCGTCCAGGTGCTGCTGCTCGTCCTCTACTTCCTGAAGGTGACCCCGCCGGTGCCCCTCTCCATCACCGAGATGGGCATCTACCACGACGTCCGGCGCGAGGGGTCCGACTACCTGTTGAGCCACCAGCGTCCCGACTGGCGCTTCTGGCACAAGGGCGACCAGTACTTCCTCGCGCGCGAAGGCGACAAGGTCTGGGTCTTCGTGAGCGTGTTCGCGCCGCGCCGGTTCCAGGACCAGATCGTGGCGCGCTGGTGGTACGACGATCCGAAGCGGGGCTGGGTCTCACGCGGGAACAAGGTCCTCGAGGTGCGCGGCGGAGGCCGGGAGTCGGGGTTCCGCACCAACTCGTACATGACCTACCGGGGCGTCCCCGGAAGGTACCGGGTGGAGATCACCACGTTGACCGGGCACGTGATCGGCCAACTCAACCTGGAAGTGGTCGCCGACCCCGACAGGGGGCCGCGTGAGTTCAAGATCGTGAAGGGCTGAGCGGGCGCATCTCCAGCACGTCGCTGGGCGTACGCCGACCCCGGGAGCGGGCATGACACGACAGCGGAGGCTGCGGCTGACGGCCCTGGCCGGTGGTGTGGGGCTACTGGTCGTTCTGGGAAGCCTGAACTCCCTGGCGGACCCGGGCAGCGAGCCGCCGAAGGCGCGCACTGCCGTCGCCATTTCCTACGGGAGCGGTGGATGCGGGCGCCTGGAGGGCGGCGTGAAGCTTCCCTGCGAGGGGACCAACTACGAGGCCTTCTCGGCTCTCGCGTGCCGGCTCGGCCGGACCTGGCTGCACCCGCTGGTGGCCGCCACGGTGATCGACGCGTACGCCACCCTGGAGCAGGGCGCGCCGGGGCGTCGCTGGCAGTACGGGGATCTGGGCCTGAAGGAGGGTGGGCGGCTGAGGCCGCACCGCACGCACCAGAGCGGCATCGCCGCTGACTTCTTCGTCCCGGTGGTCGACGCGGAGAAGCGACCCACGAAGGTCCTCATCCGCGCCCATCAGAAGTTCGGCTATGCCCTCGAGTTCGATGCGGCCGGCAAGCTCCCGGACGCCGACCTCGAGATCGATTTCGGAGCGATCGCCGCCCACCTGCTCGCGCTGGAGGAGGCGGGCAGGGTGCACGGCGTGGAGGTGGAGCGGGTCATCATCACCCCCGACTTCCACCGTGCGCTCCTCGCGGCCGAGCCGAAGCTCGAGGCCATGCGCGGCCGCTTCATGAAGAAGGAGGCCTGGGTGCGGCACGACGAGCACTACCACGTCGACTTCGCGCTGCCCGCCCACCTGCGTCGCCCGCTGCGCTGCGATGGATAGGTCCGGGTGAGCTTCCCGCAGGTAGCTTCCGTCTGAGGCCGAGGCGGAGCACATGGTCGGCCGCGGTCCCCTGCGGTCTGGATGGGCGTGAAAGACGACGTCGGAGCGGGACGCCTCCGCCCCCTCCGGCGGCTTCGTGGAAGGGGGAAGTCGACGTTTGCGCGAGCGGCTCGTCCCTCCGAGGTCTTCACGATCCGCTTGGAGACGACGTTCGCCGGAATCGCAAACGCCGTCCCGTCATGGCGCTCCGGATCGCCTTCAGCGGCCGACGCGCGTCTTCGCGCGGCGGGAGGTGGCCTTGCCGGCGGGCGCATGGGAGCCGTCCTCCGCCCACAGCCGCGCCATCCACGCCTCGACCTCATCCGGCTCGGTGGGGATGAAGCCGCTGAGATTGCGGTACCCGCGGGCCGTGACGAGCAGGTCGTCCTCGATGCGGACGCCGATGCCCCGATAGCGCTTGGGTACGGTGAGATCGTCCTTCTGGAAGTAGAGCCCGGGCTCCACGGTGAGGACCATGCCCGGCTGCAGCTTCCCGTAGCGGTAGGTCTCCTGGCGCGCCTTGGCGCAGTCGTGCACGTCGAGCCCCAGCATGTGGCTCACGTTGTGGAGGCTGTAGCGGCGGTAGAGCTGCTGGGTGTCCTGAAGCGCAACTTCGGCGTCCTCGAGGATCCCCAGCCGCTCGAGCCCCTTCGCGAGCACCTGCATCGCACGGCGGTTGGGCTCCATGAAGTCGTTGCCCGGCTTCACCGCAGCAAACGCCGCGCGCTGGGCCTCGAGCACCAGGGTGTAGATCTCCCGCTGTTCGGGGTTGAAGCGCCCGCCGATGGGGACGGTGCGGGTGATGTCCGCGGTGTAGAGGCTGTTTCCTTCGACGCCGGCATCGAGCAGCAACAGCTCGTCGGGCTTGATGGGACCGTCGTTGCGCGTCCAGTGCAGCACGCAGGCGTTCGCACCCGCGGCGGCAATGATTCCGTAGCCCACGTCGTTGCCCTCGACCCGGGCACGCAGCGCGAAGGTTCCTTCCACGTGCCGCTCACTCGGGGCGTGAGGGAGGGAGCGGATGACGTCCTCGAATCCGCGCGCGGTGGACCGCACGGCAGCGGTGAGCTCGGCGATCTCGCGGCGATCCTTGATGAGGCGCAGCTCGGAGAGCGCGGCAGCCAGCGCGGTGTCCTCGGCCTTGCGCTCGGGAAGGGCGCGATCCACGTGGGGCGAGAGACCGCGCAGCGTCCGGAAGCGTCCCTCTCTCTTGAGCGAGCGCAGAAACGCCGGCAGTTCGGGCAGTCCGCGCGCCTCGTCCACCGCGAAGCGGGCCCGGCTCTCCTCGACGCCCAGGCGGGGGCCCACCCAGAGCTCGCCCTTGTTGCGGTCGGTGAAGAACGTCGCGTCGGAGCGTCCGGGGTTGGGCTCGGCGAAGAGCACGCTGCGGTGGCCCTTCTTCTCGGGGAGCATGACCAGGACGCAGTCGGGCTCCATGTTACCGGTCAGGTAGAAGAAGTCCGAGCCGGGCCGGAACCGGAAGTTCGTGTCGTTCGCGCGCACCTGCTCGTGGCCGGTGGGGATCACCAGGGCCTCGCCGGGAAAGAGCCGGCTGAGGGCCTCGCGGCGCCGCGCGTGATCGGCGGCTGCGGGAAGGGGCTTGGGCAGCGCGGAGGTCTGCGGCTTCCAGCCCTCCATCATGAAGTCGAGCAGCGCCTCGGGCATCGCCGCAGCGTGCGCGTTCACCGGCTTGCGGCGCCGCGTGCGCTTCACGGCGGTCGACGAAACGGAAGTCTTCTTGGCCATGGCGACATTGTGTCGTCTCGGTGAGTGGCTTTCACCCGAAGTTCCCGGGCGCGCGCGGACGGTGCTCCCGGTGGGGGGACAGCAGCGGCCTCTTTGGGCGGAGTGCAGCGCGGCTGCCACGGCGCCTTGCCCGTTGAAAAGCCCGCGCCCCCGGCCCGCGCCCCTGCCCTCGAGTACCGAGCAGGCTCAGGAGGGGGGACCTTTCCGCCGACCCCGGATCCGCGGAGCATTCGCCCGCCTCCCGATGGTGCAAGGCCGGCGGAGGCCCCCTGTCATGGGCCTCGAGGTGGATCGGATTTCCTGGGACAACCCGATCACCCTCGGAGTCGACAACATCACCTACCTGGGCCACGGCTGTCCGTAGCGGGTCGTGAGGTGAGGAGGACCGGCTCCGCGGGTAGCGCCTCGGGGAGCCGGTCTTTTCCGAAACCTGCGTCAGGCGGATTGCGCGCGGGGCCACCTTCCCGAGACATCCTTCGCAGAAGCGGAGCGATGGCACCTGTGAGAAGGCTCCAGCGCCTCCGTTCCGCGTGACGGGCGGCCTCGCGGATCGTCCTGCCCCCGGGACGGGAGGGAGACCCGGGCGTTTTCAGGCACGTGAACCGTGTCGGACCTGTTCGGCGATGGCGGCGAAGGACGTCTGACGCCAGCGCGTGCACGTCTCTCTGAGTGCGGCCTGGTCCTCCTCGAACACCGTCGCCGGGGGGGCCTGGGTGTACTGCCGCGCGAGCGAGAGCGTCATGAGCTCGCTCCGGTAGAGCAGCCCTGCGCCACCGGTTGAATGTTCCGGCTGGCCGGCGGCCTCCCGCATGGCCTCGATGAGGCCCGGGAACGGACGCTCCCGGAAGCGATAGATGAGCGCCGAGCAACGCAGCGTCCCCGAGTCCGCATCGTGCTCGAAGAACAGCTGCTCGCCCTCGATCAGGGCGCCGGCGGTGCCTTGGGCGTTGAGACCGGGCTGCTCGATGCGGTGCTTGCGGAAGTGCGCCGCGATGACCGCATCGGCCTCCTCGCGGGTCACTGCGCTGCGGCCCCGTGCAGGTCGCCGAAGGGCACGTAGTGCTTCAGGTAGGTCGTGCTGTTGTGTCCGTCACCGCCAAACCAGCCTCCGAAGGGATTGAAGCGCCCGAAGGTGACGATCTCGGCATCCCGGCCCGGTGAGCTGGCAACGTTGCGGCCCACGCCCAGGAAGGTCGGGACGAAGTCGGAGCGGTTCACGTAGTGCACGTAGCGGGGACCATCCGGCCAGTTGGGCGCCGCGCCTCCCAGGGTCTCCACGCCCACCTTGGAGAGCAGCTCCTCGGCCTGCGCCTGGGTGAGCCCCCCCTCCGCCACCATGCGGTTGCGGACGTCGGTGAGGGCCCGGCTGGTGATCAGCGCGCCCTGGCTGTGCGACATGAGGCGCACGCTCTCGCCGTCCATCAGCCGCGCGTAGACCTGGTCGGCGAGGGAGTCGACCGCCTTGTTGTTGCCGAGGTTGAAGGTGTCGCCCGCGGCCTGGATGAGGTCCTTCACCGCGCCCTCGGTCGCGTTGTAGATGTTGACGACGTTCATCCCGGTGGCGTCGGCGATGTGCCGGGCCTGGGTGCGGGCGTTCTCCGGCGTCTCCCCCATCCCGTTCACGAAGATCAGCGTGCCGTCGGCGACCTTGCCGTTGGAGGGCTTGGTGGGAGGGACCTCGGTGTAGGGCGTTCCGGCGGGAAACGCGCCGTTCGGCGAGAGCAGCATCCCATCCAGCTGCGCCGGTGAAGGGGCTGCGGCCCGTGCCTTCACGCCGCTCACCGCCGCGGCCTGTCCCTGCGCGACCGGAGCCTGCGCAACCGGAGCCTGCGGACGTGCGCGGGCCGCGGCGGGACGGGCTGCCGGCTGGGGGAGGGAAGGGATGCGGGGGGCGATACGCATGGCGGACTCTCTGGGCTGTCGGGGAATCGGGGCGTCCAGGTCCATTATCGCGCTTGGGCCCCGGGGGTTGCGGCGGACCGGATGACGTGCTGCGGCACACCTCACGTCCGGCCCTGATGCCTGCCTGCCCCGGACCGAGGTGCGAACGGCCGCCGACTTCAAGACGCACTGCCCGGCCCGGCAACGTGCTGCGAGCCAATCCGATTGTTGTCGTCGATGGAGTGCGTGCGGGCGGGCCTGACCGGCAAGCAGCCGTCGCTCCACGTTTCCGCCCTGGCTGATGAACGGGGGGACACATGATGGGGTTGGGCGCTGCGTTGTTGGCGGCCGCGTTGGCGGTGGCACCGGTCGGGGGCGGGAACGGGAACGCCCTGACGCTTCCGGCACACCGGCACGTGGTCCGCGTGGATCCGGGTGATGGCCCGCCGATCTGGCTCCTCGCGCTGCAGCAGGACGGCATTCAGCAGCGCGGGCTCAGCTTCTATCGAAGCGAGGATGGCGGACGGACCTTCCACTACGACCAGCCCATTCACAACGACTGGAGCCGGCGTTACGTCGCGGACCTGGTCCAGGTGGGCAACGACGTGGCCCTCGTCTACAGCTACGAGGCGCCTTCGCTCGGCGGCTCCGCGAACCACGATGTGTACTTCCAGTGGTGGCGCTATCAGCCCGGAAGCCGGACGTTCGCGCCGGAGCCTGCGATCCGGATCTTCGACTCGCCGAACAACACCACCGCCTACTCGCGCGCCGAGCTCACCATCGATTCGACCGGGCGCATCTGGGTCCAGGCCTTCCGACTGGAGGCCGGCGGCGCTTCGACCGCGGTGATTGCCGTCAGTTCGGATGAAGGCGCGACCTTCCGGCATCTCGCGCCCCTCGCGAGCGTCTCCCGACGGGGAGGCGGACGGCTGCTGGCCCTGGGTGACCGGGTCATTTTCCTCTGGGGCATGCACGACGGCTTCGAGCCGGCCCGCTTCCGCATCCACCTGGACGACGCCGCCGAAGACGATTGGGGGCCCATCCGGCAGGCGTTCCCCGAGGGTCTGTACCACGGCGCCGCGTTGAGCGCGGTGGCGACGCCGGAGGGGGGCATGCACCTGGTCTACAAGGGGGAGATCGATCAGCGGCTGTACTACCGCTACTTCGATGGCGCCACGTTCAGCGCCCGGGTGCCCCTCGGAGCGGCGCCGACCTGGGCCCTGCAATCGGCGACCACCCTCATCGGAGAAGATCTCTACGTCTTCTTCAACCATGGGCTGAGTGACACCCACTACGAGATCCGCTACCGCGTGCTGCGTGACGGCGTCTTCACCCCGCCTCAGGTGGTCGACGGGAGCTCCGGGTGGAAGGGCTACCTTGCGGCGGTGGCCACCTTGCCGGGGAAGGACACGGTGCCCGAGGTGCCGGTCTTCTACGGGGCAACCCTCAACGCGAATGTCTCCGGTGAGGTCCGCCTCGCGCTGGTTCCGAACGCGTCGGAGGGCTCACCGCCTCCCGATGACGACGGCGGTGATGGGGATGGGTGCGACGATGGTGACGAAGGTGATGAAGAACCGCCGCCCGCGCCCATCCTGCGCTTCGAAGACGCCTTCGAGCGTTCCGCGAGCGGCCTGGGCAGCGGTTGGGAGTCGAACGGGTACTGGTACACGGACGGTCGCGCCATCTCCGATCGCCATGGGGAGGCGCTCGCGTGGCCGGCGGGCGTCAGCTGCCTGGACTGCCGCGTGGAGGCGTCCGTCGTTGGCTTCGGGGTCGAGCGTGCTGCTGTCTTCGCCCGGATGGCTCCGGGGAGCAGCGATCGCTACCAGCTCAACCGGGGGAGCAACGAGCGGTTGCAGTTGCAACGTGTTCGGGGGGGCGCGGTCACGCTCCTGGCCGAAGTTCCGAGCGGACTGCGGGACCGCTGGACCGCCGGCGTGCTGTCACTGGAGGTGGAAGGCATCGCTCCGGTGCGGTTGACCGCCTCGGTGAATGGCTCGGTCGTGCTCACCTACGAAGATCCCCAGGCCTTGGCGGTCACCTCCCCGGGGCGGGCCGGCATCTACACCACGATTGCTGGCGTGGTGTTCGACAGCTTCCGCCTCGAAGAGCTCGGTCAGCCCGCGAGTCCTCCGGGAGAGGGGGATGACGACGGATGCGGTGACCCGGGCGATGGTGGGGACCCCGGTGACGGCGGAGATCCGGGGGATGGTGGTGACCCCGGTGACGGCGGAGACCCCGGTGACGGCGGAGACCCCGGTGACGGTGGAGACCCGGGTGACGGTGGAGACCCGGGCGACGGAGGAGAGCCGGGTGACGGTGGGGATCCCGACGACGGAGACCCGGGCGACGGTGGAGATCCCGGCGACGGCGGTGACGACGGAGACCCGGGCGATGGCGGTGATGACGGGACGCCCGGGCCCTGGACCCTGCTCTTCGAGGATGGATTCAGCCGCTCAGGCGGTGGGCTCGGGTCGAACTGGACGCTGACCGGCCTCTGGTACGTGGAGGGGCAGGCGATCTCCGACCTGCATGGGGACGACCGCGCCTGGCCGACCGGAGTGACGTGCCTGGACTGCCGGGTCGAAGCTTCGGTGCTGGGGTTCGGCGTCAATGACGCAGCGGTCTTCGCCCGCATGTCGGCCTCCGGCGACCGCTATCAGCTCAACCGCGTCGAGAACGACCACGTCCAGATCCAGCGGGTGCGCAGCGGCGTCACCATGGTTCTCGCCGACGTGCCGAGCGGGCTGCGAGATGTCTGGACGCCCGGCGTGCTCAGGCTCGAGGTGACCGGGACCTCCCCGGTGATCCTCACCGCCTTCGTCAATGGACAGCCGGTGGCCGAGGCACAGGACTCCGGTAGCGCGGCCCTCGTGTTGCCGGGCACCGCAGGCCTCTTCACCACCCGGGCGGGCGTGGTGTTCGACGCCTTCCGACTCGAAGGGCGTGAGGCGGGTGGAGGAGAAGACCCTTCCCCCGGCGATGACGGGGACGATGACGAGGAGAATCCGGGAGGTGCGCCCTTCTCCCTGACCGTCACCCACACCAACACCACCCACGAGTTCCTGGCAGTGGACGCGTCCGGCTTCGCCTACGCCACCGCGCTTTCGGACCCCGAGCAGCTGCTGCGCAGCACGGACGGCCGGAACTGGGGACCGGTGGGCCGCGCACCGAATGACGCCCGCTTCACCAAGATGAACGCGCTCGACGACGGAACGCTCATCGCCGACGTCATCGATCACCGGGGACACGTGCTGGTTCGCTCAGGTGATGCGGGCGTGACATGGACCGAGGCGCTGGTGCTGGGGAGCTACCGCATGCTCACCCGCCACAGCATCGTGGAGCTCAACGGAACGGTCTTCTTCCTCGAGTACCAGACCTTCACCGATGACTCGACGCCGATCCGGCTCTGGGCCAGTACCGACCGGGGACGCTCCTGGAACGTGCGCAGGACCTTCACCGGGCATCGACACGGGCACGGCATGGTCGCCGATCCGGAGCGGAATGCCCTGTGGGTCTTCATGGGCGATACCACCCCTCAGTCAGCGACGCTCCGCTCGACCGATGGCGGTTTCACGTGGACCACGATGGTTGCCGGTCAGGAGGGAAATATCGTGGATGCGATCCTGCTCGATGACGGGTCGATCCTCTTCGGCCACGACATCTCCTACCTGCCTTCGCGGCCGCACATCGCAACCATCGCTCCGGACGGGACCTATCGGGAGATCATGGAGCTGCCCGCCCCGAGCTACTCGGCCTTCAGGATCCCGGGTGGCGGCTTCGTGATCAGCTCGGATCGCGAACCGGGCGGAGATCTCTATCCGCCGGGTGAGATCTACGGGCGGCTCTGGACGAGCCCGGACGGCGAGCAATGGGAGGAGGCCCTGCGCTACCCGTGGGCCAGCTCCAGTGAGGCCGTTCACACCAACGTGTATTGGCAACTCGCGAGCGGGGAGCTCGTGCTCTCGCTGTCCAATGCCCAGGGCTTCGGGCCCGGAGGGCGCGGCTACCAGCTGCTCCGTGTGGACGAGACGGAGACCTGAGGCGCGGGGGGCGAGGCTCCTGTGAACGCCGCGCGCCCCCGGCTCTGGTGGAGGCACGCCCCCCAGCCGTTGCAGGTGAGCGCAACTTCCGGATTCAGCCGGTGCGCCGGAACACCAGGGCGAGGTTGTTGGCAGGGAGCTGGTGGCGCGCTTCCAGGGCGATGCCACAGCCCTGCGCGAGGGACTCCACGTCTTCGAGATGGCGCACGCCCCACTGGGGATTGCGCTGCCGCAGGCTCTCGTCGAAGGCGGCGTTCGAGGGGGCGGTGTGCCGACCTCCGATCTGAAACGGGCCATAGAGGATGAGCGGTGCGCCCACGGGAAGGATGCGGGCGGCGCCCCGGAAGAGGCCTTCCGCCGCGGTCCAGGGTGCGATGTGGATCATGTTGCTGCACAGCAGCGCATCCGCCTGCTGAACCGGCCACGGCTCCCGGCTCGTGTCGAGGATGACCGGGGGCAGCACGTTGGAGAGGCCGCTCACCGCGATCCAGGCGCGGATGCTCTCGAGCGCATCCTCGGAGATGTCGCTCGGTTGGAAGGTGAGCTCCGGCAGGGCAGCGGCGAAGAAGACCGCGTGCTCCCCGGTTCCGCTCGCGATCTCCAGGACCCGTCCGGTGGGTGGCAGGACCTGACGCAGGACCCCGAGAATGGGTTCGCGGTTGCGCTCGGTGGCAGGGGCGAAGCGACGTCGGTCGGTCATGGTGGCCCACCGTCCCCCATGATGGCTCTCGGGGCCAGTCGTCCCCACCCGAGCCTTGGCGCCTTCACGGTGTGCGGGTGGCCGAAGCCGCTGTCGCATGGTGGGCATCTCCCGGCACGGCTCCCTTGTTGTCCCCAGTGCTGGAACCCATCTCCCCGGGCAGCTGCCTGCCTGGTCGAAGAAGGCGTGACGGACGAGAGGGATGTGAGGTGACCCGAATCACGGTGACGGGGCTCCCGGAGCGGCCGGGGTGAGTGCCGAGGGCTCCCCGCGAGGGACATCGCCACCGCAGCCGGAGCCGACGCGACCCCGGCGACTGCAGGCTCAGCTCGGTCATCTGCGGACCTTCGGACGACAGGCCGCACATCGCGTCTCGCAGCGGTCCAACACCCTGGCGCTCGGCGCGGTGTCGGCAGGCGTTTCGTTTGCGTTGGCGACGACGCTGTACGGCTCGGAGGACGCCGTGTTCGCGCCGATTGCCGCAGTCGTGTCCACCGGTCTCTCCGCGGGGCATCGGCTCCGCCGCGCGGTGGAGATCTGCTTCGGCGTGTTCCTCGGGCTGGTCGCCGCCGACCTCCTCGGCCATTGGCTCGGCATCGGCGCCTGGCAGCTCGCGGTGGCGGTGCTGCTGGCGCGCATGATCGCGGTGGCCCTGAGCGCGAGCGTGCTCCTCAGCAATCAGGCCGCGGTCGCGGCGGTGGTGGTCATGACCGTCAGCCCGCTGCTGGATACCAATCCCTGGGTCCGCCTCGGAGACGGCCTGGTGGGAGGGGTCACCGCAGTGGCACTGACCGCGGTCTTCGCGCCGGACCCTTTCCGGGGCGTGTCGATGGTCATCCAGCGGGTGCTGGGGGCCTATGCGGCGCAGCTCGAGCGCCTCCGCCTGGCCCTGGTGAACGACTCACTCACCGAGGCGGAGGGCGTGCTGATCACCCTCCAGTCGATGACGTCGGCCCGGCAGGACCTCCGGGACGCCATGGCCGCAGCCCGGGAGCGCATCCGGCTCGGCAGCAGCCGGACCCGTGAGGCACAGCGCTCCCGGCTCTACGTTGCGGAGCTCCTCAGCCAGCGCATCGAGGTGCTCATCTCCTCCGGGATGGGGCTGAGCCGTGCCGGTGGCGCGCTGGTGCGCCATCCGGGCTCCGTCCCCGCGCCGATCGTCGAGGGGCTGGGGGAGTTGGTGCGGGCGCTTCAACTGCTGGGCGTCTGGGCGCGGGGGGAGGCCTCGAAGGAGGCGGTCCGCGAGCGGGCCATTGCCGCGGCGGTCACTGCGTCTCAGGCTGCCGAGCGGGGGGCGTCCACCGCGGTGTCCCTGATGGTCGGGCAGATCCGGGCGGCGGTGGTGGACGTGCTGCGCATCCTGGATCTGGCGCAGCGGGAAGCCGTTGCCGCGCTCGAAGCTGCCGCCGGACGCGTCGACCAGCTCGGGACGGGGATGTTCGAGGAGGCGATGCTCTCCGGGGAGACCCCCGATGAAGCGGTGGGGGACGTCGCGGGTGCCGACGAAGAGGCGCCGTCAGCCGCCCAGAGCAGGGACGCTGACGACGCGGCGCTGCGGGCGGAACGAGATGGGGATGGGACGTCTGCGACGCAGGCGCGTGGTGAACGTTCCGATCGCCGCGATCAGTAGTCGAAGGGAAGGAAGGAGACCACCCAGTCCGCCAGTCGATCCGAGTAGGTGACCCTCAACTCGAAGACCCCGTCGCGGGGGCGGACGTCAGTGGTGAGCCCTCTTGCGTACCTCACGTACCCGTCGACCGAGAACGTGGTGTCCACCTCGATGACGTCTCCCGGCTCGGCGTAGAAGGCCCGCTCCAGACGCACGACCTCGCCGTGGTAGATGGGCAACCGGTCTGCCAGCACGCCCTCGGACACCACGTACCCGTCCACGTCCCACACCGTGTAGGTGACGTCGATATCCGCGTACTCCGAGTAGGGATCGTCCAGGACGATCTCGAGGGGATAGGCCACACGGCTGTCACCGCAGGCGCTGAGTCCGAGAACCAACGCCACCCACAGGAATCCAAGTCGCCGCATCCGTCTCCTCCGCGCGGTTGATGAGGCGGCGCAGCATACGCACTCAGCGCGCCCGGGGGCGCCTGACGGTGTCGGGCGCAGAAGGATTCACCTCCCTTGGGGGACGCACGAAGAAGCGGTTCAAGCCTGACTTGAATGTTCCTGGGTGAGGGGAGGCGTCGGGCCGACACACCATGCTCGGCGGACACAGTGTTTCCGGGGAACCCGACCATGGCGCACCCTCACGTGAACGGCAGCCGGAGGGTCTGAGGTCGCCTGGCTTTGCCCGCTCGCCCTCGAAGTTCCGGGACAGGTCGCGGCGCTGCGCGCGGAGGTCGGTCTCCCTGAGCTGGAGGCCTCCCTGCGGTCTTCCGGCCGTGCAGGGTGGGGCGTGCCCGACGCCATCGCGCCCGCGCCTCAGGCCGGAACGTGAGGCCCCGCAGTTCTCCGCCCGCCTGCTTGCGGTGGAGCCCGGTGGTGACGTAACCACCGGCCCTCCGTGCGTCCCACCTGTCCCCGCTGCCGCCGTCCCGAGGTCGTCTGTTACTGCGGCGACCTGGTCCCCATCCCCACCCGTACGCGGGTGGTGATCCTCCAGCACCCCAAGGAGCGGAAGACCGCCATCGGCACGGCGCGGATGGCGCACCTGGCGTTGGCGAACTCCGAGCTGCTGGGGGGAGTGGACTTCTCGGACTCCCGCCGACTGCTCGAGCTTGCCGAGGATCCCGGAACCGTCGTGCTCTACCCGGGCGAGGGTGCGACCGACATCGCCGCCCTGGTGGACCGCCCTCCCTCCACCGTGATCGTCGTCGACGGAACCTGGCCCCAGGCGCGCAAAATCATCCGCAGCACCCCGCTGCTCCAACGGCTGCCCCGCATCGCCTTCACCCCCGAACGTCCCAGCAATTACCGCATCCGCAAGGAGCCGGCGTTTCACTGCGTGTCCACGGTGGAGGCCGTGGTGGAGGTCCTGGGACAGCTCGAGGGCCAGCGGGAGGCCTACCGCCCCATGCTCGACGCCTTCGCGCGCATGGTGGACCTCCAGATCGAGGCGGAGCAGGTCCGCCAGGGCCCGCCCCGGCGCAAACTCAAGCGCAGCGTACGACCGCCCCCGATCCCGCCCGCGCTCTTCGCCGAGCCGGAGCGGGTGGTCTGTCTCTACGCGGAAGCCAACGCCCATCAGAACGGGATGGAGCAGCCTCCCGAGCTGGTCCAGCTGGTGGCCTGTCGTCCCTCGACCGGTGAGCGCCTCGAGCTGTTCATGCGGCCCCGGCGTCCACTGTGGGAGAACACCGCCTTCCATCTCGAGGTCCCGGCCGAGACGCTCCTTCAGGGGCTCGCGCTGACCGACGGGCTCGCGCGCTGGCACGCGTTCCTCCGTGAAGGGGACACGCTCACCACCTGGGGCTTCTTCCCCTTGAAGCTGTTGGCGGCCGAAGGGGAGCCGGTGGAGGGGGTCATCGACGCGCGTCTGGTGGCGGCGCGGGTCCTCAAGCGCCGGCCCGGGGTGGTGGAGACCTCCGCCGAGCTGCTCGGCGCGCCGACACCCACGTCGCTGGGAACCGGCAGGGCGGGCCGGCGGCTGGGCGCCCTGGTGGAGGTGGTGCGGGCACTGCAGCAGCGGGCCCTCACGGCGACCCGACCGCGTCCCGACGCCACCCCCACCGCAGCGCCCCTGGCCCCGACCGGCTGAGCGTCAGGCGCGGGGCGTCAGCCCGTAGCTCTGCGCCACCAGCTCGAGGGTCTGGAGGCGCTTTTCGTGCGAGACCGAGTTGAGCGCCAGGATGAGCTCATCCGCCTGGGCCTGCTGGGTGAACGCATCGAGGTAGGCCCGGACCTTCCCGATCGTGCCGACCGCCGAGTAGGTCGCCATCTGCCGCACGTGGTAGCCCTCGGGAGAGGCGAGGATGGCGTCGGCCTCTTCGTCGGTGAAGGTGCGACGGCCCATGCCCAGGATGAGCGAGACCCGCTGCCGCATCATCGTCAGATGATCCGCCTCGGCCTCTTCCTGGGAAGGGGCGGCGATGACGTTCACGCCGGCCATGACGTAGGGCTTCGCGGCCTGGGCCGACGGCTCGAAGCGTTCCCGGTACGCGCTCACCGCCAGCTCCAGCGCGCCGGGCGCGAAGTGCGAGGCGAACCCGTATGGGAGCCCCAGTGCCGCGGCCAGGTGGGCCCCGAAGGTCGAGGAGCCGAGGATGTAGAGCGGCACGTGGGTGCCCTGGCCGGGCGTGGCGCGTACGCCGGGGATGAGCGACTCCTCACCCAGGAAGGCCTGCAGCTCCTGCACGTCCTGGGGGAAGCGCTCGGCCGCCATGGGATCCCGCCGAAGTGCGCGCAGGGTCCGCTGATCGGTCCCCGGCGCCCGGCCGAGGCCGAGATCGATGCGGCCGGGATGCAGGTGCGCCAGCGTCCCGAACTGCTCGGCGATCACCAGCGGGGAATGGTTGGGCAGCATGACGCCCGCCGACCCCAACCGGATGTGGCGGGTGTGCGCGGCCACGTGGGCGATGAGCACGCTGGTCGCCGACGAGGCGATGGAGGCGAAGTTGTGGTGCTCGGCGTACCAGACCCGGGAGAAGCCGAGCCGTTCGGCGGTCTGCGCGAGCTCCACGCAGTGCTGGAGTCCCTGGCCGGGGTCTTCACCCGGGCCGACGGTGGCGAGATCGAGAATCGAGAGTGCAGGGGCCATGGAGGACGGAATCCTGGGTCGGAGTGAGGCCGGGGCCCCCGGTGGGGCCGGTTTCGCGTGGCGCAGATGTAAACGCCTCCTCCCGTTCCCGCTCCCCAGAAGCGGGCCCGGTTCTCACCCGCGGGAATGGGCGCGGCCCCGCTCAGGTCCCGAGGACCGGCGCGACCCCGGAGGTCTCCCCGCGGAGTCCGAGGCGTTCGAAGAGCAGGGGGAGCTCGCGCCGGTCGAACACCGCCTCCACGCCACTGCGGCGGCGGGTCAGCACCCGCAGTCCTTCCAGATGCAGAACGTCCGAGAGCACCCGGGGCGAGAGGGAGGCCCGGCTGCGGATGGAGAGCATCACCCGTCGCCGGTCCAGACCGAGGTTGAGGACCAGCACCGCCACCCCCGGCTCCTGGTAGGCGAGGCGGGCGGCGACCAGGGGGCTCAGGGCATGCGGGCTGTCGAGCACGCAGAGGAGCACGCTCGGGGTGCGGTGAGCGGGCCGCAGCAGGGCCTCCTCCAACGCCTCCTGCACCGTGTCCCGCTGCGCGCGCAGGGTCGCCACGTGGGGGGCGCGTCCCAGGGACAGGTCCAGGGGTTTGCGGGTGCCCAACAGCATCTCGAGGACCCGCTGCGGATCGAAGTCCGCCGCATGGCTCGCTGCGTGGACCAGCCCCATGGTCTCGGTGAGGGGCACCCGGCCGTGTCGCTTGAGGGCATCCACGAAGCCCGGGATGGGAGCCTCCGGTCCCAGGACCCGCAGGGTGCCCAGCACCGCCAACCACTCGCGCTCGGGATGCACGACGCTGCGCTCGAGCAGGAACCAGGTCAGCAGGGAGAGGGGGAGCTCCGGGCGGTGGGCACGCACGTCGAGAACTTCCCCGCCGATGCGTCCGCTGTCCCCGGTGCTCCGCCCCACCAGGCTCAGCGCCGGCGGAAGCCGGGAGCTCGGGGTGAGGGGCGCATAGAGGCCGCACGCCACCAGGGCACTGGGCTCCAAGCTCCGCCAGGCGCGGCTGGTCGCGCTCCGGGTGGCGCGGAAGTCCGGTCCCTCGATCCAGGTGGCGTCGGGCGCGCGTCCCAGATCCTCGAGCGCCCGGAGCCAGAGGGCCGTCGCGCAGAGGGCATCGAGCGAGCGACCACTCAGCAGCGCCAGACCCGGATCGCCGGCCGGTCCGTGCAGGAAGTCATCCGCGGCGGCGAGCGCGTGTTCGGGGGCCGGCCAGTCCGGCTGCTTCAACGGCTTGAGGGCCATGCCCGTCAACTTCAAGCCCGCCGCCCGGGTGGGCAATTCCGTCCGGAACCTCCCCCGGTGACCGGCCGAGCAGGCGACGGACACGAAAAAAGGGCCCGAGGTTTCCCTCGGGCCCTTCATTTCAGCGAGGAGTACGGGACTTGAACCCGTGACCTCCGGCGTGACAGGCCGGCGTTCTAACCAACTGAACTAACTCCCCAGTACGACTCTTGGGCGGAACAGGTTTCGAACCTGTGACCCTCGCCTTGTAAGGGCGACGCTCTACCACTGAGCTATCCGCCCGCCTGCTGCGGTGGCCCAGGAGTGAGCGGGCTTTTATAGATGCCCGTTCACCCTGTCAAGCGATCTCGAAGCGGAAAACGTCCGGGACCTCAGCCCGCCGCCGGGGCGGTGCCGTCGAAGCCGGCATCGTCGGAACGCTCCTCCCGCATGGGGCTCCCCGGGGTCACCACCGGGCCGTAATCGGGGAGGGTGGGTGCGCCCAGGAACGGCCGCAGGAGGTAGGTGCGGATCATGAACCACCACCAGCTCTTCTCGTTGAGGGAGGGGTGAATCTTGTGGGCGTGCTCGGCATGCACCGCGGGGGTCTGGGACCAGTGGATGCCCGGCTTCCAGTGGTGGACCGTGTGGTAGCCGTTGTTGAAGAGCAGGGCGTTGAGGAGCGGCGAGACGAAGTTGCGCGAGTGGTTCCAGCGGGTCCCGGTCCCGGTCTCCACGTGCTGCACGTAGTTGAAGACCTGGATCATGAAGAGGGAGAACTGCTGGGGGATGACGAAGTAGATGAGCGCCTTTTTCCAATCGAGCAGCAGCAGCAGGGCCATCATCCCGAAGAAGACCACGAACTCGCTGATGGCCATCAGGTAGGCCTTGCGGTTGGTCCGCTTGAGCTGGGCGATGTAGGCCTTGATCTCCGGCATCTGCGCCATGCCGGTGAGGGTCGGGTACACCAGCACCGACAGCAGGTGGTTGCCCTTGAAACCCTTGGGCCCGCGGGAGCTGTCCCCCTCCTGGAAGTTCAGCTTGTGGTGCGCCTGGTTGTGGGTGGGCACCCAGGCCACGGTGGGCGTGCCGTAGTACATGGCCAGCACCCAGTTGGTGACCAGGTTGGCGTAGCGCGACTTCCACATCCCCAGGTGGTTGTGGTTGTGGCTGATGACCGCGACGGTGACCCCCATGAACAGGGCCCAGGCGTAGAGCAGCGGGTTCCAGTGGTCCTGATTCCACTGGTAGATGGAGAGCCCGACGGTGACGGCCAGGTAGGCGACGGTGCGGCGATCGGCTTTGTAGCGGAGCAAGGACATGGCTTCCCGAGACGGGTGAGCGCCGAGACGACGCGGCGGAGGTGGTCCGGGCCCCTTAGTGCGCCCGGTGACCGGAAGGAAGCGTGGGGGCATCCCCGGGTCAATCAAAGGTCGCCGCAACTTGAACTTGCCCCAAGGGCGGATGCAAGGCCGGGGACGGTGAACACGCCACCACGGCGACAGGCCGAGCGGGTCGCACGTTCACCTCCGCGTCCGGCGCGGCCGACCTGACATGGCCCCCGCATCCAGGCGCAGCAGCGGATGTCAGCCGCACCGCAAGAGCTCGAGCTGACCCAGCAGCAGGGGGACGGCGACCTCGACCCGGAGGATGCGGGGGCCGAGGCTGACCGGGAGGAACCCCTGACGGGAGAGCAGGTCCACCTCGAAGGGGACCCAGCCTCCCTCCGGCCCGATGGCCAAAGCCGCCGGTCCCCAGGGACGCTGGGGGAGGGCCTGCAATGGCTGCTCGGCGGTGGGGTGGGGGAGGAGTCGGAGGGGCACCCCATCGAGGCGTCCGGGGAGCTCATCCTCGACGAAGGGGCGGAAGCGGGGGCGGAGATGGAGCTCCGGTGCGACCGTGTCCCGCGCCTGTTCGAGCCCGAGCCCGAAGAGCGTCTCCACCGACTCCGGGCGAAGCACGTGGCTGTCGAAGTAGCTCTTCTCCACCCGCGCCGCGTTGACCAGGAACACGCGGTCCACCCCCAGGCTCGCCACCGCCGGAAGGACCTTCTTGAGCGCCTTGGGGCGGGGGATGGCCAGGATCAGGGTGACCCCGGCGCGGGGAGGTGGCGGGGACTCGAGGCAGATGTCCAGGTGCAGTCCGTCGACGTCGTTGGCCAGCACCGTGGCCCGGCCCACCTGCCCATCCCGGCGCCCCACCCGGAGCGAGCTTCCTTCCTGAGCGCGGAGGACCTCCCGTGCGTGCGCTGCGCGGCGGCCGGTCAGGTGGACGGTGCCGTCCTCGCGGAAGTCCTCGGGCTGCAGCAAAAGCAGGTTCACAGGGGGCTCGATCGAGGTGTGGCGGGCAAAGCGCTCAGGAGAAGAGGGGGAGGGCTGCGGGCTCCGGCGCGGCGGGAAGCACGCAGGCCGCCGACTCGTTGGTGGCGGTATTGACCAGGGTGGAGACGGCGTACGCCTCGAGGTCGTCCTCCTCATAGGGACGCAGCAGAGCCTCCCGCTGGGATGCCTCCAGGGGACCGGGGGCAAGCCACGCCCGGGCGCGTTCCCCGGTGAGCAGGACCGGCATCCGGTCGTGGATTCCCGCCACCGACGGGCAGGGGGCGGTCGTGAGGAAGGTGCAGGTGTGGATGGGGTCGGCCTCGGGGGAGGGGCGCCAGCTCTCCCACAACCCGGCGAAGGCGAAGGGGCGATCCCCCCGGCGGTGGATGAGGTGGGGGACCTTCCGCTTCCCGTCCTTCTTCCACTCGTAATAGCCGTCGGCGAGCACCAGACAGCGCCGCTTCTCCAAGGCCCGGCGGAAGGCGGGCTTCTCGTGGGCGGTCTCGGCGCGGGCGTTGATCATCCGGCTGCCGACGCTGAGGTCCTTGGCCCAGAACGGCACCAGCCCCCAACGGAAGGACTGCAGCGTGTCGGGGGCCTCGTCGGTGATCACCGGGACGGGCTGCGTGGGCGCTACGTTGTAGCGCGGGGTCGTCTTGGGAACGCGGGTGAGGTGGAACTCGGCCGAGAGGACGTCGGCGTCGGTGCGCAGGGTGTAGCGGCCGCACATGGGTCGGGGACTCCGGGGTCGAAGAAGGGTGCAGCAATCTTTAACGCGACAGGGCCGCCAGTGTGCCGAACGAGACCTGGACCGCCAGCGCGAAGGCGAACGCGAGCAGGGACATCTTCCAGGGGGAGGCCACCCTCATGCCCGCCTCCCCGGCCAGCCGCAGGTCGTGATGCAGCCTCACCGCGGTCGCCAGCCAGACCATGCCGCCCAACAGGTGCTGGGAGAGCGTCAGGAGGGATCGCAGCCGGCCGCTCGAGAGGGCGTCGGCGAGGTGGCGCAGGGCTTCAGGATCGAGGACCACCCACACCACGAGCGCCTGTTGCGCAACGGCGCAGAGCAGGCCCCAGGCGAGGAGTCCCCGCTCAGTACGGACCCGCCGCAGTCGGTGAAGCGTGAGCCAGGTCACGACCAGGGCGGCGGTCGGACCTGCCAGGACCGAGAGGAAGAAGGTCGCCCACCCCGGGTACAGCTTCGGGGCCGGTGTTCCTT
>DATGQN010000155.1:0-3796 GCA_035304185.1 Myxococcaceae bacterium
ACCACTTGCTGTCATGCCGTTCTGAGAGACGTCCCAGCAGCGCATCCGTCTGAAGCTGCAGGACGCTCTGGGCCAGGTGACGCTCGAGCGTCCATCCCTGGTGCATCACGCTCTGCTCCCGGTGCAGCGTGCGCAGCGTCCCCGCGAACAACGTGAAGTCGAGCACCGAGCGCAGGTAGGGATCGGCCCCGCCGCGGGGTTCGTGGTGATGTACCTGATCCAGGAACCAGTCGCCGAACTCCGTGTCATCGGCCTCCCGGGCAAGCTCCGCCAGCCGTGGTCCGGTCCGGGAGGCGCGCAGCGGATTGGAAGGAAGCGGCGGAGCTGAGGCGCTGCGGTCGGCGGATTGATGGAACCGCAGGATTTCGAGCGCCAGCCCCTTCTCCTCGCTCCCGAGGGCACGGCGACAGAAGGCACGCGCGTCCCACACCCGCTCCCGTTGGGCCTCGAGCCCGAGCTGCTTGAGCGCGGGCCACCGGGTCGCGATCCGCTTCGGTGCAGACGCGCGCCAACCCGGAGATCGCGCGAGCAATGCGGCGGTTTCAGTCTCCACGAGCAGGCCCGGATAGTCGCTGAGGGCCCGCAGCAGATGATGCGGCTCGCGCTCGAGGAGCTGCGCCCTGGTCGATGGATCGAGCGCTTCGAGGAGCCTCGGGTTCAGCGCGAGGCTCCCGTTTCGCAGGCAGGCCTCGCTGCCCTCGGGAAGCTGCAGCGCAATCCGCCCTTCCCGCATCCGTACCAAGCCCTGGCGGTGGCGGAAGGCGGCATAGGACTTCGCCTCCACGGCACTGTCTGTCTCGATTCCGAAGCGCTCCTTCAATCGCACAGACGGCGCCAGCACCGACCAGCGGATCTCCGGAGCCTCTCTCTCCAGCGCTTGCATCAGCGGCGCCACCGCGCGCGGATCGTCGACGGCGACGTCGGTGTCCGTGGGCTGCTGGGCCGGACCGAAGCGGTCGTTCCAGAACGCCCGGTACACACCGCCCGAGGCCACCCAGACGCTCTCGATGCCCAGCCGCTTCCCCACCCGCTCGAGAATCTCCAGCCGCTCACGAGGCCAGTTCAGCGCCTCCGGGTGCAGGCCCAATACGCGACGCAGATGCTCCACGTTCACGGCTTCAGGGCGCGTCATGTCCAGGGCGTGGATGGGAACACCATGCGCGCGGAGGGTCTCGCGACCTGACGTTGCGCGGGCGAGGTGCACCAACGCGCGGTGCTGTGCGTGTGCCGGTTCGGGCAGCTTGCCGTGGCGCGGACCGCGCTCAATCTGACGCCGCGTGGAGAGGGCCACGCAGTCGCCGGGGAGCTGCAGGTGCAGCACCTCCAAGCGCCTCCCGAGTGCCTGAACGGACGCCAGCAACGCGGTGGCCTCGATGACGCTGCGAGGGAACTTCTCGAGCAGGATGTATCGGGCGTCACAGGCGGCGAGGGCTTCGATGAATGCCTCATCCACCGGATGCGGCCGCCCGGTGGCGAGCTGATGCTGACGACGCGCATCCGCGCTCACCTCGCGGGCCTCGGCGAAACGGGCCATCGAGAAGTATGCGGCCCCCACCGCCGGCTGCAGCCAGCGCTGCGTGGTGGACTTTCCCGCCCCCGGGATCCCATCCAGAACGATCAACGTCTGGGCATTCAGATCTTCCGGTGCGGCGTACCGTGGCGCCCGCGCGGAGGTGCGGACGGACTCCCAGGCGTCGAGTTCCCCCCGCAGCTCCTCCGCCCCGTAGTGCCGGAGGAGACAGCGTGCGAACTCGACCCCAGAAGGTGCGCTCATGTAGTTAAAGGTGGGCTACGTCAAGATTTCTGTCAACGGCCCCCGGAAGGACGCCCGGTCCGATCCACCTGAGAGCCGCCCGCGTTCGGTGGACCAGAGGACCGAGCGCGTCACGGATGGAAGAGCTCCGAAGAGGCCTCGGCGCTGACACCAGCTCCGGCAAGGAGCGGCCGCACGGGTCTCCTTCTCCTCAGGCAGCCGCTCGAACGCTCGCTTGAGCCTCCCGGGCCGAGCTTTCGCGAGGAGGATCCTACGGAGCCGAACGCCGACGCATGAGCGCGACGGCAAGCGCCGCGCAGCCAACCATCACGAGCGCTCCGTGAGCGATGCGCACCGCCGGCGGGCCGAAGAACTGCGGCAGGTACAGGGCAAAGGCGGCTGCAAAGAGAAGCGAGGACCCTCGCGGCAGCACCCGTGAACGCCAGACGGCGAAACCTGCCAACACCGGCCCCACCGCAAGCAGCATCAGCCCGACCCCGAAGGACGTCATCTGGAGCGGGCCATTGCGGATGGCATCCACCAAGCCGAGCAACCCGAGGTCTCCGGACTCCACGACCTCCACGCCCACCACATGCAGCCCGAACGCCTCTGCGCCGAAGAACGGCAGCACCAGCCCCGCCCCCAGCCAGGTCGTTGCGAGTGCAACCGTCGCGAGCTTCCCGCCGATCACTTCACGGACAGCAAGCAGGCCGACCGGCAGCAGGAGAAACCCGATCGCGCCGGCGAAATGCGCGATGGGCCACATGGGATCCGCATAGGCGGGTGCCGCTGGAAGGCCCGGCACCACGTCACCCCATGGTCGGAGCGCCGGGTACAGGAGGAAGAGGAGGCCCGCGACCAGGAGCACTGCGGCACCCGAACGGGCTGACACCACCGGGTGATCTGAGCGGGGGCGATGATCGGTCATGACGTCCTGGGCCCTCCTCCCAGAGGGAGCTTCCATCCCGCGATGTGTCTGCAGGCGCCCTCCGACCGTAACGCAACACGACTCGAATTCCGCCATTCACCGAAAGCTCGCGTGCGTCAGGAAGCGTCCAGGCGAGCCAGGACAAAGTCCCTGCCCCCGGGTGTGACTTCGGGTCCTTGGGTGTTCAGATGGGCTGACCCCACGTACCGGCTACGTCCGGGAAGGATCCCCTATTGGCCACCAGCCCCGTCTCGTTCCCCTCTTCGCGCCAATCGGCCTTCACCCGAGACGTCAAAGCTGAGGTCGATGCTTACTTCCGGAACACCGGTCTCGCCCGGTCAGGAACGTGGGCCACATGGTTGAAGGTGGCCTGCATGCTGGGCCTCTTCCTCGGCCCCTATGTCCTCATCATGACCGGGGTCATCACGGCGACCTGGGCGATGTGGCTCGCCTGCGTGGCGATCGGCGTCGGGATGGCGGGCGTGGGCTTCAGCGTCGGCCATGACGCCCTGCACGGCGCGCTCTCGAAGAACCAGCGCGTGAACGCATTCGTCGGCCTGAGCTTCGAGCTGATGGGCGTGAGCAGCACCATGTGGCGGACCGTCCACAACGTGGTGCACCACACCTATACGAACGTGCACGGCGTCGACATCGACCTCGAGCCGAGCCCGTTTCTGCGCCTTTCTCCGCACGCGCCGCACCGGGGATGGCACCGATTCCAGCACTGGTTCGCGATCCCCGCCTACGGGCTCCTGTCCATGGTGTGGATCCTGACCACCGACTTCGTGAACCTGAGCGGCGATCGCATCGCGCGGTGGCGCGGCCGCAATGCCAGCGGACGCGAGTGGACCCGCCTCATTGCCACCAAGCTCATCTACGCGAGCTGGGCCATCGTCCTCCCCTTCCTGATCCTCCCCCTTCCCTGGTGGCAGATCGTCATCGGGATGGCGACGGTGCACGTGGTCGGCTCGGTGCTGCTGTCACTGGTCTTCCAGCTGGCCCACGTGGTCGAGGGCCCCGAGCAGCCCCTCCCCGGAGATGACGGCAAGATGGACGAGGCGTGGATGGAGCATGAGCTGCGCACCACCTCGAACTTCGCGCCGCGCAACAGGCTG
>DATGQN010000156.1:0-6184 GCA_035304185.1 Myxococcaceae bacterium
ACGAGGCGGGGCATGCGGTAGCGGAGCTGGGCGAGCTCGACCTGCAGCTTGCCGTCCGCGCTCTGCGCCCGCTGGGCGAAGATGTCCAGGATGAGCTGGGTGCGGTCGACCACGCGAAGCTCGGTGGCCTCGGAGATGCCACGCGCCTGTGCCGGCGAGAGGTCCTTGTCGAAGACCACCACGTCCACGCCCATCTGCATGCTGCGCAGGTTCAGCTCCTCGAGCTTTCCGCGGCCGATGAGGGTGCGCCGGTCGGCCTCGCGGCGGACCTGCAGGACGGTGTCGATCACCTCGACGCCGGCGGTGCGGGCGAGCTCCTCCAACTCGGCGAGGCTCGCCTCGGCCTTGGCCCGGTGGCCATCCAGACACACCGCGACCAGCATGGCCTTCTCGCGGCCACCGGTGCGGCGGGTCGCGACGACCGAGCGCGAGAGCTCGTCTTCGAGGGCCTCGATGGTCTCGAGGAAGTCCGGCTGATCCCCATGGACCCCGGGCAGGGTGTAGGTCCGCCAGAAGTCACCCGAGCCGTTCTCCGGCAGCAGGTGCCCCCAGTGCATCACGCCCGGCAGGCCATCGTCGCGCACCCCCAGGGCCACCACCGCGTCCAGGCGCAGCAGCGCGAGGTCCGTCAGGTCGTCGCGGGTGAGGGCCTCGCTCTTGAGGTGGGTGTGGACCAACCGGAGGCCACGCAGGCGCAGCTGTCCGGCGCGGGCGCGGCCGATGTCGGGGAGCTCCAGCTTGTGCGCGGTCCCCACGATGACGTGTTCGACCTCGCCCTTGCGGTTGAGGAGGACGCCGAGCTGGCGGTTCACCGAGCGGGAGAGGGTGGTCAGGTGACGCGCGAGTTCGGGGCTCACCAGCTCATCGGGGAGCACCCGGCGGCGCCAGGTGTTGCGCAGGGTCTTGAGGTCACTGGGCTTGAGGCCCAGGGTGTTGCCGTGGATGTCCTTCAAAGCGGGGGCGGTCCTCCTGGGGTGCCGGCCTGGCCGGACCCGTGGGTTCATCGGATGCTGCCTTCATATACGCGTGGGGGCCCCGCCTGCATGCCCGCCGACCTCCACGGCGCACCGGAAGGGGACATCCGGACACGGACGCCTGGCCGGGGGGCGGGGGGCCTCAGGCGCGCTTCATCTGCCGGGTCGGATGGCGGGACGTCTACCAGCCTCTGGACGGGCGGGGCTCGGACCGGCCTCCGCGCCTCACCCAGGCCATCCACTGCCTCCCGCCCTCGACGAGGGTCATGAAGCAGAGGAGGAAGAGGGGAGAGGCGGGATCGCCCTGGAACAGAAAGACCACGGAGAGGGGCCAGAGGATCCCGTGCGCGGTCGCGTACAGCCGGAACCCCGCCGGCGAGCCCTGCCAGGGGCGGCGATCCCCCGGCAGAGGCTGCGTCCGCCGCATCCACCCCAGCAGGTAACAGCCCCAGGTCCCCATCAGCATCAGGGCGACCAGGGACCCGTCTCCGGTGTGTCCCCACGCGACCGTTCCGCAGCTGAGCCCGGTCAGCAGCAGCGCCTCATAGCGGGTGCTGCCCAGGCGCCGGCAGACGCTGAGCACCGACAGCGGAAGCAGGAGGGCAATGAGCACGGCACCGGCGAGGTCCCGGCCTTCCAGCGGGAAGTCCATGCCTTCACCTTAGTGCCGCGCGCGTGCGGAACTCCAAGTCGGGTGCAGCGCGGGCCGGCCTCCCACTATGCTCGGCGGGGTGAACGGACAACGGGAGGCCCTGACGCGGGCCGGGCGCGTGGTGGTGAAGCTTGGGACGAACGCGCTGACGAACGCGACGGGGCGCTTTCACCGTGCCCACTTCGAGGCCCTGGCCGCGGACCTCGCCTGGGTGGCGGCGCGGGCCGAGCTGGTGGTGGTCTCCAGTGGCGCGGTGGCGTTGGGCCTGGAGCGATTGGGTTGGGCCCAGCGTCCCCGAGACATTCCCGGCAAGCAGGCAGCCGCGGCGGTGGGGCAGAGCCGGCTGGTGCAGGCCTACGAAGAGGCGCTGGGACGTGCCGGACACAAGGTGGCGCAGGTGCTGCTCACCCATGACGACGTCCAGAACCGGCGGCGCTACCTGAACGCCCGGGACGCCTTGCGGCGGCTCATCGGCGAGGGCGTCATCCCCGTCATCAACGAGAACGACACCGTGAGCGTGGACGAGCTGCGCTTCGGGGACAACGACGCCCTGGCGGCGGTGGTCGCGGGACTCGTGGAAGCGGACCTGCTGGTCATCCTCAGCGACGTCGAAGGGCTCTACGACGCCGATCCCCGCGCGAACCCCGATGCGCTTTGCATCCCGGAGGTCCAGGAGGTCACGCCCGAGCTGCTGGGCGTCGCGGGCGAGAGCGGTTCCGGGGTGGGGACCGGGGGCATGCGCAGCAAGCTGCAGGCGGCCTCACGGGCGGCGGCACTCGGCGTCCACTGCGTGCTCTGCTCGGGCCAACGGGAGGGCACGCTGCGCCGGGTGCTCGGCGGGGAGGTGGTGGGAACGCACATCCTCCCGAGGCAGGGCCGGCGCCGGGCACGGACCACGTGGATCACCCACGCGCTCCATCCCCGGGGGGTGTTGCGCGTGGATCAGGGCGCCATGGATGCCGTTCGACGGGGCCGCAGCCTGCTGCCCGGAGGACTCGTCGCGGTGGAGGGGGATTTCGAGCGCGGCGCGGCGGTCGACCTCGTGGGGCCCACCGGCGCCCCCTTCGCACGCGGGCTGGTGGGCTATCCGGCGTCGGAGCTCCGGCGTCTGATCGGCAGACACAGCGCCGACATTGAGCAGGTGCTCGGCTACCGCGGGGGCGATGAGATCGTGCACCGGGACGATGCCGCGCTCCTGGACGGGATCTGAGGTCGGGCTTCGGGGCTCAGCGCCTGCACGCAGAGGTGGTTGTCGATGCAACCATCGCACGGCAGGTGGACGTCTGACGCGACGGACACCGGTGAGTGCCGGCGGTCACCGGACGCAGGCTCCCTGTCGCCCGTTTGGGATCGGTGGTTGCGTGCGCAACTTCCCCGGCGTGCAGTCCCCGCACCTGCGGTCCCCGGCCCTTCAGAAGTCGCGGGACGCGTGACAGGCGCGGATGCCCGGGCGCGGACGCCGTGGATCACGAACACCGGCTGGCAGGTGCCGCCGCCGGATTCAGATGGAGCGGGCCGGACCTTCGCGGGGCTCGGGCGGAAGGTCCATCAGGGCGCGGAACTCAGGGGAGTCCACGCGCATGAGGAGCACGCGGACCTCCAGCTCGTCATTCCCTTCCAGGCGGACCTGACGACGCTGGCCATGATCCAGCGAGACGTCCGAATGTCCCCGCCGCTCACCGATCTCCAGGCCGAGCTGAAGCTCATAGTGGTCGCCCTCGGCACGGGGCATGAGCTGGAGGCTCCAATCCGGCTGCACCGCTCCGGGCGCACGTCGCACGGCCTTGAGGGCCTTGCCGGTCTCACCCACCAGCTGCGGCTGCCCGACCACCTTCCCGTCCCGACGCAGCTCGAGCTGCAGGTAGATGACCTCCGCACGCGCGACGGGCGTGAGGAGCAACACCAGCAGGGCCAGCAGCGGGCAGAGGGAGGAGCGGCGCACGGGGCCCTTTTAACAGGTCCTCCCGGGTGGTGGGGAGGGCCCCGGGGGAAAAATTCCCGGCTTTGAGCCCGCGACTGCTCCCTGATGAGGCTTGCCCGGAAGGCTCCTCCCAGAGCCGATTCCGGGGAGGCACGGACCGGCACCGATTGGTGTCACAACCGATTGGTGTCACAGGGGTGGGTCGCCCTCGCGCCTATCGCGGTTCTTTCTGGTGACTCGCCTCTCGGGTGGGTCTAGCCTGTCGTCCTTTCAAGAGGGCCCCGGCGGCCGGAACCGGGG
The DNA here is from genome assembly GCA_035304185.1 of Myxococcaceae bacterium. Classification (GTDB taxonomy): domain Bacteria; phylum Myxococcota; class Myxococcia; order Myxococcales; family Myxococcaceae; genus DATGQN01. The sequence continues at coordinate 3,848 of DATGQN010000156.1, forward strand.
CAAGGACGATGAAATCATGCGTTTGAAGTTTCTGACACTGGCGGTTCTGGGGGCGGGTGTAGTCGGATGTGGTGGGGGCCCGGGAACCGGGGCCATCAGCAAGATGGATCGGGCAGCGCTCGCCACCGAGGCACAAGCCTCCGCATTCGGCAGCATGAGCCCCGTGGCGCTCTACTTCATGAGCCAATCGTTGATGGTGGCGGAAGATTCGTCCGCAAACACACCCTGTCCCACCATCTCCCGTGACGGCGACGTGACCCGCGTGGTTGGCGGGTGCACCACCGATGAGGGGATCCGTTACATCGGTGAGGCCACCTACACCGTGGCCAAGGAGGGGCGCCCGTACGGGACGGTCGAGTTCTCCGGCTTCGGAACCGAGACGCCGAGCGAGTGTGGTGCCGAGGGTGACCGCACCGCCATCGAGGAGATCCGTTTCGAGGGGACCATGGTCGTGAAGGGTGACCGGAACCAGTCCGAGCTGGACTTCGACGTGGCCGTGGAAGGCAACTCGGTGGACGAGATCACCTGCGCCCTCGAGGACCAGGCGGTGGCCTACGTGTTCAAGGGCACCGTGGACGGGCCGCTCCCCGATCTCTCGAATGAGTCGTCGATCGCCAACCTCACCGCCTCCACCTGGAACGGCACCGGCAAGGTGGGGATCTCGGAGTTCGGTTACGTCGATATCGAGACCACCGATGAGGTGATCGACGTGAACACCTGCCGCTTCGGGGCCATCAGCGGTCAGACGAAGCTCACCGGGGACCGGGAGATTGTCATCACCTACCGTGGCGCCGAGCAGTGTGGCGCCGCCGCCAACTGGACGCTGGATGGGGTCGATCAGGGTGAGCTTCGGGGGGTGACCTGCAGCGCGATGGGCGGAGGCAGCCTGTCGGCGTTCGGGCTGCTCGCGGTTGGTGGGCTGCTGCGGCGTCGCCGTCGCGACCCCCGCTGAAGCCACCCCGGCCTCCCGTACGGAGGCCCTCCTGAACGCGACCCGCGGGGCAGCACGCTCCGCGGGTCGTTCTCTTTCTGCTGGCGGCTGCGTCGTTCAGCTCCGCTCCTCCGCTTGCCCGCCCACGGGGGCTTGTCGCGGCGGCAGGCGACGGCTAGAGGCATACCGCCCGAGGCATCCGGCTTGCTCTACCCGGCACCCCCATGGACCGCACCGAACGCATCCTCGACCTGCTGGCCCTGCTGCTCGACGCCCAGCGCCCCGTCTCCTGGGCTGAGCTGAAGGAGACCTTCCCCAGGGACTACGGGTCCGGGTCGGAAGACGCGAACCTCCGCAAGTTCGAGCGGGACAAGGCGGAGCTGTTGGAGCTGGGCATCCCGCTCGACTACCGGAACGCGAGCGCCGGGGTGCCCGGCGGCTACGTCGTGGACCGTGAGGGCTACTACCTGCCGCCGCTGACCTTCTCTCCCGAGGAGCTGGCCGTGCTCTACACCGCCGGCGCGGCCGCCCTGGAGAGCGGAGCGTTTCCGGGCCGCAGCGAGCTGGCGCACGCGCTGCGCAAGGTGGCCTTCCTCAATCCTGACGCCCCCGAGCCGGTGCCGGTGCGCCTGGACGTGAACCGGGTCGAGGGAGCAGGTTCGCTGGACGCCCATCTCGAGGCGTTGTGGACCGCGCTCAATGCCCGCAAGCGCGTGAAGCTCCGCTACCGCTCCCCCACCCAGCCGGAAGCAACCGAACGCGAGGTGGATCCCTACGGGCTGGTCCTGCACGGGGGCACCTGGACCCTGGTGGCGTTCTGCCGGATGCGCGGGGGCGTCCGCAGCTTCCTGGTCCACCGCATCCTCTCCCTCGAGGTGAACGCCGCCAAGCCGCGCAGCCCCGACTACACGATCCCCGCGGATTTCGACGTCGACGCGCACGTCGCGCGGCATGCGTGGCAGGTCCCGAACCATCCTCCCCTCGAGGTCACGCTTCAGCTCGAGCCCGAGCTCGTTCCCCTGGCCGCGCGCCACTGGCCGGATGCGACGGAGGTGGAGCCGATCTCCGGCGGTGGAGGCCGGATCCGGCTTCAGGTGCGCTGGTTGGACGGACTGCTCCGCTCGATCCTCCCGCTCATGCCCAAGGCCCGCCTGATCGCGCCCGCCTCCGCCGTCGAGCGCCAGCGGGAAACGTTGCAGCGCATCCGGGACGCGCACACCACGGGGGCGCAGACACCATGACGAACCCGGCGAGAGAGCGGCTGCGCCGACTGTTGCTGCTGGTCCCCTATGTGACCCGCCACCCCGGCATCACCGTGGAGGCGCTGGCGTCGCACCTGGGGGTGGAGCGCTCGACCCTGCTGGGCGAGCTGGATCTGCTCACCCTGGTGGGCCGGCCGCCCTTTC
>DATGQN010000157.1:0-3840 GCA_035304185.1 Myxococcaceae bacterium
TCCTTGACGTTGAAGCGCTTGAGGGCCTCGCCTTCCGGTCCGTAATACAGGCCGCCGTCGGTGAGGACGCCATCCACGTCGAAGATCAGCAGGCGGATGCGCGAGGCGCGCTCGAGGAGCGCCGCATCGAAGCGCCCGCTCAAGGCTGATGTCCCAGCACGCGGCGGATGGCGAGCAGGTCCTTCAGCGTCGCCTCGAACTGCGCCGGCGTGAGCATGCAGGGGCCGTCGCAGGGGGCGCGGTCCGGATCCTCGTGGACCTCGGCGAAGAGCGCGTCGATGCCGGCCGCGGCCGCGCTCCTCGACAACAGGCTCACGAAGCGACGCTCGCCACCGGTGGTTCCCTCGCCGGCCCCGGGCAGCTGCACCGAGTGGGTCGCATCGAAACAGGTGACCAGCCCCGCCTCACGCATGAGCGCCAGGCCCCGCATGTCGACCACCAGGTTGTTGTACCCGAAGGAGGCGCCGCGCTCGGTGACCAGCACGTTCGGATTGCCCGCCTCGTTGGCCTTGCGCACCGAATGCACGATGTCGCGGGGGCTCACGAACTGACCCTTCTTGAGGTTCACCCCCCGGCCGCTTCGCGCCACCGCCTCCACCAGATCGGTCTGGCGGCACAGAAATGCGGGGATCTGCAGCACGTCCGCGACCTCGGCGGCGGCGGTGACCTGCGAGGTCTCGTGGACGTCGGTGAGGATGTTGACGCCCAGCCGGCGCTTCACCTCGTCGAGGACGCGCAGGCCCTCGTCGATCCCGGGCCCGCGGAAGGACTTGCCGCTGGTCCGGTTCGCCTTGTCGAAACTCGACTTGTAGACGAACGGCACGCCCACCCGCGCGGTGAGCGACTGCAGCAGCTCCGCATGGCGCAGCGCATGGTCCAGCCCCTCGATGACGTCGGGACCGGCGATGACGAAGAGGGGCAGCCCCTCGCCGACCTCATGGCCGGCAAGGGTGATGCGGGGGGCGGAGGCCGCTGCGCTCACGCGCGCACCTCGGGCTTGGTGGCGACCTCATCCGCAGCCGGCGCGGCCGCGGTGCCCTCTCCGGCCGTGCCCGCGTCAGCCACCGCGCCGGATTCCTTCTTGGCGTTCTCGCCGCGCAGCTTGCCCTGCCGGTGCTCGAGCGCCGCGCGGATGAAGCCGCTGAAGAGGGGGTGCGGCGCGAACGGCTTGCTCTTGAACTCGGGGTGCGCCTGGCAGCCGATGAAGAAGGGATGGTCGGGAAGCTCCACCATCTCCACCAGACCCAGCTCGGGGTTCACCCCGCTGATGCGCAGGCCTCCCTGCTCCAGGCGCTCGCGGTAGCGGTTGTTGACCTCGAAGCGGTGGCGATGGCGCTCGTAGACGTCGACCTCGCCGTAGAGGCGGTGGGCCAGCGATCCCTCGCTCAGCACGCAGTGATAGCTCCCCAGCCGCATGGTGCCGCCCTTGTCCACGACATCGGTCTGGTCCTGCATCAGGGTGACGACCGGCTCCTGGGTGCGCTCGTCGAACTCGATGCTGTTGGCGCCCGGCAGACCCAGCACGCTGCGGGCGTACTCCACGACCGCCATCTGCAGCCCCAGGCAGATGCCGAAGAAGGGGACCCTCTTCTCCCGCGCCCAGCGGACCGCGGCGATCTTCCCTTCCGAGCCGCGCACGCCGAACCCGCCGGGGACCAGCACCGCGTCCACGCCCTGCAGGAGCTTCGGGGCGCCCTGGGCCTCGACGTCCTGGCTGTCCACGAAGGTGAGCTGGACGCGCACGTCGTTGGCGATGCCGCCGTGGAGCAGGGCCTCGTTGAGGGACTTGTAGGCCTCGCGCAGGTCGACGTACTTGCCGACGATGCCCACCCGCACCTCGCCGCGGGCCGGGTTGTAGACCTTCTCCAGAATGGAGCGCCACCGCTCGAGCTGGGGCGCGCGGCTCCAGATGTTGAGCAGCTCGGTGACCCGATCGTCGAGGCCCTGGCGGTTCAGCTCCAGGGGCAGCTCGTAGATGCTGCGCACGTCGGGGCTGGTGAAGACGCTGCCGCGATCGACGTTGCAGAACATGGCGAGCTTGTCGAGCACCTCGCGCTCGATCTCCCGCTCGGTCCGGCAGATCAGGATGTCGGGCTGGATGCCGATCTCCCGCAGCTTCATCACCGAGTGCTGCGTCGGCTTGGTCTTCACCTCGCCGGCGGCGGTGATGTACGGCAGCAGCGTCAGGTGCATGTACAGCGCGTTCTGCGAACCCACGTCGAAGCGCAGCTGGCGGATGGCCTCGAGGAAGGGCAGGGACTCGATGTCGCCCACCGTCCCGCCGATCTCCACCAGCGCCACGTCGTAGCCCTGCGAGGCGGCGCGGACCTTCGCTTTGATCTCGTCGGTGATGTGGGGAATCACCTGGACGGTCTTGCCCAGGTACTCGCCGCGCCGCTCCTTGCTGATCACCGAGTGGTAGATGCGGCCGGTGGTGAAGTTGTTGAGCCGGCTCATCGGCGCGTTGGTGAAGCGCTCGTAGTGCCCCAGGTCGAGGTCGGTCTCGCTGCCGTCGTCGGTGACGTAGACCTCACCGTGCTGGTAGGGGCTCATCGTCCCGGGATCGACGTTGATGTACGGATCCAGCTTGATGAGCGTGACCGAGAGCCCACGGTTCTCGAGCAGCGCGCCCATGGAGGCGGACGCGAGTCCCTTACCCAGAGAGCTGACGACGCCACCGGTGATGAAGATGTACTTGGTCTTCTTGGAGGAGCGCATTCCCCTTCGTGCCAAGCCGCCCGCGCGCCGTCAACGTTCGTGAGGGGCGGAGCGGAGACCGGCCGGGCCGGGGGGCTGCCCGACGGGAGGGCAGGCGGCCTCAGGCCTCCCAGGTGACCTCCATCACGAAGCCATTGGGAACCTCGCGCACCACCTCCACCCGGGGGTTGCGGACGTCGGTCAGCCGCACCGCCGCCTCGATGGCGCCGCACACGAAGGGCATGTTGGGGTCGAGCCCCGGAGGAATCTCCAGGTAGTGGACCTCCCACCGGCGCGGTTCGAGCTGCTCCACCCGGCCGCTTCCATAGTTCTGTCCGGAGAAGAAGCGCTTGGGGAGCTGCTTGATGAGGCGCTCGGGCCCCATCAGGCGGATGGCGGCCAGCGTGATGGAGCCGAGCACCGTCTGCTGGAAGCCCTGGACCGTCAGGCCGCCGAGCCTGCGCAGGCGCTCCTCGGGAGGAAGCTCCGGCCACAGGTACTCGGCCGCGAGCAGCACGCAGTCCAGCAGGACCTTGGGAGGGTAGGTCGGCTGGATGTCGTGGACGTCGAAGCCCAGGGGCAGGAGGCGCCGGGTCAGCTCGGGATCGGCGGTCGGGCCCTTGGTGAAGAGCCCTTCGAGGATGCCGCCCTGGACGGCCGGAGGGGAGCGGGAGGGCATCGGTGATCAGGACCCCTCTGCCCGGCCGGCAGCCGGGGACGTGGTGAGTTGGAGGGAGATGCGGAGCAGATCCTCGGGCGTGTCGACCCCGGCGTGGCCCTCGGGGACCTTGGCGACCCGGATGGGGATCCCGGCCTCCAGGGCACGGAGCTGTTCGAGGCCCTCGGACAGCTCGAGAGGACTGGGGGGCAGCGAGGCCAGGCGCAGCAGGACCTCCCGCTGGAAGCCGTAGAGCCCCAGGTGCGCCCAGCGCTCCGGGGGCGCGGCATCCTCCCGCCGGAAGGGGAGGTCCGCCCGGCTGAAATACAGCGCCCGGCCATCCACGGCGACCACCGCCTTCACCACGTGGGGCACCTGGCGCTCGGACTCCTTCAGGGGCCTGACCAGGGTGCACAGGGCATCGCGGGTCTGCACCACCAGCTCCGCGAGGGCCTGCAGCGAGGAGGTCGCGATGAGAGGCTCAT
>DATGQN010000158.1:0-2016 GCA_035304185.1 Myxococcaceae bacterium
CCTCAACGCGGTGTCGGCGAACGTCACCGTGGTCGCGCGGGTGATGGAGCTGCTGAGCAGGGACTTCGACTTCCCGCCCCTGCGCGTGGTGCCTCCGTTCGTGCAGGACGCCGGCTTCCTCGCCGCGATGGAGGCGGTGGCGCGACCGGCGATCGAGGCGGCCGGCGCCGACCACGTACTCTTCAGCTACCACGGCATCCCCGAGCGTCACGTCCACACCGGGGACGCCCAGGGCCGGCACTGCGACGCGCTCGGGTGCCGTGAGCGACTGCACAAAGAGAATCACAGCTGCTACCGCGCGCAGGCCTACTGGCTGACCCGCACCCTCGCCGAGCGGCTGGGGCTGGGACCGGAGGCGCACAGCATCGGCTTCCAGTCCCGGATGAGCGGCACCCCTTGGATGCAGCCCTACACCGACGTCGTGATCCCCGAGCTCGCCAAGCGCGGCGTGAAGCGGCTGGCCGTCATCTGCCCCTCCTTCGTCGCCGATTGTCTGGAGACCCTGGAGGAGATCGCCATGCGGGGGCGGGACGACTTCCTGGCGGCCGGAGGCGAAGAACTCGCGCTGGTGCCCTCGCTCAACGCGCATCCGGCGTGGGTGGACGCCACCGTGGCGTTGGTGACCGGAACCCGGTCATCAGTGCGCGAACCGCTCGAAGCAGGCGCCTGAAGACGCTGCGTCGCTCAGAACAGGCAGCATGAAGACGCTGCACCGCGCTGCGCAGGCAGCCGAAGACGCTGCGTCGTTCAGCGCAGGCACCTGAAGACGCTGCGCGGATCGGAGCAGGGCGTGAAGTCGCTGCACTGCGCTGAGCAGGACCTGAAGACGCTGTTCTTCGGGCTGTTCAGCGAGGCGCGGCGGCCCGGCGCAGGCGGTCGCGGACCGCGAGCCCGAGACCTTCCGGGGAGGGCAGGCTGATCACTGCGACCCCGGCCCCGGACGCATCCACCTCGCGCAGGCGCTGGTAGAGCACCGGCGCGGCCTGCTCGGGATCGGCCGGGAGCTCGCGCCACAGCGTGGCCCCTTCCGGTCGGCTCGGCGAGAGGACCATCACCTGCTGCCCGGTTGTCTGCGCCTTCCGCAGCGTCTCCTCCAACGCCTCGGGTGCGCAGAGCATCACCCCGGCGCGGGGGGCGTAGTGGGACTCGAGCGTCCCCGAGACCCGGACACTTCCTCCCTGCCGCACCCGGGGTTCGAAGCCGAGCACCTCGGCGAGCGCGGTGAGCGACGTGCCTCCCGGACGCAGCACCTCGGGCGTCGCTCCGGTGAGATCGAGGATCGTGGACTCGAGGCCCACCCGGCACGGGCCGCCATCCAGAATGAGCTCCACCGCATCCCCCAGCTCTTCGGCCACGTGCGCCGCGGTGGTGGGGCTCACCCGTCCGAAGCGGTTGGCGCTCGGCGCGACCAGCCCCCCGTCAAAGGCCTTCAGCAGCGCCAGGGTGAGGGGATGATCCGGCACCCGCAGCGCGACGGTGTCCTGGCCGCCGGTGATGGCGTCGGTGGCGAGCGTCGTCCGCGGCAGCACCAGGGTCAGCGGTCCGGGCCAGAAGGCCCCAGCCAGCTGCAAAGCCACCGGCGGGATCTCACGCGCCCAACGCGGCAGCTGCTCCACGCCCGCCAGGTGCACGATCAGCGGGTGGGTCGCCGGGCGTTGCTTCGCGGCGAAGATGCGACGGACCGCGAGCTCATTCGAGGCGTCCGCCGCCAGCCCGTAAACGGTCTCGGTGGGGATCGCCACCAGACCTCCGCGCGCCAGACACGCCACAGCCTCCGCGAGCTTTTCGTCGTTCTGCATCTCCACCCGCGCGTGTATGCACCACCCGGCGCCGTGGGAGCAAAGCCCATGGCTGCGGCCCCGTCCGTCCTTCCTCCTGGAGCCCGTTCCCATGCCCACCTTCCGAGCAACGAGCATTCTCCCGGCGCCCGCCGGAGAGGTGTTCGAGTGGCACACCCGCCCGGGGGCCTTCGAGCGCCTGCAGCCACCCTGGGATCCTGCCGAGGTGCTCGAGCGG
>DATGQN010000159.1:0-34745 GCA_035304185.1 Myxococcaceae bacterium
TCGGTTCCGGCGGGGACCTCGAGCTGCACCCAGTCGGTCCCATCGGCGAGGTTGGAGCGCGCGATCACCGCTCCCGCCGCGTCGAGGATCTCGAGATCGAAGTCGTCGAAGTTCTGGGCGAAGTCGCTGTTCCAGGCGCTCGGGCTGCTCAGGCCGTTCCACATCGCGCTGTACTGCGCTTCGGCCATGGCGGTTCCGAAGGAGAGGCGTGCCTTCTCGGGGAGGACCAGGACGGTGACGAACTGATCCTCGGCCGAGCGGAAGCGGAAGGTGTCAGCGCCTCCCACCTCTGCGATCGTCCCCTCGACCATGAAGGAGGTGTCGTTCTGCGCCCCGAGCTCCTGCGCCCGCTCCTCGGTATAGGACTCGAACAGCGCCTAGGTCCGGCGCTCGTCGAGGCTCCACTCCACGCTGACGGTGCGCTTGATCTCCCCGTTGGCGTCCACGAAGTCACCGTCTGCGGTGGCCTCGAAGGCGTGTGCACCCACCGGCCCGAGCGGTCCCAATGGCCCGAAGGGACCCAGCGGCCCGGTCCGACCGGGGGGCGCAAGAGGACGCCCATGGGCTCGAGCTGACCAAAGGCATCGGGGGCTTCGCCGGCGAGAGGTCCTGTCTCCCCGAGCGGCCCGTCCCTGCCCAGCGGCCCGTTCGCGAGGAGCCGCTGCCAATCCTGCGGGGCGAGCGCCCCGGTGATGAACTGCGAGGGGTTCCAGAGGTTCCTGCCCACCGGTCCCCGGCTGCTGAGCGGTCCATAGGAACCGAGAGGGCCGAAGTGGCCCAAGGGCCCCATCACCCGCAGCAGCACCTCGGGGTGGTCGGGCGGCGTCCTGCCCATCGCCGGGGAGACTGCGCTGAGGTCACCCCCGAGTGCGCGGACCGTTTCGGCGCTCACGTAGAACCCATCGGCCGTCACGGGCGCCTTGCTGCCGCCGGCCGCCTGTGGCGCATCGGTCGGCGGAAGCGCGTCGGCCGGAGCCCCGGGAGGCGTCGGTGCTGCGGGCGTGGTGGCGCGCTCAGGAAGGTTCTTGGAGGGGAGGGCGGGGTTACGGAAATCGCGGATTCGTTCAGTTATGGCGTCCTCGCCGACGCCCTCTACCAACGTCCCCGCGAAAGGCGACCCATCCGGCCCCGACCGCCCGTTCCGGTCACGGCGCCCGCCTTTGCTGGGGAGCGCCACGCCTCCTGGGCTAGCATGCCCGCCCGATGGCTCCGACCGAACACCGCCCCCGTCATCTGTGGCTTGCGCTCCTCCCCGTCCTGCTGCTCTCGGTCTGGGCCCTCTCCTGCGGCGATCCTCCGGATCTGCCGTGCCAGACCTACTGCTCAGGGTGTTGCACCGCCGAGGGCGTCTGCCTCAGCACGGCCGGTCAGACCAACACCGCTTGTGGCACCGCGGGTGCGCAGTGCACCGCCTGTGAGGCGGGGACCACCTGCACCTCGGGCTTCTGCTCGGATGGAACCGGAGTGGACTGCGGCGCGAGTGGCCAGGCCTGCTGCACCGAGGGGATCGCCTGTTCCCGCGGACTCACCTGTGAAGACGACGTCTGCGTGGCGCCGGCCTGCGGCGGCGAGGGTGAGGCCTGCTGTGGCGGCAACGTGTGCGACGGGGAGCTGCAGTGCCTGGACGGCTCCTGTCGGGCGGAGGCCTGCGGTGGCACCGGGCAGGCCTGCTGCCCGGGGGCCAGCTGCGATGGCGGCCTGACCTGCGCGGCGGGTGTCTGCGGTGGCAGCGGAGGAACCGCTCCGATCGGCGCGGCCTGCGGGGCGAACAACGAGTGCCAGTTGAACCAATGCCGGACTGAAGGCGCGGGCTGGCCACAGGGCTACTGCACCGCGGGCTGCAACTCGAACGAGGCGTGCCCCGGCGACAGCCTGTGCGTGGGCAACCCCTTCAACCTCGGGCTCGGCAACATGTGCCTGGATGCCTGCGACGACCCCGGCACCCAGAGCTCCTGCCGTTCCGGCTACGTCTGTGAGCGCAGCCAGCATCGACCCGGAAACCCCGGGGTCTGCATTCCGCGCTGCGACACCACCGGCGCGACGCTCTGCCGTGGCGACAACGTCTGCAATCCCAACAGCGGACTCTGCGCGGGCGATCCCGGATACGGCTGCAAGGCGGATGGAACGTGCAACAACGGCGGCACGTGTGGTCCGGACGGGTTCTGCCCCACCGCGGTGAATCCCTACGGTGCGCCGTGTACCACCAGCGCCCAGTGTCCGGGGGGACTGTGCATCGCGCAGAGCAACGCCGGCTGGACCTCGGGCTACTGCAGTGGGCCCTGCCAGTTCGGAGTCACCTCGTGTGACGCCGGCGGCGGGTGCAGCATCTTCTTCGAGCAGAACACGGGCGCCAACTACTGCCTGGCCGAATGCGTCTTCGACGGCGGCCAGGGCTCCTGCCGCGAAGGGTACGTCTGCGAGCGGAACCTGACCGACGTGCCGGGGCAGACCGTGTGCGCGGCCCCCTGTCAGTCCAACGCGGACTGTGGGACCGGAGGGACGTGTAACGCGCAGGGGATCTGCGAGTGAAGCAGGGCCCGGATGACGAGGCGCCGGACGCGCCCCGACCCAAGCTGCTGGAGGCCTCGCTCAAGGAGCTGGGCCGCACGTTGCGGGAGCTCCGGGAGATGCGTGGCCTGACGCAGGAGGCGCTCGCCCGCGCCTGCGGCATCTCGGTGTCGTTCGCGAGCCTCCTCGAGCGGGGAGAGCGCAGTCCGAGCTGGGACACCCTGGTCCAGATGGCCGCGGTGCTTCAGGTCCACCCCTCGCGCCTGGTCGCAGGCCACGAGCCGGATGAGGTGGACGAGGGTCCCGGTTGGCTGCGGCTTGTCGAGTTCGCCCGCGCGCGCCGACTGGATCGCGAGCAGGTCGATCTCTGGCTCCGCGTGGGCGCCGCGCTCTTTCCCCTCGCGCCGGAAGGAGCTCCGGAGGCGCAGCCCATCTGCAGTGAGCCCTCCTGCAGCCGGCCGGTGCTGGCCAAGGGGTTGTGCACCTCGCACTACTACCGCGCCCGTCGCGCACGAAGCTGAAGCCCACGGGCGAGACGAAGACGCCCGGTCCGAAGCCCCATGCCAAGCGTCTTCAGGGGCAGCGGCTTCGCGCCGGCGCATGGGACGCGGGCGACCGGTGCGGCGCCCGGTCTCCCCCTTCAGGCGCAACGTCTGTGCTCCGGCGCGGGGAATCACGGCGAGCGGCTGCGGCTTCAACAGCCCGTCGCCCTCACCTCGCCCCTCCCGGGCGTCTCCAGAACAAAGAGGTGCGGCCCACTCAGGACCGCACCCCGGATGCAGCCGGATTCGGGAGGCGCGGCTCAGCCGCCGCGGGGGCGGGCGCGCTCCAGCTTCACGGTCTTCTCGCCGCGGGACTTGCCGGTGAGGGCCTCCAGCGACTCGACCTGGGCCTCGGGGACGAAGACGTAGGAGAAGGTCCCGCGCAGGTCGGTCTGCTCCACGCTGCCGGCGGGCGCGCCCAGCTCCTCGAGCGTGGACGTCAGGCTGGCGGCATCCAGCGCATCGGCGCGACCGAGGTTGACCCAGATGCGGACCTGACCGGGCTGGGCCTCGACGGCGGGCTGGCGCGGCGCGCGGGTCCGACCGCCACCTTCCCCACGGGAGGGAGGCAGGGGCAGGGGGAGGCGTCGCTCAACGGTGAGCGTCCGGCCCTGCCACATGCGCCCGGCGATGTCCTCGAACACCTGGGCATCCTCCTCGGCGACGTAGGCGTAGGCGTAGCGCTCACGCACCAGCGTCCGGAGGATCTTCTCCGAGGGCGCTCCGGCACCGGCCAGCACCGCCTTGAAGCCCTCGTCGTCGAGGCCATCCGCGGCACCCACGTTGACCTGCAGCTTGGCCTCGCCCTCACCGGCCTCCGGAGAACGCTCGGGCCGGGGACCGCGCCGCTCGGGGCGCTCACCACGGGGACGGCTCTTCTCCACCTTGAGGAGCATGGCGCCATGGCTCTTGCCGGTCAGCGCCTCAAAGGCCTCGGTGGCGTCCTGAGAGACCACCAGGTAGCTGAAGGTGGGGCGCAGATCGTAGCGGAGGACCTTCCCCTTGGGCGCGCCGAGGTCCTCGAGCGCCGTTTGGAGGGTCTCCGCGTTCAGCCCGGACTCGGTGCCGAGGTTGATCCACAGCTTGGTCTCACCCTCGCCGGCCTCGAGAGGGGCAGGGCGTCCGCGCTCGCGACCGCCGTCACGCTCACGGCCACTCTCGCGCTCGCGACGGTCACCGCGCTCGCGCTTCTCGCCGCGCTCCTTGCGATCACCCCGCTCGCGCTTCTCGCCACGCTCACGCTTCTCGCCGCGCGGGGCGCGGGCCTCACGTGCAGGTGCGGTGCTCTCGGAGCCCTCCTCACCTCCGGCTTCGGCAGCACGGGCGCGATCCATCCGCAGCCGGGTGAAGAAGAACTTGAGCAGGAAGGCGATGAGATCATCGGCGTCCTTGCGGCCCTTGAGCTGATTGGCCAGGGCCAGGTAGCCCTCGTAGACCGCGCCGCTCGACTCCTTGCGGATCTCCCGGACGTGCCGGTCGGTCCACATCCGCGTGGCCTCCTCCTGCGTGGGCATCTGCTTCTTCTCGAAGGGGATGCCGAACTTCTTCTCGAGCGCGGTGAAGGTGGCCAGCTCCCGGCCCGACATCAGGTTGATGGCGGTGCCCTTGCGACCGATGCGGCCGGTGCGTCCCACGCGGTGCAGGTAGACCGCGGGATCCTCGGGGAGGCTGTAGTTGATGACCCAGCCCAGGTGGCTGATGTCGATGCCGCGGGCGGCGATGTCGGTGGCCACCATGAAGGCGACCTCTCCCCGGCGGACCTTACCCATCACCCGCTCGCGCTCCTTCTGCGGGAGATCCCCGTTGAGGAGCTCGGCGTCGAAGCCGTTGCGGTTGAGCACCGCGGTCACCAGCGCCGTGTCATCCCGCGTGTTGCAGAAGATGATGGCGTTGTCCGGCTGCTCCATCTCCAGCGCGTACACGAGGTTGCGCGGCTTGGGGTACTCGTCGGAGACGTCGTAGCGGATGTGGCGGATGTGATCGACGGTGAAGTCGTCGCCGGAGAGCAGCAGCGTCTCCGCGTCGGTGGTGTAGCGCGCGATGAGGCGCTCGATGTCGGTGGGGACGGTGGCGCTGAAGAGCAGCACCTGCCGATCCTTGGGCGCCTGATCGAGGATGCGGGTGACCTCCTCGTAGAACCCCTGGTTGAGCATCTCGTCGGCCTCGTCGAGGACGGTGATGCGGCACCTGGAGAGGGTGAGGTTGCGGCGCTGGAGGTGATCCGCGACGCGTCCCGGGGTTCCGACCACCACCTGCAGTCCGCTGGAAAGGGCGTCCTCCTGCTCCTTCATGGAGGCACCGCCGTAGATCGCGGCGACCTTCACGCCCTTGTGACGGGCCAGCTCACCCAGCTCGTGGGCGACCTGCAGGGCCAGCTCACGGGTGGGGCAGAGGATGATGGCCTGCACGTGGGGCGCATCGACGTCGATGCGCTCGAGCACCGGAAGCCCGAAGGCGGCGGTCTTCCCCGTGCCGGTCTTGCTGCGCACGATGAGATCCCGCCCCGCGGCCGCCGGTCCGAACGCACGGGCCTGAACGGGGGTGGGGGTCTTGTAGCCCTTCTCGGCGAGGGCTTTGAGGAGTGGCGCGCTGAGCCCCATCTCCTCGAACGTCTGGTCGGCCACGTAGTCCGTGGGTTCCTGGTCCGGGCTCGTCGGCTCGCCGGACTCCGCTGCAGTCTTCTGAGTGTCAGTCATCTTTGATGGGGCATAGCCTCTGCGTTATCGCAGGGCAACAGGAGCCAGACTCTGGCAAGAAGGAGCCCATGGCGACGGAAGGCAAGAAGCCCGGCACGCGACCCCGGAAGCGTCGCTCACCGGCCCGTCCCCCGGCCGAGGAGGTCCTCGAGGGGGAGGCGACGGTCGAGGAAGAGGAGGAATCCGAAGAGCTGCTCGAGCCCACGCCCGAGGACCTCGCGGCGGCCGAGGCGGAGCTCGAGACCTCTGAGGAGGAGGACGGGGATGGCCTGCCCGAGACCGGGCTGGCCCGCTCCGGCCCCTCCAGCCTCACCTCCCGTGACCCCATGCAGGCCTACATGGCCGAGGTCACCCGTCACCCGCTGCTCTCCCGGGAAGAGGAGCTGGCCCTCGCCCGGCATTACCAGAAGACCGGGGATGTGAAGGCCGCCTACCGATTGGTCGCCGCCAACCTGCGGCTGGTCGTGAAGTTGGCCCACGAGTACCACCGCAACCCCCTCGCCCTGCTGGACCTCATCCAGGAGGGCAACATCGGGCTGATGCAGGCGGTGAAGAAGTACGACCCGGAGCGCGGCGTGAAGCTGTCCAGCTATGCCGCCTGGTGGATCCGCGCGTACATCCTCCGCTACATCATGGACAACTGGAAGGTGGTGAAGCTCGGCACCACCGAGGCCCAGCGGAAGCTCTTCTTCAAGCTGCGCCAGGAACAGGAACGGCTGCTGGCGCAGGGCTATGAGGCCACCCCCAAGTTGCTCGCAGAGCGCCTGAGCGTCTCCGAGAAGGACGTGGTCGAGATGGACCAGCGGCTCGGGCAGGACGTGCGCCTCGACGCCCCTGTGGGGGAGGAAGGCGGCAGCCGCCACGAGCGTGCGTTCCCCAGCGGGCAGGAGCCCGTCGACGAGCGGCTGGGTCGGGAGCAGTTGCAGCAGGCCGTCCGTGCCGAGCTCGAGGCATTCGCGGAGACCCTCAACGAGAAGGACCGCTACATCCTCGAGAACCGGCTGACCGCGGAGAACCCGCTCACGCTGCAGGAGATCGGGACCCACTTCGGCTTCAGCCGGGAGCGCGCCCGCCAACTGGAGGCCGCGCTGATCGGCAAGATGCGGGAGCACCTCCGCGAGCGCCTCCCCGACTTCGATCTGGTCGCCAGCCCCTCGGACTGAGCTCGCCCGCCCGGCGGGCGCTTCTTCAAGCCGGAGAGACGGAGACCGCCTGCTCTCCCGGATGCTTCACCCCCCTCGCGTGCCGCCTCGCTGCCCGTGCATCGACCATGCGTGGGGCCGCACCGCGTCGGCGGGGTGGATTGTCAGCAGGTCAGCTCGCACCCACGTTCGTTTTCGAGACCAGAACACGAACGCGAAAGGAGCCTGACGTGACGCAATGGACACGACTGGGCGCGCTCACCCTGATGCTGACGGGTGGAAGCGCGCTGGCAATAGGGGGGCCGGGGTCGTTCGCCGACGGCGAAGGCCCCCCGACGGAGGTCGAGGAGATCGAGGAGGACTACCAGACCTCCCCACCCGTGAGCCCTGACCTCGAGGACGAAACCCTGCCGCCTGCGGATGTCGAGGAACTCGAAACGGATCCCTATGCGGACCCGTACGGGGCCGACCCGTATGCGGACCCGGAGGAGCTGGAGACGGATCCGAACGCTGATCCAGATGCGTTCGACATCCAGCAGGCAGACCCGGAGGAGCTCGAGATCCAGCAGGAGGAGGAGACCGAGTCCCTGATGCACGATGATCCGTCAATCGACGGGAGCAGCTCCTTCATCCAGGAAGGCAGCGCGGACGACCGCTATGCCGAGGACGTGGAAGAGCTGGAGACCGAGGAGGTGACCATCCTCCGCCGTGACCAGACGGGGGTCCGGACCGGTCCCTATGTGCTGCTCGGTGGTGGCGTGGACGGCTTCACCGGCGGTCTGGGAGACGAGGTGAAGCTCGGACCGACGTGGGGTGCGACCGCAGGTGTGACCGGTAAGCGGCTCGGCTTCGAGCTGGGTTACAGCGGCAGCATCAACGACGCCCGGGGGCCCGGCGGCGCCGGTGACGGCGTCGACATCGTCCGCAACGGCGGGCAGGCGGCGGTGAAGGTCAACCTGACCGAGACGGCGCTGCACCCCTACGTGATGGGCGGTATCGGGCTGGAGCGCTACTCCGTCCGCAACGGCGAGAACATCGGCTTTGCCGATGACACGAGCGGCTTCGTGCCGGCCGGCGCGGGCCTGCGGTGGAACCTCGGGAACACGATCACCGCCGATGCGCGGGTGAGCTACAACTTCATGTTCTCCGACGAGTTCGCCCCGGGCGATGTGGGTGGTAACCGACTGCAGGGCATGCTGACCCTGGGTGGGACGTACTGATCACCCGGGCGGCATGAGGCGCTCACGGCGTCACAGCGAGGCCGATGATCGATTCCGGAAGCGCTCCGGGCCGGTCATCGGCCTTGTTGCGTCTGAGGCGCTCGTCTGAGGCGCTGAGGACCGACGGATTTCAACTCAGAGCGGCGTGATCACCAGGTCGTCGTAGGTGACGTCGTTGAGCCAGCTGCTGAAGCCGAAGCGATCGTTTCCGGGACCCTTGAGGGGATGGGGGTCCTCGAAGGTGAGCACCGGCCTCCCGTCGATGAACCAGCGCAGGGTCTTCCCCTCCCGTTCGATGCGCCAACGGTGCGCCCGTCCCGAGATGACGCGGTGGCCGCGGGACTCCACGCGCACGCGGGCGTCGGGTGCCAGTGACGCAAAGTCCTTCTCGGTCACCACCCGCCCGTGCTCGTCGAGCCTGGCGATGATGGAGACACTGTTGTCCCAGCCGCCGTGGATGAGGACGTAGCCGCTGGCGTGATCGCTTCCATCGCCGAAGAGCTCGACCTTCACATCCCCCTCGCGGCCCTTCGCCTGGGCGGTGAACTCAATCCGCACGTCATCCGGCAGGCGGGCCTGGAGCCAGAGCGGGTTGTTCTTCACCCCCGGCGAAAAGAGGGCGCCCTCCACCACCCGCCACATTCCGCCTGTCGACCACCAGTTCTCGCTGAGGTCCGGGGCCTCGTTGAAATCCTCGCGGAAGGGAATGGTGGTGGTGACTTCAGCCTCCCCGCGGATCAGGAAGCGGTGGAGCATGGGGAGGTTGAGGACCAGCAGGACACCGAAGAGGATCCACTTCCCCCGCGCACTCAACCGGGCGCCCGCTCCTGGCACTGTGACTGCGTTGGAAGGGGCGTCATCCATGGACGACGGCGCGCGGGCATCGTCCCCGGATGCGGAGTCACCGTTCACAGCGGGGGTCTGCTCAGGAGCGCGGGAGGCTCCGCGGGTGCGCTTCGACCTGGCCATGACGTGTGCCCCCGGGAAGCCTCAGCGTCCCCAGCGCCGCTCGAGCTCAGCCTGCTCCGCGAGGCGCTGTGCTTCCCGATGCTTCTCGCGGCGGAGCTTCTCAGCCTCTTCCGGCGAAGGCCTCAGGATGAGCTGGTAGAGCGCACCCAGCAGCGCCACGACGCCGGCTGCGGCCAGCACCAGCCAGGGATGGGCGATCGCCTGCTGGCTGATGCGGCCCACCGGCGCGAGGACGGCGAGGAGGCCGAGGACGAACGACCACGCCCCCAAGGCCGAAGCGAGCAGCGCGCCCACCACCCGGTAGGCCATGGCACCCACCGCGCCACCCACCAGGAAACCCGGAAGAAACCCGAGCATGAAGTCGGCGGGCCCGGCGAGGGTGCCGAAGCCCACCCCCAGCGGGAGGCCCAGGGCGAAGAACAGCAGCGCCTGCGGCAATGCGACCCCGAGCACCAGCAGCGCAAGCGCGGCGATCGCGGAGAGCTGCGGTGTGGCGTCGATGCCGAGTCCCACCATGGCCGGACGCGTGAACATCAGGCCCACCACCAGCCCCAGGGGCGCGGCGATGAGCCGGAAGGTCGACCCCCCTCCGACGACCAGCAGGGTCGCGCCCAGGGCGATGAGGATCAGCGCCAACCAGATCGGGAGGTAGAGGTGGGCGGTGACCCAGCCGGTGGGGTTGAAGGTTTCGTAGGCCGCGAAGGCTCGGAGCAGCTCGGACATGGGACGGCTCAGGAGCGAAGGGTGGCCAGCGTCACCAGCGTGACGAGGATCATCGCGGCGACGCCCGCGTAGGCGTAGATGCCGCGGGGGATCGAGGTCAGGGTGAGCAGGTGCCGTGCACCTTCGGCGTCCCCGCCGTTGGCCTGCACCAGGCCCTGCGCCAACTTCCGGGCGCTCAGGACATCCCCCCGGGCGCGGAGGGCCTCCGCTTGCGCGAGAGGGGTGGGCGTCGGTGCGGCAGTCGAAGGGCGGGCTCTGGACATGGGAGACGTGCGGTGGACGTTGGTCCGGTATAGCGAGGAATGCAGCGGGGCGTCACCGGTATATACCCGCCACCATGTCCCGCTTCCTCTCCCGTCGCTCCCTGCTCGCCGCCAGCGCGGGTCTCGCCCTCTGGCCGGCAGCCGGACGCGCGTTCGGTGATGCCTCGCGCTTCGTGCCGGCCATGGCCCGTCATCGTGGACGGTGGGATGCACGGGATTCCGGGTTGCGGCGGCTCTCCTGGGAACTTCAGCGCCGGACCTCGGTGGACGTGATTCCCGAGGCACGTCCGGTGGCGCTCGACAGTCCCCAGCTCTTCCGCTCGCCCTTTCTCTACCTCGGAGGCGACGGGGGACTTCCGGCCCTCACCGACGCCGAGGTCGGCAACCTGCGCCGCTTCCTCACCTACGGCGGCTTCCTGCTCGCGGACGCCAACGACGGCAGCAACGGCAGCGGCTTCGACGCCGACTTCCGGCGGGAGATGGCGCGCGTGCTTCCCCGCAGCCGCCTGCAGCCGCTCTCCGACGATCACGTGGTTTTCAAGTCCTTCTACCTGCTCGATGGTGCGCCCGGGCGGCTCCTCACCCATCCCCGGCTGTCCACGCTGCAGCTGTCCGGAAGGGCCGCGGTCATCTACAGCCAGAACGACCTCGCAGGCGCCTGGAGTCGCGACGAAGGCGGGAGCTGGGCGTTCGATGTGACCCCTGGAGGAGAGCGCCAGCGGGAGCTCGCGTTCCGGATGGGCATCAATCTCTGCATGTACGCGCTGTGCCTGGACTACAAGGACGACGCCGTGCACCTGGAACACATCATGAGCAAGCGGCGGTAAGACGTGGGCGAGGCCACCTTCAACGCCTGGAAGCTCGTCAGCCTCTCTCCCCTCCCGCCTTGGGTGCTGGGGCTGTTGCTGCTCGGCGTCGCCGTCGGCGCCTGGTTCGCGATGCTCGGCGTCCGCAAGGAAGCGGTCCGCTGGCGACGGTGGGTGCTGTGGACGTTGCGCGGCATCGCGGCATGGCTGGTGGTGTTCCTCGTGGTCGAACCCGGCATCCGCGATCTCCAGGTGGCCCGGACGCGCAGCCGCGTGGCGGTGTTGGTGGATCGCTCGGGGTCCATGGGCTTCCCCGGATCCCCGGGAGGGCCCACCCGCACCGAGGAGGTGGCCGAGGCCATCCGTTCGCTGCAGCCCCGCATGGAGGCCCAGTCGGATCGCTTCGCCTTCGAGCTGCTCGGCTTCGACCCCGAGGTCAGCCCCATCTCACCGGAGGCGCTCTCCACACCGGCCACGGGTCGGCGGACCGACCTCATGTCGGCGCTGCGGGCCGTGCGCGCGGGTGGGGGCAACCGGATGCTCTCGGGCGTCCTGCTCTTCAGCGACGGGGCGGATCATGGCGCACTCGCCGAAGGGGCCGTCGGTGGCGCGCGGGCGGCGCTGGTGGACCTCGGCGTTCCGGTCAACACGGTGGTGGTCGGTGGGGGCGCGCTCGAGGACCTGGCCATTGAACGGGTCCGGGTCGATGATTTCGCCTTCGTGCGCAACTCCCTCTCCATCGACGTGGAGCTGCGAGGGGTGGGCTTCGAGGGGCAGACCGTCCCGGTGACGCTTTCCCGCGAAGGCCAGGTGGTCGCGACCCGCAACGCGACCATCGGGCGGGAGGCGGACGGGCCGACGACGGTGACCTTCACCTTCACGCCCGACCAGACGGGTCGCTTCGTCTACACGGTCGCGGTGCCGGTGTTTCCGCAGGAGGCGGTGCGTGAGAACAACACGCGCGCCTTCACCCTGAAGGTGATCCGCGACCGGGTGCGCGTGCTGCACGTGGTCGGCCGGCCTTCCTGGGACGAGCGCTTCCTGCGGGGGCTGCTCGAGCAGGACGCGAACGTCGATCTCGTCAGCTTCTACATCCTGCGGACGCTGGCGGACGAGTCGAACGTCATCAATCCCGAGCGGGAGCTGTCCCTGATCCCGTTCCCCATGGACGAGATCTTCCGTCAGAAGCTCGCCACCTTTGATGTCGTGATCCTCCAGAACTTCGGCTACGCGAGCCGCGATCTCTCCATCTCCGCGTACGAGCCGGACCTCGTGGACTACGTGAAGGGGGGCGGCTCGCTCATCTTCATCGGCGGTGACGCGGTGCTGGGGGCAGGGGAGGGACGCTATCCGCGGTTGCAGGAGGTGCTCCCGGTGGAACCGGCGGGTCCACCTGCGGAGGAGCCCTTCGTCGCGCGGCTCACCGAGGCCGGCGCACGTCACCCCGTCACCTCGGTGGCGACGGGACAGGCCAGCAGCGAGGCGGTGTGGGCAGCCCTCCCGCCGATCCCCGGCGCCAACCGCACGCGTCTGCGTTCCGGCGCCACGGCGCTGCTCGAGCACCCCGGACAGAAGATCGACGGAAAGCCGCTCCCCATCGTCGCGGTGTGGGAGGTGGAGCGCGGACGGGTGCTGACGCTGGCCACCGATGGGGCGTGGGCGTGGGCGTTCACCGCCACCGCAGATGGAAGTCCGAGTCGGGCCTACGACCGCTTCGTCGGCAACGCCCTGCGCTGGTTGGTGCGGGATCCGGATCTCACCACCCTCAACGTGCTCGCGGATCCGGCGTCGGTCGAGCCGGGAGGCCGGATCGGTGCGCAGGTGACGGTGCGGGATGCCTCCTACCAGCCGGCTGCAGGGGCGAACGTGCGGGTGGAGTTGGTGGACGTGACCAACGGCTCGGTACTGGGCGCTCAGACAGGGACCACCGGTGAGGACGGCGAGGTCCGGGTGGAGTTCCCGCCGGCGGAGCCGGGTGCGTACAAGCTGCTGGCGAAGGCGGAGCGGGGTGGGCAGCCGCTCGGCGAGGGCGAGGACGCCGTGGCGGTGAGGGCGGTGGGGCCGGAGCTGGCCGATGCGTCGGTGCGGCCTCAACTGCTGCGCGAGATCGCCGAAGTCACCGGGGGGCGGGCGCAGGTCCTGTCCCAGGGGGTGACCCTGGACGTCCCGCTCCTCGAGCCTCCGATCGTCGAGGTGGGACGCGGTGAGGACCGGCCCCTCTGGGATCAGCCGTGGGCGTTGTTCCTGCTGGTGCTCGTGCTGGGCAGCGAGTGGTTCCTGCGGCGCCGCTTCGGGTGGATCTGATCGGCGAAGGAGCGAGCGTGACGCGCGAGCTCCGTCCGGCCTCCAGGGCGGAGGCTGCAATGAGCGCCGGGCGCGATGACGACGCGTCGGCGTCGCAGCGTGCGAACCACCCCTGCTTCGAGTCCGTTCCGCTGCCGTGAGCGCGACATGCTGAAGGAGGTGCTCGCGCCTCGAGGTCCTTTCCGGACGGTTGAGCGCGCGTGCCGGATGGAGGTGGGGCAGCGCCGCCTCGGGCCCGATGCCGGACATCGATGTCCCGTCCAGCCACGGTGAGCGGAACCTGATGGAGGTGCGTCAGCAACGCGCCGGCAGGCGCCGGACACCGACGTCTCCTCCGGTTCCGTGGAGCGCCGCGCCGAGGGACGGCGTCGGCACAGCGACCTCACGGGCGGACGCTCATCTCAAGCGGCGAGCAGCACCAACTTGACGACCTCGGGAGCCGCGCCGACGCGGAACGGGGGGCCGACGAAGCCGCAGCCCCGGCTCACGAAGAGCTGGGTGTCGCTCTGACCGATGTTCGCGAGGCCGGTGTTGTGCCGTCCCCAGACCAGATCCCCCACGAGGTTGCCGGGGAACATCTGCCCCCCATGGGTGTGGCCGGAGATCATGAGGCCGATTCCCTCAGCGGCGACCCGTTCCCGATCGCGGGGCTGGTGCGCGAGGAGCACCGAGGCCCGGGCGGGATCCCGTCCC
The DNA here is from genome assembly GCA_035304185.1 of Myxococcaceae bacterium. GTDB lineage: Bacteria > Myxococcota > Myxococcia > Myxococcales > Myxococcaceae > DATGQN01. The sequence goes on from DATGQN010000159.1 coordinate 13,867, forward strand.
GCGAGTGCCGTGGAGAGGTCGTATCGGCCCTCGCCGTTGCGCGCGGCCTGGTAGTCGTCGACGCCGAAGAGGTCGAAGGACGCGCCACCATGGTTGCGGTCGCCGAGCTGCACGCGGCGGTTGCGGAGGACGTTGAACCCCAGCCCCTCGAGTGCGGCGCACCACTCGGTCGCCCCCGAATAGTGGTCGTGGTTGCCGGTGACGAAGTGCACGCCGTCGGGCGCCCGGAGATTCTGCAAGAGGGCCACGTATCGTCCGAGCCGCGCCACCGTCCCATCCACCAGATCTCCGGTGATGACCATGGCGTCGGGCCTGGCGGAGTTCGCAACCTCCACCAGCTGCTTCAGGAACGCCTCCTGGATCACGCTGCCGACGTGGATGTCGGTGAGCTGCACGATCGAGTAGCCGTCGAGGGCCCTGGGCAGCCCGGGCAGCCGGACGGGGACCTCGGTGATCTCGGGCGCTGCGAAGGCGTTGTGGAGGCCCCAGGCGCTGAGTCCTCCGGTGGTGGTGACCGCGACGGCAGCCAGGCCCCGGGCGAGGACGAGACGCCGCGCGGGGTCAACCGGGCCCTCAGGTGCTGCATCCGGGACCGCGGTCGCTGTGGCTTGGGGCGCCGGCGCATCTGTCGGTGGAGACGCATGCCCCGGCGTCCCGGCAGCAGCGGTCTCCCCGGAGGCGGCGGCCAGTGTGACGAGGGACGCCTCCCGGCGCTCCACGGGAGCGGCCTTGCTCCCGGAGGCCCCGCGCCGGAGGCGGAGAAGGCCCCCCCGGGCGAGGTCCAGGGTCCCCAGCACCAGGAAGAGGTACATGGCGATGCCGATCCACACGGTCACCGCGAGCACCAGAGGCCTCGCGCTCATATCCGGCAGGTAGAAGGTGAGGGGGCGCGCGAGGAGCGCGGCAACACCCAGCGCCGAGAAGCTCCACACGCCGATCCGTCGGATGCGGGGGCGCCCGGTCACGTCGCGGACCAGGCGCCGGTAGAAGTAGACGTGGGCTCCGGCGAGCACCGCCGCCGAGAGAAGGATGAAGAGGAAGAGGAAGATTCTCACGGGCGGTCAGACTGGTATCCGGGGGCTGGCGCCCGGCGCAAACCGGACTGTCCCTCGTGACACTGCTTCACACGATCCCCGGCCCGCAGCGCCTGCCCTCCTTCCGGGCATGCGAGCGATGCCGTCCCGTGTGACACGCCCGGCTCGGCAGCGCTCGGCGACCGGCTCACCTCACCCCTCGCGCCGTCCCATCGGCCTGCAGGAGGTCCAGGGGGATGGGGAGCACGCGTGAGGTCGCGTAGTCGGGAGCCCAGACCTCCTGCACCGGGGGCGACTGGATGAAGCGTGCGATGGACCGGAACAACGCTTCGGGACCTCCCAACCGCCTCGCAGCCTGGAGCCCGGCGGCGGAGAGGTTGAGACGGTCGCCTCCGTCCTCCCCGTTCGGAACCTTCAGCGGCGCGAACCGCGCATGCCTCCACGCGGTCACGCACCCCGGGACGTTCAGGGCACACGCGACGAGGGGACGCTCACGCACGTTGAAGACGAGCTTGATGGGCTCCGCGTGGGGATTCCACGTCCCCTGCAGCCGGTGGTCGCCACGGGGGATGAGGCGCCGCTCGAGGTAGCAGAACGCCCGATCTTCCGGAGGGATGCCGTCGGCATGCCTGGGGCCGGCAAAGCGGAGGAAGGGGTGGATGCACCCGGCGTCGAAGGCCGGGGCTCCCTGCTGCTCCGCGTAGGCCTTCAGGGCCTCCAGCTTCGGGATCAGCTTCTGCGGGATCCCGAACCGCCCGGCGAAGTCGGGCAACGCTTCGCGGGACGCGTCGAGAAAGGCGCGCACCTTGGCCTCGAGTCGTTCGGCATCGGCATCCACCAGCAGCTCGTCGAAGCGGGTCTTGAGGCCGGTGAAGCTCACGGGAATCACCACATCGAGTGGCTCACCGACCGCGCGCCAGGCGCGATCCAACGCTTCGGCTTCAGGGGAAGCCGGGCGGAGCAGGAACTCCGGTGCGGTCGGCTCAACGGACCGGGGGGCCTGCGCCGGCGCACAGAAGACCGGACGGGCGCGCGCGGCGGCCGCGTCCCGGCGGGAGCGCCAGACGGTGATGCAGGCGCGCACGCGGGTTCCACGGAAGGCGCCGTCCTCCAGGGCCTCCACCTCACACAGCTCGAGCGTGCGCAGCAGGTGTCGGCGCAGGGGCGCGTAGAGGTACGCGTCGAGCAGCGTGGCGCTGGTGATGAAAGCGAGGGCCCCGGGCTGGTGTGTCAGGCGCGCTGCGGCGACCAACAGGAAGAAGGCGTAGTCGTCCCGAAGGCTGGTTCCGCGGGGGAGGGGCTCGGGCAGCAGCGAGCGGAGTCGCGCGTAGTGCTGCGGATCCTTCAGCAGGCTCGAGGTCCCGTTGTACGGCGGATTTCCCACCCACAGCTCGAACTCCCCGGAGCCCGGCGGCGGGAGCGCAGCGTCGAGGTCTCCCCTCAGCGCATCGCCGGTGACGATGTGGGCCGACGGGAGCCGCACCCTGCAGGCCTGGGCATCGGCGGCGTCGAGCTCCACGCCCACCTGGGTGGCGTCTGGAAAGCGCTGGGCCGTCGCGGAGAGGAAGGCACCGGCACCGCACGCGGGATCCACCACGCGGGTGGGGCCCGACGGGGGGAGGGAGGGCCGGACCTTCGCCAGGACCCGCTCCACCAGGGGCGCCGGCGTGAACCAGGCGCCCCGTTCACGCCTCCGGTCTGCGGACAGCGCTTCGGCCGGGGCCTCCTCGTCGAAGGGAATGGCGGGGTTCACGCCTCCCCGCCTCCAGAGCGAGCGGGGAGGCAACCCCGGCTTTGGCATTGATCTCGGCGCCGTCCGAGGTCAAGACGTGGTGAGCTCGGCCCAGCGCGCCGGCACTGCCGGGCATCCTGCTTCGACCCCCACCGAGAACCTGCGCTCATGAACTTCGCCATGTACTCCGGACTCGTCGTCGTGTTGCTGCTCTCGGTGCTGTTTCTGGGCCCCGGGCTCTTCAGCGAGCGCACCGACTATCCGATCATCACCTGGGCCAAGCGTAAGTTGCGGGAAAGCCGGGAGAAGAAGGCGATCCCCGGCGCGACGGCCACCGAAACCGTGACGAAGTCGGACGCCTCGTCCACGCCTTCCTGAAGAGCCGCTTCGATGCGAAGGACGGCGGGGGGCGCTGCCCCTGCCGTGATCTCAGCCGCCGGGGGCGAAGGCACCCCCGGTGCGCGCATCCACCGCACGCCCGGAGGGTGAGCCGGCACCCACCCACGCCACGCGCCGCACCCGCGGCCTCGCGCATTTCCCAAGACGCCGCTGACGGTGAGGTCCGCGCGGCGGCCGCACGCGTTGCCCCCCCAGCGAGCGGCCTTTATGGTCCGGCCCATGTCCTTCACGCACCTGCACCTCCACACGCTCTACTCGCTGCTCGATGGGGCGATCCGGATGAAGGATCTCATCAGCACCGTCAAAGCCAAGGGCATGGACAGCGTCGCCGTGACCGATCACGGCAACATGTTCGGGGCCATCGACTTCTACAAGCGGGCCAAGGCCGCGGGCATCAAGCCCATCCTGGGCATCGAGGCCTACGTCGCCGGCCCCAAGGGCCGCACCGATCGCAGCGAGAAGGTGGCCCACCACCTGATCCTGCTGGCCAAGAACGAGACGGGCTACGCGAACCTGCGCCGCCTCTCCTCGGCCGGCTACATGGACGGCTTCTACTACCACCCACGGCTGGACAAGAAGCTGCTCGCCGAGCACAGCGAAGGGCTCTTCGGACTCACCGCCTGCCTCGGTGGTGAGGTGACCTCGGCCTGTTTCCGCGGGGACATGGACGGCGCGAAGCGCGCAGCGCTCGAGTACAAGGAGATCTTCGAGCCGGGCCACTTCTTCCTCGAGATCCAGTCGAACGGGATGCCCGAGCAGGAGAAGGCGAACGCGAACCTCAAGCAGCTCTCCCGCGACGTGGACGTGCCGTTGGTGGCGACCGCCGACGCCCACTACATCAAGCGCGAGGATGCGAAGGCGCACGAGATCCTGATGTCCATCGCCAGCGGGCGGACGCTGGCGGACCCCAAGCGCATGCGCCACTCCACCGACGCGCTCTACGTGACGAGCCCGGAGGAGATGTACAGCTTCTTCAGCGACGTCCCCGAGGCGGTCGCCAACACGCAGCGCATCGCCGAGGCCTGCAATGTCGAGCTCGAGCTGGGCAAGCCCATGCTGCCGACGTTCAAGGTCCCCGCAGGACACGACGCGGACAGCTATATCGCCGAGCTCTCGGTGCAGGGGCTCAACGAGCGCTTCAAGGAGCTCAAGTACCCCGTCGACCGCGACGCCTACCTGGCGCGGCTGCAGCTCGAGCTGGGCGTCATCCAGCGCATGGGTTTCTCCGGCTACTTCCTCATCGTCCAGGACTTCATCAACTGGGCGAAGCGCCACAGCATCCCCGTCGGACCGGGTCGGGGCAGCGGCGCCGGGAGCCTCGTGGCCTACTCGCTGCGGATCACCGACCTGGATCCCATCCCCTACAACCTCCTCTTCGAGCGCTTCCTCAACCCCGAGCGCGTGTCGATGCCCGACTTCGACATCGACTTCTGCCAGGACCGTCGCGACGAGGTGATCAGCTACGTCTCCTCGAAGTACGGGGAGAACAACGTCGGGCAGATCATCACCTTCGGCTCCCTGAAGGCGAAGAGCGTGCTGCGTGACGTGTGCCGCGTCTTCGCGCTGCCCTTCAGCGAAGGCGACCGCCTGGCCAAGCTCGTCCCGGACATCCTCGGCATCACGCTGGGGCAGGCGATCTACGGCGATGAGAAGGCCGGCCTCGCCGCCGAGCCGCGCCTCAAGGAATTGATGGAGAACCCGCAGGTGCTCGGCCAGGTCGAGGGCCGGGACGTGACCTCACGTGAGGTCCTCGAGATCGCGCTCGCACTCGAGGGACTGCACCGACAGGCCGGCATGCACGCGGCCGGCGTGGTGATCGCCGACAAGCCCCTGTGGGAGTACGTGCCCGTCTACCGTCCGCCCGGGACGCAGGCGATCATCACCCAATTCGCCAAGGACGAGGTCGAGGCCGCGGGCCTGGTGAAGTTCGACTTCCTCGGGCTCAAGACCCTCACCGTGATCCAGCACGCGCTGGACCTCATCAACGCCAAGCGTCCCCCCGACCAGCGGATCGATCGCACCGACATCCCGCTGGACGACGAAGGGGTGTGGGCGCTGCTCGCGCGCGGTGACACCTCGGGCGTGTTCCAGATGGAGTCCAGCGGCTTCACCGAGATGGTGGTGAAGCTCAAGCCCAACTGCTTCGAGGACGTGATCGCGGCCGGCGCGCTCTATCGACCCGGCCCCCTCGACAGCGGCATGGTGGACGTCTTCATCAACCGCAAGCACGGCCGCGAAGAGGTGAGCTACCCGCACCCTGCGCTCGAGCCGGTGCTCAAGGACACCTACGGCGTCATCGTCTACCAGGAGCAGGTGATGCAGATCTCGCAGGTCCTGGGGGGCTACTCCCTGGGCCGCGCGGACCTGCTCCGCCGCGCCATGGGCAAGAAGAAGGCGGAGGTGATGGCCGCCGAGCGCAAGGGCTTCCTGGAGGGCTGCGAGAAGAACGGCGTCGACCTCAAGGTTGCCGGCGAGATCTTCGACCTGATGGAGAAGTTCGCCGAGTACGGCTTCAACAAGAGCCACTCGGGCGCCTACGGCCTCATCACGATCCACACCGCGTGGCTCAAGGCGCACTACCCGGTCGAGTTCATGGCCGCGCTGCTCACCAGCGAGAAGGACAACACCGACAAGGTGGTGGCCCACATCGCCGAGGCGCGCGCCGCGGGACACGAGGTGCTCCCCCCGGACGTGAACCTCTCGGACATGGCCTTCGGCGCGGTAGAAGGGAAGATCCGCTTCGGCCTGGGCGGCATCAAGGGCGTGGGCGAGGGGGCCATCGAGTCCATCGTCGAGGCGCGCAAGGAAGGGCACTTCAAGAACATCTTCGACTTCTGCGAGCGCGTGGACTCGCGCAAGGTGAACCGCAAGGTCATCGAAGCCCTGGTCCGCGCGGGCGCCTTCGACTTCGAGAACCGTCCCCGCCGCCAGCTCTTCGAGACCATCGAGCGGGCGATGAGCCGCGGCAGCGCAAGCCAGCGGGATCGGGCGGCCGGACAGACCAACCTGTTCGGGATGCTCACCGGTGGTGACGAGGGAGGCACCAGCAGCGGCGAGGTCCTTCCCCAGGACTACGTGCAGGTGGAGGAGTGGTCGGAGAAGGAGCGGCTGGCGCACGAGAAGGACGCCATCGGCTTCTACGTCTCAGGCCACCCGCTGCATCAGTACGACCGCGAGCTCAAGCGCTACGCCCGTCCCACCACCGCGGTCCAACGGGCACGCCGCGACGAGAAGATCACCGTCGCGGGCGTGGTGTCCGCGCTGCGTGAGCGGCCCACGAAGACCGGCAAGCGGATGGCGTGGGTCACCATCGAGGACCTCACCGGCAGCGTGGAGCTGGTGTGCTTCCCTGGAAAGGAGGGCGGCCGCAGCGTCATGGGGCGCGACGGCAAGTGGACCAAGGGAGGTCCCAAGCCCGGCTACGAGAACTGGGAGCATCTCCTCAAGGGGGACGAGCCCCTGCTGGTCACCGGCACCGTTCAGGTGAACATGCGGGATGAGGAGCGTCCGGTCGCCGAGCTCATCGCCGAGAACGTGCAGAGCCTGCGCGAGGTCCGGGATCAGCGCGCCCGCTGCTTCAACCTGAGGGTTCCGGCGGACCTGGCCACCGAGGAGCGTCTGGCGAAGCTCTCGACCCTGGGGGAGAAGCACCGGGGCTCCACCCCTGTCGCGCTCACCCTGGTCTTCCCGGGCGAGGCCGAGGTCCTCATCGGCAACACCCGCCTCGAGGTGCAGGTGGGGGATGAGCTGATCGAGTCGGTGGATCGGCTCTTCGGCCAGCGCGTGGTCGAGCTGACCTGACGTCGGCTCCGGAGGCGCCACCCGAACGGGGGGGGCGCCTTCAGCGGTTCACAGACGCCTTGAGAGGCGGAGGCCCCGTGTCCACTCCGTTTCTGCGGAGCCTGCGGAGCGGCATCTCAGAGGTCGCGACGTCCCTTCCGGACGAAGACGCCGGAGAAGCGCCGGCCACACGACTCCGGCGCTGCTCGGGGACGCTCAGCCCGAGGACGGAAGCTTGTCGGCGAGCGCGGCGGGCACCGGCGGCATCACCGGGGCAACGACGATGTTCTCGGTGGGGTACTCACGCGCCTTGCGCATGTAGTCCGAGGACCGGACGCGGCGCGCGCCACGGGGCGGGGTGAAGTCCGGCTCCGCACCCGCGCGGCGGCTCACCTGTGCGCCGTTGCAGAAGTACCACTGGGTCACGCCGTCCGCGGACTCCTGCGCGTAGTAGATCTCCTCGGTGCTGTTGCGTCCCTGGCAACCGATCGATTCCGCGCGCTGCTTGCGGGTCGCGTAGTCCGCGTCCCACGCGTCGAGCACGACCTGGGCATCGATGTACTCGAGCACCAGGGAGATCTGCGGGAGCCGCTCGGTGACGGCGGCGGACAGCTCCAGGCCCCGCTCACGCAGTCGGGGGAGGGACTGCCAATTGGCGATCCCGCACTTGGAGAGGAGCTGGAGGTTGGAGACGTGGACATCCACCAGCTCAGGGAGCATGGCCCGTCCGTCGATCGCCAGGGAGCGCTGCCCGTCGGTCCAGGAGAGGGCGCGCGAGGGATCGGTGCGGTCGAGGAAGCGGTCGAGAACGTTGTTCACGTTCATGATCTCCTCGACCAGCCAGCGGGGCTCGGCCGTGCAGATCGGCGCCTCGGACTCGCGGTAGTCCACGACGGGGGTCCGCATGTCGCCCATCTCGAACATGGTGGCCGGGGGCGGCTTCGGGGGAGTGACGTAACAGGCGGAGAGGGACACCGCGCCGACGAAGAGGAGGATCGACCGCATATGCATAAGGACGTGCACCATAGCACTCCTCTTCTGCCCCATTCCGGGATCTCGCGCGAGGGGCGGCCATCCCGAGGCTGGAGGGTCCCGGGGAGCGTGGTATGCCCACCCGGCCCGGGCCTCTGGGATGCGCTCGGATGAGGAGGAAGCGCGTGAACGTCTTCAAGGATGGGCTGTTGGCAGGGAAGGTCGCCTTCATCACCGGGGGCAGCTCCGGTATCAACCTGGGGATCGCCCAGCACCTGGCGGCGGCAGGGGCGAAGGTCGCCATCAACGGGCGCAAGGTCGACAAGCTCGAGGCGGCGGTGAAGACGATCACCGACGCGGGCGGGACCGCGAAGGGCTACGCCGCGGACGTGCGCGATCGCGAGGCCCTCGGCAACGCCATCGCCTCCGCGGCCCAGGAACTCGGCCCCCTGGACATCCTGATCTGCGGGGCGGCCGGCAACTTCCCGGCGCCGGCCCTGGGCATGTCCTCCAACGGGTTCCGCGCGGTGCTGGAGATCGACACGCTGGGGACCTTCCACGCCTGTCAGGCGGCCTTCGAGCACCTCAACAAGCCCGGCGCCAGCATCCTCAACATCTCCGCGCCCCAGGCCTATCAGCCCATGGCGATGCAGGCCCACGTGTGCGCGGCGAAGGCGGGCGTGGACATGCTGACCCGCACCCTCGCCATCGAGTGGGGCGGCCTTGGCATCCGGGTCAATGGGATCAGCCCCGGCCCCATCGAGGGCACCGAGGGCATGGAGCGCCTCGCTCCGGGCGATCAGGCCAAGGAGGCCGTGCGCCGGGCCCTGCCCCTGCAGCGCATGGGCACCCCCGCCGACATCGCGCAGCTCGCCCTGTTCCTGAGCAGCGACGCGGCGAGCTTCATCACCGGTTCGGTCTTCAACTGCGACGGCGGGCAATCGCTCATCGGCGGCGCCGCCCTCCTGTCCGCGCTCTCCTAGCGTCGCCATGTCCCGCGCCCCCGATCCCACTCCGCCGAAGCGCCGGGGCTCCAAGCTGGACCGGCACCTCGGCCAGCTCCGCCGACACGGGCCACGCTTCTTCTCCGGGGGCTTCGGCAGCAGTGCGCTGCTCGAGCAGCTCCAGGGACGGGCGCACGGGATCGGGATCCCGGAGCTGGGGGCGGTCCGGCTGATCCGTCAGCCGGAGGCGGGGCTCCACGAGACCTGGCGCGGGGTGGTGGAGAGCCCGGCGACGCTGGGACCTCTGCCGGACGTCGTGCGCACGCTGCACTTCACGCTGCGCCTGCCCGCGAACGCGAAGCCCGGCAGGACCCCCATGGCGGTGGTGGTGGAGCTGGTGCCCCTGCTCGGCTCGCTTCCCACGAGGCTGCTCACCACCCGGCTGGTGGGGGAGGGCGTGGGAAGCGTGGTGCTTGAGGCGCCCTGGCATGGCGCCCGCCTCGCCGATGCGCCGGGCCCCGGCGTCACCCACACCGTCGAGGACTTCGTGCTGATGCAGCGCGCGGCGGCGCTGGAGGCCTGTGCCCTCGCGGCCTGGCTGCTCGCCCAGGGGCACCCGCGGGTGGTGCTCACCGGCTATGGCCTGGGCGGCGCACTGGCAGCCCACGCGGCGAGCGTCTTCCCCATTCCCCTCGCCGCAGCGCCCCTGCTGGCGCCGGAGAGCGCCGCGCCCGTCTTCTTCGACGGCGTTCTGAGGTCGGCGGCGGACCTCCCTGCGCTCATCCGCGAGGCCGGCAGCGAAGCGTCGGCCCGGCACCGACTGGAGCGAGCGCTCGGAGGCATCGCCCTCACCTCGATCGAGGAGCGGCGTCCCGCGGCCCTGTTCGCTGCGCGGCGGGATGGCTGGATCCCTGCGGCCTCCACGCTGCGCCTGGCCCAGCAGCTCGCGGGAGCCCCGGTCCGCACCTTCCCCGGGGGACACGTGGAAGCGGCCCTGCGGGGGACCTCGGCCGCCCTGGCCACCGTGGAACAGGCGCTGGGCCAACTGCCCGAACTCGCCCTCAACGTCGAGTGAGAGCCGGGGCCCGGGAGGTCCGGTTGCAGCCGCAACGACCTCCCGAGACGCTCCCGGGAGGCCACCTCAGAGCTTCACCTCGACCGGGGAGATCTCCCAGATCTCCTTCGCGTATTGGCGGATGGTGCGATCGGAGCTGAAGTGCCCGTTGCGGGCGACGTTGAGGATCGCCATGCGGGTCCACTGCTCCTTGTCGAGGTACGCCCGGACCACCCGGTCATGGGCCTCGGCGTAGGAGGCGAAGTCGGCGAGCACCATGTAGCGGTCCTCGCGCAGCAGGCTGTCGACGAGGGGGCGGAAGAGGGCCCGGTCCTCGGGGCTGAAGAAGCCGTTGCCGACCAGGTCCAGCGCCTCCTGGAGATCCGGGTTGGACGCGTAGATCTCGCGCGGCCGGTAGCCCTCACGCTTCTTCTGGAGCACCTCGTCCGCGGTGAGGCCGAAGAGGAAGAAGTTCTCCTCGCCCACGTGCTCGCGGATCTCCACGTTGGCGCCGTCGAGCGTTCCGATGGTCAGCGCGCCATTGAGGGCGAGCTTCATGTTGCCGGTGCCGCTGGCCTCCATGCCCGCGGTTGAGATCTGCTCGGAGACGTCCGCGGCGGGGATGATCCGCTCGGCGAGGGTGACGCGGTAGTTGGGCAGGAAGGCGACCTGGAGGCCGGTGCTCCCCGCATCACTGTTCACGACCTCGGCGATGCCGTTGATCAGCCGGATGACGAGCTTGGCCAGGTGGTAGCCGGGAGCGGCCTTGGCGCCGAAGAGGAACGCCCGGGGGTGCACCACCGACCCCGGATCCCGCCGCGCCTTCGTCCACAGCGTGATGATGTGCAGGGCGTTGAGGAGCTGGCGCTTGTACTCATGCAGGCGCTTGATCTGGACGTCGAAGATGGCGTCGGGGTTGAGGTCCAGCCACATCAGGTCGCGCACGTGGTTCGCCAGCGCCACCTTGTTCTCGGCCTTCACCTTCCGGAACCGTTCGCGGAAGCCGGCGTCTTCCGCAAAGGGTTCGAGTTCCTTGAGTCGCTCGAGGTCCTTCTGCCACCCATCCCCGATGCTCTCGGTGATGAGCTCGCTCAGCCCCGGGTTGCACCACGCCAGCCAGCGGCGGGGCGTGACCCCGTTGGTCTTGTTGTTGAAGCGCTGCGGGAAGAGCTGCGCGAAGTCGGGCAGCACGTCCCGGGTCAACAACTGGGTGTGCAGCGCGGCGACGCCGTTGATGGAGTGGCTGCCCACGACTGCCAGGTGCGCCATGCGCACGCTCTTCTCCGGCCCCTCCTCGATGAGGCTCAGCCGGCGCATGCGCGCGGCGTCATAGGGGAAGCGGATCTGCACCTGCCGGAGGAAGCGGTGATTGATCTCGTAGATGATCTGCAGGTGCCGCGGCAGCAGGCGCTCGAAGAGGGCCACCGGCCACTTCTCCATGGCCTCGGCCAGGAGCGTGTGGTTCGTGTAGCCGAAGGTCGCCTGGGTGAGGCTCCAGGCCTCGTCCCATTCGAGGTGCTTGTCGTCGACGAGGATCCGCATCAGCTCGGCGATGGCAATGGCCGGGTGCGTGTCGTTGAGCTGGATGGCGACCTTCGAGGGGAAGGCGGCGAAGTCGTCGCGGGACTTGAGGTAGCGCCGGACGATGTCCGCGAGGCTGCAGGCGACGAAGAAGTACTCCTGCTTGAGGCGCAGCTCCTTGCCCGCGAGGAAGTTGTCGTTGGGGTAGAGGACCTTGCTGATGACCTCGGACTCGTTCTTCTCGACGACGCTGTTCTCGTAGTCGCCGTCGTTGAAGAGGAGGAAGTCGAACTCGGCCGAGGCGCGCGCCTGCCACAGCCGCAGCGTGTTCACGGTGTTGCTCTCGTAGCCCACGATGGGGGTGTCGTAAGGGACGCCGAGCACCTCCTTGCCGCCGACCCATCGTGCCTGGGTGCTGCCGTCGGGCCCGGTGACCGTCTCCACGTGCCCGTAGAAGCGGACCGACACCGACTTCTCGGGACGGACGATCTCCCAGGGGTTGCCGAAGCGGAGCCACTCGTCGGCACGCTCCACCTGATAGCCGCCCACGATGGCCTGGTTGAAGATGCCGAACTCGTAGCGGATGCCGTAGCCCATGCAGGGCAGGCCGAGCGTGGCCAGCGAGTCGAGGAAACAGGCCGCCAGCCGCCCCAGGCCGCCGTTGCCCAGCCCCGCGTCCGGCTCGAGCTCGATGAGGGAGTCGAGGTCGAAGCCCAGGGAGGTGGCCGCTGCACGCGCCTCCTCGAGCAGCCCGATGTTGAGCAGGTTGTTCCCGAGCGACCGCCCCAGCAGGTACTCCGCGGACAGGTAATAGGCGCGCTTGACGTCGTTCAGGTAGTAGGTGCGCGAGGTCTCGATCCACCGCTGGGTGAGCCGATCCCGCACCGCCAGCGCCAGCCCCGTGTAGCGGTCCAGCGCGGTCGCGGTGTCGCCGGGCTTTCCGCGCGAGTACTGCACGTGATCGAGGATGCCCGCCTCGAGAGCTCGCGCATCCATTCCGGTCCGGCGGATGGGGGGCGCCGGGGGCGAGTCGGGGGACAGATCGTCGGTCATGGGATCTCCAGGAGAAGCGGGGCGTCACCCAGCAGGGTCGGACAGCCCGGCGCGTTCGTCAGGGGTGCGAAAAAAGCCGCTGCGGCGGGACTTTAGGGTCGGGGTCGAGCGGGGAGGAGTGGGAAAGCGGAGGGCGTCAGGAACCCGACTGCGCCGGCCAGGCGACCCGGTGGACCAGGCACCTGGGGTGCGCCGACAATCACGCGACCCCGCCGCCGCGCGGCAGCGTTGTCGCCCTCCACCGTGAGGGCCATGGGGGGGTGGCGATGGACGGTGCGGCCCACCGGGAAACCGCGACCGGGCTGCCCCCGGCGGTCGCGGCTCATCCTGGCGGGGGCCGAAGACGTCGCGGTCCCGAAGCGACCTGCGCCCCGGACGGGGCCGGGCAGGGGATCAGGGCGCGGCGTGCGGGGGCTTGGCCGAGGAGGAGCTCGCGAGGGCGGGGCCTCCGTCGAGCCGGGGAAGGAGTTCTGCGACCCGGCTGTGGAAGTCCTCCTTGAGCTCCTCGGGGAGGGGTTCGGCGCGGGGGAAGTTCTGGTTGAGGGGGTTCACGTACTTCCCATGACGCTTGAGCGCGTAATGGAGGTGCGGACCGGTGCTGCGGCCGGTGGTCCCGACGTAGCCGATCACCTGCTTCTGCTGGACCCGCGTGCCGACCTTGATCCCCGGACCGTAGCCGTGGAGGTGCAGGTAGCAGGTCTCGAAGCCCTGGTTGTGACGCAGGCACACCGTGTTGCCCCCAGCGCCGCTGTAGGAGGCCCGGGTGACCAGGCCGTTGGCGACCGCCCAGACGGGGGTGCCGGTGGGCGCGCCGTAATCCACCCCGTTGTGGGACTTCACGTACTTGAGGATGGGGTGGAAGCGGGAGCCGAAGTTGCTCGTGACGTTGGCGTACTTGAGCGGGCTCTTGAGGAAGGTCTTGCGGGCGCTGCTGCCGTCCTCCTGGAAATAGGAGCTCTCGCCGTCGGGGAGCTCGTAGCGGAAGGCGCGCTTGTGGCCCACGGTGCTGCCCCGGTAGTCGGCCGCCAGGACGTTGCCGTAGCGCACCAGCCGGCCCCGGCTGAGCACCTTCTCCACCAGGGCCCGCGCGCGGTCGCCGCGCTGCACATCCCGGTAGAAGTCGATGTCCCAGGCGAAGACATCGGCGAGGACGACGGCGACGTCGGGAGACTCACCGGCCCGCCCCGCCGACTCGTAGAGGGAGTTCTCCACGGTGATGTCCACGAGGGCGACCACGGTCTCCTCGGGCATCTCCCGCTTGCTGCCCACCAGCGCTCCCTCCTCCAACCGCACCTGCCACTCGTCGAGCGGACCGCGCCGGTAGTCGAGGTGGGTGAGCACGCCGTCCGCCCGCACCAGCCGGAGCTGGTCACCGGGACGCGAGCGCCGGAAGTCGAACACCGGGCGCATCGCGGCGATCACCGCGTCGACCTCGGCGTTGCTCAGACCGGCGGCGTGCAGCGCGTGCCCGAGGGTCTGGGTCGGACCCAGGCGCCGGTTCTGGATGGTGATCTGGGCTGCCTCGGCAGGGAGGGCGAGGAGCAGGGGCAGGAGGATGAGCAGGGCGTTGCGGATCACGGGGAGCGACCTTAGGCGAGTCCGCGGGAGCGCGAAACTTCCTGTCGCAACCTGTAGCGCGGCGATGGCACGTCCGGCCGGTCGCCGGGGGACAGAACGAACGCGGGGGGCGGGCTGCCAAAGGAGCGGGGCGGCCCCCACCGTTGAGGCTCGAACGTCGAAGGAAGGAGGCGCTGCGCCCATGGACGAGAGACGCGACCGGCCCCGGAGGGGGTGGACCAGGAACCACGGGTGGCTGGAAACGCCGGACGGGCACACCGTCGCCGACCGCGCGGGGGCGGTCATGGATCGCGCCGCCGAGCGCATCAGCCCCAGTCGTCATCCGCGGTGGTGGGACGCGTACACCTTCGGGACCACCGCGCCCGCCCGGCCGCCCGGCTACGACACCGGGATCCCGGCGATCTACATGCTCACCGCGATGCTCTTCTTCTTCTGGGTCCCCATCCTCAACGCCTTCATCGGCGGATGCCTGGGGGGCTGGAGGGCACGCAGTCTCCGGCGGGCCCTGGGGGCGGTCGGCCTGACCGTCCTGGCCCTGGTCCCGCTGCTGTGGGCGGCGGGACGGGTGGACGGGGCGTTCAACCCGCTCTTCGGACTCGGGATGGGGGGCTACCTGCTGATCTCGGCGCTGAGCCTGTTGCTGGGGGCATGGACGGGGGCGACCTGCCGCTGGGCATTGCGCGAGGAGCAGCCTCCGGTGAAGCGCTGGGTCTCGGGCCCATGGGCCATGCCCCGCCGCGACGACTGGGGGCGCGGCTGAAAGCAGCCTCCCCGAAAGGTTTTTCCCAGCGGCGCCGCGCCCTCAGCCCCGGGGCGCGGTCCGCTCGTTCTTGAGGCGCTGGTATTCGCTCCAGGCGGCCTCGGCGCGGACCAGCAGGCGGGCGATCTCCTCCGCCTCGTCGGGCGCGGGACCTTCCTCGGACTCGGTGAAGAGGGCGGCGCCACCTTCCGGGGAGAGGGCCTCCGGGACCTGGCGGAGCTGGTTCTGCAGTCGGGGAACCGCCAGCGCCGGGTGCTCGGTCTGACCGCGGTGCACCCGCAGGTCGGTCCAGCCCTCCACGGTGTTGCGCTGGGCATCGCTCCACACCAACTGGGCCTCGAGATCCCCCTCGAAGCGGATCAGCAGCGCGGCCAGCACCTTGAGGAAGCGGGCGCGGGGATCGTTGAGCAGGGCCACGTCGGTGAGCACCAGCTCCTCCTTGACCTGCTTGAACCGCAGGAAGCTGTCCGCGCCGCTGTCGGCGAGGACCAGGTCCCCACCTTCGCGGGTGAGGGTGAGGAAGGTGTCACCCGGGGGGGAGAGCACCTCGTCGAGCGCCTCCTTGGGCAGACGCAGACGGAAGGACAACAGCTCGGCAACCTCGAGTCGGGGACGCATCAACGCTCACATGCTCCTGCATTTGATGGGGCAGCGCAGGACAGGAGCTTCACAGCTCGACCTTCTTCTCGCTGTGTCCCTGCCCGTCAAAGCGCAGGAGCACACCCTGATCGTCGTAGCGGGTGACCACGTTCACCGGACGCTTCCAGATGGCGTGCAGGCCGACCAGGGTCTCGCGGGCCTTGGGGCCCTCCAGATCCTGTCCATCGTGCCGGTGCGCCAGGAGGAGCTCGCCGCGGTTCTCGTGATTGGCATCCACCACTTCGATGATGGGCTGGCCGAAGTTGGTCAGCTGCTGCAGCAACTTGTCCTTCACCTTCTTGAACTCCCGGGCGGTGATCTCCCAGGTCGAACGCTTCTCGTTGAAGCCATAGGTGAACAGCTTCTGTTCGATGCAGAATTCCGGCGTCAGGAAGGTGTCGATGAAGGTGATGTCGTTGTAGTGGCGGCGGACCTCGAAGATCTTCTCCCGCCCCTGGCCGGTCTTCCGATCCCAGTTGCTGCGCTCCTCGTGGGAGTCGCACTCCTCCCACTCCTTGCCGAAGCGCCCCTTGTTCCAGCGGTCCTCGATGTCGCGGAACAGCTCGATCCCGAGCTTGTAGGGATTGAGCGCGCCCGGCCGGACGCCCATCGTCCCGGCGTGGCGGTCGGCGTAGTCGATGACCTCGGCGTCCCGCAGCGCCTTCTGGGTCATGATCGTGGAGTGCCAGTAGCTGGCCCAGCCCTCGTTCATGATCTTGGTCTGGCCCTGGGGCGCGAAGTAGTGCGCCTCGTCACGGATGATGGCCAGGATGTCTGCCTCCCAGGTCTCCAGGGGGGCGTGCTCGAGCAGGAAGGTGAGGACGTCGCGGCGGGGGCGCTCGGGCACGTGCTTGGCCTGCACCTTGTCCTGCTCCACCTTGCGGCGCTGGGACTCGAGGAACTCCGAAGGGTTGATGTAGCCGCGCATGTATTCGCGGTCGACCTCGAAGCCGCGCACCTGCTCGTTGGCCTTCTGCTCCTCCTCCCGCCGCTCCGGATCCGGCTCGCGGCGGATGAAGGGGGCGTGCTGGTCGATGAGGTTCTCCAGCGAGAGGCAGCGGTCGATGAAATCCTCCACCTTCTCCACGCCGATGCGGTCGATCCAGCGCCGCACGCGCGTGGCGTGGTTGGCCATCTGGTCGATCATGCGCCGGTGGGTGGGCGCGAAGGCGAAGTTGTTCTTGAAGAAGTCCGCGTGTCCGAACACGTGGGACATGACCAGCTTCTGGTCGACCTCGGTGTTGGACTCCATCAGGTAGGCGTAGGTGGGGTCGTTGTTGATGACCAGCTCGTAGATCTTCGAGACCCCGTAGTCGTAGCCCTTGGAGAGCTGCTCGTACTCCATGCCCCAGCGCCAGTGCGGGTAGCGGGTGGGAAAGCCGCCGTAGGAGGCGACCATGTTGAGCTCCTGGCTGCTGAGGACCTCGAAGACGGTGGGGAAGAAGTCGAGGCCGTAGTCGCGCGCGTAGCCTTCGATCTGCACGCGGAGGGCTTCGAGCCTGGGCGTCAGGGGCTTGGGCATGGTGTCAGCGTCCCTTCCCGAGGAAGTCCTTGATGGAGTCCAGGATGGCTTCCTTGTCGGCGATCTCGCTGAGGGCCAGCCGCTCGTGCTCGCCCAGCGATTCGCGCAGGTCCTTGATGAACTGCCCGCTGCCGTAGGGGCTCTCCACCTGCCCGTAGGCGAACTGGTTGCTGTTGGGCAGCAGCTCCTCGCGCAGCAGCTTCAGGCACAGCCGCGTGTCGTCGGCGCTCCAGTTGTCCCCATCGCTGAAGTGGAAGGGGTACACGTTCCAGGCGCTGCGCGGGTAGTCGGTCTGGATGATGTCGCGGCACAGCCGGTAGGCCGAGGAGATCATCGTCCCGCCGCTCTCGCGGGTGTGGAAGAAGGTCTGCTCGTCGACCTCGCGGGCCACCGCGTCGTGGATGATGTAGCGGACCTCGAGCCCGCGGTACTGCCGACGCAGCCAGGTATCGAGCCAGAAGGACTCGATGCGCACGATCTCCTTCTGCTCCTCACCCATCGAGCCGGAGACGTCCATCATGTAGATGATGACCGCCGAGGTCTCCGGAAGCGGCTCGAGCTTGTAGCTGCGGTAGCGGCGGTCCTCGCGGGTGGGGATGAGCACCGGGCGCTCGGGGTTGTAGGTGCCGCTCGCGATCTGGCGCCGCAGGGCCTGCTTGTAGGTGCGCTTGAAGTGGCGCAGCGACTCGGGGCCGGTGGTGTTCACCCCGGTGTAGCGGGTCTTCTGGGCCACGATGCGCTCGCTCTGCCGCGGCTCGATGTTGGGAAGGGCGAGCTCCTCCCCCAGGATGTCGGCCATCTCCTCCAGGGTCACCTCGACCTCGAGTGCGTGCTGGCCCTCGCCCTCGCCGGCCTGGCCCTGGCCGTCCTTGCCCTCCACCGACTCGTCGGAGAGGACCTGACCCACCTCCCCCTCGCCCTGGCCGACGCCTCCCTGTTGCCGGTGTCCGAACCGGAAGCGCGGGATGTCGATGAAGGGGACGGGGACGGAGAGCGCGTCCTTGCCCTTGCGGGTGAGCAGCTCACTGTGCTGCACGTAGCGCTTGAGGTTCTCTTTGATCTTGCCGCGGACGATCTGCTTGAAGCGGCTGTGGTCCTGGTCGATCCGCAGGCTCATCGCGTCACGCTCCTCGCCGGAGGGGGCAGTTGCGTGCCCGGGCTCCGGATGAATGGGGACCGGCATCGTTCGACGGCAAGGGAGCGCGTGCTCCCGAGGCGCTGCCGCGGTCCGGATGACGGTCCAGAGAGGGTGTGGCCCCGGCGCCGCGGAAGCGAGCTTCCCGCCAGCGCCGTGTCGGATCCCCGCCGCGGCCTCGGACCGCGATTCTCGTCGGGGGGAACGGGCGCTCCCTTCATAGTAGCCGGGAGCCGTCGACCTTGCCCGCATGCCCGGCCGTCAGCCTCCCCACGTCGTTGGTGGCTGTCACAGAACGGTGCAATCCCGTCACCCATCTGCCACGTGGGAGGCCTACGGTGCGCCACCCCCGAAAACGGCGGTCTCCCATGCGCGCTCGGATCCTCCTCCTCCTGGTCGGTGTCCTGTCCCTGACGGCCTGTCCGACCTGTGCCCGCCGCGCGCCCCGCGATGAGGGGGGCGCGCCCGCGCCGGGCAGCTCGGTGACGGTCAAGGGCTCAGACACGTTGGTGCTCCTGGGCCAGCGGCTCGCCGAGGCCTACATGGCCTCCGCGCCGGGCCGGGTGGTGCAGGTCACCGGCGGTGGTTCCGGGACCGGGATCGCGGCGCTCATCAACGGAACGACCGACATCGCCTCCGCCTCGCGCGCCCTCAAGGACGAGGAGCGGGTGCAGATCGAGGCGCGGCGGGGGGTGGCGCCGGTCGAGACCACGGTGGCGCTCGACGGAATCGCGGTGTTCGTCCACCGGGAGAGCCCGGTCACCGCGCTGAGCCTTCCCCAGCTCAAGGCCATCTACACCGGGAAGCTCACCCGCTGGAGCGAGCTGGGAGGACCGGATGCCCCCATCGTCCTCTACGGTCGCGAGAACAACTCCGGGACCTACGCCTACTTCAAGGAGCGGGTGCTGGAGGAAGAGGACTTCGCGCCGGAGACCCAGACCCTCCCGGGCACCGCGGCGGTGGTGAACGCCGTCACCCGGGATCGCAATGCCATCGGCTATGGCGGCATCGCGTATGACAGCGGCATCCGGATTGTCGCGGTGCGCGAGGACGCGGGGGCGGAGGCGGTGGCCCCCACCGAGGACGCGGTGGTCCACGGGCGCTACCCCATCAGCCGGCCGCTTTTCATGTATACCGCCGGGCCTCCACGCGGTGCGGTGAAGGCCTTCCTGGACTTCGCGCTGAGCCCGGAGGGACAGGCCCTGGCCTCCAAGGTGGGCTACTACCCCCTGCCGGTCGGAGCGGGGAGGGTGGATGAGGCGGCAGACGCGAACCCAGAGGCGGACACGGCACAGCCACCGCTGCTCGAGCAGCCCGGTGAAGCCGACGCGGAGGCGGAGCTGCCATGAGCCCCTCGGAAAGGAGCCTCGTCATGGATGAGCTGCCTCCGGACGCAGGTCGGGACGTCACGCGCACCGGGCGGATCACCGCGGACCCGGCACGGCTCGAAGCCCGGCGGGTGCGGCGACGGCGCATGGACCTGCTGGCCAAGGCGGTCATCACCGTCATCGCCTTCGTCGCCATCGCCGCGGTGGCGCTGATCTTCCTGTTCGTCGCCCGCGAGGCGCTGCCCCTGGTGTTCGGGCAGTTCAGGGACGAGGTGACGCTGGGGTCGATGATCCTGCCCCAGGCCTGGCGGGAGGGGGCGGGCGCCATCTTCTCCTGGCAGCCGGTCTCCACCGTGCCCAAGTACAGTCTCGCCCCGTTGGTGGTGGGCACCCTCAAGGTGACGGTCATCGCGTTGGTGTTCGCGGTGCCGCTGGCGGTCGGGGCGGCGGTCTTCTCCGCCGAGTTCGCCTCCCGCCGGACGCGGGAGATCATCAAGCCGGCCATCGAGATGCTCGCGGGCGTGCCCTCGGTGGTGCTGGGCTTCTTCGCGCTGATCGTCCTGGCGAGCCTGCTGCAGAACCTCTTCGGCTTCACCTACCGGCTCAACGGCATCGTGGCGGGGATCGCGCTGGGCCTGGCGCTGATCCCGGTGGTCTACACCGTCAGCGAGGACGCGCTGATCGCCGTGCCGCGCTCCTACCGCGAGGCCTCGTTGGCCCTGGGCGCTTCCCGGGCGCGCACCGCCTGGTCGGTCATCGTCCCCGCGGCCGCCCCCGGCATCTTCGCCGCGGTGGTGCTGGGCTTCGGACGGGCGATGGGGGAGACGATGATCGTCCTCATGGCCTCGGGGAACGCGGCGGTCCTGTCGCTGGACCCCACCTCCTCGGTGCGCACCATCCCCGCCACCATCGCCGCGGAGATGGGGGAGGTCGTGGTGGGCGGGGCGCACTGGTCGGTGCTCTTCCTGCTCGGCACCCTGCTCTTCCTGGTGACCCTCACCTTCAACACCCTGGGCGCCCGCTACGTCGCTCGCATGCGGCGCAAGATGGGAGAGCGGTCATGAGCCTCAACGCCCACCGCCGCGCGGACCTGGCACTCGGGGGCATCACCGGAGGGGCGGCCTTCATCATCCTCCTGGTGCTCGCCCTCATCGCCTGGGACGTGCTCTCCAACGGCCTCTCCCAGCTCTCGTGGGAGTTCATCAGCGCCGCGCCCCGGGAGGGGATGACCGAGGGCGGCATCTTCCCCGCCATCTTCGGCACCGTCGCCCTGGTGCTCCTGATGACCGTGGCGGTGGTGCCGGTGGGGGTGATCACCGCGGTCTACCTCTACGAGTACGCGCGCCAGGACGGGCTCTTCGCCCGCCTCATCCGCGGGGCGGTCTACAACCTCGCCGGGGTGCCCTCGATCGTCTTCGGCCTCTTCGG
>DATGQN010000160.1:0-3188 GCA_035304185.1 Myxococcaceae bacterium
CAGGCGGGCTTCGTGGAGCAGCATGGGGTGGAGACCCAGCTCCTCTCGCGGCTGCGTGACAGCCACCGCGTCGTCGAGCTCGAGTCCATGGAGATGCAGCTGGATTCGCTCTCCTCGGCGCCGGACGAGGCCCACCAGTACGATCTCGAGCGCTCGCTCTCGATGGCGGAGGAGGACTGGACCGCCGAGCTCAATGCCATGGCCCGCGCCTGGGCCGACGGCGACACCGCAGCGATGGAGTCCCTCGTCTTCCGGAACGACGAGGACCCGCGCGCCACGCTGCTCCACGAGAGCCTGTTCCACACCCGCAACCGCCAGATGAGCGAGCGGATCGTGGAGCTCTGGGGCGAGGGTGAGCCCATGCTGGTGGTGATCGGCGCGGGCCACATGGTGGGGGAGACCGGCCTTCCCCAGCTCCTCCGGGAGAAGGGGATGACGGTCACCCAGCTTCCCCGCGGGGAGGTCCGGGCGGCCGCGGCCCCCTGACGTTCGCTCCGAGCGGTCGGAAACTTCCGCAGCTCGGATTTTGGCGGCACCCTTCGGGCGTGCGTCCAGGTCCTACATCGTCCGCTCCGTCGCTGCGCCTCGACCCCCTGCTGCTCTTCCCGGTCCTCGCCCTCGTCGCGCTTGGCCTGATCATGGTCTACAGCGCGAGCGCGGTGATGGCCGGGGAGAAGCTGGGCAACAGCTTCTATTACCTGGAGCGGCAGGGAATTGCGGCGCTGCTGGGGCTCGGTGCCATGGGGCTGGCGCTGAAGATCGGCTACCGGCGCCTCGCGCGCATGGCCTACCCGATGTTGCTGGTGGCCCTGGTGCTGCTGGTGGCGGTCCTCATCCCGGGCGTCGGGACCTCCGCCGGCGGCGCGCAGCGCTGGATCCGCTTCCCCGGAGGCTTCTCCCTGCAGCCGGCCGAGGTCGCCAAGGCGGCCTGGGTGGTCTACCTCTCCTACTCGCTCGCCAAGAAGCGGGAGAAGGTGGCCACGTTCTCGGTGGGCTTCCTGCCGCACGCGCTGCTGGGCGGGGTGCTGATCCTCCTGTGCATGAAGCAGCCGGACTTCGGCAGCTCGGTGCTGATCCTCACCCTGATGTTCGTGCTGCTCTTCGCGGCCGGGACCAAGATCTCCTACCTGGTGCTCTCCATCCTGCTGGCCCTGCCGGTGGGCTACCACCTGATCGCCAGCTCGCCCTACCGCATGCGGCGCATCCTGGCCTTCCTGGATCCCTGGGCGAATCGCCACGACGTGGGCTACCAGATCGCCGAATCCCTCATGTCCATCGGATCCGGGGGAGCGACCGGGCTTGGACTCGGGGATGGGCGGCAGAAGCTCTTCTTCCTGCCGGAGGCCCACACGGACTTCATCTATGCGATCATCGCCGAGGAGCTGGGCCTGGTCGGAGTCGCCGTCCTGGTGCTGCTCTACGGCATCATCATCCTGCGGGGACTGTACGTCTCCATGAAGGCACCGGAGACCTTCGGCAGTTACCTCGCGCTCGGCGTGACCTCGATCATCGCCTTTCAGGCCATCGTGAACATGTGTGTTGCCATGGGGCTGCTCCCCACCAAGGGGTTGACCCTTCCGTTCATCTCGTACGGCGGCTCGTCCCTCATCATGATGATGGGCGCCGCCGGGGTGCTCCTCTCCATCAGCGCCGCGAGCCTGCCCGCACCGGAAGCGGTCCCGGCGCGCGGGACGACGGGCTCGCGTCCGGCGGTGCGTGAGGTGGTGGCATGAGGTTGTTGATTGCGGGCGGAGGGACCGGCGGTCACCTCTTCCCGGGAATCGCGGTCGCCGAAGAGGTGACCACCCGAGACACCCGCAACGAGGTCCTCTTCGTGGGGACGGATCGCGGCCTCGAGGCGCGCGTGGTGCCGGCCTATGGTTGGCCGCTGGAGACGCTCCGTGTGGAGGGCCTCAAGGGCAAGGGGTTCGGCGGGCTGTTGCGCTCGCTGTTCCGCCTCCCCACCGCCTTCGCGCAGTCGGTCCGGATTCTGCGCGCGTGGCAGCCGGACGTGGTGCTGGGGGTCGGGGGCTATTCGAGCGGGCCGGTGGTGCTCGCCGCGGCGCTGATGCGCATTCCCACCGCAATTCAGGAGCAGAACGCGCTGCCCGGACTCACCAACCGGATCCTGGGTGCGTTCGTGAATCGGGTCTTCGTGGCCTTCGAGGAGGCGCGCGCGACCTTTCCGGTGGAGAAGGTGGTGCTGGTGGGCAACCCCATCCGCCGCAAGCTCATGGACAACTACCTGCGCAGCAGCGTGGCCCATGAGCGCTTTACGGTCCTGGTGGTCGGCGGATCCCTCGGCGCGCGCGGGCTCAACCAGCGGGTGATCGAGGCCCTCGGCTTCCTCACCGATCGCAAGGACGCCCTGCACTTCATCCACCAGACCGGCAAGGCGAGCCTGGAAGAGGTGAAGGCCGGCTACGAGGCGCACGGCTTCTCCGCGGACGTCGTCGAGTTCATCGAGGACATGAGCGCGGCCTACATGGGCGCTGAGCTGGTGGTGTGCCGGGCGGGCGCGACGACGCTGGCCGAGCTGACGGTGTGCAAGAAGGCCAGCATCCTGGTGCCTTTCCCGCACGCGACCGACGATCACCAGGCGGTGAACGCCTCGTCTCTGGTGGCTGCGGGGGCGGCGGTGATGTTCCGGGAGGAGTCACTGACCGGTGAGCGGCTGGCCCAGGAGATCCGCGCCATCGAGGCCGATGAGCCGCGGCGCAAGCAGATGGAGAAGCGGGCAGCGCTATTGGGCCGCCCCGAAGCCGCCAAGGAGCTGGCAGACGTGTGCGTGGAGCTGATGCACGAAGCATGGGGACCGAAGGGACGCGAGCGCCCGAGCCTCCCCAGCGAGGTGAAGCCGTGAGCCGTGATCGGCCCAACGGAAGCCTCTTCAAGACCCGTCACGCCGCCCAGGTGCACTTCGTGGGCATCGGCGGCATCGGGATGAGTGGCATCGCCGAGGTTCTCATCAACCTGGGTTACCGGGTGAGCGGGTCGGATTTGCGCGAGAGCGAGGTGACGCGCCGGCTGACCGATCTCGGCGCCCGCATCGGCCTCGGGCACCGAGCGGAGAACCTGGTCGAGGCCGACGTCGTGGTGACCAGCTCCGCGGTGAAGAGCGACAACCCCGAGGTGGTCATCGCCCGCGAGCGGAAGATCCCGGTGATCCCCCGCGCGGAGATGCTCGC
>DATGQN010000161.1:0-86961 GCA_035304185.1 Myxococcaceae bacterium
CCCCGAACCCGCCCATAGAGGGCCGTTCAACCGACGCACCACGGCGGTTGCGCCTCGGAAAGGGCGTTTGTTATCAAGCGCGCTCCCGCGGGCCCGTGACTGGCCGCACGTCAGATCCCCCAAGGAGTAGAACCCGAATGAAGCCGAATATCATCGTGGCGCTGATCGTGGGCGCCGTCATCGGTTTCGGCGTGAGCCAGTTCGTGAGCAAGCGGGCGCCGGATGCCCCCTCGCCCGTGGCTGCCGCGCCGAAAGCACCCTCGCCGACGGCTCCGTCCGCCGCCCCGAGCGCGCGTCCGCCCGCCCCGTCCTCGATCACGAAGGTCAGCATCCCTGACGCGTCGCCCTTCTTCGGTCCCAAGCACGCCAAGGTGACGATCGTCGAGTGGAGCGACTTCGAGTGCCCGTTCTGCTCCCGCGCGGCGAACACCGTCAACGAGATCAAGGCGGCCTACCCCAATGACGTGAAGTTCGTCTTCCGTCACCGCCCGCTGCCCATGCACCCCAACGCCCCCCTGGCGCACGCGGCGTCCATGGCGGCGCATGAGCAGGGCAAGTTCTTCGAGTACCACGACCTGCTCTTCGCCAATCAGCGGCAGCTGGACCGCGCCTCCCTCGAGCGCTACGCGCAGCAGGTGGGCCTGGACCTGAGCCGCTTCAGGGCGGCGCTCGACAGCGGCAAGTACGCCGACTTCGTGGAGCAGGACAGCCAGGAGGGTCAGCGCATCGGGGCCGGTGGAACCCCCACCTTCTTCGTGAACGGCCGCAAGATGGTCGGCGCGCAGCCCTTCGCGGTCTTCAAGGCCACCATCGATGAGGAGATCGCCAAGGCGGACGCCCTGCTCGCCAAGGGCACCCGGATCGAGGACGTGTACGAGACCCTCCTGAACTCCGCGCCCCCGCCCCCGAAGGTGGAGGTCGGTCAGGCCCCCACCAAGGGTCCCGCCAACGCGCCGGTCACCATCATCGAGTGGAGCGACTTCGAGTGCCCGTTCTGCGCCCGCGGCGCCGAGCGCGTGAACGAGATCATCGCCAAGTACGGCGACAAGGTCCGCTTCGCCTACAAGCACCAGCCCCTCTCGTTCCACAAGAACGCGATGCTGGCGGCCCAGGCCTCCATGGCCGCGCACGAGCAGGTCAAGTTCTTCGAGTACCACGACCTGCTCTTCGCCAATCAGCGCAGCCTCGAGCGCGACTCGCTGGAGCGCTACGCCGAGCAGCTCGGCCTCGACATGACGAAGTTCCGGAGCGCGCTGGACTCGGGCAAGTACGCCGCCTACGTCCGCAAGGACAGCCAGGACGGTTCGGCCCTGGGCGCGACCGGCACCCCGACCTTCTTCGTGAACGGTCGTCAGATCGTCGGTGCCAAGCCCCTGGCGGAGTTCTCCCGCATCATCGACGAGGAGCTCGCGAAGACCGCGGCCCGCTGAGTACGACGCCCCGGCCCCGGGCACTCCCGATCCGGAGGCGCCCGGTGGCCTGAAGGAAGACGCCGCGATGGGCCACCCGGAAAGGGGCCCACCGCGGCGTTTTTCTTTGGGCCCTCGTCGGCCATCCGGTCCCAGCAGGGAAGCGGGATGGCCGGCCGGAAGACGGGAAACCTCAGCGCACGGCGATGGCGTCGATCTCGACCTGCGATCCCTTGGGGAGCGCGGAGACCTGCACGGTGGCGCGCGCCGGAGGGTTCGAGGGGAAGGCCTTGGCGTAGACCTCGTTGACCGCGGCAAAGTCGCCCAGGTTGGTGAGGTAGATGGTGCAGCGGACCACGTCGGCGAAGGTGAGGCCGGCGGCCTCGATCACCGCCTTCAGGTTCTTCATCACCTGCTCGGTCTGCTCGACCACCCCGCCCGGGACCAGCTCCATGGTCTGGGGATCGAGGGGCACCTGGCCGGAGAAGAAGGTCATCGTGCCGGCGGGCACCTGAACCGCCTGCGAATAGGGCCCGATGGCCTTGGGAGCCGCGTCCGTCTGGATGATCTTCATGGGGGAGTCTCCAACAGCGGGTTTGAGATGCCCGCCGTCTAGATCAGCCCCCGGACCCAAGACAACCGTCTCGCCAGCGGCGATCAGATCCGGTCGACCGAGAAGACCCCGTTGAGCCGCTCGATGGTCCGCATCAGCTCGTTGAGCTGCTTGAGGTCCTTGATCACCACCTCGAAGGTGTTGACCGCCCGCTCGTCCCCGGTCGCCCGGCAGTTGGCCTGGGAGATGTTCACGCCCCGCTTGCTGATGATGTTGGAGACGTCGGCCAATAGCCCGGGACGATCGCTGGAGAGGACCCGCAGGGTGACCGGTCGGCGGAAGTCGCTGCCCACGTCCCAGGCGACGTCGACGCGCCGCTCGGGATCGGTGGCCAGGGCCTTCTCGCAGGAGCGGGTGTGCACGGTGACGCCACACCCGCGGGTGATGAAGCCGCTGATCTCGTCGCCCGGGACCGGATTGCAGCAGCGTCCGAAGCGGACCAGCACGTCGTCCACGCCGCCGATCTGCACCCCGCTCTTGCTGGAGCGCCCCACCAACTTGCGCGCCATCTCGGTGACGCGCGAGAGGCCGGAGTGACCGGAGGACGTCGCCTTCCCGTCACCCTTGGAGCTCTTGGCCTCCTCGGCGGCGAGCTTCTCGGGGGGCACCACCTTCTGCACGAGCTGCGAGGGCGTGATCTTCCCGTAGCCCACCGCGACCAGCAGATCGTCCACGGTCCGGAAGCCGAGCTCCTCACAGGGCTTCTTGAGCTCGCCGGTCCGGGTCAGCTTGTTGAGGTTGAGCGAGAAACGGCGGAACTCGCGTTCGGTGAGCTCGCGACCGAGCTGCAGGCTCTTGTCCCGCTGCTGCTCCTTGATGAAGGCCCGGATGCGCTGCTGCGCCCGGCTGGTCTTCACGAAGCTCAGCCAATCCTTGCTGGGATGGGCCTGGGCTCCGGTGAGCACCTCCACCATGTCCCCGTTCTTCAGCTTGTAGCGGATGGGGACGATCTTCCCGTTCACCTTCGCGCCGATGCAGCGGTTGCCCACGTCAGAGTGCACCGAGTAGGCGAAGTCCACCGGGGTCGCGCCGCGCGGCAGGCTCTTCACGTCGCCGCGCGGGGTGAAGACGAAGACCTCGTCGGCGAAGAGGTCCACCTTGACGGTCTCGAGGAACTCCTTGGGGTCCTTGAGATCCTGCTGCCACTCCATGAGCTGGCGCAGCCAAGCGAACTTCTCGTCGTCACTGCTGACGACCTTCTTGCCTTCCTTGTACGCCCAGTGGGCGGCGATGCCCTCCTCGGCGATCTTGTTCATCTCGTGGGTGCGGATCTGCACCTCGACGCGCTCGTTGAGCGGCCCGATGACCGTCGTGTGCAACGACTGGTACATGTTGGGCTTGGGGATGGCGATGAAGTCCTTGAAGCGTCCCGGCACCGGCTTCCACTGCTGGTGCACCATGCCCAGGGCCTCGTAGCACTGGGGAATGCTGTCCAGGAGGATCCGGAAGGCGATCACGTCGTGGACCTGATCGAAGTCGATGCTGTGGGAGCGCATCTTCCGGTAGATGCTGTACAGGTGCTTGAAGCGGCCCTGGACCTTCCCGCTCAGGTTCCGCTCGGCGAGGTTCTTCTCCAGCAGCTCGACCACGTCATCGACGTACTTCTCGCGCTCGCGCTTGCGCCGCGACATGCGCTGCTCGAGGTCGCCGTACTCGCGGGGACGCAGGTAGCGGAACGAGAGGTCCTCGAGCTCGATCTTGATCCAGGAGATGCCGAGGCGGTTGGCCAGCGGGGCGTAGATGTCCAGGGTCTCCTGGGCGATCCGGCGCTGCTTCTCCTCCTTCATGTGATCCAGCGTCCGCATGTTGTGGGTGCGGTCCGCCAGCTTCACCAGGATGACGCGGATGTCCTGCGCCATCGCGATGATCATCTTCCGGAAGTTCTCCGCCTGCTTGTCCTCCTGACTGAGGGACGCGGTGGTGGAGAACTTGGAGAGCTTGGTCACCCCGTCGACCAGCTGCTCGACCTCCTTGCCGAAGAGCTCCCGCAGCTCCTCGGGGGTGGCCAGGGTGTCCTCGATGGTGTCGTGCAGCAGCCCGGTGACGATGGAGGCCTCGTCGAGCTTGAGCTCGGCCAGGATTCCGGCCACTTCCAGGGGATGGACGAGGTAGGGCTCCCCCGACTTGCGCAACTGTCCCTGGTGGACCTTCGCCGAGTAGACGTAGGCCTTTTTGATGATGTCCAGGTCGGCGTCAGGGTGATAGCTGCTGACCCGCGTAAGAATGTCGTTGAGGCGGATCATGTGGCGGAGGAAATCGTAACTGTCGCCTGTCGTGCAGGCAACGAACTGATCTCGTGTCGCGTCCCCGGCAACCCTCGGGGAACTCCAGATTGACCCGCCGGATCCGGCGCTCCTACAGTCCCCGAACCGTTCATGTCCGCCTTTCTCCGCTCTGAGCTCGGGGTCGTCTGTCCCTCCTGTGACGCCCACCAGGCCCCCAAGGCCACGGATTGCCTGGCTTGTGGCGCCAAGCTCGTCAGCCTGAAGGCGCCCCCGCCGCGGACCTCTTCGTCGATCGAGAACGCCGCCGCCCAGTGGGACGCCGAGGAGCTGGACGTCGAGCTGGACCGCGTCCCCGGTGCCACGCCGGTCCCCCCGGGCATGCGCCCTTCACGGACACCTCCTCCCGCCGCAGCGGCCCCGGCCGCGCAGCCCCGCCAGCCGGAGATCCCGCGGACGTTCACCCCGGTGATGGCACCGGTCGCCGCCGGGGCCCCTGCTCCCGCGCGCCCCGGCCCCGAGCCGGTGGCCCCCGCGGCACGACCGGGCCCTCCGGTGAGCTCGCCGGTCCCCGCCCCCACGACCCCACACCCGGGTGCCTCACCGGTGCCCTCTTCCCCTCCCCTCGCCCGCGCGGTCACCCCGGCCGGCCCGGTGCAGCAGCTGCCGGTCCTCACGCCTCCGGGTGGAGCGGTGGGTGCCCAGCGTCCGGCCGCCAGTGGCCCCCGCTTCGGGCTCAGCGTGCTGGTGGGGCGGTCCCGTGGGGCGCGCTTCCGCCTGCCTCCCAGCGGGGCCACCATCGGCACCGGGCGCACGGCGCTGATGCTGGAGGACCCGTTCGTCTCACCCCACCACGCGACGCTGCTGGTGCGGGACGGCGTCCTGTCCATCCGTGACGAGGGGAGCGTCTCGGGCACCTTCGTCGCCATCCAGGACCTCGAGGTGCTGCCCCCGGGAAGCGCCTTCTCCGTCGGCTCGCGCCTCTTCCGCTATGGAGGCACGGTGGTGCCCCCGGTACCGGTCTCCGGGCAGCCGATCCCCTACGGGGCGCCGGTCCCGGCGGGCCGGCCCCTGTACCAGGTGGAGGAGCTCTTCTTCGGAGGTCGCCCGGGTCGCGCGGTGGCGCTGGCCGGCCCGGTCATCAGCTTCGGCTTCGGTCCCGGAGACTTCGTGCTGCCCCAGGAGGAGGGCCTCGCCCCCCGTCACTGCGAGCTCACCCCGGGCCCCGCCTCGGCGCACCTGAGGGACCTCTCCGGAGGCCTCGGGACCTATGTCCGCCTCCCGCCCCGAACCGAACGGCCTCTGCGCGTCGGCGAGCGGATCCGGGTGGGCCAGCACGTGATCCAGGTCGAAGCGCCGATCTGAAGCTCCGCTCCTCGGGCCGATGCCGGCTTCCTGAGGCCTGGGCGCGCGCCCATACAGGAGGCCGTGCCGCCAACGGGCCGGGCTCCTTCACGCGGTCAGGCGTTGCGCCTCACGACGCGCTCCGTTGGCGGGCGGGGCGCCACCTCACGCTGCGCCCGCGCGTGTCGGGTCCGAAAGCGTCAGCGGGTGGAGGATGTGTTGGAGAGGCCGGGGGGCCTGAGGGGGGCTTGCGTCTTCGCCAGCAGACATCAGCTTCCAGCTTCCGCGCAGCCACCCGCACCCGGAGTCGACTCTTGAAGATGCGCCCCTTCCTCCTGGCGTCTGCCCTTCTGCTGGTCCCCGCCCTGTCCTCAGCCGCGCCGGCTGACCGCGGGGGCTCCGTGGAGGCCGAGCGACACCCGAAGAACGTCGTCACCATTGCTCCGGTGAGCTTCCTCTTCGGCTCCATCAACGCCGAGTACGAGCGGGCGATCGCCGATTCCCTGTCCTTCACCCTCGGCGGCGGGTATCGCTGGCTCAATCCGTCGCCAGATGGGCGTGGCGCAGCGAATCGCATCACCGGCCTGAACGTCGGGGCCCACGTCTTCCTGCTGGGACGGGCGCCCCGGGGGCTGTGGCTGGGACCCGAGCTGGGGACCTGGATTGCCCGCGGCTCGGACGAGGAGGACCGCTACGCCGGCATCATCCCCCGCTTCGCCTTCCAGCTCGGCTACACCGGCCTCATCGCGAACGTCCTCGCCATCTCGGTCGGCGGCGGCATCCAGTTCTACGGCTTCATCCCTCTCCCCAACGCGCGGCTGTCGCTCGGCGTCGCGTTCTGATCGCGCCCGGGTCCAACGCACCTCGGGGCGATCCAGCAAGGACCAGAGCGTCACGCGCAGTGGGCCCCGGTCCCTGAGCTGCGCGTCCCGATGCCCGGTGAGCAGCTGCCGGCACGGCACCGATGCCCGGAACACGCTGGCTGCGGACAGGCTCAGCGCGGCTCGTCGGCTGCGACCGGCAGCCCACCCGAGCGACCCGGGACCAGGTCCGGGAAGATGGCGAGGATGTGGGCCCGCGCCGCGCTGTCCGGGTGATCGCCGAGATGTCGCGCCCACCACCCGCGGGCGGCGGCCGTCTCGTCGCGATGCCAGGCAACCTCGCCCAGCTTCAGGGAGAGCGAGGCGCTCGGGTTCTGCGCGAAGGCCTCGTGGAAACGATCGCCGGCCAGGGGCAGGTTCCCGGCCCGGTGGGCCTGATCCCCTTCCCGCTCGAGGCGCGCGGACACCAGGGGGTTGCGGCGCGGCTCGGGGATCTCCTGCTCCCAGAGCGGGCGGTCCAGGGTGTTGAGCACCGAGTCGCCATCGGAGAGGTAGCTCGCGGGGGGCGCCTCCCGGCCGCTGGCCCAGAAGTAGTAGCCGACCAGGCCGATCACCACCAACACGAGGCCCAGGGTCACCAGCCTCACGATGACCAGGCTCTGATGCTCGGCGCCGACCTCCTCGGGATCGAGCGGGAGCGGCGGAGCCACCTCAGCGGGTGCCGGGGCCAGGTGGGGCGCTCGGGTGCGCCCCGATTCGAGTCCGGTCCGCTTGCGCTCGGCAGGCCGATGCACGCGGGTGGGCATCAGATCGTTGGTGTGCTCGAGCGTCGGGCCCGCGTCGGTGCGGGTCATCTGCGTGGAGTCACCCACCCAGGTCCGCTCCGCCGAGGGGGGCGCCCGCCGCACATCCGGGTGGTCTCCCAAGCGCCGCGGCGCGGGTGCGGTCACCTGGCTGTTGGTCCCGGAGCGGCGCGCATGAGGCCGTGAAGGACGGGCCGGACGTTCGTTCTCCAGCCCCGCGAGCAGCTCACGGAACTCCACCGCGGTCTGGGGCCGCTGGTTGGGGTCCTTGTCCAGCGCCCGGAGGATGAGCCGCTCCATCCCCGGCGAGATCCGGGCATCGGGGCGCCGCTGGCTGGGCGGCATGGGCTGCTCGGTCAGGTGCTTGGTGGCGTAGCCCACCGCCGAGTCGGACTCGAAGGGGAGCTTCCCGGTGACCAGCTGGTAGAGGATGACGCCGACCGCGTACAGGTCGGAGCGGTGGTCGAGGGTGCCACCCCGCGCCTGCTCCGGCGACATGTACTCCGGCGTCCCGCAGACGAACCCGGCACGCGTCAGCGCGGGTCCATCCTCCCCGCTGGAGTCCTGGATCTTGGCGATGCCGAAATCCAGCACCTTGACGAAGTCCGGCTCATCACGGCGCTGCTCCACCATGATGTTCTCGGGCTTGAGGTCCCGGTGGATGACGCCGGCGCCATGGGCGTCGCTCAGCGCCGAGAGCACCTGCCCCACGATGCGGACGACCCGCGCCTCCGGGAGCGGCCACTCGCGGCTCAGGATGTGGTGGAGGTCCTTCCCCGCGATGAACTCCATCGCGATGTAGAGGGCCTCCTCGGCCTGACCGAAGTCGAGGATGCTGATCGAGTTCGGGTGGTTCAGTCGGCTGGCGGCCTTCGCCTCGCGCTGGAACCGCGCCACGGTCCGCTCATCGGAGAGCAGCGACGCGTGCAGCACCTTGAGCACCACCGGCTTGTCGAGCGCGAGCTGGCGGGCCCGGTAGACCTTGCCCATCCCGCCTTCGCCGATCTGCTCCTCCACGCGGTACTTGCCCGCGATCGTCTTGCCCACATAGCCATCGGCATCCGTGGCGCGGACGATGTGGCTCCCGCACGCGGGGCAGTACTTGGAGAATTCGCCGGCGTCAGCGCCGCAGTTGGGGCAGAGCAAGAGCGGAGTTCGACGCTGGGATGGGAAAGCCAGCAGTCAGGACCACGAACCTTGTCATGGCCGAGCGGTCCGGGGCAAGAATGGAGGCGATGATCGCCTGCCCGACCTGCGGAACCCGCAATGAAACCCCGAGCCCGGTCTGTGCCCGGTGTGGAGGCTCCCTCCTCGGTGCGGCTGCCGGCGCGGTGCGGGGCCGTCCCATGGTGTCGCTGCGCGTGGTCCGGGCCGATGGCGGTCCCGAACAGGTCGTGCAGATGCGCCAGGACGTCCTCACCTGCGGCCGACGGGGGGATCTGGCGCTGGTGGACGATCCCTTCGTGGCCACCGAACAGGCGCGCTTCTACTTCCACGGACAGCGCCTCGCAGTGGAGGACGTGGGTGGGGGCAACGGGGTCTTCCAGCGGCTGCACGCCGAACGTGAGCTGCCGGTGGGCAGTGAGCTGCGCCTGGGCCGTCAGCGGCTGATCCTGGAGCCCATCCCCTCCCCCCAGCCGGGAGCGGACAACGTCCTCGCCTGGGGAAGCCCCGACATGGGGGGACAGGTCCGCCTGGTCCAGCTCCTCGAAGGGGGCGCCCGCGGTGCGGCCTTTCCCCTGCGCGAGGGCCACAACCTGCTCGGCCGTGAGCTGGGGGACATCACCTTCCCCGAGGACGGCTTCGTCTCGGGTCGCCACGCCATGCTCTCCGTCGAGGGCGGCCGGGTCCTGGTGCGGGACCTCGGCAGCTCCAACGGGACCTTCATCCGCCTGGGCGGACCGGCCTACGTCGATCACGGCGACCAGTTCCTCATGGGCCGCCAGCTCCTGCGGCTCGAGGTCCAGGCCCTCAGCACCTGAAGCAGGATGCAGCAGAGCCCGCCGACCTTGCATCAGGTCGACGGGCTCGAGGCTGTTGCGCGATGTGACGGCTCCTCAGCCGTACGACTTCTCGCGCTTCTCCTGCTCTTCCTTGCAGCGGATACAGAGGGTGGTCACCGGCCGCGCCTCGAGACGCTTGATGCTGATGTCCTCTTCGCAGCGCTCGCAGACACCGAAGGTGCCGTCGTCGACGCGCTTGAGGGCGCGGTCGATCTTCATGAGCAGGAACTTCTCCCGGTCTCTCAACCGGAACACCATGGACTGGGCGTACTCGCTGGAGGCCAGATCAATCTCGTCGGGGAGATCGTCGGTGTCGAAATTCGACTCCTCCATGAGCGTCCGCTTCGCGCTCTCGAGCAGCGACGCCTTGCTGTCTTCCAGCATCTTCTTGAAGCGCTTGAGATCTTTCTGGTTCAAGGAACCATTCCTCGCTGAGAAAGCGGCCGGTCCCTGTGGGGTCCGTCCCCCCCTGAAATGGGGCGCGAGACTTTAACGTTTCACATCCCAGAGTCAAGGCGACCTGATGACCGACAGCCCCCGCTTCGACCGTGAGTTCATCCGCGCGGCCCTCTCCCTGGGAAGCAAGGCAGAGGTCGATCACTTCCTCCTCATCTCCGACGAGCTGCTGCCGCCCGAGGAGCTGAAGGGAAAGGCGGTCCGCAACAAGCTGATCTACGCGGTGACCTCCGAAGTCATCGCCAGGGAAGCGCAGGCCCGCAAGCACCGGGCGGTGGTGATTCCCTCCTACGACTACTCGAGGAGCGAGCGGGTTCGGGTGGCGCTGCTCTCGGTGAGCGGGTTGGCGGGCATCGACGAGGGCGCGCTGGTGCTTTGCCTCACGGGAGGAACCGGACAGGTGCCCGACACCCTGATGTACCGCCGGATCCGCACCGGCACCGAGTCCGGCCGCGACGTGGAGCGGCTGGGGCTCATGGATCCCTTTGCCTCGCAGGTGATGGACACGCTCATCCAGCTCGGTCTGGAGATCTCCAGTGAGGGCTTCGAGGGCCATCCCATCGGCACCATCTTCACCATCGGCGATCACAACGCGGTCATGGAGAAGAGCCGGCAGATGACCATCAACCCCTTTCAGGGGATGAGCGAGGCCGAGCGCAACATCCTCGATCCCACCATCCGGGATGCGGTGAAGAACTTCTCGGTCCTCGATGGCGCCTTCGTGATCCGCGAGGACGGCGTGGTCCTCTCCGCGGGGCGCTACCTCTCGAGCGTTGCCGAGGGCGTGGACGTCCAGCTGGGCCTCGGAGCGCGGCACGCGGCGGCAGCTGCCATCAGCTCCATCACCGAGTGCCTGGCGCTCACCGTCAGCCAGACCTCGGGCAAGGTCCGCGTCTACAAGGGCGGCAAACAGCTCCTCGAGCTGGGAGGTGTGGGGCGGCGTCGATCGATTCCGGAGCGACTCACGACTTCGCAAACGCCCGCGCCGGTTCCCCCGAAGGAGCGCCCGGGCTGAGCCGGTGACCTCGGCATCAGCCCCCGACCCCCTTTTTCGGGATGTGCGCACCAGCCGCACGATGAGGTCGTCCGGGATCGGTTTGCGCGGCGTGAAGGTGATGCCGGTCTTGGTCGCCTTGAGGCCGGCGGCCGCGCTCTCTTCGGCATGTCCTGAGATCGCGTGCGATACCTATCGCCACCGGCTCCATGACCGGCTGCTCAATGGGACCCGGGTGAGGACCCGCAGCAGGTCCCGCTGCGCCATGTTCCGGCAACGGGCGCTGACTCCGGAGGAAGGAGGTCACCCTCCGCCGCGGTAGATCTCGGCAAGGGCATGTGCGCGGGTGACCTCGTCGCGCGCGGCCTCCAGCATCGGGCTTGCCTCCAAGCGCTCGACCCGTGCCCGAAGTGTCGTGCTCACCGTGTGATCCACCGTCAGCGTGTGACGTGCGTGATCGCGCTCCGCCTGGAGACGTTTCAGGTCCTCCTGGATGGCCCGGGCACCTTCGAGCAGCAGCGCCGCGTCCGCATCGGCCCGCGCCAGCTGCTGATCGAGTTCGGCGACCCGGTGCTTCAGGTCCCGGAGGTCTCCCTCGAGCGCCCCGGCCACCGCCCTTGCGTCCGGGCGTCCACGCGCAAGCCCCAAGCGTCCCTCCACGTCGGCGCTCTGCGCACGGGCCGTGTCGAGTGCCTCTCGCAGTTCCGTCCGCAGAGAGAGCAGCGTTGCGGCCCCCTGGCGGAAGGTCGTCCCCTGCCGCTCCAGCTCATTGATGAGCCTGTCATAGGTCTGGAGCGGATCCTCGGATGGTGCGCGCCGCGCTCCTCCACCCCATCGTTCAAACAGACGTCGCAGCACGGCCCCCTCCAGTTCCTGCACGGTGCCTCAGGCGTGGGCACGCCATCCTCCCCGGCCGCGCCCCAGGTGCCATCACCGGGGTTCGCCTCATGTGGACACCTCGACGGCCCCCCCGGCTTCGCCGCCTTCCGGTGGTGCCATCTTCCCGCGTCCCCGCCCTCCACCCGCCGGACGACGGGCCAGGAGCCGCAGCCGGTCCAATGCGGCAGCTGCCTCGGCACCGGCGTTCCGGAGTCCCCCCTGCCAACCCGGGAGGGTCTCGCCATACGTCGCGAGCAGATGATCGAGCAGCCACACGCACTCCGCAGCGCGACGCTCCAATGGAAGCAGGGCCACCGTGGCCGTCAGTGCTTCGAGAATCCCCAGCACCCTCGAAGGCGACACGGGGGGAATCGTCGAGGCGACGGGCTCCGGTTGCTCTGGGGGGAAGCGTGCCTCAAAGGCGGCGCTGCTGACCGGCGGCGTGGCAACGGGCTCTCCCCCAGCGACCTGCTCGAGCGCCACCAGGTAGGGCTCCAGCGCGTCGACGTCCACCGACTCAGGGCTCCAGTCCTCCGGCGCCAGGCTGCGCACCGGCGCGCTGAAGGCATCCTTCGCCCAGCGGAGGTCGGTGTCGCTCAGATGCACGTAGAAGGCGTGCTGCCGCTGTCTCCGCAGGGAACGTGCGAGCGTCCGGAGCGCGGGGTTCTCGTGTCCCAGCGAGACGAAGGAGAGGGAGATCGGCAGAGACCGCAGTGGCTCGTGGGCCCGGAGGATGAGGGTGGGATCGATGTCATCCTCACCATCGGTCACCAGAACCACCGAGGCGCGAGACAGCCCCGGGTCCCTTCCCCTTGCCTGAGCGATCGCATCGAAGGCGGCGAGGAGCGCCCGGGAGGTGTCGGTCCGCCCGGACGCCGGTGTCGCCGCGAGGAGCCGGTCGACGTGACGGAGAACTTCGCGGCCATTCTCCACCCGCTGCAGCGGACCGGGCTGGTCGTTGAAGTAGCAGTAATAGAAGGGATCCACGGCCCGACCGCGATGCTCCCTCAGCAGAAGCGCTTCGAGCTCCGCCAGGATCAGTGCGTCCCGGAAGCGTGCGCGGGCGCCCCGCATGCTCGCCGACCCATCGCAGACGTAAATCCGCACGTTCGACGGACGCGCAGGTTTCGGTGCAGGTGGATGTTCCACGAACACGCGAACCGCCTGACGTCCGGCCGCGAGGTCCAGCAGGATCCGCCGCGGGTCCCCGATGATGAAGTCGGCCGCGCGTGACGGCGCCCCCGTGTGCTCGATGTCGAGTCGCCTGCTGGGCCACTCCGAGCGCGTGGCCGCATCCGCCGCATCTTCCAACACCCGCCCTTCCCAACCGCCCCCGGCCTGCTCCACCTCCACGAAGCGCGACGCACCGCGCGCGAGCTCGAGCAGGCGCGTCTGCTCCGGATCCCTGCCGAAGCTCTGGCCGAAGAGCGCGACCGACAGTGCATCCGCTCCAGGCACCGGCGCGCTCGGTGGCGCTTCCGGGTCCTCGTTCATCGCGAAGGCTTCCGCCACCCGCGAAGCGTCGGGGCTCCAGCGCTCGGGAGATCCAGCCAGCACCGCCAGCGCGCGACCCGCTGCATCCGCCAGTGCATCGCGACCATCCAGCCGGGCTTTGCGGTGCAGTCCCCACAGGCGTTGATACGCCCTCCCCGGGTCCCGGCGCGCGAGCCTCCGCACCTCGCGAAGCAGGCCGGGAAGATCCTCCGCATCACCGAGCCGCCAGAGCGCGTCCTTTGCCTGCACCACCCGCCATCGCAGCTGCAGGCCCGCCGCGCGCTCCTCCTCGCCGAGGTCCACGTCGAGCAGCAGGGCATGGGCCACCTCGAGGTCGAGCCGCTGGGCTTGCGGAGCCGGCCGGCCCGTTCTGGACCGCGCCTCGAGTGCGGCGGCGATCACCAGGTGCGGGGTGTTGACGACGACCTCCGGTGCTCCCCCACAGTGCGGAGAGGGCGACGCGTCGCTTCCCCCGTCCTCCTCCGGCGTCATCGGCCCCGCCGGCGCGCGGAGGATCAGGACCAGGCGGATGACCCGCGCGAGTGCCGCCACCTCAGAGACGAGTGCGCGCCGCGCAGGAACCGGTGTGCCCATCCGGACCGCACGCTCCACCTGACGCACCGCCCGCGCGGCCTCGCCCACCGCGCGTTCGCAGCGCTCGACCAGACGCGCGGCCAGCACCTTCGCCCGGGCGTCCTCCAGTCCCCGCCGCAGAAGCTGCGCATCCGCGGTGGTGTGCAGGCCCAACCGGGAGAGTCCCTGGGTGAGCTGCGAGAGGACCGGACGTGGAGGAAGCGTTGCCGATGGTGCGCCGGCGGCGAGGTCCGCCACCCGGGTCCACAACGCGGCCCGGGTGGGCGCCCCACGGTTCAGCCCGGCAAGGCGTTGTTCGAGCGCCACCACCCGGGCCAGCAGCCCATTCACTGCGTCCGTGGCGTCTGCCTGCCGGTTCATGATCGCCGTTGCTCGAGGAGCCGGTGACCCAGGGACTCCACCCCTCGGGTGAGCGTTTCGAGTTGATTCAGTGCATCCCGGACGCGCGCCTCCGCGCCTGCCGGAGCGGGGAGGGTCTGCAACGCGTGGCCCAGACGTCGCAGCTCCCCCTCCCTCAGGGTCAGCAGGGGGAAGCGGCTGTCGATCAATCGTGCGAGCCATCTCGCGGCATCGGCAGGACGCAACGCTTCATCGGGAGGAGGCACCCGTGCAGCGATGGCGTCGAACCATTCCTGAAGGAACTGCACCCGTGCCTCGAGCGCCTGCAGTGAGCTCTCCCGGACGAGTGAACGAAGGGCGGGCGCGACCAGCGCACCGGTGCTTCCGCCCTCGAGGAACAGCGCCTCGAGCGTCATGAGCGCCTCACCCTCCCCCTCGAGCCCGGAGGCGGCGACGTGCTGCCGATACACGTCGTAGGCACCCGACGTGAGCGTCTCCGGAATGTCGGGAACCCTCGCCTCCACCCGTCGCGCGTGGGGCCCTCCGAGGGTCTCCGACAGGCGCGCCGCGAGCAGCGGCCTCAGGGCGTCGAAGGTCGGCTGCGGCGAGATGTCGTGGCGCTGGCACAACCTCAGCGTCTCGCGCAGCCGCGTGGTGAGCTCCGACAGCCATCCGCCTTCCATGGAGACCGCACGCAGCGTCCAGCTCCGGATGAGCGGTTCGAGCAACCCCGCGCGCAGGCTCCCCAGCTCGGGGCTGACCGCCAACCACTTCGGTTCGAGCCGCTCGAGGGCTTCGATGCCTGAGGTGAGCGACTTTGGCCCCGACACCTCGTTGGCGAAGGCGGCTTCAATGCAGCGCCTCAGGCGGACGCCCGCTGAGGCCCTGAGCGTGGCGAGAGCCCGGGCATCCAGCGCGAACGGCTCCGCCAGCTGCCGCAGGCGGAAGCTCAGCTCCTCGATCCACCCGAGGCGGTGCGCGACGTCCCCCGCCACCATGTCCAGTGATGAGAGCGGCTGATCCGCCGCGACCAGTGCGGCATCGTCCAGGGCGCCCAGAAGGAGCTCGCCGGCCAGCACCAGCTGAGCACCCAGCTCCCGGAGCCACGCCGGTTCCACGACCAGGCCCGGCACCTCCTGCGCCAGCAGCGCCAACGACGTCTCCACCAACCCCAGCACCCGATCAGGGGGCACCCGTCCCGCAGTCGCGTTCCGGGAGAGCTGAGCGGTGAGGAGGTGGAACTCCGCGCGGGCCTCTTCCACTGCGGATTGCAGATTGCCGGGGTGGCGCGCTCCGGGAACGAGCGCCTGCTGCAGACGCGTCAGCTGCCGGATGTGCAGGTCCGGGTCCAGCTCCTCCGGCAGCGCCTCGCGTGCGGTCCGCAGGGCGGCAAGCCCGAGCTGCTGGGCCTCGGCGGCCGCTCCCCCGCGGGCGACCTGCAGGGCCACCGCGTGCGCCCGGCCGAAGGCCTCTTGTTCCAGGCGGACGTCACGCAGCTGCGTCTGCTCCCGGGGATCCAGCGCCGTCGCTTCCAGAACCTCCAGCGCCTCGGGGGACGGCCCGCCCAGCGTGTAGGTCGCGCGCAGGGCCTCGAGATCCGACAGGCGCGCTTCGGCGGGGCGGGCAGGAGAACGCCAGATCCGATCCCGCACCACCGCCGCCCGCAGGATGTCCTGAGCCTTCACCAACCCGCGCTGCGAGAAGATCCGCGAGGGTCGATAGCCGTCATGCCGCGCCGCCACTTCCCGCAGCCCTTCCTCGAACGCATCGGTGAGCGCCTCGAGCCCCTGTCCCACCTCGGCAGGCACCTCCACCCGCGCCACCTCCCGCTGCAGCCGGCTGAGATGCTCCCAAGGCAGGATGGCGCTGAGCGCGGGACGCTGTCCCTCGAGCGCCCGGGCCAGCATGCGCGAGCGGTTGCGCGGCTCCGCGAAGGCGCGGGGCACGTAGGCCGAAAAGGCGATGCGGTCTGCGAAGGCACCCATCAGCTCCGGGGCCCGTTCGAGGACGTCGGAAAGTGACCGGTTGCTGGTGAGGACCGCGCACTCCAGCAACCCGCGCGAGGTGACCGGTCCGTGCTTCAGCTCCCGCTCGTGCAGCACGTTGAGGATCGAGCGCAGGAGCATGTCCCGCCCATCGAAGACCTCGTCGAGGAAGGCGAAGCGCGCCCCCAGCATCCCCTCGTCGAGCAGGTGCACGGTGCGGCCGGTCTCGGTCAGGATCCTGAAGTCGACCGGTCCGACCAGATCGCTCTGGACGGTGGTCTCGGTGAGCTGCCGGGCGAAGAGGCTGGGGGCGCCGGTCGTGTCCCGGATCGCCTGGAGGACCGCGGCCACCAGCGCCGACTTTCCCGAGCCCGGAGGCCCGGTGAGCAGCACGTGCTCGCGGGAGAGCAGCGCCAGCTCGAGCCGCTCGACGACCGCTTCCCGTTCCGGAAACCTGCTCCGGACCTCGGTGAAGAAGCGACGGAATGCGGCGGCCGCCTCCTCGAGCCCGTCGTTCTCTGCCTCGGGACGCCTCACCCTCCCCACCCTAGTCACGGGAGACCGGCGTCCAACGCCTGCCCCGTGCTGGCTGCCACGGAGATGACAGGGAGAGGCGGAAGCCGGCTCCGAGGCGTTGCCGAACCTGCAGACGGCCCGCCTCCGACGCTTCGTGATCCCGCAATGACACGGCCCGGGCCGTCGTCGCAGACCTCCTGAGGGAGGGCGAACCACGGACCGGGCCGGCGCCCGCGACAGCGGGCTTGTCGAGGCCCCCGCCCGATACATCCGGGAAGGGGCGCTCAGACCACGTCAGTTGGAGCGGAACTCCGCGTCCACCACGTCGTCATCCTTGGGCTTGGTCTCCTCACCCGGCGCGGCAGCCTCACCGGTCGCCGCTCCGGCATCCGCCCCACCCGCCTCGGCGGTGGCGCCGGACTTGTAGAGCTCCTCGGCAATCTTGAAGGTGACCTGCTGCATCGCCTCCATCGCGGTCTTCAGCGCGGCAGCGTCGGTCCCTTCACGGAGCTTGTTGACCTCCGCGATGGCCTCCTCGAGGGCCTTGGCGTTGGCGTCGCTGATCTTCTCGCGGTTGTCCTTGAGGGTCTTCTCGCTCTGGTAGGCGGCGGACTCGGCCTGGTTCTTGAGCTCGACCAGCTCGCGACGGGCCTTGTCCTCGGCCTCGTGCTCGCGGGCCTGCGCCACCATCTTCTCGACCTCCTCCTTGGCCAGACCCGAGGAGTGGCTGATGGTGACCTTCTGCTCCTTGTTGGTGGCCTTGTCCTTGGCCGACACGTTCAGGATGCCGTTCGCGTCGATGTCGAAGGTGACCTCGATCTGAGGCACGCCGCGCGGCGCCGGGGGAATCCCGGTGAGGTGGAAGCGGCCCAGGCTGCGGTTGTCGCCCGCCATGTCACGCTCGCCCTGCAGGACGTGGATCTCCACCTGCGACTGTCCGTCGGCCGCGGTGCTGAAGGTCTCGGACTTGCGGGTGGGGATGGTGGTGTTGCGCTCGATGAGCTTGGTCATCACGCCGCCGTAGGTCTCCACGCCCAGCGAGAGCGGGGTCACGTCGAGCAGCAGGATGTCCTTCACGTCGCCGCTGAGCACACCGGCCTGCACCGCCGCGCCGATGGCCACGACCTCGTCGGGGTTCACCGACCGGTTGAGCTCCTTGCCGAACAGCTTCTTGACCGCCTCCTGGACCGCCGGGATGCGCGTGGTGCCACCGACGAGCACCACCTCGCTGAGCTCCTCGGGCTTGAGGCCGGCGTCGGCGAGCGCCTTGCGGCAGGGCTCGAGCGAGCGCTCCACGAAGCTCTCCACCATGCTCTCGAACTTGGCGCGGGTGAGCTTGACGTTGAGGTGCTTGGGGCCCGAGGCGTCGGCGGTGAGGAAGGGCAGGTTGATCTCGGTCTCGTTGGTGCTGGAGAGCTCGATCTTCGCCTTCTCCGCGGCCTCCTTGAGGCGCTGGAGGACCATCTTGTCCTGGCTCACGTCCAGGCCGGTGTCCTTCTTGAACTCGGCGATCAGCCAATCGATGATCGCCTGGTCGAAGTTGTCACCGCCCAGGTGGGTGTCGCCGTTGGTGGCGAGCACCTCGACCACGTTCTCACCGACCTCGAGGATCGACACGTCGAAGGTGCCGCCACCGAAGTCGTACACCGCGATCTTCTCGTCCTTCTTCTTGTCCAGGCCGTAGGCCAGGGCCGCTGCGGTGGGCTCGTTGACGATGCGCTTGACCGTCAGACCGGCGATCTCGCCGGCGTCCTTGGTCGCCTGACGCTGATCGTCATTGAAGTAGGCCGGGACGGTGATGACCGCCTCGGTGACCTTCTCGCCCAGGTAGTTCTCCGCGGCGCGCTTGAGCTTGAGCAGCACCTGCGCGGCGATCTCCGGAGGGCTGTACTGCTTGTCATCGATCTGGACGCGGGCGTCGCCGTTGGGGCCGCTGACGACCTTGTAAGGGACGAACTTGCCCTCGTCGCTGACCTCACCGGACCGGCGGCCCATGAAGCGCTTGATCGAATAGATGGTCCGCTCGGGGTTGGTGATGGACTGGCGCTTGGCGACCTGCCCCACGAGGCGCTCACCATCCTTGGTGAAGGCGACCACGGACGGCGTCGTCCGGGCGCCCTCCTCGTTCGCGATCACCTTCGGCTCGCTGCCCTCCATGATCGCGACCACGCTGTTGGTGGTGCCCAAGTCGATGCCGATGATCTTACCCACTGAACTAACCTCCCGATTTCATTGAAAGTTTTCGAATTCAAACGACGACAGCGCCAACGTAACCAGCGCCCTCACGCTGTCAAACCTGCGACAGGGAGGGGGCGCTGACGCCGGACGGCCTCCGGGGCGCTGGACCCGCCCGCCCGCACCGGTAGCCAATGTAGGCCTGGTTCCCACATCGGATCCCGCGTGCATGCGGACTGCCGCTTTTCGCACAGTCGTGGCAGGATGCAGGCAGAGAAGATCACGCGCACTGCCACTGCAGTCGCCGGACGCCCCGGAGGCGTCCCCATCACCGTCCGACGCCGGAGTCTGAATGCCCCCGCAAGGTCTCTCCCTGCTGCAACCGTCCGCTGTTCCTGCGCCCTCGACGCTCTCCCGCGTCGGCGTCGTGGTGAACGCGAGCTCGCGCCAGGTGAATGAGCGGCTTCTGCGCCTGCTGCCGGAGGTGATCCCCTCCGATGATCTCTACGTCACCCACCTCGCCGCCGACATCGGCCTGCTTGCGCGCCGTCTGCTGGAGCGCCAGTACGACACGCTCTTTCTGGGTGGGGGAAACCGCACCTTCGCCACCCTGACCTCCGCGCTGCTGCGACACGCGTGCGCTTCCAACCGCCCCCTGCCCCGGTTGGGCCTGCTGCGGTTGGGACAGACCCAGGGACTGGCCACGCTCCTGAGAGCCTCGGGGCGCGGCGGACGCGCCGGGCACCTGGATGACGTGCTCCGCGCGCGCGCCGGAGAGGTTCCGGGCTATCGGCAGCTGGGCCTGCTCGAGGTGGACGGGACGCACGCCCTGGCAGCGGGGATGGGGCTCGAGCTGCTGTGTGGAAGCTCCAGGGGACTGGCGCCGGGCGTGGTGGCGCTGGAGGCCCGGGTCGGTCGTGGCGGACACGCGCTGCGGCTCGATGCCTCCGGGCGCCCGGTGGGCGATGCACTCGAGGAGGGCGCCCTCCTCTTCCGTGGCAAGGCGAACATCGCGGCCGCCGCCATGGTCCCCCACGTTCTGGGCGACGAGGGGGCGTTTCCGTGCGCCGGCCACCCTTCCCACATGCACCTTCGGGTGGGTCGCCGGGCGGGCGCACTCCGCTCGCTCCTGCCCGGGCACGACGCGGCCCTGTACGAGTTCCACGCCACCTCCATCGAGCTGCGCTTCGAGCGTCAGGTCCCGCTGTGGCTGGGGCCGAACGGACGCGCGCACCGGGACACGCTGCACCTCGCGGTTCACGAGAGCCCGGTCGAGGTCTGCGACTTCTCGCACGCCTTCCACTGAGCTGATCCGCCAACCGGCAGGCCCGAGACCGCTGGAACCCGCGGCCGGAAGGAGGGGTCGCAGACGCGCCCCTCAGCCGCGATCGTGGGTCTGGTAGGGACGCTCACCCGGCTCCTGCCGGCGGCCCACCATCAAGCCCCACGTGGCGGAAAGGGGCCGGGGATCCTCCAGCTGACGGAGCGCCTCGCGCCGGAAGACGGGATCGCCGGGGGCATCCTCCGGCAGCACCGCCCAGTCCCGGTAGATCGCCTCCAGCTGCCCGCGATCGAGGGTGAGCGCATCCTCGGGCTCGAACCCCCGGGCCGCCATCAGTGCCAGGAGCTCGCGGGGCAGCATCAGCGCGCCGCCGGTGCATGCACTCCAGGCCCCGTCGCCCACCGGCCCGCCGCGTCCGACCCGAACCGGCCAGGTGAAGGCCAGTCGGCCCTCGGAGGGCACCAGGTGCCGTCGCAACAGCGGGAGCAGCTTCTCCGGCGGCAGCCAGAGCTGGGATTCGGCGATGGCCAGGTGGAACTCACCATCGCGGAACGGCAGCCGGGAGATGTCGACCGCGCGCGCCTGCACGCGATCCTCCACCCCGGCCTCCTTGATCCGCGCCT
This sequence comes from Myxococcaceae bacterium, assembly GCA_035304185.1. Classification (GTDB taxonomy): domain Bacteria; phylum Myxococcota; class Myxococcia; order Myxococcales; family Myxococcaceae; genus DATGQN01. The sequence goes on from DATGQN010000161.1 coordinate 20,553, forward strand.
GCTCCAGCTCGCGGGACGCCTCGTCGGGGACGGCGATCAGCGCTTCGATGCGGTAGTCGAGCGCCAACGTCCAGGCCAGGGAGTTGCTGCCCCCGCCCAGTCCCAACACCCGCGCCTCCGCGGGGAGTTGCGCGACCTGCACCAGCCGCTGCGCGAGGTGGCTGTCGGCGAACGGGCGCCGTGCCGGGTCAGGCAGACGGACTGGAAACGCAGGGGCGGCTGACATGGAGCGGGCGCTATAGCCGAAAGCGCCGGCTCCATGCGATGGGGCCGTCACCTTTCGTCACAGATAGAAGACGATGTCCTGCTCTTGATGCAGCCGGTCATAGACCGCGCGCCGCTGGGTCTCCGACTCGAGGCGCACCGTCACCTCGACCGAGAGGTACTTTCCCTTGGAGCTCGGCTTCTCCCGGACCGCGGAAGGCGCGATGTCGATGCCCAGCGCGCCGGCCACCAAGCCGCGTGCCCAGGTGGAGAAGTCGGGGCCGGAGCGCCCGATGATCTTGAACGCGTAGTCGGTGGGGTACTCGACGAGCGGCGCGACGGCCTCTCCCGCCCCCGCTCCTCCGCGCGCGTTGTTGCCATCGTTGGAAGAAGCCATGTCCTCTAGATAGCCCTCAAAGACGTCTTCCCCTAGAGGAGGTTTGCCGCGAGCTCGGCCAGTTGGCTGCGCTCACCCTTGCTCATGGTGATGTGCGCGGCGATGCGCTCATGCCGGAAGCGGTTGACCACGTGGACCAGGCCGTTGCTCTCGGCATCCACGTAGGGGTTGTCGATCTGGTACGGGTCGCCGGTGAGGATGATCTTCGTGCCATCCCCCACCCGGGTGATGATGGTCTTCACCTCGTGGGGCGTCAGGTTCTGCGCCTCATCCACGATGATGAACTGGTTGGGGATCGAGCGCCCGCGGATGTAGGTGAGCGGCTCAATCTCCATCAGGCCCAGATCGATGAGCTCGTGGTAGCCCCGCCCCGCCTTCTTGTCGGCGCGGCTGAGGTTCATCAGGAACTCCACGTTGTCGAAGATGGGCTGCATCCAGGGGTTGAGCTTCTCCTCCACGCTCCCCGGCAGGTAGCCGATGTCACGGCCGAGCGGGAAGATGGGCCGGCTCACCAGGAGCTTCTGGTAGACCGCCTCCTCGGTGATCTTCTGCAGGCCCGCGGCGATCGCCATGAGCGTCTTGCCGGTGCCTGCCTTGCCGACGATCGTGATGAGCTTCACCTCGTCGTTGAGCAGCATGTCGAGGGTGAAGGCCTGCTCCATGTTGCGCGGCCGCACACCCCAGACACCGTCCTTGATCATCCGGCTCAGTGGCACCACCCGGCCGCGGGTGGCGTTGTAGCGCCCCATGGCGGTGTGGTTGGGCTGGGTCTCGTCCTTGAGCAGCACGCACTGGTTGGGCTGCAGCTCCGCGCCGTCGACCTCCACCTCTGCCGAAGGCTTGTAGAGCTGATCCACCTTCTCGCGGGGGACGAAGAGCTCCACGAAGCCGGTGTAGAGCTCGCTCAGCTCGACGCGCTGGGAGTCGTAGTCCTGCGCGGAGAGGCCGATGGCGTCCGCGCGGATCCGCAGGTTGGTGTCCTTGGTGATGAAGACCGCCGGCGTGTCCGGCTCGTTCTGCCGCAGCTCGATGGCCACCTGCAGGATCCGGTTGTCCATCAAGTCCTTGTCGGCCAGGGAGGATGGCGGTCGTTCCTTGGCGAAGGCCACCCGGAGCATGCCGCCCTTGGGCAGCGCGACCCCTTCGCTCAGGGATCCCTCGAGCCGATAGCTGTCGAGGTGACGGGCCACCATGCGGGCGCTGCGGCCCAGCTCCGACATGTCGCGCTTGAAGGTGTCGATCTCCTCGATGACGTAGATCGGGATGATGACGTTGTTGTCCTCGAAGCTGAACATCGAGTTCGGGTCGTGAAGCAGGACGTTCGTGTCGAGGATGAAGTTCTTTCGCACGCCACCACTCAAGCAGGAGGCCTCCGGGGCGGGAAGGACTATCGGCCGGGTGTGGATGCCGGACGTTCACCCACAAGCTGCTGCACCCTGGCCGGGACGGGCCCCTCGGGCATGCGCTCCCAGGGGAAGCGTTCCCGGAGACAGTGCTGATCGATCGTCGGCCGCGGACGCGAGGGACTCCAGGGAAGGCGCCGGCGACGCGGAGCGATCAACGCCCGGGCCCGGGGGGTCAGCGGGCTGAGCATCAGACTGGGCTGGAAGGTCAGCACCTCGCCCCGGTGGTTGCGCACACACCCCAGCTCCGCCGCCCACGCGGTGTACCAGAGCGGCGCCTCCCGGGAGAGCGCCCGGAAGGCCCCGAGCCGGCGTTGGGCCTCCGGATCCACGAAGCGGAAGAAGCGCGCGAAGATCGCCGCCGACACCGCGCTCTTGGGGATGAGGCCGAAGGCGTCGGTCGCCAGGCGCCGCTGCATCAGCAGGAGCAGCTGGAGGATCTCCCCCGACAGGCTCAGTCCGGGGTGGGCCTGGTGCGGAAGCGGCGGCCGCTCCCAGGTGAAGGGCTCTCCTGGCCGCTGCAGGACGATGCTCTCGAGGAAGAGGAGCCGGAGTCCCGCCCCCGCCCCTTCCAGTCCCAGGCTGCTTCCGGTGCGCTGGCTGAGGGTGATGTCGATCGCCGGATCGGGATGGTCGGGCAGCGTGGCGATCAGCCGCGGGGTGTACGGGTCCTCGAGCTCGAGTCGCAGCCGCAGGCTCGCCCCGAGCCGCCGCTCGATGCGCTCCAGGGTCCCGTAGGCCTTGAGCGCACGGAGGATCCCGCGCTCCGAGTAGGTCTGGAACATCAGATCGGTGCGGTCTCCGGGCGCACCGAGCGACAGATCGTCGGGGGTGAGTTCGCCCGCTCCGCCCGAGCCCAACCGGGCGGGGTTCAGCCGCCGGTACACGCGCTCGAGATGCCGGTCGATCGGATCGGACATGGCGGGAGAGGTCGAAGGGATGAGAGGGCTCAGAGGTAGTCGATCCGGATCACGGTGAACTCGGTCCTGCCGCGCGGACGGACCACCTCGAACGATTCACCGGGTTCCCGCCGCAACAGCGCACGCCCCATGGGGGAGTCCACGCTGACCCGTCCGCCCCGGGTGTCCACCTCGTCCGGTCCCACCAGCTGGTAGGTGGCGCGCGCCCCCTCCTCGTCTTCGAGCTCCACCGTCGCGCCGAAGTAGACCCGGCTGCGGTCCTTCTGCTCCGAAGGGACCACGATGATGGCCTCGTCGAGGCGGCGCTGCAGGAAGCGCAACCGGCGGTCGATCTCGCGGAGGCGCCGCTTGCCGTACTTGTACTCGGCGTTCTCGCTCCGGTCCCCATGGGCCGCGGCCGCGCTCACCTCGGCGGTGATGCGGGGGCGCTCCTCGGTCAGCAGGTGACGCAGCTCCCGGTGCAGGCGCTCGGCGCCCGCGCGCGTGAGGTAGTGCTTTCCACCCGGACGCGTGGAGGGCCCGGCCGGCGCCTCCTCCTCATCCTCCTCCTGTCCGTCCAGGAGGAGGTCCGCGTCCTCGTCGTCGGGTCTCTCGGGCGGCAGCGGTGGCATCGGGGACATCCTAAGGAGCAAACCGCCCGCGAGGGCCAGCCTCCTGATGCCCCCCTCCCGCCCGCTGACAGCCACCACCGCCATCGGGCCGGGGCGGTTCCGAACCGCGAGATGGCGCTTGGGGGCGCGGAGGGGGTTGGGGTATGGAGCGGGTTGAGTCGCTAGCTCAGTTGGTAGAGCACCGGCCTTTTAAGCCGAGGGTCGGGGGTTCGAGTCCCCCGCGACTCACACCTTCTCTCCGGGCCGCCCCCCGGAAAAAGAAGGTCCGCCCGGCAATCGCAGTCGCGATCGCTTGCCCGGGAGCGGGGGGCCTGATAGGTCCCGCCGCCCGAACGCGCCTTCGCAATGGGTGCGGTCCGGGACGACGTCCCTGTCGTCTAGAGGCCCAGGACGCTGGCCTTTCAAGCCGGTAACACGGGTTCGAATCCCGTCAGGGACACTGAGGAAACCACAGGGGCTGGACGGTCTGACCGTTCAGCCCCTTTTTCTTCGCCGCCCGACCCACGGCGCGGGCGCATCGGCAGCCGAGCGGGCGGGCCTTGGAGGACGCGGGCCGGATCGCCACCTTCGCGATTGGGACTCCCTTTCCGAGGTGCGTATGGCCGAGATGATGCGTGAGAACCCGGTGCGTGAGCCGTTGAGGAGCTCCGCCTGGGGGGTGCCCTTCGTCCTGGGATTGATCCTGTTGGCGCTGGGAATCGGCGCCGCGGTCTTCTCCAGCCTGACCGGCATCGCCTCCACCCTGCTCTTCGGCACCGTGCTGGTGATCGCCGGCGTGCTCGAGGTCATCGGCTCGCTGCGCGATCGCCTTCGCCACCCTTCCCTGCTCCTGCTGCTGGGCGGGATCTTCACCACCCTGGTGGGGCTCTTCTTCGTCTTCCGCCCCCTGATGGGGATGGGGCTGCTCACCCTGCTCCTCGGCGCCTACTTCGTGGTCGCCGGCCTCTTCAGCACCATCACCTCGATCATGGACCGCTACGCGGGTTGGGCCTTCGACTTCGCTTACGGCCTGGTCGCCCTGGCACTCGGCATCATGGTGTTCCGCAGCCTGCCGGTCGGCTCGTTGATCTGGCTGGGCCTGTTCGTCGGCGTCGAGATCGCGGCGCGCGGCCTGACCCTCATGGTGGCGAGCCTCGAGGGGCGCCGGCTCTACCGCTCCCGCGCCATCGTGTGAGGGCGAACTCGCTTCACGACGGGGCGGGGCGCTCCTGATCCTTCAGGGCGCAGGCTCCACGCTGTCCCGTCCGCGCACGATGTCCCCACACCGGCGGGAACGACTGCTCCCGAAGCCTCCAGGCGCCTTGATCCGTCGCGCGGATCCGGGCTGCGTCGATCCCCGGGTGGCGCCATCGGAGACGGCGAGGCCGGGTTCGAAACGCAGCGCCAGGGCGATGGGGCCGCGGTGTGCGGGGCGCCTCCGCCTCCCCTGTCCGCCCCAACCGCCAGGAGAGCCCGACGTCTCAGTTCGCCGCGGGATGCTCCAGGTGCAGGGGCTCCACCGGAAGGATCCACGCGTTGAGCGCGGCGGCCACCCCATCGGCCGCATTGGAGGGGGCCGTGCGATGCGCTTCGCGCCGCACCGTCACCGGGGCGTTGGCCATGGCGATGGCGAGGCCGGCGATGCGGAGCATGGAGATGTCCCCTTCGGCATCCCCGATCACCGCCACCCGCGAGAGGGGAAGGTTCAGGGTGCGCGCGAGCCGGGCCACCTCGACGCCCTTGTCCGCAGCCGGGTGGAGCAGATCCAGGGTGCCCGATTCGGAGCGCACGACCCGCAGGCGGTTTCCGAAAGTCTCCTGGAGGTGCTGCTGCGCCTCGTGGATGGCGTCCATGGGACCGGCCAGCGTGAGCTTGGAGATGAGCTGATTGGCCACGTGACGCACGTCCGGCACCACAATGGGGGGTTCTCCCAGCCCGCGGATCTCCCGCCCCACCCCGTAGTCGCGGAGGGAGGGCACAAACCAGCTGTCGTAGCGGAAGAGGCGCGGATCGAGCTCGAACCGCTCACCGACTTCCAGCAACCGCAACACCAGCCCCTCGGGCAGACAGCGCTGCTCGATCACCTCCAGGGTGTCCGGGCGGGCGAGCACGGCGCCACCACAACAGATGAGGGGCGTGGTGATCTCCAGGGCCTCCAGGAACGGACGCATGCCGAAGGGCGGGCGGTTGGTCGCCACGCCGAAGTGGATGCCTTCGCGGCGCAGGTGCCGGACGGCCAGTGCTGTTCGCGGGGTCAGTTGTTTGTCCGAGGTCAGCAGGGTGCCGTCCATGTCGGCCACGACCAGCGCGATCCCCGATCCCCGGGTCGGAAAGGTGCGTTCCATGGGCTGAAGGTGCCCACGGCAGGCGCGTTCGGCACCGGTGGGCCCGCGCATCCGCACCTGCAGACGTCGTTGGGATAGCGTTGGGGTCCGACCATGGAACCCACTTCCCCGGCCCCCCTCCAGGCCCAGCCCCTCGACGCCACCCTCCACGTCAGCACCCCCGAGCGCGTGCACCTCACCCTTCCGGTCGCCGGGGTGGGGACCCGCATCCTCGCGTGGGTGGTGGATGCCGGCATCCTCTTCTTCGGTTGGGCCGCGCTCTTCTTCCTGGTCAGCCTCACCGAAGCCGACCTGATCGGCATCTTCGAGGGGCTCTCCGGAGCGGCCCGCACGCTCCTGGTGTTGGGGACCTTCGCCGCCCAGTGGATCTACTGGACCCTCTTCGAGGTCCTCTGGGGTGGGCGCACGCCGGGCAAGGCCCTCCTCAAGATCCGGGTGGCCCGGCTCGACGGCAGCGCGCCGGGGGTCCTCGAGAGCGCCATCCGCAACCTCCTGCGGGTCGTGGACTTCCTCCCGTTGGGCTACTGCGTGGGCCTGCTCACCGCCCTCTTCACCGATCAGCAGCGGAGATTGGGAGACCTCGCCGCGGGGACCCTGCTGCTGCGCGACGAGCAGATCCGCCTGGACCACTACCTCGCGCCAAAGGCGGCTCCCGGACCGCGCATCCCTGAGACCGCCGCGACGTCCTCGGCCCTGGAAGGTCCGGTGGCCGCGCTGCTCACCTCCTATCTCGCGCGCCTGGAGGACTTCACGCCCGACGCCCGCACCGCCCTCGCCCGGACCTTCCTGCAGAAGCTCGGGGGATCGCTGGATGCCCCGGAGCGCGAGGCCCTGGCAGCCGACCCCGTCGCGCTCGAACAATGGTTGCGCAGCCTCTCCGCCAGCGCCCCGGTGATGGCGCGTCCGGTGTCATGAGCGGCGCCCTCGCCCGACTGGTCGGCCAGAGTCGCGGGGACTGGGAGCTCCTGGATGGACTGCTGGCCCGTGCCCGCTCCCGGCGCCTCTCCCTCACGGAGGTCGAGACCCTCGAGCGCCTCTATCGGCGCGCCGCCAGCGACCTGGCCCGGGTTCAGACCCAGCATCCCGACAGCGACGTGGAGCGCTACCTCCTCCAGCTCAATGCCCGCGCCGTGGGGACGCTCTATCGCCCCCCGCTCAATGCCGTCTCCCGGCTGAAGACCTTCTACGGCAAGACCTTCCCCCGGACGTTGAGGGCCCGGCTTCCCGTCATCGGGATGAGCACCCTGCTCTTCGTGCTGGGGTTGGTGCTTGGCGTGGCGGTGGTCGGACTGGAGCCGGCCGCGGCGGAGCGCCTGGTCCCCGCCGGCGTGCGCGCAGCCATCGAGAGCGGCACCATCTGGACCGACGATCTGCTCTCGGTGACGCCCCCGAACGTCGTGGCCGGTGCCATCGCCACCAACAACCTCACGGTGACCATCGCCGCGTTCGGGGCGGGGCTGCTGGCGGGGCTGGGAACGGTCTACATCCTGCTCAACAACGGCCTGATGATCGGCGCGGTGGCCGCGGCCTGCGCGCGGGGCGGGATGCTGCCGGACCTGCTGGACTTCATCTCCGCCCACGGCCCGGTGGAGCTCTCCATCATCTGCATCGCCGGCGGGGCGGGCCTCCTGCTCGGGCAGGCGCTCGTCGCCCCCGGAGAGCTTCCCCGCCAGGAGGCCCTGCGGCTGCGCGCGAGGGAAGGCGTCACGCTGGTGCTGGGCTGCGCGCCCTTCCTCGCCTTCATCGGGATCATCGAAGGCTACGTCAGCCCCGGCGATTTCTTCCCCACCTGGGCGAAGGTGCTCCTGGGGCTCACGCTGGGCGCGGCGTTCTGGATCTACGGGCTCACGGCGGCGAGGGCCACCGCGCGCACCGGACGGGTCACCGACTGGGCGTGACGCCGTGCCTGGTGGGCCTGCACCCGCTCCCAGGCGGCGTTGAGTTCCTGCATCCGCTCGGCTGAGCCGCCGCGATCCGGATGCGCCGCCAGGGCCAGCTCACGGTAGCGGGCGCGGAGCTGCGCGGGCTCGGCGTTCGGGCTCATGCCCAGCGTCCGGTAGGGGTCGGCGGCGTCCAGCGCACCCAGGAAGCGCTCGAGCTTGGAGCGGGTCGACTCGGACACCAGCTGCTCTCCCGGATTGCGGAGCGGCCGGGTGCGCATCTTCACGTCGGCGCGAAGCGCATCGGCGGCGTACATGCTGGTCACCCAGCGCGAGCACCGGGTGCAGCGGAAGTAGCGGACCTCACCGCCGCCCCCCGCGTGCATCTCCATGCGCGCGTTGCAGTGGGTGCACTCCACCGCCACGTTCTCGAGGGTGCGCCAGTTGGTCCGGGAGGTCTGTCCGATCATGCTCTGAGAACTCCTTGTGCGAATCGCCCCGCCGCGTCGGGGGCCGCTCGGGAAAGCTTTTCGATTCAGGCTGCTACATGCGTGTTGCCCGACGTCGCAGCGCAGGGTGCCACGCGATCGATCGGCGTCAACAAAAGCTGCACGTTTGGCTTTCTGGACGACTGCCGACGATCGCCTACGGTTCAGGACTCCAACCGGGTTTCACAAACGCGGCGCTCCGACGCCCTCCAAGGCTCCTCTTCATGCACGGCAAGACGCTCGCCTTCATCGGCGCAGGCAACATGGCGGAAGCCATCCTCAAGGGTCTGTTGCGCTCCGGCACCTGCGCGCCCGAAGCCATCATCGCCACCGCGCGCCGGCCCGAACGGGTCGCCACACTTCGAGCGCAGTACGGCGTCACCGCCCACTCCGACAACGCCAGCGCGGTGGCCGCGGCGGACGTGGTGGTGCTCTCGGTCAAGCCCCAGGTGCTCGACGGCGTCCTGGTGGAGATCGCGCCGAGCCTGCGTCCCGACACCCTGGTCCTCTCCATCGCCGCCGGCTTTCCGCTCTCGGCGATCGCCCAGCGCCTCGGTGCGCAGGCGCGGCTGGTGCGGGCCATGCCCAACACCCCCTCCCTGGTCGGCGCCGGCGCCTGCGCGCTCGCGGGAGGCGATCGTGCGACGGCCGCGGACCTCGCGCTCGCGGAGCAGATCTTCCGCTCGGTCGGCACCACCTGCCGGGTCGAGGAGTCGCAACTGGACGCCGTCACTGGTCTCTCCGGCAGCGGCCCCGCCTATGTCTTCCTGGTGATCGAGGCCCTGTGCGATGCGGGCGTGAAGGTGGGCCTGCCCCGCTACGTGGCGCTGGAGCTCGCGGCGCAGACCGTGCTCGGCAGTGCGCGGCTGCTCATCGAGACCGGCGCCCATCCCGCCGCCCTGCGCGACCAGGTCACCTCGCCGGGAGGCACCGCGATCGCCGGCCTGCACACCCTGGAGGCAGGCGGCCTCCGCACCACCCTGATGGATGCGGTCGAGGCCGCCACCCGGCGGGCCCGTGAGCTCGGCGGTCGTTGAGACCTATACTGGAGCGCAACCATGAAGCTGACCCCACTGGACATCCGACAGAAGCGTTTCTCCCCTGCCTTCCGCGGCCTCTCGCGTCGTGAGGTGGAGGCCTTCCAGGAGCTTCTGGCCGCCGAGTTCGAAGACGTCGTCCGCGAGAACATCGCGTTGAAGGAAGACCTCAAGCGCCAGCAGTTGCAGCTCGAGCAGCTTCAGGAGCGCGAGCGCACGCTGCAGGAGACGATGATCACCGCTCAGCGCATCAGCGAGGACCTGCGCGCGGCGGCCAAGAAGGAAGCGGACATCGTCCTCGCAGAAGCGGAGCTGCAGGCCGAGCGCATCGTGAAGGGCGCGCAGGATCGCCTGGGCTCGGTGATGGAGGACATCCAGGAGCTCAAGCGGCAGCGCTCGCAGTTCGAAGCGCAGGTCCACGCCATCGTGGAGAGTCACCGCCGCCTCCTCGAGTCCTTCCAGGAGGCCAACGCGCAGGAGCCGGCCGAGGAGCGCAGCAAGCTCGCCTTCTTCCCGCCCTCGAACGCCCGCGCCGCCCGCGGCGGTGAGTGACGCCTTGCTCTGCATCGCATCGTGAGTGACGGACTGCCGCCCTGGGTCGAGAGGCTCAACGACGGGGACGCAGGGCTGCGGATCCTGGTGCAGCCCCGCGCTTCCCGGAGCCGCGTCATCGGCGAGCATGACGGGCTGCTCAAGATCCAGCTCGCCGCGCCCCCGGTGGATGGGGCAGCCAATCGCGCACTCCTCGAGCTGATCGCCGATCTGCTGGAGATTCCCCGGCGACGGGTGAGCCTGGTCTCCGGCGACAGCTCCCGCCGCAAGCACCTCAAGGTGGAGGGGATCTCGGCGGCCGAGGTCGCAAACCGACTCGGCGGGCCCGCGTGAAGGTCCCGGCTGATCCGGGGATGCGCGCGATCGTGGACGACCGGAAGTCGCGTAGGGGTTCAGCCCGCACTTCGTGATCGTCCAAGCCCGCGAAGCAGGAAGCCGAGTCCGAGCAGCCCGAGGCCTGCGATCCAGACCTGCCACCCGATGAAGAACACGAGGCCGAAACAACTCACCACTCCGGCCCAGGCGATCCACCGTGGGTAGCGCCTCGCTTGCGGAGGAAGTCGCAGCGCCGCCAGGTTGGTGAGCCCGTAGTAGACGAGGACGGTGAGGGCGCTGAGGGACCAGGTCGCCCGGAGATCGCCGAGCAGCACGAGCGCCGCGGTCACCCCTCCCATGGTCCACACCGCGCGCGTCGGGCCGTGGGTGCGCGCATCGATCCGACCGAGCCAGACCGGCATCTCCCCACGCCGGGCCATGGCCAGCAGCACCCGACTCAGGCCGAGCAGCAGGTTCAGCAGCACGCCGGCCATCGCGGTGATGGCGCCGATGGCAACCCACCACGCCATCCCGGGATGGCGGAACCCGCGGGCAATCACCTCGAGGGGCGCTGCAGCCTCATGGGTCGAGGCAGCGAACCTCTCGGGACCTGCTGCCGCGACGGCCGTTGCCGCCACCGCCACGTACAGCACCATCGACACCGCGAGGGTCGTGATGATGGCCTGGGGGATGGTCCTCGATGGCTCCCGCACCTCCTCCCCGAGGGTCGCGATGCGCCCATAGCCGGTGTAGGCGACGAACAGCAACGCCGTCGCCTGGAAGAGCGAGCTCGGCAACCCGGGTGCACCGGCCCAGGCCGTCGGGCCGACGCGCTCCGCGATCCGCTGTGGCTCCACCGTCATCCAGCCGGACACCACGAACCCGGCGAGGGAGAGCAGGGTCAGCGAGACGATGACGACGTTCGCGCCACTGGACCTCCGCAACCCGCCCGCGACCAGGACTGTGAGCGCCAGGGCGAGGGCCAGCGCGACCCCGACCCGGGCGGCCACGTCGCCGCCCATCCCGAGGGTGTGGAGCAGGTACCCCGCGCACCCGAGTGCCGCACTGGCGGCCGAGGCGCTCTTGGCCACCAGGAACATCCAGCCCGCGGTGAACCCCGCGACCGGATGGACGAAGCGGTGGCCGTACGCGTAGGTGCCACCGCTGACGGGATGGGCCGCAGCCAGCTGTGCACTCGAGAGACCGTTGAACGTGGCGACCATCGCGGCAAGCGCCACTGCGAGGACGACGCCCGCACCGATGATCCCGGTCGCGATCCCGAGACTGACGAACACGCCGGTCCCCAGGATCGACCCGAGCCCCATCCACACGGCGCCCCAGAGGCCGACGACGCGCTTCATTGAAGGGGCCTCGGGGTCTCCTTCCCTCTTCCCGTGGGTCTCGATCACCGCCTCCGTCGGATGAGGACCGCATCCAGGGCCAGAGGGCCGGCCCCGACGAGGAGGAGAAAGAGCGACCCCAGCAGCATCGCCACGTCGGTCCGCGCCTCGTGGGCCATGCTCCAGAAGCCGTACGACGACAGCTCCCTCAGCTGAAGACCGAAGATCGATCTGCCCAGGAGGATCGGAAGCTTGGTGGTGGCGATGGCGACCACCATCGTCGCGATGAGGGGGAGCACCGCAATCCGGGTCAGGAGCCCGAAGAGCACCAGCGACCCGCAGAGCACCTCCGTGGCACCGACCAGCGGCCCCAGGAACTCGGCAGCGGGCAGACCGATCTTCACGAACCGGCCGGCTCCGCGGGATGCCGGCTCGAGGAACTTCTGGATTCCCTCCGAGAGGAACACGCCCCCCACCATCAGCCGGATCAGGAGGGTCGGCGCGGGGGCGTCGGAGCGGAGGCTGAACGCGGAGGGGTGCCTCATCGGTTCAGCTCCAAAGCCACGACGGATGCCATCCCACCGGGCGCGCGGGGGATGCGTGCGGTGGCCCTGCCACCCGGCCGACCCTGCTTCCCGGCTCTCTGGATCCCTGCACTGCGCATGAAGCCGCATCGTCCCAGGCTGAGCCCTTCCGGGAAACCCCGGTGCGATGCGATGGCGTCGTCAGAGTCCACGGTTAAGCTCCCGGAGTCTTGAGACGCCCTGCCCTCATCTTCGCGCTTGCACTGAGCCTCCTCGTGGGGCCCCGGGCGATGGCGCAGTCCGTGGAAGTCGACCCAACCGCCTCCGGGAGCGGCGCAGCGTCGTCCGGTCCATCCGGGTCGCCCTCCCTGCTCGGGTCAACGTCCCCCATGTCTCCCTCAGGGAATGCGCCCCGATCCGCGGGGGGCGCTGTTGGCGCTTCGGAGCCACCCGAAGCGGACGCCCGGCTCGGGAACCGCGGCGGGCACGCGCCGGTCCTCACGCCGCCCCTGATCCCGAGTGAGGTTCCCGACCTGGTGACCGGGACCCTCGAGACCGAACGCTTCCGGATCCGCTACACCCGCCGCTCCGCCCTCGCCGCCGAACACCTCGCCGAGCGGATCGAGCGGGCGCGCGACGGACTGCGCAGCTTCCTCGGGCGCGATTGGTCCGGAGTGACCGAGGTCCGCCTGGGTGCCGATCACGCCGAGATGTCCGCGCTCGCGCTTCCCGGCGGCACCCCTCCGAGCTGGGCGGTGGCCATCGCCTACCCCGCCCACAACATCATCCTGCTGGATGCCTCCACCCTCTCGGGCCCTGAAGGGGTCGATACCCTGTGGCACGAGCTCGCCCACGTGGCGCTGGGACGTCTGGGAACGGATTGGCCCCGCTGGTTTCAGGAGGGCATGGCGGTGCACCTCACCGGGAGCCGCTTCGATCCCCAGCGCTACACCACCCTCTTCCATGCGGTGCGCGCCGACCGCATCCTCGAGCTGGAGGATCTCGCCCATGGCTGGCCTGATCATCCGTCCGAGGTGCAGCTCGCCTACGCCCAGAGCGCGGCCTTCGTCGGCTGGCTTCATGATCGCCACGGCACCTCCGGCATGGCGCGGCTGGTGGATGCGGTGCAGGCCGGAGACAACTTCGAACTCGCCTTCGCCAAAGCCTTCTCCCGCACCCTCGGCAGTGAGGAGAAGGCGTGGAGAGAGGGCTTGGCAGGACAGTACGGCTGGCTCCCGGTCACCTCGGTGACCACGCTCGTCCTCGGGTTCGCGGCCCTGCTGACCGTCTGGGGGTGGACGCGGCGCCGCAAGCAGTACGCGTTGCGTCTGGCGCAGATGGAGGCGCAGGAAGCCGCCGAAGAGGCCGCGCGTCGGGTCCTGGAAGCCGAACTCCGTGCGCAGGAGGAGGCGCTCGAACGGCTCCGCCACGTGGCCTATCGCGAGGACCTGCTCTCCCCGCGTGACCTCTCGGATGTGGACGATCCGGATGACTCCGGGATGCTCCGGGGGCGTTCCGACGCGGGTGAGGAAGCCGAGGACGACGAGGAGTCCTCCTGGCGCTCGCGCTCCATTCCGCCCAAGCCGACGCTTCACTGAGCCGGTGCCGCGGAGCTCACCCTGTCCGAGGGTGCCTGCGCGCCTCAGCGCGAGGCCGCGGTGTCCCCGGCCCCGATGCACGTGCCGGGCGTTCCGAAAGCGCGTGACCACGCCGAGCGCTCGTGACCCGGGAGCCACTCCAGCGTCGGGTCCAGCTCCTTGAGCCGCGCCAAACGGCGAACGACCGCGTGCGCGCGCTCCGGGTCCACGTCCGCAACCGCCATCGCGCGGGTCTTGGACTGGGGAGGTGAGAGTTCCCTCACCCGATTGATGGTGTCGCCTGCGAAGAAGAGACGGCGGCCATCCGGCAGGACGACGTAGATGCCGATGCTTCCCGGCGTGTGGCCGAAGGTGGAGACCACCTGCACGGTCCCGTCCCCGAAGACATCCGCCACCCGCTCGAACGGACCGGTTTCAGTCTCGACCAACTCCAGCGCCTGCCCACGCTCCGTGAGGAGTTTCGCGTGCTCGCGCACCACGTGGAAGGAGGGGGCGGACGCCCCACCCTCCCTGCGGGCGAAGGTCAGCTCCTCCGCGGGCGCCCATACCGGGACCGAGGCGGGAAGCTCGCGCAGTCCTCCCACATGGTCGATGTGGGCGTGGGAGACGATCACCGCGGTCAGCTCCGAGGGCTCCACGCCCAGCGCCTCCAGATGGGCGGTCACCGGGACCTCGGCGCGCAGGCTTCCCGGTCCCACCCGCATGAAGAACTTCTGCAAGCCCCGGTAGGGCTCCATCTCCGCGTCGATCTTCAGGCTGGTCCCGGCGTCCACCAGAAGGATCCCCTGGGGATGGCGGATCACCAGCGAGGAGGCGGTCGCGTCCATCAACGGGAACGCGCCGGTTTCGATCCAGCAGGCCTCCACCCCCGCCACCGGTTCCACCACCGGGAACGGCTCCAACGTGCCTTCGAAGGGAGGGAGGGTCTCGGTGGCGTTCAGGGCGCGGATGCCGAACCCCAGGCCCACCAACAGCAGCAGGGGCACCAGCAACCAGCGGCGCGAACGACGGTGCCGGCTCGGCGGCTTGATGTGGAAGAGGGGCTTCATGATGAACGGGAAGGAAGGAGCTTAACGGCCGCCCCGGTGTCGGCGCAGCCGCCGCCTCCTCGCGTTCCGGCTGCCCTCCAGGCAACCGGGCGCCTACGCCTCACCTTCCGGTTCCTCGCTCGGGTCCGATCCGCCGGCGTCCGACGCTTCCGCCTCTCCGTCGCCGGAGGACGCCACCATCCGTGGGACCAGGACCGCCAGGCTGCGCTCGTAGCGGTAGGCGATACCGGTGTGCCCGTCCTCGTGCTCTTCGTGGAAGACCTCGGCGCCCCCGGCACGGAGATCCTCGGCGAGCATCCGCGTGCCCCACCGCAGGTTCGCCTCGTCGCGGGTGCCGCAGTCCAGGAACACCGTCTTCAGGCGCCGGAACACGTCCACGTACTTGGGAACGAAGCGCACCGGATCATTGACCAGCCAGCGGGACCACACGTCCATGCGCATCCGGCCGGTCTCCAGCTCGAAGGGGAGCTCCGCGTTGAAGGGTTCGCCCTTCCGGGGGCTGTAGGCCATGGCCATGGCCAGCATGCTGACCACCTCGTGGTCCTCGCGGAGCAGCTTGCGGTGGCGGGCCCGCTCGCGGAAACCCTGGTACCAGGGCTCCACCCCTCCGGCCTTGAGGAAGGCCCCGGCGGCGACCGGCAGGCTCGGCAGGTAGCAGTACTCGAAGTAGGCATCGCCCGAGTGGGAGGCCAGGTGTCCAAAGACCTCCGGGTGGAAGCGGCCCATGATCAGCGCGCCGTAACCACCGGAGCTGTGGCCGATCACCGCCCGACCCGAGGCCTCCGCACGCGTGGGCAGGGTGCGATCCACCTCGCGCACCACCTCCCGCACCACGTGGTCCCGGTAGCGTCCCAGCGCGTCACTGTTGACCCACTGGCTGCCGCCCACCGAGGTCCAGCCATCCACGAAGACCGCGATGCAGGGAGGGATGGTGCCCTCGGAGATCAGATCGTCGATGCGCTCCGGCACCGAAGGACCGAAGCCGCTGGCGTTGAACCAGCTCCCCCCCGAGTTCCCGTAGGCGTGGAGGAAGTACACCACCGGAAGGGGGCCGGCGTCGCGGTAGCCGGGCGGCAGGTAGAGGCGCAGGATCCGCTCGCTGGGATCGCCCAGTGGGTTGCCTTCCAGGATCCGGCTCTTGAGCGTGCGCTGCTCCAGCGTCCCCTTCACGTCATCCACCTCCTCGTTCGGTGCCGGTCAACGCGGCGACTTGCCCAGCCGCCGCATGACCTCCTGCAGATCGTTCCAGACCTTCCGCTTCTCGTTCGGCTGACGGAGCAGGTAGGCCGGATGGTAGGTCGGCATCAGCGGGATGCCCTCGTACTCGCGCCAGATCCCGCGCAATGCAGAGATGGGCGTGCTCTCCCGCAGCAGCGCCTGCGCCGCGAACTTGCCCAGGGCCACCATCGCCCTGGGCTTGAGCAGGGAGAGCTGCTGGCGCAGGAAGGGCTCACACTGCGCGAGCTCGTCAGGCCCCGGATTCCGGTTGTTCGGGGGCCGGCACTTGATGACGTTGCAGATGTAGACCTCGTCCCGCGAGTAGCCCATCGCCTCGATCATGCGGGTGAGGAGCTGGCCGGACTCGCCGACGAAGGGCGTGCCCTGGCGATCCTCCTCGGCCCCCGGCGCCTCCCCCACGAAAACCAGCTCGGCGTTGGGATTGCCGGTACCGAAGACCACCTGGGTGCGGCTCTCGCACAGGCGACAGCGCTGACAACCCAGCAGCGCGGTGCGCAGTTCGCTGAGCGTCCCCGCGGCCCCGGGCTCCAGCGGGGCGCCCGGATGGGTTGCAGGTGCAACCCCACCCCTCGGCTCCATCAGCGCCACACCGGCCGCAGGGATCTCGGGAGACTGACGAGCGGGCGGCTCCTTCGCGGGGGCGCTGCCGTGCCGCGCATCCCCTGTCGCACGCTGGCGCAGCCGCTCCCGCAACGCGCCCAGTCCACCTCCCCCCGCAGCCGGACTCCGTGCGGGCGCGTCACCGGCAGCGGCCCCGGCCCGCGCCTGGAGCGCCAGGGCACGGACCGCCTTCAGGTGATCGCTGTCCAGCAACAGCTCGGGCCCCAGCTGCTGCACCTGCCAGTGCAGGTGGCGCTGCAGGTCTTCCAGGACCGAGTGGAGGAGCTGGGCTTCGGACTGGCTCAAGGCGGGATCGACGACCTGAGAGTGACGAGGACATGGCGCGACGCCCCGCATCATGGAGCGGGGCGCGGCGGACCGGGAGGAGCCCGGAGCGTCCCATCTCGGCGCGCCGGGATCGAGGGGAAACTCAGCCTTGTGCCGGCGGCGGCAGCCGGGCAAGCGCCTCCCACAACCGGGCGGCCACGGCCTCCTTCGAACCTTCGATGGGCTCGGAGGTCTCATCTGAGGTGAGCAGCCACACGCGGTTGCCGGGAGCGGCGAACCCAGCGTCCGGACCCGAGACGTCATTGGCGACAATGGCGTCGAGCCGCTTGGACTGAAGCTTCTCGCGGGCGTACTCGAGGACCCGCTCGGTCTCCGCGGCAAACCCCACCAGCACGGGACGCCGCGCGTTGCGGTGGACCTGCTCCGAGGCCATCAGCAGCACATCCGGGGTGCGGACCAACTCCAGCGTCTCCCCCTTCTCCCCGGCCACCTTCTTGCGCTTCTGGGCCGCCCGGGTGGCCGGTCGCCAATCACTGACCGCTGCGGTCGAGACGAAGTAGTCGACCTCCCCGACCCGGGCGAGCACCGCTTCGGCGAGCTCCTCGGCGGTGGTGATGGGGATGATGTCCAGCCCCCCCGGAGGTGACCCGGCAACCGGGCCCAGCACCACCGTCACCTCCGCACCCAGGGCCTGTGCGGCGCTCGCCATCGCCAACCCCATGCGGCCGGTGGAGGGATTGGAGAGGAAGCGCACCGGGTCCAGGTGCTCGCGCGTGGGGCCGGCGGTGATGAGCACCCGGCGCCCCTCCAACGGCCGCGGTCCGAACTGCCGGGCGACCGCGCTCACGATTTCGGGAATCGCCGCGAGCCGGCCCGCGCCGATCTCCCCGCACGCCAGCAATCCGGCCTCCGGTTCCACCCGGGTGAAGCGCGGATCGGCGGCGAGGGTGGCCAGGTTCTCCTGGGTCCGGGCGTTCTCGTACATCACCGTGTTCATCGCCGGCGCCAACACCACGCGCGCCCGCGAGGCGAGCACCACGGTGGTCACCGCGTCATCGGCCAACCCCATCCGCAGTCGCCCGATCAGGTTCGCTGTGGCCGGCGCAATGACGATGAGCTCCGCCCAGCGCGCGAGATCGATGTGGCCGAACCCGGCTTCCTGTTCGGGGTCGTAGGCGTGGGTGAGTGGAGGATGTCCGGAGAGGGCCTGAAAGGTCAGCGGCGTGACGAAGGCCTGCGCGGCTTCGGTGAGCATCACCCGCACCTCGGCGCCCTCCCGCTGAAGCGCGCGCACCAGCTCGCAGGACTTGTAGGCCGCGATCCCGCCGCCCACGCCCACCACCACCCGTCTGCCCTTCAGCGCTCCCTGAACCATGGCGAACCTTTAAGCGGCGGTGCCCGGGCAGGCAATGTCCGAGGGGGCGTCAGAGACCACCGCGGACGGGGCCGGCCCCGCTCGGCTCGAATGCGATGTGGGTGTCGCCGCGGAGGGTGATGCTGCGGATCTGCAGATCCTCACGTTGGTTGCTGTAGGCAGGTCCGTAGACCAGCGTGTACTGCCCCGGAGGAACGCCGTCGAACACGGTCTCCCCACTGCGAAGGCGCTGGGCGAGCCGGGCCCACTCGGCGCGCATCACCCACTCCAGGACCGATCCGTCCGCGGGAAGTGACCCGCGCACCAGGGCGATCATCCAGCCGGGGACCGCTCGCGCCTCCACCGACAGCCGCGAGGTCCCGGGCGCGCGTCCCAGGGTGAGCTGCAATCCCTCCTCCGGCAGACGGACCACCTGCATGGGCGGGGTGTCCTCAGCGGTGTGCCCCCACGCGATGCGCAGGACCGCCGGGGTGGCCTGGTGGGTGAAGCGCCCTCCCTCACCGGTGACACGCATCTGTGTGTCCCCTCCCCCTCCGGCAATGGCGACCACGGCGCCTGGGACGGGCAGGCCCTTGGCATCGAGGAGCGTGCCTTCCAGGACCGCCGAACCCGCGAGGGTCAACTCCACCGGCCCGCTGCCGATCGCGGCTTCGCGTTCCGCACTCTGTCGCCCCTTGTTCGCGGTGAGGTGCAGCGTCTCCTGGACCTCCGGCACCTCGAGTTCGAAGCGGCCGTCCACGTCGGTCAGCACCTGCGCCCGGCATTCCCGGCAGCTCACCACCGCCCCTCCGACCGGGCTGCCGGAGGCATCGATCACCCGCCCCTTCAACTTCGGCGCGATCTCGAGCACCAGGGTCCCGAGCTCACGCTGATCGGCGGGAGCCTCCTTCACCAGCGTCTGGTGTCCCGGCGCCTCCACCGTGACCAGCACCCGGCGGGATTCAGGCTCCCCCAGGGCCTTGAGCTTCACCTCGAAATGCCCATCCGGGTGCGAGAAGCGCTGCCCATCCAGCGTGAAGTGGGTCAGCCGCTCTCCGGCTCCGGACACCACGCGACCGCGATAGTTGGCGCGCGCCGTGACCACGAGCCGGACGGGCTCCTCCTGACCTGCCGACGCCGTGGGACGGGTCGTCAGATCGTAGTCCGGGTGGTGCACGTACAGGTGGATGGGGCGCCCCTCTTCGAAGCCCCCGATCCTGAACTGCCCATCTGCGTCGGACCGGCTCTGGTGATTCCCGCCGCTCGCGAAGACCGCGACGTCGGGCACCGGCCGGCCGTCCTGATCGACCACCACGCCGCTGACCCCGGCGCCCACACGGAGCTGCGCGGTGACCTGCCGCTCCTCCCCCTCCCCCAGGGGCACCACGACGTTCACGCTCTGGAGATGATCCGGATGGGTGGCGAACAGGCTGTAGGTGCCGGGCTCCATGCCCCGCATCCACACCACACCGTCGGGGCCCGAGAGCGCGTCACTTGTGAAGACCGTCTGGGGGTCGGCCCAAGCGCGCACGCTCGCGCCTTCGACGGGTCGACCATCGCGTTCCACCTGCACCCGGATGGACGCGCCCGGCTCCAGGGAGAGCTGGACGTCCTCCACCGGCGCCTGCACCACCCGCTCCACCCCACCCCAGTCCGAATGGTGCGCCGCGAGGGTGTACTGTCCCGCGGAGGGGACCGTGATGGAGAAGGCACCCGACGCGTCGGCCAGGGTGGACTCGCCGATGGGCTGCGCCAGGACCGAGACGCCCGCGGCGCCGCGTCCGTAGATGTCGACCACCCGCCCCGCGATGACGGTGCCGCGCTCCAGCTCGAGAGCGAGCTGCTTCTCCCCGGGCTCGATGCGGATGGGGAGGAACTGTCGCTCGAACCCGGAGGCCGACGCCGCGAGCCAGTACTCACCCGGGGCGATGGGACCGAAACTCACGCCCTCTCCCCGCTCCGCGGTGGACTCCTGCAGCAGCCCGGTTCCGCTCTGGTGCAGGGAGAGCTCGACTTCGGGGATGGGCTGCCCCCCGGTGTCCGTCGCCGTGACCCACAGCGTCCCGCCCTCGATGAGGTGCAACTCCGCGGAGGTTTCGCCTCCACGCAGCTGCACGAGCACCCGCTCACTGGCCAGGGTCCCGGAAGCGGCCCGCACCACCGCCTCGCGCGCCTCGAGCAGGGTGAAGCGCCCCTGCCCCGACGCATCGATCTCCAGCGCGCGGCGGAGGTGGAAGCCTTCCAGCAGCACCGTGGCGGCCGCCGGCTCCCCCTGGTGGAAGACCCGGACGTTGAGCGCCTGGGGGGCCTGGAGGCGCAGCTCCACCGGCGCACCTTCCGGGGTTGCCGAGAGCGCCACCGCGGGCATCAACCCTTCGGCAGAGGCCATGACATAGAACGGCCCCTCGCCGAGTCCCTCGAAGCGGAAGTCTCCCCCCGCCCCGCTCACCGTCGCCTGCCCGATGGAGAGCTTGCGGCTGACCGCCCACACCTGCACGCCAGCGCGCCCCCGGCCGGAGGGTTCCAGGACCCGGCCGCTCAGGGCACGGGGCTCGGGAAGGACCAGGGTCACCGCATCCCCCGGTGCGGCGCGGTCCACCAGTGCCGGGCCGAAGCCGGAGGAGGTCGCCCACACCGTGAACGAGACCCCGGAGAGCCCCTCGAAGACGAAGGCGCCCTCGGCGTCCGTCCGGACCGTCAGCGCCGGGTGGAGCAGTCCCTGCTTTCTCTCCAGGAGTCCCCGGACCGCCTCCACCGTCTCCGCGGCGTCACACCCCAGCAGCTTCGCTTCCTTCCAGGGGCACTGGAGGACGCCCAGGCGGGGTTGCAGGGCGGCGACCAGGTGGACCTCGGCGCCCGCTATCGGCGTGCCCCGTGAATCCTCGACCCGGCCGCGGAGGGTGAGCCCGCTCTGCCCGGGGGCGGCGCGGACCTCCACCTCGGTGAAGTCCTCGGTGAGTTGAACGGAGGGAACGGGTTCCGGTGCGACAGGGGACGCGGGGGCCGACCAAAGGCGCCACACGCCCGCCGTCAGCAGGAGCGCCACCAGCACCACCAGAGCTGCCTTGCGACCGCGCATCGGTCCTGTCCGTCCTCCGGCCCCTGGCCGTCTGGGGTTCGTCGCGCCGCTTCCCTCAGGAGAAAGCGTCGGGACGCCACCTGTCCGCAGCGAACCCCGGATGCGCGGCCACGACAACCCCCAGGTCCCTCGCCAGCTTCCGCAGCCGTCGTTCAGCAGAACCCTTCAGCCGCCTCCACCTTCTCAGGGGAGAAGAAGCGGAGCGCTCGACGGCGACGGACGCCCGGGTTCAGACACCTCCCGCGGGAGACCGCTGCCGGGGCCTCAGTAGTCGTAGCGCAGGGCGAAGCGCGCCCCGCCGGCGATCCCCGAGTAGCGGTAGGAGGGATTGGAGTCGGTGGGGCCCTTGTAGGCCTCGCGCGGCAGGAGCGTGGAGAGGTGTGCTCCGATGTCGAATTGCAGCGGCAGCTCCAGCGCGCCGATGGGGTCCTGGAAGCGGAAGCCCACACCCGCGGAGAACTGCAGCGTGTCGTTGTCGAGGATGTTGGTGGGGAAGGACTCGGTCTCGAGGGTGTTCTGCTGCGGCACCGGGGTGGGCCGGTACCCTGCGCCGAAGCGGAGCACCAGCCACTCCGACACCTGGCCCTCGGTCGCCAGCTTCAGACTCAGGTTGTCCTTGAAGCGGGGATTGAGGCTACGGGCCTCCATGTCGAGCAACGCGCCCAACCCGATGCTGTCGAGCAGGTCCCCGCTCACGTCCACCACGATGGTGGTGTACGGCGTGGGCGCGCGACTCCACATGCCATAGATGGCCTCTCCCACCACCGTCCAGCCGGGGTCAATCGCGTAGGACACGCCCGCCGAGAGGGTGTGCGGCGTGTAGTGATTGCGCATGCTGATATCCATCCCGATGACGGCCAGCTCGCCCAGGTGGATGTTGGCGGGGATGTGGTTCAGGTTGTCCAGCTCGCCGCGGTAGGACAGGCCGATCATCAGCCCCGGCGTGGCCTCGTACGAGAGGCCGATGATGGGCGCGAACTTGGTGTAGAGCCCCGAGTCGATGTCCCGGAACGACAGGCTGCGGTTGAGCGCGTCGAGGGTCACCGACGCTCCCGCGCCATCGAGATCCGCCAGCATGAGGGCGCCCAGCCCCACGGCCACCGTGTCGGCCACCCGGATGCCCAGCGACGCCGCCGCGATCAGCCGGTTCGCGGTGTTGTGGTGCATGTAGAGATAGGGCTGACTCGGGTCCGGCGAGCGCGCGCGCAGCAGGCCCGCGGCCGGGGTGTAGAAGTCGAGGCCGAAGGTCAGGTAATCCCGCAGCTTGCCACCGAAGGGCAGGACCAGCCCCAGGCCGCCACCCATGTACGCGGGCGACTGCTGGTAGGTGTCATCCACCGTCCGGCCGACCTCCAGGGAGCGGACGTCCGCCGACGAGGATCCGGTTGCGACCTCCACGCTCAGGACCGCCGAGCGCCGGAAGGCCAGCATGGCGGGGTTGTAGTACGCCGCGGTGCCGTCATTGGCGGAGGCCACGCCGGTGCCGACCATTCCGGCCGAGCGCGCGCTGCCACCGTGGACGTCGGGCAGACTCGCCCACGCCGAGGACGCGCCCAGGAGCGCCAGCACCATCAACAGACGAGACACCAGGACACTCCTCCTCCTGGAGCAGGGCGCCTTGTGTGGCTGCCCTCCTCCACCTTGAGACTGTTGACGCGGACCGGACCGCAGCGCGCGCCCGCTCACTCTTCTGCGAACGGCTGGACGGCCTGCGCGACCGCCAGCTCCTGCCGCGCCTCGCTCAGCTCCGAGTTGGTCGCGCGCAGGCGGTCGCCGAGCACCTGCACGAAGGACCAGAGCATCTTCACCGCGAGGATCGATTCGCGCTTCATGAGGCCCATCAGGTCCGCGCGGGAGATCACCATGACCCGGGTGGGATCCAACGAGCGCACCGTCGCCGATCGCGGTGCGTTGTCGATGAGTCCCATCTCGCCGAAGTGGCCACCGGCCCCGAGCTCGGCGATCTCCACGCCGTTCTTCTCGATGACCACCCGCCCGCGGATCACCACGAAGAGCTCCTCACCGGGCTGGTTCTCCACCACGATGTCCCGGCCCGCTGGATAGGTCCGGGTGGTGGCAATGGAGAGGACCGCGGTCTGCTCCTTGTAGGTGAGGTGGCGGAAGAGCGGGATCTTCCGCAGCGCCTCCATGCGGTTCTGGGCCTCGACCGACTCCTCGGCCGCCGCACCCTCCCCGGCCACCTTCACGATGACCGCGGTGATGTTGTCCTTGCCGCCGCGCTCGTTGGCGATGTCGATGAAGTTCTTGGGCAGGGTCTCGGGCGCGTTCGCCGACACCAGCGGAGGAATCTCCTCGTCCTCGAGGTAGCCGTGCAGACCGTCCGAGCAGAGGATGAAGGTGTCCCCGGGCAGCAGGTCCACGATCAGGGTGTCGACCTGCACGCTCTCCTGGATCCCCACCGCTCGGGTGATCACGTTGCGGTACTGTGAGGTGAGCGCCTGCTCCTTGGTGATGGTCCCCGCCTTGAGCTGGGCGGCCACCAGGGTGTGGTCCTCGGTGAGGCGGTGACACTGCCCTCCACGCACCAGGTAGACCCGGCTGTCGCCCACGTGCCCGATGATGCCCTTGCTCCCCCCCACCGCGAGGCACACGAAGGTCGTGCCCATGCCGCGCTTGGAGGCGTCGGCGGCGGCCATCCGGTAGACGTCGGCGCAGGCCCGCTGGATGGCGACCTCGACCAGCTGGGCCGCCTGGGTCCGGTTCTCCTGCGTGGGCTGGGTGCCCAGCTGCTCCAGGATGGAACGGTGGGCGCGCAGCTGCTCGCGCACCACCTCGGCGGCGCGCTGGCTGGCGACCTCACCGGCCGCATGCCCGCCCATGCCGTCGGCGACGACATACAGGCCCAGCTCGTGATCCACGAGCATGGCGTCTTCGTTGTGCTGCCTCTTACGGCCGACGTCCGTGAGGCCGTGCGCCTCGGTCTGGAGATTCAAGCGGGTGACTCCGGTCACGGGCTCTCGAGCAGGACCCGGGGATGGGGGAAAACTCTACGCAACACGCCCGGAAGTGTGAAGGCTGCCTGCACCCCCACCGCCCGGGCTCGGGCCACGCAGGAGGGAGAAGAGCCCTTCGGGCAGAAGAAAGGTGAGGTGGATCCGCCCCACCTCGAGCTGGGCGCCATCGCGCAGATTCCAGGGCTTGCGGGGAACGAGGCGGGCGGCATCGACCGAGGTCCCGTTGCGGCTCCCGGCATCACAGAGCTGCCACGGCCCCTCGTTCTCGGCGCGCGCGAACCAGGCGTGGAAGCGGGAGACCGACGCGTCCTCGAGGATCACGTCGTTGTTCCGGGTCCGGCCCACGGTGATGCCCCGGGGGAACGCGTTCTCCCGCACCTTGCGGACCGGGAAGATCAGCGCCTCGTTGCCGCCGAAGGAAGGCACCCCCACCCCGCTGGCGGTCTGCAGGCGGTAGCGGTCCTCTTCGGGATCCGCGACCGGGGCACCGGGAGGCCGGGGCCGGGGCTGGAAGAGGAGGACCGGGTCCTTCCAGTCCCGCATGAACGCCTCGCGGTCCCGCAGGAAGCGGCTGACCAGGGTGGTGAGCAGCTCACTCACCGGCAGGGCGCTCCGCGTCCCATCCGGGCATGCCCTTGCGCCGGCGCCACCGGATCGCAGAGGGCGGACAGATCAGCGGCGGGAGCGGGGCGCACGCTTCCCCGGCTACCAGAAGGCGGTCGGCTTTGAAAAGGCTCATGTCCAGGTGGGGGACGGGCCCAGCCCTCAGCGCCAGTCGACGTAGATGCCGAAGATCCAGCCGCTCAGGTAGTCGTAGGCGTAGGCCGCGCGCGGCCGTCCCAGGCCGGAGCCGAAGGAGATTGCGATGCCGCCGGCGACCGTTGGCGAGAAGCGGTAGCCGAACTGGGCGCGTGCCTCGACCCACCCCACCACGTGCTGCTCATCGCCGAAGAGGGTCCCCAGGTCCGGATCCGGTCGGTACTTCGCTTCATAGAGCAGAGGTCCGGCACCCGCCTGGAAGCCCCAGTTCCAGTCTCCCCGGTCACCCCGGTAGCCGACGCCCACCTGCGCCGTGGCCCGGTTGAGGGTCTCCAAGGCCTGGAAGCGACCGCTGAAGCCGACATTCGAGGGAAGGCTCAAGCCGAGCCCTCCGCCGACCCCCACATAGGCGATGAGCGCATCGACCCGCTGCTGCACGATGGTGAAATCCCACTGCAGTCGACCCTCGGCGGAGAGGGTGGTGGCCGCCCCCAGGCCCAGGCCCAGGGTGGCGCTCCGGGGGAGCCACGCCGGCGTCGACGAGCTCCGCACCTCACGGAAGGACTGGGTGTTCTGGGCGAGAGCCGGGGTGGACAGCAGCAGGAGGCCGACGATCAGGATGCGGAGCATGACGCGGCCCGTGTAGCACAGTCGTCGATCCGCGTTGCACCCTTCCGTGCGCCTTGCTATAGCGCCGCTCCGCTTCGGGGCCGTGCCCCGTGGCGGGAGCCATGCACACGGCTAGGTAGCTCACCTGGTTAGAGCGGCGGTCTCATAATCCGCAGGTAGTCAGTTCAAGTCTGACCCTAGCCACAGGCCCCGGCTTCCTCTTCGGAGGGAGCCGGGGCTTTCCTTTTGGCGCGCGTGCATGGAGCGCGCGTGGACGCTATGGCCTCCGGGCTCGAGACCCGCCTCCACGGCGATGTGTTTCGCACCCCACCCGGAGATGCACCATGTCCCCCGAACTGAAACGGCACTTCGAAGAGGCGCTGGATGACGCCCGCTCTGCGGAGACCGGCGGGAGATGGGACCTGGCCTGGGGCGCGCTGGAACGCGCGCATGTGCTGAGCCAAGCCTACGCGCTCCCTCATCTCCGGGTGCACGCGCGCATGTTCAGGATCGCGTGGCGACGGCGGGCGGTCCGGGAGGTTCTGGGGCAGGTTCCCCGCCTGATCCTTGCCGTCCCCGGCTCTCTCCTGGGCCGGGCACCACGGGGCAATACCGGGGGCGCCAACGTGGGGCTCTTCACCCCGATGCCGATCGCAGCGGAGCTGGAGGCAATCCTCGCTCGGGACCGGGCGGCGACGACACGCTGAGGCCTGGGCCACCAGCGTCACTGCGCCTCACCTGGGTCCGCACGGATGGGTGCCCGGGGCGTCACCCGACCTACGCCCCTGACGGTCTGCCTCTCGCGTCGGCGGTTCCTGAGCCGCCAGCAATTGTCCACACGTGCGAACACTGCGGACGTGGAGGCCACCGTGCACACGGAGGTTGCCCCGACTAGAACTCCGCCCGCTGCCCATCGCAGGCCTTCAGAGAACGACTTCCCCAGGAGCCTCCCCGTGTCCGACTCCCATTCCGCGCCCCCCGTTCCCTCTCCCGGGTCCTCCACCTCTGACGGCCCCGGCCTTTCCCGTCGCAAGGCCATCGTGGGAGGGGTGGTGGGTGCCGCCGGGATCCTGGCGCTGGGCTCACAGCAGGGTGTGGCCGGAGCGCCGACGGAGCGCGCCTCTTCTCAGGGTCCCACGCCGCGCCCCACCGGAGCGCGCATGCCCACCGTGTTCCTGCCTCATGGCGGCGGCCCGTGGCCGTTCGTGGATCTGGGCTTCAACCAGGGCTTCGATGGGCTCATCCGCTATCTGAAGAGCGTCCCGCAGGTGCCGAAGACCGCCCCCCGCGCGATTCTCGTGATCTCCGCGCACTGGGAGGAAGCGGTGCCCACGGTGATGACCGCCGAGCGGCCCGCGCTCTACTTCGACTACTACGGCTTCCCGCCCGCCGCCTACCAGCTGACTTGGCCGGCCCCCGGCGATCCCGCACTCGCGGCCCGGGTGCGCGGACTGCTCGCCCAGTCCGGCTTTTCCACCGCCGAGGACCCCACGCGGGGCTTCGATCACGGGACCTTCGTCCCGCTGAAGGTCTCCTACCCCGAGCCCACCATCCCGGTGGTGCAGTTGTCCCTGGTGAAGGGCCTCGATCCCGCCGAGCACCTGAAGCTCGGTCGGGCGCTCGCGCCCCTGCGGGATGAGGGCGTCTTCATCGTGGGCAGCGGGATGAGCTACCACAACATGCGCGGCTTCATGCAGGCCGGCGCCGGCCCCACCTCCGACGCATTCGACAGCTGGCTCCGCGAGACCCTCACCTGCGCCCCAGCGGAACGTGACCGCCGTCTCTCCGACTGGGATGACGCCCCCGCCGCGCGGGCCTGCCATCCGCGCGAGGAGCACCTCCTGCCCCTCATGGTCGTCGCGGGCGCCGCGGGTGAGAGCGTCGGGCAGATCGCCTACAACGACGTCTTCATGGGTGTGCGCCTCTCGGCGGTGCACTTCGGCTGAGTCCCCCGGCACCCGTGACAAGGTCCAGGTGACGCCCGTCCGTGTGCGTGCTGGCGGCCCAGGAAAGGTCCCGCTGGCGCCTTTGCCCGCGTAGACTTCCGCTGCGGAGATGCTGCGGAGGCAGCAGCTTGGGCGGCCGGGCCCCTCCCCGAAACCCGGAGGGTCTCAGATGTCCCCAGCCCGCGCGACTCAGCGCTTTCTCCTGTCCACCCTGGTGGCCACCTCCGTTCTGGTGACCGGCTGTCAGCACGCCGGCCATCAGTCGAGTGCACGCACGCTGGATGCGCACCAATCCCGGTTCAGCGTCGCAGTCGGCGCTGGAAGCGTGATCGACGGAGACGTGATCATGCCGTTGGTGCCGGCCGCACAGGCACGGCTGCACCACGGCCTCTCGGATCACGTGGAGGTGGGCTTGAGCGGCGGAACGGATGGTCTCACCGTCCTCACCAAGTTGGCGTTGGTCCGCTCCCCATCCGCAGCGTCGGGCTGGAACGTGGCACTCGAGCCGTCCATTGGCGCCGGCCCCTCCGCGGGAAACGTCGTCGGATCCGCTCGACTCCCTCTGCTGATCGGCTACCGCTTCGGCGGGCACGAGATCACCGTGGGCCCCCGGGTTCACTGGACCCAGACTCTCGCCGCCACGTGGCCCCCTTCGGGACTGCTGGCGGGGGGCACGCTGGGCGCGAGAATCAGGGCCGGGGCGCACTTCGTCATCAGCCCCGAAATCGGTTGGCTCCAGCCCCTCTTCGCCAAGGATCTCTGGCCGATCCCCATCGCCAACCTGGGATTCTCCTGGGAGTGAGCGGGGCGGCACCTCGCCTGATGGGGCCCCCGCTGGGGTGAGCGGGAAGCAGCCGCCCTGCTCCCCTGCCCGCTGTGAACGCGGCGTGTTCGGTTGCCGCGACGCGTCCACGCTCTTAAGACGAGGGTGTCCCCCACCCCTCTTTCACCGAGGAGCGGCACCATGGCTGAGAAGCAGGATGGGGAGGCGCTCCTTCCCGTCAGACGCGAGCCCCTCTCTCCCCCGGTCAAGCCAGGCCAGAAGCACGTGGTCATCGTGGGGGGAGGCTTCGGAGGTCTGGCCGCGGCGAAGAAGCTGGCCGGACACGACGAGGTGCTCGTCACGCTGATCGACCAGCGCAACTACCACCTCTTCCAGCCGCTCCTGTACCAGGTGGCCATGTCGGGCCTCTCCACCACCGAGATCGCGACACCGATCCGGAGCATCCTCGGGCGCTACCCCAACGTCTCCGTCCTTCTCGACGAGGTGGTCGACGTCGATCTCGACGACCGGCGCGTGGTCTTACGGGGCGGCGAGGCTCTGGCCTACGACTACCTGGTGCTGGCGGCCGGCGCGAAGACCAACTACTTCGGCCACCCGGAGTGGAGCCGGAACGCACCCGGCCTCAAGGACCTCGACGACGCGCTGGAGATCCGCCGACGGGTCCTTCTCGCCTTCGAGGCAGCGGAGCGCGAGCCCAACGCTGCCGTGCGCCGGCGCCTGCTCAGCTTCGCGATCATCGGCGCCGGGCCGACGGGCATCGAGATGGCAGGCGCCCTCGCCGAGCTCGCTCGCTTCGTCCTCGCCCGCGACTTTCGCCGGGCTCGTCCCGAGGAGGCGAGGATCCTCCTGCTCGAGGCGGCGGATCGATGCCTCCTCGGCTTCGACCCGCAGCTCGCCGCGCAGGCATGTCGGCAGCTGGAGCAGATGGGCGTCCAGATCCGCTTCGGCGCAAAGGTTCGCCACATCGACGAGCGAGGGGTCTGGGTGGGCGACGAACTTCTCGAGGCGGGGACCGTGATCTGGACGGCGGGCGTCAAGCCGCAGAACCTGGCCGAGCGCCTCGACGTGGAGAAGGACCGCAAGGGCCGGATCGTGGTGGAGCCCGACTGCTCCATCCCCGGCCACCCGGAGGTCTTCGCCATCGGCGACATCGCCTGCTTCAGGGGGCCGGACGGCGAGCCGCTACCGGGCCTGGCCCCCGTCGCCATGCAGCAAGGGCGCTCGGTCGCGTACAACATCGTCCGCAGCATCCAGGGCGAGCGCCGGCTGCCGTTCCGCTACCGGGACCGGGGGATGATGGCCACGGTGGGCCGATCCCGCGCCGTGGTCCAGCTCCGTCGGCTCCGCTTCGACGGCCTCCCCGCCTGGCTGACCTGGGTGGCCGTCCACGTCTTCTACCTGATCGGCTTTCGGAACCGCCTGCTGGTGCTGGCCGACTGGTTCTACTCCTATCTGACCTACCGCCGCGGCGCGCGGCTCATCACCGGCCGGCGGCTCCAGGCTGGCGTTCCGCGGCGGATGATCGAGCCCTCCGAGGTGGAACGGGACGCCCTGCGCCGTGCCGAAGAGAAGGGCGAGCCGGTTCCTTCGCCGTGGAATGGTGGCGAGCCGCCGCCTCCGGAGCCCTATCCGGCCCCGTGACCCCGACCGCGGTCGGGGCGCCGCGGCGGCTCGTCGACATCATCCGAGCGTCTTCTTTTCGATGAGCTCGATGCGGTAGCCGTCGGGATCCTCCACGAAGGCGATCACCGTGGTGCCGTGCTTCATGGGGCCCGGTTCGCGGACGATCTTTCCGCCCGCCTGGCGGATTCGCTCGCAAGTGGCGTAGATGTCGTCCACGCCCAGGGCGATGTGGCCGAAGCCGTTGCCGAGCTCGTAGGAAGGCGTGTCCCAGTTCCAGGTCAGCTCGATCGCGGGGTGCGTCTCCTCGGGGCCATAGCCCACGAAGGCGAGGGTGAATCGTCCCTCGGGGTAGTCCTTCTTGCGCAGAAGCTGCATCCCCAGCACGCGGGTGTAGAAGTCCAGGGACCGCTCCAGGTCGCCGACGCGGATCATCGTGTGCAGGATTCGCATCGCTTTCTCCTCAGGCTTTCGGCAGGCTCTCGAAGGGCGTGGTGGGATCGAGGTAGGTCCGCAACTTGTGGGAGAGGTACTCCTTGGCCTTGGACCGCCACAACAGGCCGGGATCCTTGCCATCGAAGGAGACCGAGCCTTCCCGCAGGGTGACCGTCCCCTCGATGTCGACCACGAGGTAGCGACCGCGGATCTCGGCCTGGTCGCCGTTCCACTTCACCGCGATCTTGTGCTTGTTCCACAGATACTCGCCGAGCGCCTGCAGGCGTCTTCGGGCCTCCTCCACGGGGAGCTGGATGGGGAAGTCGAGTTTGAGCCGCATGGACGCAGGGTAGCAAAATGCCCGCGGCGGCGCCCTCCCTCGGAAGGGCCGCCGCGGGCGGTATCGGCAAATTCCCGGGCGACGGGGCGATCAGCGACGCCGTCGCAGCAGGAGGGCGAGGCCGGCCAGGATCATCGGGAGGGCGCCCGCCGGACCGGAGGCCGCCTGCGCTCCGCCGCAGCCCACGTCCCCGAACTCATCGTCGGCGATGACGATGGCGGTGGCGTCGGCCATCGGGTCGACGGGTGGGTCCACCGGACCCACCCGCGGTTTGGGCGCTCCGACGATCGTCGACGCAGGTCCTCCACCGAAGTTGGCCACGGAGGACGCGCACATGGTGGAGTCCTGGCCGTCCTTTCCCGCCTGAGTTTGCGACGTCGCCTCGATCGTCGCCTGCTTGGGTTCGCGGCCGATGATGATGATGCCACCGGCCCAGGCGGGGATCGCCGTCGAAAGCAGGGCAAAGAAGAGAACGAGAGAGAGCAGTCGCGCCTTCATTTGAACGTCCCTTTGCGAGCCTTCGTCCCCGCGCCGACGAGGAGAACGTAGTTTGCCTCGGCCGGCCTGGCTCTACGGGGCTCCATCCTCGATTCGAATTCCAGAATCGCGCGGTGGATCTCACCCGCGCTGGCGAGTCGCGTCTGGAAATAGGTCAAGAGCGAACGAGACTTTCTGCTCGGATCGGCCCGGTTCATGGCGGCGGTGCGGACGATCTCCATGGCCAGGTCGAAGCCCGTCCGATCTTGCGGGACGTCGGGGGTCCCGGCCACGAAGACGTAGCGGTCGGGGCCCGACTCTCCCGACTCGTCCGCGATCCGGCTGAACTCCTGCAGAAGGGGCAATACCTCGCGCGAGAGGAGTCCTTCCTGTTCCTCCTGGGTCAGCGAGAGGTGGATCGGCAGGAGCATCCCTTCGGAATCCTGGGCCACCAGGCCGAGGAGGGCCGGGACGTAGACTTCCCTCAGGAAATCGAGCTGGCCGCCCTGCCGATGGGCGACGACGACGGGAGCCGCAACGTCGTAGAGATTTCCCTCCTGCCTGACGATTCCGCTGCGCACGAGCCGGCCAAGGAGATGCTCGAGCTGCTCCGTGCTCGGGCCATCGGGGAATTCGCTGGCCAGCTCCTCGATGGTGCAGGGCGACTGGATCAGCCGGCTCACGAGCGAGAGGGAGTCGAGGAGCGCGTCGTACGCCACCTCGGTCTCGACCGTTGCGATGGGCAGAAGACGACTCATTTCCGCACCCGCCCCCCTTCGCCGAAGAGCTCGTGGTAGATCTGCCAGGCCACGCTCTTGGGCGGCATCTCGTAGGGTTTGGTGCCGAAGAAGCGCCGGAACTCCGCCTGATTCCGGGCACCGCTCATCAGCCAGAGAGCGGCCTTCGTCGCCAGGTTCATGCGGGCGACGAGGTTGCGGTAGCTTCCCGGCACGGGATTCGATCCCTCCGGAAGCGAATCATAGACCTCCCGCAGGATTTGCGCGAGCTTGATCAGGGTACGCTCCGGCACTCCGTGGAGGGCGGCGAGCTGCTCGGCGGTCCTTCTCTCCACCAGCCGATCGAAGTCGGCGTCGATCGCCTCGCGATCCCAGCGATCGCGGTCGAGCGATTCGAGCTGGAAGAAGGACATGAGGTGGGGGCCGATGGCCGCGGACTCGATCGCATCCACGGGGGCTTCCAGCTCGAATACGAGGTCGCGAACGAACTCCCGCAGCCGGCGGACCGATTCCTCGCGCTTCTCCACCACGGCGCCTTCGATATCGGCAAGCGCCCTCCGCGTAAAGCCCTCGAATCCCGTCCAGCCTCGCTGCTCGGCCGCCTCGCGGGCGAAGGCCTGCGCGAGCTGCCCGATATCCTCCCGACGCTGCCAGAGCGGCGGGAGGGAGATCTTGGCCGGCGCGCGGTCCAAAAGATCACGGCGGAACTTCCCCTGCCGGGCGAGCTCGAGCAGGTCGACGTTGGAAGAGAGGACGATCACGGCGTCGGTGCGCTCCACGATGGTAGACCCGAGCGGGCGGTATTCTCGTTCCCCCATCAGGCGAAGGAGCTTGCCCTGGTCTTCCCAGCTGAGGTTGTGGACCTCGTCGAGGACGAGGGTGC
The DNA here is from genome assembly GCA_035304185.1 of Myxococcaceae bacterium. Taxonomy (GTDB): domain Bacteria; phylum Myxococcota; class Myxococcia; order Myxococcales; family Myxococcaceae; genus DATGQN01. Next base: position 53,320 of record DATGQN010000161.1, read on the forward strand.
CGTTGCGCGCCTGGCCGAGCAGGCCCTGGGCCGTCGTGTCGGCACCGGTGAATGCCCCGCGCTTGTAGCCGAAGAGAACGCTCTCGAAAAGCTCGCCCGAGAGGTTGCTGCAGCTCACCCGGACGAGCACGCCACGTCGGCCGAGGGCGCGCCGCGAAACCTCGTGCAGCAGGGTGGCCACCAGCTCCTTGCCGGTGCCGGTGGGGCCGGTGAGCCGGATCACGTCCCGGGCCTGGCGCGCGACCAGCGCGGCCTGGACCTGCGCGGCGAGGCTTTCCCGTAGACGGCTGCCGATCAGACCGACGTCGTCACAAGCGCTCTGAAAGGCATTCATGCGATCAGCTTATCATGGAGCCCCTGCCTGCTTCCTCGGTTCGCCAATTCGAACTGGAAAAGAAAGAGGCCCCGCCGGCGGGGCGGGGCCTCCGAACTCGTCACGAGGCGTCGATCAGTAGATGCCCTTCATGCTCGGCCGGCCGAGGCGGTAGAAGTTGAGCACCTCGCGCAGGAAGTAGGGCACCTCCGTGTAGTTGCGCAGCGCCACGCAGTAGCGGTTCGCCTCGCAGGTGCAGCCCGAGTTGTCGGTCTCGCTGCAGTTGGCAGGCGGCGGAGCGTCCCTGCCGGTATTCGGATCGGACCAGATGACGCCCGGGTCGAACTTCACGATGGGCGTGCCGTCCCCGCGGTAGCGCGGCAGGTACCAGTCGGCCACGCCGTCGCCGTCCGCGTCGACCTCGTCGACCTCGTAGGCCTTCGCGAGCAGCTCGTTGGCGTACTCGAGGACCCGGGCCGCGATGCCCTTCTGCACCTCCTTGCCGAAAATGACCTCCTTGCCGAAGGTGCGCGCCACGTAGGTGCGGCCCTCCGGATCGTGGAACTCGATCCGGGAAGTCGCGGGGATCTGGGGGTCGGTGTCCACGCCGAGCTCCCAGAGCCGCATCATGTTGATCCACTGCTGCTTGGCGTTCTCCGGCAGGTAGATCATCGTCCAGGCGATGAGGAACTTCTGCTGCTCCCAGCCGGTCTGCGACTCGAGCACGAAGGTGTTCGGGCCGGTGTCGGTGGTGCACAGCAGGTTGTCCGGACCGATGAAGCAGGTCTTCGGGCCCTCGGCCGGGTACCAGCTGGTCCAGCCGATGCCGGAGGGCGGCGGTTCCGCCGGATCATGGTCATCCGGCAGGATGACCCGGGTGCCCTTGAGGAACTCGTCCCCGGTCAGGTTGTTCGCCAGCCACCGGCGGAAGCCGTCCGGGTAGAGGTCGGCCATGGAGACCGCCCGGTAGCGGGTGTCGATGAAGTCGCTGCGGCTCGAGCTGATGAAGTTGTCGTACGACTCCGTCATCAGCACCGTCGTGTAGACCTTGTCGTAGTACGAACCCGCGTTGAGCGTGTAGTCGGTGCTGTATTCGCCGCGGTCCTGCGCCAGGGCGTTGTGGATCGGCTTGCCGCCGAAGTGGACGTTGCCGAAGCGCCCGGTGGCGCCGTTGGGAACGGTGACCAGCGTCGGCAGATCCTCGGGCAGGTAGGTGTCGTCCATCGACCGCAGCACCACGCCCGACTCGTCGAGGTCGCGGAACCACTGCGCGTGCGGACCCGGCTGCGGGCGCTGGAACATCCGCGTGAAGTGGTCGAAGGCCACGCTCGATGCGATCGAGTTCAGCGAGTAGAGCTTGTTGGCGATGTAGGCCCACAGGTTGCCGAACTCCCAGCCGTTGACCTGGGCGATGTCGCGGTAGATGTTCGCCGCCAGCCCCAGGCCCTTGGCCGCGTCGCGGAGCTTCTCGTTGTATCGCGCCATGGTACGCGAGGTCGCGCCGCGGACGGAGAACGTCAGGCGGTTGCGCCGGTAATTGTCGAAGATGTGGTTGATCTCCTGCTGGGTGATCAGGAAGTCGAAGAGCTCGTAGGGATCGGCGCCGTTGTCGTGGCGGAAGACGGCCACGTTGCCCAGGTCGGCCCAGCGGTCGGTGGCGAAGCCGTAGGGCAGGCGCACGCGGTTGCGGCTGTCGTGGGTCGGACCGGTGCGGTCGCGCAGCAACGGGTTGTCGGAGAGCCGCAGGTTCTTCCAGGGGATGTAGTCGACCGTCTGCTGCTTGCAGCGCGTGTAGACGCCGTCGATCTGCACGAGCAGGCCGTCGACGAGAGGATCCCAAGGACCGAGCTTCTCCTCGTCCCAGGCCGCGGGCTTGAAGAGCGAGGGGCTGGCGATCGCCTTGCAGTCCTGGATCAGCGCCAGCTCGCGGTTCAGCTCACTGTAGTGGAGGACGCGGTTGTTCTCCTCGCGCACGACGTAGCGGAAGCCGAGGATGCCGCCGAAGTTGTCGAGCTTCTCCTCCATGAGCCGGCCGCGCCGGGTGTCCTTCCGATACTGCAGGTCGGTATGGACCGAGGTCAGGTCGGCGTAGAACATGCGCACCGCGGCGAAGTCGTAGATGCCGAGGCCGATGAGCTCCTGCGCCGGCTCGCCCGGATAGTCCATCACCGAGGAGTGCATGAACATCTGGATCAGCTGATCCGCCTGCTCTTCGTCGATCGGGTCGAAGTACCGCGGACCGACGCAGCCCTCGGGGGTACGCAGGTCGGTACAAGCCTCCCGGCGCCGCCCGTCCTTGGTGCGAAGCTGCCAGTACTGCGGGCGGTAGCCGTAGGCGTCGGACGAGCTCACGAAGTTGTGACGCAGGCCCATCGAGTGCCCCATCTCGTGAGCCATCACCGCGTAGTGATACTTGTGCGCCAGGTAGCGCTGCATCTTCCGGGCGCGCTCGATCTGGGTGACCTTGTCGTCCTCGGGGTTGAACTCGCCGAACTTCCGCTGCAGCACGTCGCCGAGGGCAGCCACGCTGACCGGCGCCGGAGCCTCGTTGAGGATGCAGGCGCCACGTTCGGCCAGCTTCACTTCGAGCAGGTGCCGCATCTCCCGGGAGAGTCCCAGGTTCGCCCCGCGGAAGGGCGAGGACAGCGCCATCTTGAGGCTCGGCTCGAGCCCCTTGATGTCGCCGTAGAGCTGCTGCATCGCCGGGGTAGTGAGCTCGGCCTCGAGCCAGGTACCGGCGGCCTCCTGGAGCCGGGCCTCGTACTTGGGCGCCATCGCGCTCGGGGCGCCCACCTCGGCGCGGATCTCGTGGAGCTGGCGGGCGATCTCGTGGATTTCGTTCGCGATGGGCGTATTCGCGATGTTCTCGGCGAGCTCGCGGAAGGTCGCCCCGTCGACGCCAGCCACCGCGCCGAGCCGGTCGTCGATCTCGTCGCGCGTCATCGGGCCGAGGATGCCGCCACGGCGCGACGCCTTGGCCGCCTCGGACCAGTCGATCACGTAGTCGCCCTCGGTGATCTCCTCGGTGGACAGCTCGCCGTGTGCGTAGCGCAGCTGGTCGACGAGCTGCTGGGTGGCGATCTCGGTGACGTAGGACCAGACGTTGGCGCTGGCGGCGATCTTCTCGCCGGTCACCGGGTCATTGGCATCGGTCATGATGCCCCAGGGCGAGGGGCTCTGCGGGGCCTCGATGACGGTGGCCTTGTGGTAGCGGAGATCGCCCAGCCGCGCCTGCCGCGCTTGGCTGCAGATCTCCAGCGTCTTGCGGTCGCGATTGAGCCGCGCCTCGTGGCAGTCGAGGGCGGTCATGCCCTCGGGCAGGCGCGGGCCGCCGCAGATCGCCGGGTCGTTGGCCTCGACCGGGCTGTGGCAGAGGGCGAAGATGTTCTCCATCCTCGCCAGCGTGATCACGCCACCCGAGTAGCCGAGGGAGCGGCCCAGGCGAAGGGCGAGCTCGTCGCAGTCCTCGCCCTGATAGGCGCGGCCGATGCGGCAGTCCTCCACCTCGCGCACCAGGTGGATGAGGTCCTGATTCTCGTCCTGCTGTCCGAAGGGAAGCGGGTACTTCCGTGAGCAGGGCTCCTCCGGGGTGCCGTCACCGGTCTGCTGGCACTCGGCATAGCGCGCCGCCTGCACGGCGAAGCGCATCGCAGCGTCCCACTCGATGAGAGCCTCACGGGTGGGCTCGAAGTATTCCGGATCGCTGCCGACGGTGTAGTACCAGGGGTTCGGCCGGACCTTGCGGAGCCGGTAGGGCAGCGTGCACTTCTGGTTGAAGGTATCGCACTGCGATCCCTTCACGCCGGTCTTCTCCGTCACCGCCGCGCACTCGTCGGCCGTGCCGTCGCCGTCCTCGTCGCGATTCGGATCGACGCCCGGCGTCGTGAAGCACTCCACCGGCCCGATCATGTTCTCCGGGTCGTCGTAGTAGTGGCTACGCTCCCAGATGTTGAAACGATTGATCAGCCGGTAGTGCTGGTTGTCCGTCATGCCGTACTGGCGGTCGTATCCGATGCGCTCCGTGTAGAAGGCGCCGAAGGCCTGGAAGCGGTGGCCATCCCAGTGCTTGGGCTCGTAGTCCCGGTCCTCCACCTTGAGGAAGGAGTGCCGAATGGTGACCTCCACCGGGCTGCAGTTGCCGACCGGCCAGTTGCCGCCGAGCGTGGGTTCGAGCAAGCAGGAGGGGATGTTGTAGAGGCCCCACCGTGGGATGTCGAAGGTCTGCGGGACCGCGAAGACCTTGGTGGTGACGTCGAAATAGCCCTCGTTCAGCGCGAAGACCGGCGCGTGCTCGTGCGTCGGATCCTCGACGTCGTAGGGGTGGGGGACGAACTGGATGGGCTCGACCAGGCCCATCAGGGTGAAGAGGTCGAAGTCGTAGGAGTTGGTCGCCAGGTTCTGCGACCAGTCGACGCGGAAGTACTCGCGCTCGTACCACGGGCGGTCGGTGGTGTTCTCCTCGATGATGTTGAGTTCCTCGCCCGTGGTGGAGTTGTACGCGCGCTTGATGTCGAAGTGCTTCTTGATCCTGAAGCGGATCGCGATGATGCCCTCGTCCGGCTGACGGTCGCCGCCCTTGCCGTCGCTATTCTGGATCCGCTCGTAGGTGAGACGGCCGATCAGCGAGTCCTCGTCGATGACCCACTTGATGCGGGCGATGGGCTGCGCCCAGGTCGACGTGAACAGGCCGCTGTAGGCGCCGTAGCCCACGTCGATGATGGTCGTGTGGAAGTAGAACTCCGGATCGTCGGAGCCGTCGAGGAGATCTTCGCCGACGAAGAAGGACTTCTTGAGGGCGTAGGGCTGCACGCGGTTGATCGGAGCGCGCTCCTCGGCGCAACCCGCGGCCATCACGGCCACAAGGAGGGCGCCCAGCAGCCCGATACCGCTTCGGGGAATCGTCGTCTTCATCTTGCCTCACCAGTCGTTCCCCCGGACGCGCCGGGAGAGCGAATCACTACAGCTTCGAAAGGACGGCATCCATGCGGACGCCCAGGCTCAGGTAAACCATCGAATGACGGTTGAAGAAGAGCGGATACCTCGTCCCGTCCGGCGCCAGCTCGGGAGCGAAGGTGGTCAGGCCGGTCGACACGAAGAGCTCCGGCATCGCGGTCCAGGTCAGATCGACGAGGAACGCTCTCGAGTAGCGGGCGTTCGGATCGTCCTCGGAGGGCAGGACGGGCTCGAGCCCGCCGCCGGTGTCCAAGTGGAAGTCCGCCACGTCGTAGAGCGCCGCCCGGTTGAAGCTCAGCATGGTCGTCAGCGTGAGATTCCGGGTCGGGATGAGGATGACCAGCGGGCCGTGGCTGATGTCCCATGGCGAATTGCGCACGCCCGTGCTCAGGAAGACCTCGCAGGACGGGGTGCGGCAGCCCGCGATGCCGTGGCCGTCGGTTTCACCGGTCTCGGAGCGGAAGAAGCGGTGGCTGTACCGCACCGCGTATCGGAGGACCAGCCCGTCGAGTACGTCGAAGCTCCGCGTCAGAAAGATCCCGGGGCTGACGCCGAAGAGCATCGTCCGCGAAGCAGAGACCTTGGAGATCGGCGCCGTGAGGCGGAGGGTTCCGGAGAGGACGATGCCGGTGGTCGGCTCCTTGAAGGACCGGGTGCCCACCTCCACGAAGAGGTCGCTCCAGAGGATCTCGTTCTTCTTCGTCGTGTAGTCGGAGTTCGTCAGCTCCTGCTCGAGGTCGAAGCGGAAACGGGTGAAAAACCACTCGGAAAAATGCCACTCCGGCCGCAGCGAGAGCGTGTGGACGTAGATGGGATTGTAGGTCAGGTCCCAGTCCGGAACGGCACTTCGGACGGTGGTGGCGTGCTCGTAGATGATCATCGAGTTCCGCCACGGGACCTGCGGCTGGGCCTCACCCGCGGCTGCCCGGGTCTCCGAGTCGACGGCCGCGCCGGCGACAGCGGGAGCGAGGACCGCGAGGGCCAGGAGAAATCGAGCGACTCGCATAGGCAACCTTCCGCGCACGGCGGCACAGTGGTGGCGCTGGGGTGGGGAGTAGACCCAAAGACGGCGCGCTTGGCAAGCGAAGTTCGAGAAATCGAAATCCCTAGGCTCTGGGGCATTCGTGGCCGCGCTTCAGAAGCGCAGGGCGATGCCGACGCCCAGGTCGAGGAGAGGGGCGGAGACGGAGATTCCGCGGCCGAGCGCCTCACCCAAACCGGGTGGCAACCGGGGAGCGACGTCCTCCGGAACCTCCACCGGAGGGAGGTCCAGACCGAAGTGGAACTCTCCCTCGTTGCCGAAGTGGAGGGCGGCATAGGTATTGAGGTCCAGGAAGGTCAAGAGCCGCACCCTCCAGTCGAATCGGGCCAGGAAGGAGCCGTCGGAGAGGTTTCCGAGCAGGCTGGCGATCAGCGTGGTGTCGTTCCAGGAGCCGGGGCCCTGGGCGCTGGCGTAGACGCCGAAGTAGCGGCGGCCGAGGTAGAGCGGCGTGAAGTCCCCGGTGAAGAGGAGCCAGGTGTAGAGCTCGGGCTCCTCGTAGCCCATGCCGTTGTGGAAGTACTCGGCGCCCACGTAGACGGCGTCGTCGTCACCGTAGGGGATGCCGATCTCGGCTCCCACGACCACCTGGGGAATCCATTCGTCCCGCCGGTCCTGCGCGGTCGGCAACACGGGAGCTTTGGGATCGAGGGAGACGGGACCGCGCCAGAAGGGCCGACGGACGTCGTGGAGGAGGGCCGCTTCCACGCGAAAGTCGAAGAGCCAGATGGGGAAGCTCAGGTCGGCGCCGAGCTGGAGCGGCCGATCCTTTCGGGCCGCCACGGTAGCCGAGATCTCGGTCAGGCCGATCAGCTTTTCCACGCGCAGCGCGCCGCCCACCTCGTCCGCGCGGGCGGCGTTCTCGAAGTCGGCGACGGCGTAGAAATTCCAGCCGTCGCTCTCGATCGGCAGGTGCAGCTTGAGGAGGCTGACGCCGAGGCGCTCGTCGAAGACCGCCAGCGGATCGAGGCGCTGCGGGTTGAGGAAGTCGGTCGGGTTCCAGAAGCGGCCGGCTCCCCAGCGGATCGGCTGGCGGCCCGCGGTGACGAAGAGGCGCCGGTCCACGTCGAACTTGATCCAGAGCTGGTCGAGCGCGACTTCGGAACCGCTCTGCTGGAAGAGCATCGGATCGTCGGCCGGCTCCACGGGATCCAGGAACGTGTGGGTGACCCGACCCCGGACGAAGGCGCGGAGGCGGTCGCTCGGTCGGGCATCGAGGTAGACGTCCAGGAGATTGGGACTGCCGACGGGGAAGGTCTCCGGATTGCCCTGGGTGCGGGCGCCGTAGTGCATGCGAAGGTAGAGGAGGCCGCCGATGTCCAGGCGGTTGGCGACCGCGCCCAGCCGCCCGTCGATGTCGGCGTCGCCCAGCAGACGGCCCTCGTCGCGCGTTTCGTCGGGGAGGACCGGCGTATCCGAGGGCGCGTCGACGGAGATCACCTCCTCGTCGCCGAAGAAGAGGGCGTCCCGATCGTCGCCCTCGCCATCGAAGAAGATGGCGTCGCGCTCGTCGGTACCCGCCGCGCCGTCTTCGTCGCCGAAAAAGAGGGCATCGCGCTCGTCCTCTGCGGCGGACGTCTCCCCCGCCCGGAGCTCGGCCGCTTCCGCGACCCCGGTGGACGCATCTTCGGGGCCTGACTCTGCGTCGTCGCGCGGGGCCAGCGGCGAAGCCGTTGCATCCTCGTTCTCGACCTCTTCCTCGGCCGGCTCGGGCGTTCCGAAGAAGAGCTCGTCGCGCGGATCGGCGCTCGCCGGGGACGCCAGAACGAGGGCGAGCAAGAGGGTGGGAATGCTCCACCCCCGAGATGCGCTCTGCCGGCTCACCGACTCCGGGCCTCCAGCCAGGCCTTGGTGAAGTAGGAATCGTCGAGGGGTTGAAGCTCGACCTGGCGAATCACCACCGTGGTCTGGTTGCCCTTCTCCACCTCGTCGAAGATCCGCTGCTCGCGCGGGACCCAGACGTCCTTGCCCTGCGAATTCTTCACGGTGAACCACTTGGGCAGGAAGGTCGTGCGCATCAGGCGGCCGGAGAGCGCGAACTCCTGGCGCTTGAGCAGGTTGTTCGTCGCCTTGTCGATCCAGAGGTGTACGACGGGGAAGGCGACGTCGGCGCCCGGCTTGGCGCGGAGCTCGAGCTTGTGCGTGTCGAGCTTGCCGAGCTTCTCCTCGCCGAGCCACTTGACGTTGAAATTCTCCGCCAGGCGCGAGCGGTCGAAATCCTGGCGCCGGGAAGTGGTGCCGCCGATGCGATCGCGCTCCGTCCTCCGCTCCCACTTGCCCACCGTGGGGTCGTAGAAGAAGAGGTTCTTGTCCACGCGCAGATAGCCCTTGCCCGCTTCCTCCTTGGGACGGACGAAGAGGATGACCATCTTGTCGGTCACGTCCCGGCGGTAGACCAGGGCCTCGTAGACCTGGTCGTTCTTGTTGCGCTCCTTCTGTTCGATGAAGACGAGCGCCTTGTAGTCGCCCACGCTGTTCTGTCTCTCGTCCTGCAGCTTGATGAGCTCCAGGGCCTCCTCGTCGGTGAGAGCAGCGGCGGGCGAAGCGAAGAGCAGGACCAGGGCGATGGCGGCCAGACGAGTTCGCACGGTGCTCATCCTACGTGATGGATGGCGGTGACGGGGCGCATCCGCGCCGCCCGGGAGGCGGGGTAGAGCGACGCCGCCCCGGCCACGAAGGTGAAGACCAGCACGGACCGGACGATCTGGTCCAGGCGAACCGAGAGGCGAAGCGTGTCGCTCATCAGCACCGTCTTCGCCGCGTCGGAAGGCAGGGGGATTCGCGCGGCGTCGAGGATCGAGGCGACGAGCGCGCCCAGGCCTGCGCCGAAGCCCGAGGCGAGCAGACCCAGGATCAGCGCCTCGGTGGCGAAGAGGAGCAGGACCCTCGAGCGTCCCATCCCGATGGCGCGCAGCGTGCCGATCTCCGGCGTCCGTTCCCGCACCGACATCCACATGGTGTTCATCACGCCGACCACGATGATGAGGACGAGGATCGACACGAGAAAGTACGAGATCCACTGAAATCCGGTGATCACCCACTTGCCGTGGGCGCCCTCTGCCTCCCAGGTGTTGACGTCATAGCGCTGGCCGGCCCAACGCTGATTCGAGAGCGCGTCCATGCGCATGTAGAAGGGCTGGTCGAGGTGCTCGAGGATCTCCAGCTCCCGGGAGGCGAGGGCATCGGCCAGCTCCTTGCGCGCGGCGTGCGTCCGCTCGATGTCGTCGAGGTAGAGCAGCAGCGATCCGGTGGCCTCGGGCTTGAGCTGATAGACCTGGTGGATGGTGTCCTTGTGGGTGAAGCTGATGAAGTTGGTGACCATCCCCAGGTCGCGGCCGATGCCCACCACGGTGAGGTCGACCGAGTTGGCCGCGCCCCCCGAGGTCTCGGCGGCGAGGATCACCGTATCGCCCACGTCCACCTTGAGCCGGCGCGCCTGGTTGGCGAAGAGGAAGATGGTCCCCGGCTCGCCCACGCGCGAGACGTCCCCCACGACCTCGTCGCCGCCTCCCTCCATGTAGGCGCTGCGCGGCGCGAGGGTGAGGCGCTCACGGAGGCGGTCCTCCTGCTCCGGCAGGATGCCGGTGACGCTGGTGACGATCGAGCCCGTCTCGCTGACGATCTTGCCCCAGCCGTGGGCGCGGCTGACCACCCTCTCCACGTCGGGGAGGATTTCCTCCACCAGGGGGCGCACCTTCTTCTCGTCTTCGATGATCGGCCAGGCCACCGCATTGGTGCTGGGCTTGTAGAAGCCGTGTACGTTGACGTGCCCCGAGGCGAGGGTGGTGGTCGTCTCCAGCAGGCTGTCCGCCATCCCCTGGGAGATCGCCATGAGGAAGACCAGGAGCATGGAGACGGAGGCGAGGGCGAGGCCGAGCAGAAGGCTCCGCCGCCGGGCCTGGAGGAGATTGCGGAAGGCGACCTTGACGTAGATGCCCATCGTCATTCCTTCCCCTGCATGGCCACGACCGGGGGAACTCGAGCCGCCAGCCGCGCTGGATAGAAGGTGGAGATCACGCTGATCACGACGATCACCGCGAAGCTCCAGACCACGTTGGCCAGATCGATGGCCGGGTAGAGCGCGGTTCCGCCGAAGAGGAAGATCAGGAAGGGCTGGTGGGTGTGGATGCCCGTTTGCCCGAGGAGAGCCAGAAGCGCGCTCGCCGCCAGTGCCCCGAGCGCGCTGGCGAAAAATCCCAGCACGAGGGTTTCGAGCAGGAAGAGCGCGAGAACGAAACCACGCCGCGCGCCGATGGCCCGCATCGTCCCGATCTCGCCGATCCGGTCCATCGTGGCCATCACCATGGAGTTGTTGATGATCACCAGGGCCACGACGAAGATGATGCCGATCAGCACGTAGAGGACGGCCCGCAGAACCACGACGAGTTGGCCGATGATCCCGGTCACCTCGCTCCATGCCAGGGGCTTTACCTCCAGTCCCTCTCGGTCGAAGGCCTCCTGCAGTCGCGCCATCACCTCCCGGAGCTTCCCCGGGTCGTGCAGGACGACGGCGGCGTGGAGGATCGTCCCCTTCTCGATCTCGGCGGGGTCGAAGGTATCCGAGTCCTCGTCCGTCGGGCGGTCGAGCGCTGCCAGCCGCGCGTCCAGATCCAGGTCTGCCTCGCCCCCCTCCTCGATCACCGGCGCCTCGCCGAAGAGGAAGGCCTCGACGTCGTTCGGGTCGATCTCGGACACCTCGACCTCCTCGCGGATGGAATCGAGTTCGCGCCTCTTTTCGGCGGTCATCAGGCCGAGGAGATCGCGGAAGGAGGCGAGGTCGATCAGGCTGTAGGCGGAGGCGAGCTCGGAGCGCTCCAGCGACTTGAAGCGGAAGGTGCCCCAGAGCCGGACGTTGACCGCCTTGGGGTAGCCGGACTTGGTCATCGAGCGGAGGGTGAAGGTGCCTCCGACCGGGACGCGGTAGAGCGGGATGTGGGGGACGACCTCCTTCTGGAAGAACTCGTAGCGCTCTGCGAAGTTCTCGTCGTCCACCTCGAAGAAGGCGGCGAGTCGAGCGTCGAGATCGCCCTCGACCTTCGGGAAGCGTTCGCGCAACTTGGCGTCCAGTTCGGTGGCCGCGCGCGGACTCAGGTGCATCGTCACCTGCGCGGTCATCTCCTTGAGGCGACTCACCAGATCCTGGAGCGCGGCGTCGTCGGCGATCCTGCGGCCGTCGAGGGTCTTCGCCTCGTGGAGGAGGTCCAGGACGCGCGCGGGCCGGTTCTTGAAGAACTGGTCGTAAGCGGCCTGGCTGATGAGGATGCCGCGCGTGCCCGGGGGCGGCATCTCGCCCTCCACCATCTCGAAGTGGACGAAGCTCTCGGCGTAACGATGCAGGTCCGTCCCGATGAAGGGGAGGTAGAGCATCGATTCGTCGTCGCTGAGCTTGGCGATCTCGAAGGCGAGGAACTGCAGCCCTTCCTCGGGCGCGTGGCGCAACGAGGTCCAGAACTCCTCCGACGTCACCCGATCGAGTGCGGCGATCGCCTTCTCGTGCTCCTCGTCGTCGGCGGCCAGGGCGGCGGCGCGCAGGTAGTCTTCCTTGAGCCTCGCCGCCATCCGCCGGACCTTGCCGATCCGGTCCTCGATCACGGCGGGATCTCCCTCGGCGAAGGCTTCCTCGAGCGCCTCGATGGCCTCGTCCAGCTCCGTGTTGAGGATGGGCTGGCCGTAGTAGCGGCCCATCGGGACCACGGCCGCCACGCCGGGGATCTTCGAGGCGACCTCGCGGACGCGGGAGAAATCGGGGAGGACGCCGATGTCCTGGTCGGAGCTCGCCTCGGGGCCAAAGAAGGTGAGCCGGTCGACGGCGCGCGCGGAGACCAGCTGGATGTGGCCGGTGATGCTCCGCGTGATGCTGGCTTCCATCGCCCGCTCCACGCTCTCGAGCAGGGTGGTGCCCAGCACGAAGAGGAAGGTGCCGAAGGCGAGGAGCGAGCCGACGATGAGCCCCTTGATCTTGTGGCCTCCGAGGCTGCGGAAGGCCATGAGCAAAAGGATCCGCAGGCTTTCCATCAGGCCGCTCCTTCGGCGGCGCGCCGTTCCTCTCCGACGATCCTTCCGTCCGCCATCCGGATCACCCGCTCCGCCTGGCTCATGACCATCGGGTCGTGGGTGGAGAAGATGAAGGTGGTGCGGTTCTTGCGGTTGATCTCCTTCATCAGCCCGATGATGTTCTGGCCGGTGGCGGAGTCGAGGTTGGCGGTGGGCTCGTCTGCAAGGACGATCCTCGGACGCGTCACCAGGGCGCGCGCGATGGCCACCCGCTGGCGCTGACCGCCGGAGAGCTCGTTGGGCCGGTGGCGCATCTGCTTGTCGAGCCCGACCTGCTCGACGATCTCCCGTACGCGTCGATCCCGTTCCTTCTTCGTCATCCCGCCCTGGAGAAGCAGGGGGAATTCGACGTTTTGGTAAACGTCGAGTACGGCGATCAGATTGAAGCTCTGGAAGATGAATCCGAGCTTGTGCAGGCGCAGCCGGGTGAGGCCGGCGTCGTCGAGCTCGGAGGTTGCCTGCCCGTCGATGCGGACCACGCCCGAGGTGGGGACGTCGACGCAGCCGATGAGGTTGAGAAGGGTGGTCTTCCCCGCGCCCGACGGGGCGGCGATCGCCGCGAACTCTCCTTCGCCGAAGGAGAGGGTGACTCCATCGAGAGCCCGGACCTTGAGCTTGCCGAGTGGGTATTCCTTGACGACGTTTTCGACGCTGACGATCGCCGACATCGAGGCCTCCGCGCGCGGGGAGTAAACCGGCGGTGGAGCGGCGCGTCAAGCGTCGGACTCAGAATTCTCCAAGATCCCCGCGCAGGCGAGCCCGCTCGCCTGGAAGTAGCGCAGGACCGGCAAGGGGTATCGGTGGCCGGCCCCGACCGGGCAGGATAGGCGGGATTCGCAGCCGTCCGCGCATCCGCCCGCGAGCCGGTGGTCGAAACACCGGGCCGCGTCCCATCCGCGGCGCTCGACCGCCGAGACGGGGCAGGCGGGGATGCAGGGCGCCTCGCAGCTCGCGCAGGGCTCGAAGCCGACGATGGGATCTTCCTCGAGGATCGCGTCCACGAGGAGCAGGGCGCGGTAGGCCATCCAGGGGCCGAAGTCGGGATGGAGGTCCAGGCCGAGGGGGGAGGGAGCGAGGCCTGCCGCGCGGGCGATGGCCTGGAAGGGCAGAGGAGATTTTTCGTTCCAGAAGGGGTAGCGGACGTCCACTCGCGCGCCCGCGCGCCGGAGCGGCTCGACGAGGGCCTCCACGCTTCGCCGCGTGAAGTTGTCGAGGGGATCGGGCTCGTTTCGCCGTTCGCGCAGGAAGGCCTCGAAGAAGGCGGCGCCTCCCGAGAGGAGGAGGAGGCCCGACCGGGCGAAGGAAGCGAGGGAGCTCAGGCGCAGCTCGGCCGGCGCGCGCGCGTCGTATTCGGGGCCGAGGACGAGGGCGTCGAGGCCGAGCCCGGCAAGTCGCGCGAAGAATTCCTCCCAGGCCGTCTTCATCTCAACCCGAGAAGCACTCGCCGATTTCGGAGAGCCGGCCGCAGCCGAAGTGGCGAACGCAGTTGGCCTGGGTCTCGGTGACCTCGGTGCGGCAGTACCGCTGGCATCCGTCGAAGTCGAGCGTCCGGTTGCGCATCTGGAGGCGGCTGCGGCAGGTCTCGTAGATGTGGTGGCACATCTCGTAGCAGATGACCGGGTTCGTGCCGTGGAAGCAGGAGTCGATCTCCTCGCAGGTCGATTCCGCGAAGCACCGGACGTCGGCGCGGATCACGCTGGGGTCGTTTTCGCAGGCGTTTTCGCAAGCGAGACGGCTGTCCCGGAGCTTGCCGCAGGTCTCGAGGTTCTCACAGGCATCGGCGCAGGTGGGCGGAGAGGAGCAGCCGTACGCGAGCGCGGATGCGATGACGAAGAGGAAAACTCGAAGGGGCGATCTCATGGTGCAGAGCCGTCCTGTTGCAAACAGGGCCTTCGGAAGGCGCAGTGCAAACACGTAGCCGAAGTCTCGGTGCGGGGAAAGTCCTCGATGCGCGCCAAATTCCGTTCCGAATCGACGAGGAGGGCGCGCATGCGGTCGATGGAATCCTGCATTCGGCGCTCGAAATCTGCGACGCTGGCGTCGTCGACGACGACCTCGACCTCGTCGAGCTCCGGCAGGTAGACCACCCGGCCCTGGATCCGCTCCAGCGGCACGTCCCAGGTGGCGCGCGCGTAGAGGGCGTAGCCGAGGAGCTGATCGCGGTCGGCCTCGCGGGCCTTGCCGGTCTTCCAGTCGACCAGCACCACGCCGCCGCCGGCACGGAAGGCGAAGTCGGGGGCGGCGAAGACGGGGACGCCTCGGTACAGGAAGCTTCCCAGTTCGTCGATCGGCAGCCAGGCCTCGCGCGGCAGCGAGCGAGCGAGATCCACCCACCTCGACCGGAAGAAGGCGCGAAGACAGCTTTCGACGAGCTCCCATGACGCGCGCCATTCCTCCGCGGAAACCTCCTCGGCGTACTCGTGCTCGCGTAGCCCGAAAGCCTTGCGGAACCGGTAGGCACCCTCGCGCGATTCGCGGAACTGGGCGCGCATCGAGGCGCGCACGGTGGCGACGATCCGCTCCGGATCGATCTCGGCTCCGTCCCGCAGGAGGGTGAGGATGCGGCGAATCGCGTCGTGGACCGCCGTTCCCGACCATGCGTGGCGGTTGGTCAGCTTCTTGAGGATGTAGAGCTCACGGACCTCCGGTGGCGCGTCCCGCTCCCAGCCGCCCCAGCTTCCGTAGTACTGGTAGTAATACTGGCGGAGACACGCCTCGAATTTCTCGTGCCGGCTCTTGGACCACGAGAAACGGTTCTCGAGCGTCGCCATCAGCCGTCGAAGAAGGGGAGGAAGCCCTTGTTTAGCCAGGCGCCGCCGTCGGCGACGATGCAGGCGCCGTTGACGTAGGCGGCCTGCTCTCCCGAGAGCCACAGGGCGATGGCGGCGATCTCCTCCGGCCGACCGAAGCGGCCCAAAGGCACGCTCTGGCGCACCGCCTCCGCCACGCGCGGCTCGGCGAAGAGCTTCTCCGCCCCGCCGGTGTCTTCGATCGGCCCCGGCGCGATCGCGTTGACGCGAACGCCGCGCACGCCCCATTCCACGGCCAGCGTCTGGGTGAGGCTGAGCACGCCCGCTTTGGCCGCGGCGGAGTGCGCGGTGCCGGGCCCGCCCGTCCAGGCGTAGGTGGCGACGATGTTGAGAATGTGGCCGGTAACGCCTGCCTCCATCATCCGGGTGCCGAAGGCATGCGAGCAGTAGAAGGTTCCGTTGAGCACGATGTCGACCACGGTGCGCCAGCCGTTGGGCGAGAGCCGGGCCGCCGGTACCACGAAATTGCCCGCAGCGTTGTTGACGAGGACCTCGGCGGGGCGGCCGAAGCGGTCGGCGACCTCCTGCGCCACGCGGTCCACCGCCTCCGCGTCCCGGACGTCGAGGACCCAGTGGGCCACCTCGCCGCCTGCGGCCGAAGCGCGGATCAGCTCCTCGGCCTTCTCGAGGTTTTCCTTCTTGCGCGAGGCGATCACCACGTTGGCGCCCGCGGCGGCGAAGGCGCGGGCGATGGCCAGCCCGATGCCGGTGGCGCCGCCGGTGATCACCGCCGTCTTCCCGGAAAATCCGCTCGCAGCCACTTGCCTCTCCTTGTCAGGGCGAGTCATGCACGATAGCGAAGGGTCGGACGCCGTGGAAAGCCCCGAGTTTCCCCTCTCTCCCGCCGAGATCGACGAGCTGCGCGAGGGCGTGCTCGCCTGGTACCGGAGCTCGGCCCGCGACTTGCCCTGGCGCCGGACGCGCGATCCCTATCGGATCTGGCTGAGCGAGGTGATGCTCCAGCAGACGCGGGTGGAGGCGGTCAAGCCCTATTACCGGCGCTTCCTCGAGCGCTTCCCCACGGTGGAGGCGCTGGCGGCCGCGCCCGAGGACGAGGTCCTCGCCGCCTGGAGCGGGCTGGGCTACTACGCGCGGGCGCGCGCGCTCCATCGCGCCGCGCGCGAGGTGGTGGAGAGGTGGGACGGGAGGCTGCCGGCGGACGAGGCGGCGCTGCGGCAGCTCCCCGGCTTCGGCCCCTACACCGTCGCGGCGGTGGGGTCGATCGCCTTCGGACTGCCGCTGGCGGCGGTGGACGGGAATATCGCTCGCGTCCTCTCCCGCTGGCTCTGCCTCGAGGGCGACGCGCGATCGCCGGCGAGGATGAACGAGCTCCGCCGGGTGGCGGCGTGGCTGCTGCCGCCCGAAAGCGCCGGCGATTGGAACCAGGCGCTGATGGAGCTCGGCGCCACCCTCTGTCTGCCGCGGCGCCCGGCCTGCCTCGTCTGCCCGGCCTCCGTCCATTGCCGGGCGCGAAGACAGGGCCGGCAGCACGCCATTCCTGCCCCGCGGAGGGCGAAGGAGCGGCCGGTCATCCGGCTGGCGGCGGCGCTCGTCCTCGGAGACGAGGGGGTGCTGCTCGCGCGCCGCCCGCCCGAGGGCCTCTTCGCCTCGCTGTGGGAGCTTCCTTCGGTCGAGCTCGGCGAGGAGGACGACCCGCGCGAGGCGCTCTCGCGCTTTCTCGGGCCGGAGGTGGGCGAAGAACTCGGGCGGACCGAGCAGGTTCTGACCCACCGGGAGCTGCGCACGGTCGTGTACCGCCTCCACCCGGTCGGTTCCGTCCACGTCCGCGAGCCCTATGTCGAGTTTCGCTGGGTAGACCCGGCAGGCGAGCCCCCCGGCGGCCTTTCCTCCGCGGCGCGCAAGGCTCTCGCCGCGGCAGGGATACGCTTGAGGCGAGGACGCTAGCCGGGCTGGCGGCAGCCGGCCGACGGGGCGGATCCGCGAAGCGTGGAATCGGTCGGGGTTCGAGCGGGCGTTGCTCGTGCCCTCGCCGCTGGCCAAGGTTGTGGTGAGTCCGTCGCGGCGACCTGCCCTCGCGACGGGGCGGGGTAGCTGCGGGAGGAGGAACCTCCGGCGTATGCTGGGGAAGGAGGCCATCCTCCGGGCGGTTCACCGGCGGCACGTATGCGTCAAATCAGCTCGAAGCCAGGGTCGAAGGGTTCAAGTTCGAGAGATGCGCTCGAGAATTCGAGCGTGGTTCCCATCGAGGAGGCCCGGAAGGCCCGCCTGATCTCCGTCGAGGTCGAGGCTGGACCGCCGCGCGACGAGGGGAAGGGGGGCGCGGAGGAGGCGATCGAGATCCGCGTGCGCCGTCTGCACCGACGCGACCTCAGGCGCACGTGGGAGTTTCTCAAGCTCGTCTTCCGCGAGGTCAATCGCGAGACCGTCGAGTACCAGCGGCCGCGCTCGCGCGAACGCTTCTTCCAGATCTACGAGGAAGAGGAAGTCGAGCAGCTCCTCTTCGAGGTCGGCAAGGAGATCGTCGGCTATGCCGAGTGCAGCGTCAGCCCCACCGGCTCGGATAGCTGGATCAACCCGCGCTATTTCGAGAAGCGGGGGATGCGGCCGCTGTACGTGGACGAGCTCGCCGTCCACCCCGATTACCAGGGGCGCGGCGTGGGCGCCTTCATGCTCGAGCAGTTGCAGCATCTGGCGCGCTTGCGCGGCTGCACTCATTTGGTGCTGGAGGTGGCGGAAAACAACCGGGCTGCCCTCGCCTGGTACCGCAAGCGAAACTTCTACAAGCTCGACGCGGCGATCTTCCTCGCCCAGAAGGTGGAGGCCGAGCCGGAACTCCTTCCGCCGCGCAGGCTGACGGCGCGGCGGACCGGCCCGACGGAGCGCTCCACGCGCGATCTCGCGAGTCGGGACGAGGAAGAGGGCCGACCGCGCTGAGGCAGCCGGCCGACGCCTCGCCGAAGGCGAGGGCACGTCGACGACGTGCCCGGCTGCGCTTTCACGATCCAGCCCGTCCGCGAGGTCGGACGATGCGCCAGCAATTCCGATTCGCGTTCGAATCGCGGATCGCGCCGGACTCGGCTCGCCTTGCTCCGCCCGGGGGCCGCCACTACGATCGCCGAGAATGCGACTGCGTCTCTTCGCCTTTGCGGCGTCTCTCTTCCTCCTCGCCACCATCGGCCACGTGCTCGTTCAGATGCCGTACGGCGAGCCGAGCGAGCCGGAGGTCGAGGGGGAGGCGGGGGAGGAGGCCGCGCCGCCCGAGGACGAGGAGGCGCTCGCCGAGCCGGCGCCTTTGCCTCCGGACGAGGAACTGGTGCCGGAAGGCGAGGAGGTCCCGGACATCGAGACGCTCCGCCAGCAGGCGGAGGACGCGCAGCGCCGGGTGGCGGAGCACCTGGAAGCGGCGCGGCAGGCGCAGGAGGAGGCGGATCGGGCGCGCCGACTGGCCGGCCTCGCACCCGACGAGCTGCGCGAGGCCGAGGAACCCGAGGCGCCGTTCTCGATGGAGGAGCTCGTCCGGCGGGTGGAAGCGCTGGAGGCGCAGCTGGCGGAGCTGCAGGAGAGGGACGAGGCCTCCGAGGAGGAGATCGCCGCGCTGGAGGAGGAGCTCGAGGCGCTGGAGGAGCGCAACGAGCTGGTCGAGCAAAACCGCATCCAGCGGATCGACACCCTCGACCGCGGTATCGACTCGATGCGCACGCTCTTCGAGCGCCTCGCCACCGGAAACGCCGACATCGAGGGAGCCCTCGCCCAGGTCGAGCGCGAACTCGACCGCGCCGCGAGCGAGGCGGCGCGCTGGGCGGGCGAGGAGGAGGCGCGACTGAGTGCCGCGGCGCAGCGGGCGGTGGAGGCGGCGCGCGAGGCGCTCTCTCGCCGCGACCTCTACGCCGCCCGCATCAATCTGGGCATCGCCATTCAGCAGGCGCTCGCCGCGCGACGAGCCGCCGAGACCGCCAAGCCCGGCATCCCCTGAGCTTGCCGGTCGGTTGCGCGGGGGTCGGCGGAAGGCGCGCGTCTCATCGCTGCGGCGGTTGCGTCGGCGGACGCGGCTTGCCGCGCAGATACTGCTTCGGCCAGGGCAGCTCCTCGAACTCCGTCTCGACCGCCGCGCGCAGCGTCCAGTGCGGGTCGTAGAGGTGGGGTCGCGCCAGCGCGCAGAGGTCGGCCCGGCCAGCGGCGAGGATCGTGTTCACCTGGTCCGGTGTGGTGATGTTGCCGACGGCGATCGTGGGGATCTTTGCCTCGTTGCGAACCTGGTCGGCAAAGCGCGTCTGCCACATGCGGCCATAGACCGGCTGCGCCCTGGGGCTGGTCTGTCCGGTGGAGACGTCGACGATGTCGCAGCCGCGCTCGCGCAGGGCGCGCGCGACCACCACCGCGTCCTCGCCGGAGAAGCCCCCGGGCACCCAGTCCGTTGCCGAGATACGAACCGAGATCGGCTTGTCGTCCGGCCAGGCGGCGCGAACCGCCTCGAAGACCTCCAGCGGGAAGCGCATGCGATTGGGCAGCGACCCGCCGTATTCGTCGCGCCGCACGTTGCTGAGCGGCGAAAGGAAGCTCGACAGCAGATAGCCGTGGGCGAAGTGCAGCTCGATCATGTCGAAGCCGGCCTGCTCGGCCATCTGCGCCGCGCGGACGTAGCACTGAATGAGGCGATCCATCTCCGCCCGGTCGATCTCGCGCGGCACCGGGCTGTAGTCGTGGTAGGGAAGCGGCGAGGGGCCGATCACCTCCCAGGCCTCCTCCGGAGGCAAGGGATCGTCGGGGCGTTCCTCTTCCCAGGGGCGTTTGGTGGAGGCCTTTCGCCCGGCGTGTCCGAGCTGGAGCGCGATCTTCGCCGGCGTCCAGGCGTGGACGAAATCGACGACGCGCTTCCAGGCGGCTACGTGCTCGGGCTTGTACATGCCGGCGCAGCCGGGCGTGATGCGTCCTTCCGGCGAGACGTCGGTCATCTCGGCGATGACCAGGCCGGCGCCGCCGAGCGCCCGCTGCCCCAGGTGCACGAGGTGGAAGTCGTTCGGCGTCCCGTCGACCGCCGAGTAGGTGCACATCGGCGAGACGACGATGCGGTTCTCCAGGCGCATGCCCCGAAGTTCGAAGGGCATGAACATGGGCGGCACCGCCTTGCCGCTGGGGTGCTTGACCGGCGACTTGCGGGCGAAATCCTCCTGGACGCGATCGACGAGCTCGGGATCGCGCATGCGGAGGTTCTCCCAGCCGATGCGCTTGCTCCGCGTCAGCAGGCTGAAGGAGAGCTGGAGCGGGTCGAAGTCGCGGTAGCGCTTGACGTTCTCGAACCAGCGCAGGCTGTCCTGCGCCGCGCGCTGTGCCCGCGCCACCGCGGGCTGGCGGACCTCCTCGTAGCGCCGCAGCGCCTCCGGGATCGACGAGGATTCACCGAGCGCCTTGGCCAGCTCGATGGCGTCCTCGATGGCCAGCTTGGTGCCCGAGCCGATCGAAAAGTGGGCGGTATGCACGGCGTCGCCGAGGAGGACCACGTTGTCGTGGTACCAGCGCTCGTTGCGCACCGTGACGAATTCGATCCAACGCGACTGGTTGGAGAGGAGCTTGGCTCCGTCGAGATACTTTCCGAAGAGCCGCTCCAGGTAGGCGAGGCTTTCCTCGGTGCTCATCCGGTCCAGGCCCGCGTTTCGCCACGACTCGGGATCGCATTCGGCGATGAAGGTGCTCATCTCCTTGTCGTAGCGATAGGCGTGCACCTGGAAGATGCCGTGTTCGTTCTCCTCGATGATGAAGGTGAACGAGTCGAAGAGCTTGTTGGTTCCGAGCCAGATGTACTTGCACTTGCGCGGGTCGAAGGAGGGCTGAAAGAAGGCCTCCCACGTCGACCGCACCTTGGAGCGGATCCCGTCGGAGCCGACCAGAAGATCGCACTCGCGCGCGAGCGCGGCCGGATCCTCGATCTCGGTTTCGAAACGAACCTTCACGCCGAGCGAGGCGGCGCGGTCGTGGAGGATGGAGAGGAGCTTGCGCCGCGAGATCCCGGAGAAGCCGTGGCCCTTCGACTGGATGGTCTCGCCCTTGAAGTGGATGTCGATCGTGTTCCAGTGCGCGAAGGAGCGGGTGATCGCCGCGTGGCTCTCCGGATCGGCCTCGAAGAGGTTCTCCAGCGTCTCGTCCGAGAAGACCACGCCGAAGCCGAAGGTCTGGTCCTTCGGATTTCGCTCGAAGACCGTCACGTCCCAGTCCGGGTGGTCCCGCTTCAAGAGCATGGAGAGGTAGAGGCCGCCGGGGCCTCCGCCGACGCAGATGACCTTCATCGCTCAGCTCCTTTGGCGCGCCAGTTTCAGGATGTGGTCGAAGTGCTCCTTGGAGACGGGCTGCACCGAGAGGCGCGAGCCGCGTCGAAGCAGTTCCATTCCCTCCAGGGCAGGGTCCTCGCGTAGCTCTGGAAGCGGTAGCGGCCGCGCGAAGCGCTCGACGAAGCCCACGTCCACCATGAACCAGACCGGGGCGTCCTTCGTGGAGCGCGGATCGTAGTAGGGGGATTTCACGTCCCAGGCGAAGTGGTCCGGATATGCCTCCCGGACCACCTCCGCCAGCCCGACGATCGCCGGCGGCGCCGCATTGGAGTGATAGAAGAGGAGCCGGTCGCCCACCTTCATCTCGCGCAGGAAGTTGCGTGCCTGGTAGTTGCGCACGCCCTCCCAGCAGGTGGTACCGTCCCGTTCCAGGTCGTCGATCGAGTACGTCCCGGGCTCGCTCTTGACGAGCCAGTATCTCCTCGTCGCCAACGCTTTCCTCCGTCGCTTTGGGGCGGCATCTTCTCCCAGGAGCGGCGTTTTCGTAAACGCCAATCTCGTTGCCGTTACGTAAGGGTCCCGTTCATCGATGAGCTCGACGAAGGAACTGGCCCGCGAACTGCGAGACAAGCGGGTGGGCGTGGTGCTCTCCGCGGGCTATTTCGGCTTTTTCGGCCATGCGGGTTTCGTGGCCGCCATGAGCGCGGTGGGGCTGCGGCCCGCGGCCTGGGCCGGCACCAGCGCCGGTGCCCTGGTCGCGGCGCTGGCCGCATCGGGGCTCGAGCCGGCCGAGATCTCGGAGAGGCTGCTGCGCGTCAAGCGCCGGGCGTTCTGGGATCCCGCGCCGATCACCTGGATCGTCGACGCGCTCCGGGGGCGGATCCCTACCGGTATCCTCGCCGGCCGACGCTTCCGCCGGCTGCTTTCCGAGGTGCTGCCCGTCAAGAGGATCGAGGAGACGAAAGCGCCCCTCATCATCGCCACCACCGACGTGACCCACGCCTCCGTTCGCATCCACGCGGAAGGCGATCTCGTCGATGCGGTCTGCGCCTCCTGCGCCTACCCGGGGCTTTTCTGCACGGTCAACTCGAAGGGGTCGCAGCTCTGGGACGGGGGGCTGGTGGACAAGGCGCCGCTGCGGGCGCTGGCCGAGCGGTTCGAGCTCGACGCGCTGCTCGTGCACTACCTGCCGAGCCGGAGCCGGCTCGAACGACCCGCCGGGATGGTCGGCTACCTCGGCGCGATGGGCCGGGCCCTGGCGGCGGCCCGCCATCAGGGATTCGTCTGGCAGGCGCAGCTCTGCGAGGCGGAGGGTCTGCCGGTCTACGTCATCGCGC
This sequence comes from Myxococcaceae bacterium, assembly GCA_035304185.1. Classification (GTDB taxonomy): domain Bacteria; phylum Myxococcota; class Myxococcia; order Myxococcales; family Myxococcaceae; genus DATGQN01. Next base: position 76,050 of record DATGQN010000161.1, read on the forward strand.
CCGAGCTCCCTCCGGTCTCGCCCGCGCGTCTCGAGCGCGGCCGGGAGGTGATCGGTCTGGCCTCCGCGTGGGCGGCGCGCGCCCTCGCCGCCCCGGCGGAGGAGAGCCGACCCTTCGCCCGGCGTCCCCGGAGCGCCTCCCCACGCCCCGACGATCGCTCGTCCTAGGAACCTGTTCGTATCAACCAACCGTCGCGATGCGGCGGAGGCGGATGGCGAGGCGCTTCGTGCCTGCCGGCTTCTCGTTGCTCGCCTTGGCCAGCCTCCGCTCGTGCAGCGACGAGCGACGCAGGCGTGGCCGTCGTCACGTCGAAGAGCGAGCAGCGAGCACGTCGGCCCGGAGCGCGCCCCAGGATCCCTCCCGTCGCCTGTCCTGCTGCGCGGCCAATCTGCTGCGTTGCCCGTCGGTCACATGCCCTTCGGCATGCTCCCCCCTCGCGCCTTGCATCCGGGCCCCCGGCTGCGCCAACAGGTGCTAGCGACTCTTGAGCCACTGCACGTAGTGCGTCTGGCAGTAGCCGCGGGTGCGAGCGGGACGGTTGCAGCCGGGCTTGCCACACGGCGGGGGCGGCTCGCCGGGGCGACGACGCCGACCGGCTAGCCCCGGCATCAGCGCCGGGCGCGAGGGAGCGAGGGCCGGGGGTGGCGCCGTCTCGCCCAGCGCGCGATGCTCGGCCGCCAGGCGCTCCACCAACTGGCGCCCCAGCCGGATCCCGAGCTCGCGCGCGAACGTTTCGAGGTTGCGGAAGAGAGCGGCGTCTCCCACTCAGTACTCCGGCCGCGTCTTGCGCGTGAGGAGGGGGACTTGCTCCCAGAGCGCGGGGAAGAACGCCTCGTCGACCCCGAAGCGGAGCTGGGAGGCGGGAACGCCCTTCAGGCTCTTCACCTCCAGGCCGATGATCCGCTTCACCAGCTCGTAGTGGTGGAAGCGCCAGGTCTGGAAGTACTCGTCCATCGCCATCAGCCCCTGGATCACCTGCCAGAGGTCCCAGTTGCGGCGCGGGTCCTCGAAGATCTCCTCGAGGCTGAGGCCGGTCTTCTGCCGGGCCCGCTCGAAAGCGGGCCAGAGCCGCGGCGCCTCGCGAAGGACGGCGTTGAAGCCGGGAGATTCCTGGCCGCTGCCGCGGCCCAGGCCCAGGCGAATGACGTGGTAGTCCGCTGGCGCCATCGATTCCAGAATCTCCAGGCTGTTGCCGAGGTGGCGCTCGATGAGGGTGATGCGCCGCAAGTGGTGCGCCGCCTGGCCCAGATCGCCGGCGTCGAGCAGACCGACGACGCGGTCGATCTCGTCGAGTACCACCTTGAGCCACAGCTCCATCGACTGATGGATGACCTGGAAGAGTAGCTCCTCGCGGTTCGACCGCTCCTCGGGAACCTTCTGGAGGGCGAGCAGCTCCTCGGTGCGGATGTAGCGCTCGTAGTCGCTGAGCGTCTTGGCGGATTCGATCTGCGACATGGTCGACACCTACGGTTTGGGGGGCACGGGCAAACTATCAGGCTCCTCCGAATCCCTCAATCGAGACGAGGCTTTGTCGACCCCCCATGATCCGAGGCTCGTTTTTCGCCCACCACGGGTCCGCGGGCTTCACGGTCGGCGAGAGCGATGCCGCTGCGAGCGCGATGCGAGCACGCCGTCCGCAGCCCCGCATGCGGCGCGTGGATGCCGTGGCTGCGGACGCCGCAGGCGGTCGGCGAGGGCGGCAGCGCAGCCGAGCGCGAGCGGAGGCGTACTGGAGCGTACGTCGAAGCGAGCGCGATGCGAGCACGCCGTCCGCAGCCCCGCATGCGGCGTCCGCCCTACCGTCGGAGGAGGACGTAGATCGCCCCCACCCCCCCATCCTTCGGCCTAGCCGAGCAGAAGGCCAGCACCTGCCGCCCCAGTCTCCCCTGGGTGAGCCAGCGCTGCACGCCCTCCTTGAGAACCGGGATCCGGTTCTCGGAGTTCTTGCCGCGGCCGTGTATCACCAGCACGCAGCGCTTCCCCTCGCCGCGGCACCTTTCGACGAAGCGCAAGAGCGCCTCTTTCGCCTCCACCTGGGTGAGGCCATGCAGGTCGAGCGTGGCCTGGATCGAGTAGTCGCCGTTGCGCAGGCGCTTGAGGATGCGGCGATCGAGGTCCTGGACACAGCCCTCGATGAACTCGTCGGAGTCGGCGATGTCGAAGGGTGCCCGGCCGGCGACGAGCTCGGCGAGCTCGAAGAGGACCTCCTCGTCGTCGTCCACGATGCGCGGGGGCCGGGGTGCGGCCCGGGGCGGCACGCGCTCGCCACCCTGGCGGAGAGGCTGCACGTCGCCGACCGCCCGCAGAAAGAGTTCGCGGTCGTCCTCGGGGACCGTCTCCGGCTGCGGAGCTCGGGCCGGCTCGGCGGCCGGGCGCGACTGGGGGAGTTCGAGTTTCAAGCCGCGAAATGGATTGTGGAACGGCTTGCGCGCGGCCATGGTCGCCCCCGGTCAGGCGTAGCGCGTGGGGTCGGCCACCCCGGCCTCGCGAAATCCCTTCTTGCGGAGCAAGCAGGCGTCGCACCGACCGCAGGCGGCGTCCCCGATCGGATCGTAGCAGGAAAGGGTGATCGAGTAGTCGACCCCGAGCCGGAGCCCCCAGCGGATGATCTCCGCCTTGCCGAGGTGGAGCAGCGGAGCCTCGATCCGAGGTGCCTTTCCTTCCTGGCCGGCCACCGTCGCTACCTTCGCCAGCGCCGAGAAGGCCTCGAGGAATTCCGGCCGGCAATCCGGGTAGCCGGAAAAGTCGCGCGCGTTCACCCCCACGTAGATCGCCTCGGCGCCGAGCACCTCCGCCAGCCCCAGCGCCACTGCGAGGAAGACGGTATTGCGCGCGGGAACGTAGGTGATCGGTGGGGTCGAGCTGCCCGCCTCCACCGGGCGGTCCTTCGGAACGTCGATGGAGGGGTCGGTGAGGGCGCTTCCTCCGACGGAGCCGAGGTCGATGCGGACGATGCGGTGCGAGGCCGCGCCGAGCGTCTGCGCGATGTGGGCAGCCCGTTCGAGTTCGTGGCGCTGCCTCTGGCCGTAGTCGAACGAGAGGCAGTGGCACTCGTAGCCGGCGTCGCGCGCGATGGCCAGGCAGGTGGTGGAGTCGAGCCCACCAGACAGGAGTACGACCGCTCGCTTCATCGAGATCCTCAGCCCTTTTTTCCCTCGAGGCGGTAGACGAGCCGGCACTCGCTCGCAACTGTTTCCGTGCGGGTGCGGCCGGCGCAGGTGCAGACCTCGTCACCCCGCGGCTCGAACCGCACGATCTCCTCCAATGTTCCCCGGGCGCAGGCGCAGTTGTGCCAAAGCAGCGTTCCATCCTCTCCCCGCTCCGGGCAGGGGAGATCGGAGGGCTCCTGAAGCGATCGGAAGCTCGGGCAGTCGGCGAGGATCTCGCCCTCGAGGACCTCGACGACCTTGAAGGCGCAGAGGCGGCCCGGCGCCACGGTGCAGGCAGAGAATTCCCGCTGGATGCTCCCTTTCGCCGGGGTCCTCACCGAGAATCGATTCTCCTCCAGCGTGCCCACCTGCTCGGTTGGCCCCGAGCGGAGCCAGAGCGTACCGGTCTCCGGGTCGTGGGAGAGGACGGCGGTGAAGGCGAAGGATTGGGCGACCTCGGCCATGTCCTCGAGCACGCAGCCGCCGCCTCGCTCCAGGGTGGCGTCGAAATCGAAGGTGCCGATGACGAGGCCGGGCGGAGGCGGCTCGGCCTCGCAGGCAACGAGGAGGAGGCCGAGCAGGATGGCAATTCGACGCATCTCGGTCCATCCTACAGCGGCCCGCCATGGAAGGGGATCGCCGGGTGCCGAGGTGGCTTTCCGAGATCGCTCGCTTCTTCCGCGACCTTGCCCGCAAATTCGCGGCCGACCGAACCCTCGACCGCGCTGCGGCGCTGGCCTTCTACGCCATGCTCGCGCTTTTTCCCTTCCTCATCGGCATGGTCTCCCTGGCCAGCATTCTGATGAACCCGCGCACCGTGGAGACGCTGCTCGACGACCTCGCGGAGGTGGCGCCCCCCGACGTGACGCGGCTGGTGGGCAACCAGCTTCGTTCTCTCGTCGAGGCCGGAAGCTCCAGCATCCTCACGTTGAGTACCTTCGGCGCCTACTGGGCCGCATCGGGCGGGATGAGCGCGCTGATGCGGGCGCTCAACCGCATCGAGGAGGTGGAGGAGACCCGGCCCTTCTGGAAGACGAAGGGGATCTCGCTTCTGACCACCCTGGTGGCGGTGGGCTTTCTTCTCGTCGCGGCGGTGGTGGCGGTGGCCACGCCGGCCGTCGCCCGCGCCGTGGGCGGGCCCCTCGGCACCCTCATCGCCTTGATGCGGATCCCCTTCGCCGGCAGCCTGGCGGTCTTCTCCTGGGAGGTGCTCTACCACCTCCTGCCCAACCGTAGGCGACCCTTCCGAATGGCCAGCCTCGGCTCGATCGTCGCCGTCGTCCTCTGGCTGGTCGCTTCCTGGGGATTTTCCGCCTACGTGGTGAACTTCGGGCGCTACGACGTCACCTATGGGGCGCTGGGCGCGTTCATCGTTCTTCTGCTGTGGCTGCTCATCTCCTCGCTGGTGGTCCTCGTCGGCGCCCAGATCAACGTGCTCTTGGAGAAGCGGCGCGCGGATCGAGACGATCGCGAAGACCGTCCCCCAGCAGGTTGAAGCCGAGGACGGAGAGGGCGATGGCCAGGCCGGGAGCCATGGCCACGTGGGGTGCCACGAGCAGATACTGCGTCCCCTGGTCCACCAGCGCGCCCCAGGAAGGCGTTCCGGGAGGCACGCCCAGCCCCAGGAAGGAGAGGGAGGCCTCGGCCAGCATCGCGCCCGGGATGCCGAAGGTGGCCTGCACGACCACCGGGCCAAGGAGGTTGGGCAGGAGGTGCCGAAAGAGGATGCGCGCCTCGGTGGCCCCCATCGCCCGCGCCGCGAGAACGAATTCCCGCTCGCGCAACGAGAGCACCATGGCGCGTGCCAACCGCGCGTAGCCCGTCCAGCCCGTGGCGCAGAGCGCGAGGATCACGTTGGCCAGCGAGGGGCCGAGGACGGCGGTGATGAAGATCGCCAGAAGGATCCCCGGGAAGGCGAGCAGGACGTCCACCACCCGCATCAGCGCCTCGTCGACGAGGCCCCCGACCATTCCCGCCCAGGCGCCCAGCAACGTGCCGACCACGGCGGAGATCAGCGTGGCGAGGACGCCGACGGAAAGCGAGATGCGCGCGCCCCAGAGCACGTGGCTGAGGACGTCCACGCCGTTTTCCGCCGTGCCCAGCGGATGGGCCGCGCTCGGCGGCAACAGCTCGCGGTCCAGCGCCACCGCACGCGGATCGTGGGGACTCAACCACGGTGCGAGGATCGCCACCAGCACGAGAACCGCGACGATCGCCAGGCCGATGCGGGGACCCAGACCTTCGACGAGCGGGCGTCGCCGAGGCTGGATCTCCGTCTCCTCCGTCAGGGGCAGGGGAAGCTCGGCGCTCAATTTCGCTCCCTCGTCCTCGGGTCGACCGCCTGGTAGGCGAGGTCGGTCAGGAGGTTGACGAGAAGGTAGGAGAAGGTGAAGGCGAGGACGCAGGCGCGGACCATGTTGTAGTCGCGCCGGTCGATCGCCTGGAGCAGCAGGCTTCCCATCCCGGGATAGTCGAAGACCTTCTCCGTTACCACCGCTCCACCGAGCAGCGCTCCGAGCTGCAGTCCAACGACGGTGAGCACGGGCAAGAGCGCGCTGGGGAAGGCGTGGAGGAAGAGCACCCGCGTCGGGTGCAGCCCCTTGGCCCGCGCCGTGCGCACGAAGTCCTCGCCCAGCGTGTCGAGAAGCGAGGCGCGGATCATGCGGGCGAGGAATGCGGCCAGCGCCAGCCCCAGCGTCGCCGTGGGCAGCACCAGGCTCCTGGCCGACTCGAATCCCGAAACGGGCAACCAGTCCAGGTGGATGGCGAAGGCGAGAATGAAGAGCGGACCGATCCAGATGCGCGGCAGCGCCGCTCCCAGCACGGCAAAGGCGCTGGCGAGCATGTCGACGACGGTGCGGGGGCGGAGCGCGGCGGCGACTCCGAGCGGAAGGGCGATCGTCAGCGCGAAGGCCAGCGAGGTCAGCGCGAGGAGGGCCGTGCGAGGAAAGGCCTGCGCGATGCGGTCGAAGACTCGGTCCTGAAACGGGGGAACCGAGCTGCGGAGATCCAGGCCGAGCGCGTCGCGCACGAAATACGCCGTCCGGACCCAGACGCTGCGGTCGAGGTGCAGCGCCTTGCGGAGCGCCTCCCGGTCTGCCTCCATCGCTTGCTCGCCGAGGATCGCGTCCACCGGATCGCCGGGGACGAGGTCGAGGAAGACCGAGACGAGGAGCAGCGCTCCGGCCGCGGCGAGCAGGGTGCTCGCGATCTTGCGCAGCACCCGGTTCACTGCACCCTCCAGGCCTGCGCGAGGCTGCGCAGGCTACCCTGCGGGTCGACGCGGATCCCTCGCACGCTGCGCGAGACCACCCCGATGGATTCCTCGTGCAGGAGGGGAAGGGCGGGCAGGTCGTGGGCCACGATGTGCTGCGCGCGGACGTAGAGCGCGCGACGCTCCTCGAGGTCGCTCCTCTGCCGCGCCTCCATGAGGATCGCGTCCAGCTCGGGGTTGCGGTACCGGCCGCGGTTTCCACCCCCCCAGCCGCTCTCGGCGGTGGGGATCGATCCGGAGTGGTACGCGAGCCGGAGGATGTCGGGATCGATCACCGGCGTCCACTTCAACGTGGCGAGCTGGAAATTTCCCCTCTTGAGGTCGCCCATCAGGGTTCCCCACTCCAGCGACTGGACGACGACGTCGATTCCCACCTCGGCGAGCTGCGCCTTGAGCGCGAGTGCAACCGAGCGGCGAAAGCGGTCGGTGGAGGTCTTCAGGGTGAGGCGGATCGGTTCGCCCCCGGGAAAGGCCTGCCGCAGCCGGGCTCGCGCCTCGTCGAGGTCGCGCTCCCAGGTCGGAACGTCGGGCGCGTAGGCCCAGTGTCCTTCGCGAAGCAGCGAGTGCGCCACCCGCGCCGCGCCCTTGAACTTGTGCCGCGCCAGCGCTTCTCGGTCCACCGCGAGCGCGATCGCCTCTCGTACCTCGCGTCGCGCGAGGATCGGGTCTTCGTGGTTGAAGAGGAGGTACGAGACGCCCGCGCCGGGCGCGACCGTCACCTCCAGGTGATCGAGCCTTCGCAGTCCGGGGAGGAGGGCGGGCGTGATCGCGCCCAGAAGCGCGTGCACTCGCCCCTTGCGGAGCTCGAGGATGCGCGTCGTCTCGTCGCGGACCGTGCGGATCGTCAGCGCCTCGCGCGGAGGACCTAGGTGGTAGTGCGCGTTCGGAGCGAGGCGGATCTCGCTCTCGCCATCCCAGTGCTCCACCACGTAGGGGCCTGCTCCGATCGGGCGGAGGCGGACCTCGTCACGGCGCGCCGGATCGGTGAGTCGCTCCGGGAGGATGCCCAGGCCTGCGTCCACCGGGAAGGCGCCGAAGGGCTCGCGTAGTCGGAAGACGACCGTGAGCTCGTCCGGTGCTTCCACGTCCGCGATGTAGGAGTAGCCGCCTCGGTGGGGCGAACCGAGCGCGGGATCGAGGACGGAGTGAAAGGTCGCCCGAACGTCGCGGGCACGCAGCGGCGATCCGTCGGAAAAGAAGATGCCTGGCCGGAGTTTGAAGATCCACGTCCGGTCGTCCACCGCCTCGAAGGCGAGCGCCAGGTCGGGCACGGCCCGGCCGTCCTCGTCGATTCGCGTCAGACCGGGCGTGACGAGCTGCGCCACCCGCATGGCGTTTTGCGAGAGGGCCATCCTCCGGTCGAGGGTTTCGGGGACCGACTCGATCGCGATGGTGAGGCGGTCGTGCACGTCGTCGCGGGTGCAGGAGGCGACGAGCGTGACGAGGACGATGGCGAGACGCAGGGGCATCGGCGTCGAGGATGGTATCCGCGCCGGGTGCGCGGTCCAACATCCGACCGAGCAGCCCTCGACCAGTGTGGGGCGCGTGCACATCGGCGACCGTGCGGTCGTGACGTTGCCCCTGGACCGAGTGGCCCCCTACAATCAACAGGCCCGCGTCCAGTCGTCGTGGCCTTCGAGGTACTTTCCCGTGCGCGTTGTACGCCAGCACTTCCTCGTCTTCGCCTTGGTCGCCCTGGCCTGGCTCGCCCCGCTCACTGCGACCTCCGCCAGACCCGGGAGCGACGAGCTGCCCGAGGCCATCGCCACCATCGTCCGCACCACTCCGCTCCAGGGGGCGCGGGCGGGCGTGATCGTCAGCGATCTCGAGACGGGCGAGGTGGTCTACGGCAAGAACGCCGACGAGCTTTTGAACCCGGCGTCCAACGTGAAGATCCTGACCACGGCAGCGGCGCTGGCCCGGCTCGGTCCCGACTTCCGCTACCCCACCGAGATCTTGTTTGGGGGGCCGCTCGAGAACGGCGTGCTGCAAGGGAACTTGTACTTGCGGGGCAAGGGCGATCCCTCGCTCTCCACCGAGCGCCTCTATCGAATCGTTCGGCAGCTTCGGCACATGGGACTGCGCGAGGTGCGAGGAAACCTCGTCGCCGACGATACCTACTTCGATTCCCAGTACGAGGGGCCCGGCTGGGAGCAGGACGATTCCGACCGCCCCTACATGGCCGGCGCCGGCGCGCTCTCCCTCAACCTCAACGTGGTGGAGATCCTCGTCTTCCCCGGCGAGGCGGTGGGCGAAACGGCGCGCGTCGTCGTCGAGCCCGCCTCCGATTACGTGGTCGTGGAAAACCAGGTGGTGACCACCGCGCCGCGCGGCCGCTCGCGCATCGTCGCCACCTCCGAGCCCCTGGGCAACAAGCAGCGGATCGTCGTTCGCGGCCGCATCGCCAGAGGCCAGGAGCGCATCGTCACCTACCGCCGGATCTCCCATCCTCCGCTCTATACCGCCCACACTTTCCGCCAGGTCCTGGCCGAGCAGGGCATCGTCGTGAAGGGTCGCGTGGTCCTGGGCGAGACCCCTTCGGCGTTGAAGCCGGCATTGACCGACTGGTCCGAGCCCCTCCCCCTCCTGGTTCACCGCCTCAACAAGTGGTCGCAGAACCACATGGCGGAGATGCTGCTCAAGACTCTGGGAGCCGAGACCTACGGACCGCCGGGGACCTGGTTCAAGGGCGTTTCCGCGCTGGAGACCTTCCTCGCCGAGGAGGTCGGCATTCCCCGCGGATCGATGGTGCTGCGCAACGGCAGCGGCCTGAACGATACCAACCGCGCCAGCGCGCGACAGATCCTGCAGGTCCTCGAGTGGGCGTGGAAGAAGTCGACCGTCGCCCCGGAGCTTCTGGCTTCCTTGCCGATCGCCGGCGTCGACGGGACCACGCGCAATCGGCTGGTGGGGACCCTGGGCGAGGGTCGCGTCCGGGCCAAGACGGGGACGCTGCAGAACGTCACCGCGCTCTCCGGCTACGCCCAGGCGCCCAACGGGAAGACCTACGCCTTCGCCATCATCGTCAACGACTACCCTGGACGGCTTTCCCAGGTGCTGCCTGGCGTCGACGCCATCTCCGCCGCGGTGGCGTCCGCCGGCGCCGTCGGGGGTGCGGACGCGGCCGTGGCCATGGCCAGCCTTCCGGCTCCCGACGCTTCGACCCCGATCGACCAGCTGCGCAACCGCCTCGCCACCTATCAGCGCCTTGCCTCCACCGGACGGGACCAGGCTTTCTTGAGGACGGCGTGGCGAACCGAGCGCGATCCCGCGCTGCGCCCGGTCATCGCCGAGCTGTTGTTCCGAGCCGATCCATCCGATCCGGCAAACCTCGCCGCATTCCTGGACAGCTTCTCCACCGATCCGGAGATCTTCGGGAGGCTGCGCGAGGCCGCTGGCGAGGGACCCGTGCCCGTGCTCTCGACCCTGGTCGACCTCGCCGCGAGCGGCAACGAGCAGGCGATCACCCACCTCGTCGCCCTCGTCGCCTCGACCCGGCGCGGCGATCCGTTGGAGGACGAGCTCGCCCTGGCCATGGCCGAGGTGGGTCGCAACGCGCCGGACGAGCTCCTGGCGGTACTCGAGACTCAAAGCGAGCAGGCCCAGCTCGAGGCCGTCCGCCTCCTGGCGCGCGGCGTCGCTTCCAGCGAGGAGGAGGAGCGCGCCCTGAGAGAGGGCACCTTCGCCAACACCCTCGCCAACGAGGGCGCCGACGTCCGCCTCACCACCTTCGCCCGCACCGTCGAGAGCCGCCTCCGGGCCGAGACCCCCGAGCCCCAGAACCCTTGATCCCTCGGGCCATCGCGCCCCCTCCTCCGGATGCCCGCCCCCTCGGTCCGGATGTCCGCCGAATCGAACGGGTTCCGATCGGACCCAACCCCCACCTCCTCTGGGATGTGCGCCGAGCAAGCCGGGGGGCGGGGCAGTTCAAGGCTTTCCGTGGCCGAGCCGGGAGTGTCGGGGGTGGTTGGTAGGCTCGCCGTCAGGAGGAGGACGACCCATGGCGAGCACGACCACGACGGCCGGGCAGCTCGACGGCGTTCCGAATTCCAGAAGGGGAGGCAGGAGAAAGGGGGCTGGGAGGAAACCCAAGGGCAATCGCCCGGGTGTTCCTCACGTCCGGCGCGAGGAGTTCCCTCGGAACACTCCCGTCCACGTCACCATAAGCGTCAAGAAGGGCGTGCCCCGCCTCCGCTCCCGCAAGTGCCGGCGCGTCGTCTTCAGCTCCATCGCCACCGCCCAGCTCCGCTTCGGCATGTCCGTCGTCCAGTTCTCCATCCAGGCCAATCACATCCACCTCATCGTGGAGGCCTTCGACCGTCGCGCCCTCTCCCGCGGCATGAAGGGACTGGCCGTGCGCATCGCCAAGCGCCTCAATCGCGCCTTCGATCGCAAGGGTGCCGTCTTTCGCGACCGCTACCACGCACACGTGCTGCGGACCTATCTGGAGGTCCGAAACGCCGTGCACTACGTGATGAACAACAGCCGC
>DATGQN010000162.1:0-32595 GCA_035304185.1 Myxococcaceae bacterium
TGGCCGGGATCTTCGAGTTGGGATTCACCGCCACGAAGTCGCGGCTGAACTGGTCACCCTTGGTGATGTCGATCACGTGGGTCCGATAGGGGAGCTCCATCTCCTCGAGGGCGATGGAGGCCTTCCAGCCGTTGGGGGTCGTGAAGGTGTAGAGGTCGATCATGGTCGCTCCTGTCAGAACTGAGAGGGGTCGCACGGTAGCTCAGCCACCGGGCAGGGAGGTGGATCCGCCCGGCAGGTCGCCCGGCGTCCGGCCCCGGACCTTTGCTTGGAGGGGGCGCAGTCCTCAGGTAGCAATGCGGCCGTGAAGAATCCCGTTTCCGTCACCGGAAAGACCCTCCTGTGGGTCGCGGCGTTGGCGGTGCTCCTGTCCCTGGCCCCCCTCCCCGAGGCCCTCCGCCCCTTCCCCGCGCTCGCCTCCGAGCCCGGAAAGACGGTCGCGTCCCTCACCCTCCCCCCGCGCGTTCTGAAGGCTTTCGAGTCTCCGCGCCGTCCCGAGCCTCCCATGCTCGCGGGCGCGCCTGCCGGGGTGGAAGCCGCCGATCCCGACGCGCTGGACGTGGAGGACACCGGAACCTGGGTGACGCGGGACCGCCCCGCCGATGCGATCGCCGGCCTTGCCGGGGGGCCGCAGGAAGCCTCCGCGCGCGATCTCGAGGCCTTGGGTGCCGAGCTGGGCGTGCGTCACATGCCCATCGAGCCGGGCTGCCGGAAGCGGGATGCCGAGGGCACCTGCACCGAGGAAGCGCTCGCGCCGTTCTTCGAGGCCCTCCGCGCGCTCGGGGACGGTGAAGCCGAAGCGCCGGTGCGCGCCCTGCACCTGGGCGACAGCCTCATCGCCTCCGACCACATCACCGACATCATCCGCGAGCGGCTCCAGGCCCGCCACGGCGATGGCGGCCCGGGCTGGCTCTTCGTGGATCGCCCCACCCGCGGTGCCGGTCGGAAGGTCCGCACCGGCGAGGCCACCGACGGTTGGAAGATCGAGAAGATCACCGAGGCCACCTGGCCCAAGGGCGTGATCGGGCTGTCCGGGGTGATCTACACGGGCGCCAGGGGCCAGACCTCCGCCTTCCAGGCACGTGGCGCCCAGGCCGCCGAGGTCTGGTTCCGCACCCGCTCCGGAGGCGGCGCGCTCGAGCTGCGCGCGGACGGCCAGCAGGTGGGCCGCATCATCAGCGACTTCCCCGACGACGCGCCGGCACAGGCGCGCGTTGAGCTGCCTGCGGGCACGAAGACCTTCTCCATCGCCGCCACGGATCGGGAGGTGCAGGTCTACGGGGTCTCGCTCGAGCACACGAAGCCGGGACTGGTCTACGACTCCATCGGCCTTCCCGGGTCCACCGCGACCGTGTTGATGCGGCCGGATGCCGCGACGTTCAAGCACCAGCTGCGTCAGCGTGACCCGTCCCTCATCGTCCTCATGCTCGGTGGCAACGAGGCGTTCGAGCTCTCCCGCAAGCGCACCGACTTCGACACCATCCGCAAGGACTTCCGGACCCTCATCACCCACCTGCGGGGGCTCGAGCCGGATGCCGCGTGTCTGGTGAGCGGGACCCTGGACGCCGGCGTGCGCACGATGAGCCGGGACGTGGTGCCCCGAGCCGGATCCCGGGAGATCTCGGACATCATCCGTGAGGTCGCGCTCGCCGAAGGCTGCGCGTACTGGGACGCGCTCGATGCCATGGGCGGGGTGGGCGTCACCAAGACCTGGCTCGAGAGGAAGCTCATGCACGAGGACCTCGTGCATCCCCGTGCGCGCGGTGCCGATCTCATCGGCCACCTCTTCGACATCGCGTTGCAGCGTGCCTACCTGCGCTGGCAGGGCCCCCAGCGGGTGGAGTCCGGGGAGCCGCTGGTCATGGAGGACCCCCGCGGACTCGAGGGCGCCGAGCACCTGGCGGGCCTCAAGTCCAAGCTCGACGCGCTGAAGTCGGGAGCCCGCTCCCGCGTGGCGTTTGCCCAGCTCGGGGCTTCCCACACGGCCGCCCACTTCTTCACCGACGCCATGCGTGCCCGGCTCGCCGCCGAGTATGGAGGTCGGGGCCGGGGGTATGTCGCTGCGGGTCGTCCGACCAAGCGCTTCCCCGCCGATGAGGTCGTGCGTGATCTGAAGGGCAAGTGGGCGGTGCTCGATGCCATCCAGGATCAGGACCCGACGGATCTCACCGGCCGCTCGCGGATCTGGGGGGCCAACGGGGTGCGCACCGTCCTCGAGGCCAACGCGGTCACCTCGTGGTCCTTCTGTGCAGGCTGCACCGACCGGGAGGCACGCGCCCGCCTGACGCTGCACTTCCTCGAGACGCCCGACATGGGCGAGCCGGAGATCCTGCTCGACGGCAAGGCGATCTCCCTGCCTCCCCTGGCCGGTGACGCGCCCGGCACCGGCGACGCACGCACGCGGGTGGTGAGCTGGGAGCAGGAGGGTCCAGCCCATACGCTCGAGGTGCGCAACCGCGGCCCGGGTCCCCTCACCGTGTTCGGCGCCTCGAGCGAGCTGCTGCGCCCGGGCATCGTCTACGACTCGTTGGGCCTTCCCACCGCGACCGTCTTCGACCTCGAGAAGTTCGACCGCCACGCCTTCCACGCACAGTTCCAGGCACTGGCGCCGGATCTGGTCCTCTTCTTCTACGGAACGAATGAGGCGGCCCTGCCCGAGCTCGATGTGGAGGCCCTGCGCCGTTCCTACGACGAGGTCTTCAAACGCCTGAGGGCGGCCTCCCCCGGTGTGGCCTGTGCCTTCATCGGTCCCACCGACCGCATGGAGGAGGCACCGGACGGAAGCGGCTGGGTCACCGCGCCCTCGATGGACGCTTCGGTCGCCGGCGTGCGGCAGGTCGCCCGCGAACAGGGCTGCGCCTTCTGGAGCGCCCGCGCCGAGATGGGTGGCGAGGGCTCCATCGAGAAGTGGCTCCATACCACGCCCCGACTCGCGCACCCGGACCACGTGCACCTGTCCCAGGCCGGCTACGAGAAGCTGGCCAATGCCTTCGCTGACGCGCTCGTCGACGCCCTCAACGAGGGGGGCTGACACATGTACTTCCACAGCCCGCAGTTCATCGTCTTCATCGGCCTGGCCTTCGCCCTCTACTGGGGCGTGGCGCAATGGCGTTGGCCGCGCATGCTGGTCCTGCTCGCGGTCAGCGGCGCCTTCTACGCGTCCTTCAGCCCGTGGATGCTGGCCACGGTCGCCTGGTACGCCCTGCTCAACTGGGGCGCCTCGAAGCTGATTGCGCGCAGTGAGGTCTCCTGGCAGCGGCGCGCGGTGATGATCGCGGTGGTCGTCCACCACCTCGGCATCCTCTGCACCTTCAAGTACGGCGACCTCTTCCGCCTCACCGCGGTCGGAGCGTTGCGGCTGGTGGGTGTGGACGTGGGCGACCCCGAGCCGCTGGGGCTGCTGCTCCCGGTCGGCCTCTCCTTCATCACCTTCGCGGCCATCGCCAGCGTGGTCGAGGTGTGGCGGGGGAACTCAGGCACCCACTACAACTACCTGGAGCACCTGCTCAGCCTGCTCTTCTTCCCGGTGGTCGTCTCCGGTCCGATCCTGCGACCCGAGCACCTGCTCCAGAAGCTCAACGAGGTCCCGACCCTCACGCCCGAGGACGGTGGCCGCGGCATGTTCCGCATCGCCCGGGGCATCGCCAAGAAGCTCCTCATCGCCGACGTGCTGGCGGCCGGCATCGTGGACCGCGTCTACGCGCACCCTGCCGACTTCACCTCCGCCGAGACCGCGATCGCGACCATCGCCTACTCGCTGCAGCTCTATTTCGACTTCTCGGGCTACACCGACATCGCCATCGGCAGCGCGCAGCTCTTCGGCTTCAAGCTCCCCGAGAACTTCAACAAGCCGTACCACGCGCGAAACCTCTTCGAGTTCTGGAACCGCTGGCACCAGACGCTCTCCAACTGGCTGCGTGACTACCTCTATCGGCCCATGGGTGGCAGCCGCGTGAGTCGGCCCCGTGTGCTCCTCAACCTCATGACCGTCATGTTCCTGGGCGGCCTGTGGCACGGCTCGGACTGGCGGTTCGCGGCGTGGGGCTTCATCCACGGTGTCCTGCTCTGTGGGCTGCGCGCGTGGTGGTGGTGGCGCGGCAAGCCCAAGGAGTACACGCTCGCAGGTACCGTCATGGGCATCACCGTGACGTTCACCGCGGTGGTGCTCAGCCGCATCGTCTTCCGTGCGGAGGACCTGGGCCGCGCGCTCGAGGTCGTGCAGCAGATGCTCCTCTTCACACCGGGACTTGCCAACGTCCAGCCGGTGGTCTGGGTGGCCTTTATCGGGGCCATCGTGGCGTACGTCCTGCCCGCCCGCCTCGCCACGGGTGCACAGGACGTCTTCGTGAAGATGCCGGCGCCGGTGCGCGCGGTGGCCCTGGTGGGCCTCGGCCTGCTCATGCGGCAGATCGCGACCTTCGAGGTGCAGCCCTACATCTACTTCCAGTTCTGAGCTGGAGCGGGAAGGCTGCCGAGGGGGGCCTGCGTCAGGGCCCCCTTCCGTTCGATGCGGCCGTATGGGTGTGCGCGGCGAGGCACCCGCCGTGCGAGGGGGCGCATCAGGGCAGTCCGCGCACCAGCACCACCCCGAGCATCACGATGAAGAGCGCGAGCAGCGCATTGACCCGGCCGTAAACCGAGGCCTGCTGACGGAGCGCGAGCGCGCGGGGGCTGTCGGGATCCGCCTCGAGCGCGGCAACCGCCCGCGGCCCGATGCGGAGGTCGTGGATCCAGCTCATCACCATCACCACCGCGACCATGGCGAGCTTCACCAGGAGGGTCGCGCCGAAGGGGGAGCGCAGCCACCCGGGATCCACGAAGTCGCCCGGCCGGACGCCGCGCATGCCGAGGTTGACGGTGCCGGTGACCAGGAAGACGCCGAAGCAGATCCACCCGATGCGGCTGAAGGCAGGCCCCGTCTCCCGCAGCAGCGCGCTGCCCCGGTCGCGGTTGCCATGACGCATCCAGGGGACCACCACCAGCGTGAGGAAGGACATCCCGCCGATCCAGATGATGGCGGCCAGGATGTGGAGCCAGACCGAGAGAAGATAGATCGCGTGCATGTTGGCGTCCGGATGCGGTGCTCCCGATGAGCCGCGTCGCTGCTGGCCCCACGAACATCTGAAGATCCGCCCCTCATGTCACGGATGTGCGGCGGGGCCGCGGTCACGACGGGTGCGGCTCAGCTCTCTGCGATGGCGAAGCGTGGCTTGAGCACGTGGTTCTCCAGGTGCACATGGGTGAAGAGATCGGTCTCCACCGCCTCGAGTTCCCGGAGGAGCGTGCGGTAGCTGTTGCATGCCCATTCAGGCACCTTGAAGTCGTCGCTGGCATTGCGGATGCGCTCGAGGATCGCGGCGACGTCCAGGTGCTCCTGCGCCATGGCGTCGAGATCGCGCCGGGCCTCCGGTGCCTCCGGTCGGGACAACAGCAGGGGGAAGAGGGAGGCCTCCTCGTCGTCGAGATGCGGGAGCAGTGATGCCTCGAGATCGACCACCGCAGCGTCCAGGGCCCTCAGCTTCGGATTCCTGTCGCCGTGAACCCGCGCGACCTTCGTTGCCAGGCCCTTCAGGAACGGCAGCGAGGTCCGCAGGGGCACGTGATGGGTCTCCACGATGTGAGCGACGAGCTCCTGCGTGGTGAGTGCGCGGGGGTCGGGCGGTGGGGCCGCGTTCCTGCGCGCGATCGCCTGCGCGAGTTCATCCGTCAGACGTGCGAGCTCGAGCTTCCGCTCCTCGGCCGCGCTGCGGAGGCTCTGGTCGCCCCGGCAGCAGAAGTCGATGCGGTGGCGTTGGAAGATGGAGGCCACCTCGGGGTGCTCGAGGACCAGCTGGGCGACAGGCTGCTGAGGGTTGATCATGAGGATTCCTTTCAGGAGCTGACACTTGCAGCCGCCGCGCCAACGCCCTCCTTGGGGGCCACAGGGACCTCAGGCCAAGGGGGCCGTGCGAAGATGGAACATATGGAACACCCCTCCTTGAACTGTTCCACCTGCGGTCTGGTGCCCCTGTTCCACACCCTGAAAGGTGCCACGCAGGTCATCGCCCACAGTGAGGCGATGCGCTCCCTGCTCAAGCGGGTGAAACGCTTCTCGCAGAGCGACGCCCCCGTCGTCATCGGCGGAGAGACCGGGACCGGTAAGGAGGTCGTGGCGCGGGTCCTTCATGAGAACGGCCCCCGCGCCCAGGCCGCCTTCACCGCGGTGAATGTCGGGGCGCTCCCTGCCGACCTGCTCGAGGCCGAACTCTTCGGCTCCGCACGTGGCGCGTTCACCGGGGCGGTCTCCCTGCGCAGGGGGCTCATGGAGGCCTCCGACGGGGGCACCCTCTTCCTCGACGAGATCGGCGAGATGCCGCTCGCCCTCCAGGTGAAGCTTCTGCGCGTCCTGCAGGATGGCGAGGTGCGCCGCGTGGGGGAAACCCGCGCCTTCGGCGTGGACGTGCGGGTGATCTGCGCGACGCACCGGGATCTTCCCCGTCTGGTTCAGGAGGGCAGCTTCCGCGAGGACCTCTACTACCGACTCAAGGTCCTCTCGGTCACCGTGCCACCGCTCAGAGAGCGTCCGGACGACATCCTGCCGCTGGCGCTCCGCTTCCTCGCCGAGGAGAAGAGCGCGGCGCATGACTTCAGCCCCGAGGCCCGCGCGTGCCTGCAGCAGCACACCTGGCCGGGGAACGTGCGCGAACTCCAGAACGCCGTGAAGCATGGTGCCGCCCTCGCGGTGGGCCCCCGGGTGGAACGCGGGGATCTCCCCGAGGAGCTGCAGGCGCGCACCGCCCCGGCAGCAGTGAACGTCGTGAACGCCGTGGCGGTGACCAGCGCACTGACGCCCCTTCCGCCCGAGCAGCTTCCGACGCTCGCAGAGGTCGAACGGCAGCACATCGAACGCGTCCTCGCCGCCTGTGAGGGCTCTCAGACCGCGGCGGCGCGGGTGCTGGGGATCGCCCGCAACACCCTGTGGCGCAAGCTCCAGCAGTGGGCCTGAGAGGCGCATCGACGCCGGCCCTCTGCTGAGCAGCAACGTCCCGCCCGGGAGGGCTCCGCCGCGCCGGGGTCAGCGAAGCCGGTCGGCCAGAATGGCCATCGCGACCTCGGCGGCCTCCAGGATCTCGGTGGCGAGGGCAACGAGCAGCTCGCTGCCCTGAAGAACCTCGGAGGTGCGCACTGCGGCCGGATCACCTCCGCGGACCTCTTCGCTGAGCTGGGCAGCCACGCGGCAGGCGGCGAGCGTCGACGGCACCGCACGCAACGCCTGGCGGGCCGCCAGCCCGAGTCCCTCCACCGGGCCCGGCCGCATGAGCGCCTCGCCGGTCGGACCCAGCGCGAGCGCCATGGCCGAGAGGAACGTCAGCTCCACCGGTCCGAACACGCTCAGCGCACCGGCGCCGAGCACCAGCGTGTCGTCCTCCGCCAGCCAGGCCTCCACCCCGCCCTCGAGATCCAGCACCGGGTGCAGGGGACGGTCAGACAGGACTTCCAGCGCCGGAGCGAGGACGGCGTGCAACCGCGGGGCACTCTCTTCCGTCAGCGGAGCCGAGCCCACCGGGGCGGCCGTCCAGGCGGCCTGGACCGGGTGGTCGACCTCCACGCGCGAGAGCGTGACCGGGTCGGCCGGGGCGCGCGCATCCGTCAGCGCCTGCGCGAGACCTGCGGCATGGGTGGCGAGGGTCTCCTGCCCCAACATTCTCAGCGAGCCCGCGAAGAGCTCCCAGCCTGCAACATCGGTCGGCTCGTCCCGCAGCAGCTCCGGCCACAGGGACGCCGCGAAGTTGGCCCCCTCTTCGCTCTGCGCCAGGGTCTCGGCCAGGTGACGCGTGAGGACACCGTCGAGCACGCCGGCCTCGCGCATGGCGGTCGCAAGCCGCACGGCAAAGGGAACCAGGCGCGCGTCGAGGAAGCCACGGAGAATGGCCTCCTGGGCCTCGGGGGTGCGCGCCAGACGCTCGCGCAGGATGAGCGCCTCGCCGGTGAGGTTCTGACGCTCGGCGAGGACCGCGCGGCGCTCGATACGTGCGTCGGTCTCCTCGAGGCGCGCCAGAACGCCATCCGCGTCGGCGAACCGGCCCACGTGCTCGTACGCGTCGGCGAGCGCCTCGAGATGAAGGGCCAGGACGTCGGTGGCGCCGTGCACGTACAGCGCATCCGCCACCTCAGCGAAGCGGGCGGCAGCTTCGGGAAGGGGCAACAGCGGCAGCAGCGCCTCGAGCGCGGGGAGATGATCCGGCACCTCATCCAGTGCCTCCTCCAGCGTCTCTCGCGCGCGCTCCGGGACCTCGAGCGGACCGGCCTGCAGCGCCGCACGCTCCGTGCGCAGCCGGGTCCGCATCAACGCATCCGGTTCGGACTCGATGCGCAGGCCGAGCGCGCGATCCAGCTCGCGGGGTCGACCGTGCTCGCGGTGCAGCGTCACCAGCGCCTCGAGGAGGTCGACCCGATGCTGCGGGAGGGCATCTGCTGCGGCCATCAGCGCGGCAGGGCGGGTCAACAGGGGGCGTTGGTGCACGGCCTCCACGGCCACCTCGGCGAGGGGCGCGAGCTCCGGGTCGCCCAGCCGCGGCAGCAGCGCCAGCAGGTAGCCCTCCCCCTGTTCGCGCGCGAGCTGCTGCCGCAGGGCGCGGACGCGGAGGTCGACCTCGGGGGCCTTGAACAGCACCTCGTCGAAGAGCGGCGCGGCGACCGACGGCGCCTGGTCATCCACGAGCCCCGCCAGCTCCAGCAGCTGCTCCCAGTCGCCCGCGTTGCGGAGCATCGAGGCCAGCCGCTCCACGTGGCTCACGTTCGCGGGCACCCGGCGCACCAGCTGGCTCAGCGCGACCTTGGCCGCGGCCGCATCTCCCGCCGCATCCGCGAGCTCGAGAAGCTCCGGGTGACGCCCCTCTGCCTCGAGAACCGGGCGGGCCAGCTCGAGGGCGCGCACCACCTCGCCGATCCCCTGCAGCCGCTCCGAGAGGGCCATCGCGGAGAGCAGCCCCGGGTGCTGCGCGTGCACCGCCTCCCAACGCGCCTGGGCCTCCTGGTGCTCGCCGGACGCGGCCAGGGTGTCTGCGGCAGACAGGGTGAGGCGTGCGGACGCCTCATCGTCGGCGTGCTCGGCCGCGCGGAGACGGAGGCGTGCCGCATCCAGCGGCGCGCCGGTCTGCTCGTGAAGATCCGCAAGCGCGAGGAGGGCCTCGGGCTCCGCATGCGCGTCCACGGCCTGCTCGAGTGCGGCGATGGCGGCATCCACGGCGTCGGCCTCGACGTGCGCGCGCGCAGCCTCCCGCAGGTAGGCGGCACGCTCGCGGCCCTCCAGCCGCGCGGCACGCAGCTCCAGCACCCGGGCCAATGCGACCGGCTCCCCGTCCTCGCGCCGGAGCGCCTCCAGCCGCGACAGGGCCTCGTCGTATCCGGGCGCCTCCGGTCCGGCCTCCACGATGGGCGAGAGCACCTGGATGGCGTCCTGGCGCTCCCCCTCCTCCATCGACAGGCGCGCCAGCTCCAGGCGCAGCTCGAAGGCGCGGGCGACGTCCCGGGTCTGCTCGATGAGGCGGGGAAGCAATCCGCGCAGCGGTCCGGACGCGCCGCGGCGGGCATAGGCGGCATGCAGTGCCGAGAGGGCGGCGACGTCTTCCGGCGCCGCCTCCACCGCGCGCTCCGCCAGACTCAGCGCGCGATCGGCGTCATCCAGGATGTCGCCGGCGGTCTCGGCCGCACAAAGCAGCCAACGCGCGGCCTGGGCGCCACCACAGACCTCCGCCCCCTGCTCGTAGAGCGCCACCAGCTCGTCAGAGCGCGCCAACGCCCGCAAGCCCTCCGCGGCCCGCTCCACCACCTCCACGTCGGCGGGGCGCAGCTTCGCCAGGGGGAGCAGCGCGTCGATCGCCTCCACCGGGCTGTCGAGGACCTCTGCGGCGCGGCGGTAGAGTGCCTCGGCCTGCGCACCCTCGGCGCTCCGGGCGAGCATGAGGGTGGTCTGGAACACGCCGCGCATGTCACCGCGACGGGCGTGGACCTCGGAGAGAACCGAGAGGGCTTCTTCACGGTGCGCGGGCTCGGTGGCGACGTCGAGCACCATCTCGAAGGCACCTGCCGCGTCCTGCAACGCGCCGCTGGCCATCGACGCATGTCCCAGCCGCATCGCAGCACGCACGCGCACCGGGACCGCCGCCCCACCGAGATCCAACAGGCGCCGGTCGTAGGGCTGCGCCGCCTGGGGTCCGCCGGCCTGCGCCGCGACCTCACCGCGGAGCGCCAACGCCTCGAGCGCATCCGGGGCGCGCGCGAGCCAATCATCCAGCGCCTCCGCCGCGAGCAACGCCTCCCCCGCCTCCAGCAGGTGGCGTGCACGTTCCGCGAGCAGGGGAATCGCCGCGTCGCCTTCGAGTGCTTCGGCCGCCCGCCCGAGCAGCTCCGCCTGACGTCGGACACTGAGACCGGGGTGCTGGCGCAACCGCTCCAGCGTCTGCGGATCTCCGGGGGCGCGCTCAAACGCGCTCTCCTCACAGAGCTGTGCCTGTTCGATCGCACCGACCTTCCGGAGGGCGTCGGCGGCGACGAGGTAGCTGTCCGCAGCCTCCTGGCCCTGCTGCGCCTGCGCCCGCCCGAGCATCAACCCCGCCAGCCCGTGCGCGTCGTCGGTCTCCTCGAGCCAGGCACGATGCCGCTCGAACACCTGGGGGAGGAAGGGATCCACCGCGAGCAGCTGCGCATCGAAGTCCGAGGCCTCATCGCCACGTCCCAGCGCATGGAGCAGGTCCGCAAGCTCGCGGGTGAGGGCCTGATCATCCGGAGAGGCGGTCCGCGCAGCCCACAGCGCGACCACCGCCGCGGCCTCGTCCCCGACCTCGTCGCGGTAGAGCGTGGCCGCGCGGCGCAGCAGGCCGGAGCGCTCCGCCACGTCCTCCGTCCCGGCGGCCACCTCTTCCCAGTAGCGCGCCAGCTCTCCCAGCCGATCCGCATCCCGCAGGAGCTGCTCCAACCCATCTTCGGCCGCCGGGTTGCGGGGCATCGCCGTCAACGCGGCGCGGAAGGAGGTCTCCGCGGCTTCGGGATCTCCCAGTGCATCCCGGTGCAGCACGGCGAGGGACAGGTTCACCTCGGCCTGGGCCTCGGCGTCCTCGAGATGCGTCAACGAGGCGCTCAGCCACTTCACCCGCTCCGCATCGGCCCCCCGGCGCTCCGCCAGTGCGGCAGCCTCGCGGCTCAGCTCCAGCGAAGGGGCGAGCGCATACGCGCGGTCGTATGCCTCTGCGGCCGCATCGAGTTCGAGGCGGACGTCCCGCAGGACGTGCGCGCGCTGCAGCTCGGCCGCCGCCGCCCCCTGGTCATCTCCGGCAGTGACGTGGGCCTCACGGAGCGCGACCAGCAACGTCAGTGCGGTGTCCGTCCGGCCGAGCGCCTGGGCCAGGTTGACGCCCTCTTCCAGTGCTTCGAGGACGCGCGTTCGGGCTCCCGAAGCCGCGGCGAGGTCAGCGACCTGCTGCAGCGCCTCGAGCAGGTCCGAGCTCCGACCCGCCTCACGGAAGAGGGTCACCCGTTGCTCATGGATGGGCAGCGGGTCTTCGGCGAGGGCGGCGGCCTCACCCAGCAACGTCGCGGCGAGCGCGCCGTCTCCGAGGAGCGCCTGCGCGCGCTCCGCCAGCTCCACGCGGAGCGACACCGCCCGTTCCGGATCCGGGTGCGCCTGAGCGTGCGCATGCAGGACCTCGACCGCCTCACGGGGGGCGCGCTCCCAAAGCAGCCGGGCCAGGGGCTCGGCGGCGCGCGCCTCACCGGGCGCGTGCGTCCAGATGCGGCGCAACGCTGCCTCGGCCTGCGGGACCACGCCCACCTGCTCGCTCAACTCGGCGAGCCGCAGCAGGGTCCGGATGCCTTCTTCTTCGGCCTCTTCGAGATCCACCTGCTCCGCGAGCGCCACCTGAAGCGGCAGGGCTTCGGCGATGGCACCCTGCAGGTAGAGCAGGTCGGCCAACAGGGTGAGCTCTTCGCCGCGGGCCGGCCGGACCGCATGGGCACCACGGGCCAACCTCAGCGCGACCTCCGAGGCGCCGATGGACTGCGCCAACCGCGCGCCGCGCCAGCGCACCTCGCCGGAGGCTTCTCCCTCGAGCAGGGCGGCTGCCTGCTCGAACAGCTCCAGCGCTTCGGCGGTGGCGCCCCGCGAGACCCGCAGCTCCGCGACCCGCAGGCGGATGTCCGCATCCGCGGGATCGTGACGCGCGGCCTGGACCCAGGCGGCTTCGGCGCGGGCGGGATCCTGAAGAGGACCCGCGCAGAGTTCGCCCAACTCGCGGAAGAGCGCACCCGCTGCGGTGCCGGATGCAGACTCCGCCTCCGTGGCGATCAGTTCGGCGAGGGCAGCGTGGTCGCCCTGCGCGGAGAGCACTTCGCGCAGCCGGGCGCGGGCATCGGTGGAGGAAGGATCGAGCTCGAGAACCGCGTACAGCGCCTCGGCGGCGCCGGACGCGTCGCCCACCGCTTCGAGCAGCTTCGCACGCTCGAGAAGCACCTCGATGCGGATCTCACGGGGGCCCTGCCGACTCGCCTCGCGCAACGCGTCGGCCGCCGCCGCGGGATCCCCGGCGAACGTCCGCGCCAGCCCCCGGAACGCGGCCGTCCGCCGGGCGTCCTCGAGCGGCTGATCACACAGCGCCCGATACCCCGTGCGCGCGATGTCCAACGCGCCTGCATCGACCAACGACGCTGACAGCACCTCGATCCGGTCCAGCGCCTCGTCGCGCTCCCCGGGGTCGTTGCCGAGCAGCGCGATCCAGGTGGTGAGCTCGGCGGGGCCATCCTCCAGTCGCCGGTAGAGGCCGGCGAGTTCCCGCTGCAGGGCAACGGGCGCGTCTGCCTCGCGCGCCGCCAGCTCCAGGTCCTCCCGAGCCTCCTGCAGCAGCCCCGACGCAATCCGCAGCCGCGCCCGCTGCAGCCGGAGGGACGCATGGTCTTCTGCGCGATCGGGGTCGCCGATGAGGATGGAGAGCAGGTCGAGCCGCTCTTCACGGGCGCCGGGCTCCAGCGCGGGTGCATCGGCATCCGCCGTCGGCGTCCCGGTCTCCAGGAGTGCCAGTAGCGCGCCGGCCGCCCAACGATCTCCGGGCAGCTCCTCGAGCAGCGCACGCAGCGCACGCTGCGCCTCTGCGGTCTCGCCGAGCTCGCGGGCCAGCGTGATGTGCTCACGCCGCGCCTCGAGTCGGTCGGCACCTTCGAGTCGGGGCCAGAGCACGCCCAGGAGCTGGGAGAGCGCGCTGCGTGCACCCGCACGGCGGTGCAGCGACGCGAGTTCGAGAAGGGCCGGAAGATCCTCCGGCCGCTG
The DNA here is from genome assembly GCA_035304185.1 of Myxococcaceae bacterium. GTDB lineage: Bacteria > Myxococcota > Myxococcia > Myxococcales > Myxococcaceae > DATGQN01. The sequence continues at coordinate 13,298 of DATGQN010000162.1, forward strand.
CTCGGTGTACGCGGTGAGGTAGCGGCGCGCCAGGTCCCAGCGCGCACACGAAGCGGCGAGCGCGGCGGCACGACGCAGCAGCTCGAACTGACCGGCCTGCGCGCCCTCCTCCAGCACCGGGCTGAGCACCACCCCGAGATCCTCGAGAGCCCCTTCGGCGTCATGCTCTGCCCGCAGCTCGGCGCGGCGCAGACGGGCCTCGATGTGACCGGGAACGCGCGAGAGGGCGACCTCGAGAAGCTCCAGCTGACCGACAGCTTCGGGGCAGAGGGTTGCGGCGCGGACCAACAGCTCGGCGGCCTCTGCGTCGTCCGCGAGCAGGCCGGCCTTCTTCGCCAACAGGCGTGAGGCCTCGGTGCGATCTCCCTGCTGCAGCGCCAACGTGGAGAGCAGCTCCAGCGTGCGGGCAGCCTGCGCACCTTCCGGAACCGCTTCGAGCGCTGCTTCCAGGCGTGCGCGGGCAGCGCCGCTCTCACCGAGGGAGATGAGCCCCTCGGCGCTCTGGACGAAGAGGGGTGCGGCCTCATCGGCGCGTCCGGCCGCGGCCAACGCCTGGGCCCGGGTCGCGCGCAGCTCGGCCAGCGCGCGCTCTTCACCAGCCTGCAGATAGAGGCGCTCCAGGCGCCCGGCGAGCTCCGCGTCGAGGCGACGCAGGGGAAAGGCCACCGCGTAGTGCTCCCGGGCGGCGTCGAGCTCTCCCAGCTGCTCACACGCCTGGCCCAGCCGGGCGCGCAGCTCGGCGATGCGCTCCTGCGAGGCGGTCCGCGGGAGGGACGCCAGGACGTCCTCGAGCGCACTGCGCGCATGCTCCGGGCGATCCGCGCGCAGCGAGAGGTCCGCCAGCTCCATGAGGACCGCGGGCTCGTGCACCAGCCGGGCGGCCTTCTCCAGCGCCACCAGTGCCTCGCCGGTACGCCCCAAGCGGGCCTCGTAGACCTGCGCCAACTCGCGCAGGGCGGCCGCGGCGAGGCGCTTGTCGCCGGAGGTCTCCGCCACCCGGGCGCGGGACTCCAGGGCCTCGGCCAGGCCGCTCATATCCCCCCGCTTGCGCTGCAGGGCACACAGCTCGGCGAGTGCCCCCGGATCCTCGGGCTCGATGGCGAGGACCCCCCGCAGGGACTCGACCGCGAGCTCCAGATCGAAGGAGAGATCCCGCGCCGCCACCGAGAGCCGACGCAGCAGCCGCAGCCGCTCCTCGGGCGCCTCGGCGAGCGCCGCGAGGGTCTTGAGGCAGCGGGTCAGCGTCGCCCCGTCACGGCGGGACTCCGCGAGCGAGAGCAGCCCCTCGAGCGCCGGCCGATGCTTCGGGTCGACCTCGAGCGCGGAGGTGAGCCACTGCTCCGCACGTTCGGGATCGGAGAGGCGCGTGCGGTAGAGCTCTCCGGCCTCGGCCCAGAGCGCGGCGCGCTGCTGAGGGTCCTCGCTCAGCCGGCCTGCGCGCTCGCAGCATTCGGCCAGCTCGGCAACGCGGCCTGTCGCGCGGAAGAAGGGGATGAGCGCTTCGAGCGCCACCACGTCCTCGGGCTCCAGCGCGAGCGCCGACTCGAGGTGGCCACGTGCCCGCGCGGGATCACCCAGCCGCGAGCGGGCCAGCCGGGCCATGGCGTGGTGGCTCTCATGCGCGGCGCGCCGAGCCTCCGCATCCTTCGGCGACGGCCCCGCCAGCTCGATGGCCTGCACGTAAGAGGCGATCGCCTCCTGGGTCCGCCCGAGAGATTCGGCGATGCGACCCACGGCGGCATGCGGAACCGGCGCCTCGGGGAGCAGCCCCACCGCCTCGCGATAGCGCAGCAGCGCGTTCTCCGGCTGCTCCAGCCCCATCTCCCAGACCCGGCCGGCGAGGATTGCGGCCTGCGCCACGCGATCCAGCTCATGCCGCGCGAGCCCGACGTCCCGGAGCCGATCCAGCGCCTTGAGGGCCCGGAGGTGCTCCCCGGAGCGATGACAGAGCTCTCCGAGCAGCAGCAGCGCCTCGGGATGATCCGGCGTGAGGCGGAGCGCGGCCTCGCAGTGCAGGCGGGCACCGGCGACGTCGTCCTCGGTCTGGGCGCTGAGACGGGCCAGGTGCACATGGGCCGCGGCGGCCTCATCGGTGTCCCGCGCGAGGGCGGCGATGCGGCGCCACGCGCGGATAGCCCCCACGCGATCCCCGGCCTGATCCGCGGCGCGCGCCAGAGCCTGCAGGCTCGGGAGGTGATCGGGTCGGAGGCCCAGGACCTCGTGCAGCGCGCGGACGGCGACCTGCGGTGCGAAGTCACGGGATGCCCGCGCGGCCGCTTCGGCGGCGAAGAAGGCGCTGGCCTCCTCACCATTGCGACGCGCGTGGGCACACAGCGCGAGGAAGCGCTCGGCAGCGCGCGCCGACTCCCCCCGCCGCTCGCGCACCACCGCCTCGGCCCACATCGCGACCGGGCTGCGATCCCGACGCCGGGTGAGGCTCGCGGCGATGTCGATGGCCAGCTCGTGCGCGGTGGGATCCGCGACCAACAGCTGCAGCAGACGCTCGGCAGCGAAGGGGTGGGCTTCGGTGACGTCGCCCGCGCGCAGGTAGGCTTCCCGCGCCTCCGCGACCTGACCGCGGGCCAGCAGGGCTTCAGCGTCGGCGAAGGCACGGGCCCCCTCCAACGTGAGCAGCAGCTCCTCGTCCGGCGCGCTGGGAGGAGGCAGGCCTCCGGAGGCGAAGCGCAGCAGCAGGCCCCGCGGACTGATCTCGGCCGCTGCCAGACGGGCGTCGTCGAGATGCGGGACCTTGTAGCCCCGGCTCACCGCCGCGCGCTGGGTGAGGGATCCGAGCAGGCTGGTGGAGAACCCGGTGCCGCCGCGGACCTCGACGTCGGGCAACAGCCCCGTCCCACTGAGCGCGCGGGTGAGCAGCAGCGGCAGCAGGGGCGCGGGTGTAGGGGAGAAGGCGTAGAGGCGGACGTCGTAGACGTAGACCGCGAGCTGCTCCCCATCTCCGTCGAAGGCGACCTTGAAGGTGAGCGGCGCCCGCTCGGCCTGGACGAGGTGGGCCTGCACCTCGAGCACGCCGGGACGGAAGTGGACCTTCACCTGCTCGAGCTCACCGAGCTTTCCGGAGAGGGACGCCAGCGCACGCGCAACGGCCTCGGCCTCCACCTGGAGCTCCAGGGAGCCGAAGGCCAGGCGGCGGCGCTGGTACTTTCCCGGCCCGGCGCTGACGTCGAAGGGGAAGGAGACGTCCGGAATCTGCAGCGCGAAGTCGACGATGGAGACGCCGCCCCCAAGCGCGAGCGGAGGGAAGCCGACGAAGGCGCGACGATCCAGCAACCGGAGCTCGGGCCCCGGAGTCTTTCCGCCAGGTCGGTTCTGGACCTCGCTCTCGTCTGCCATCGCGTGTTCCCGCGTTCCTCACTCGAACCCAGGGGGAGTGATCCGGCGGGCGCGCGCGCGTTCGGGGGAAGAGTCGAATGGCGCCACCTGCCGGACACTCCGACGGGGAGCCCCGACGCTACCACGGGCTCCCAAGTCCCCAAGTTTCCTGCCTTTCCGCCGCCTCGGGGGGCGAGCAGGCAGCGAGCGTCCGCCAGGCAGGCCCTTCGGCACGAGAGGCTTTGCGCCCACGCGTGGCCGTGCCCAGAATGCGCTCCCCGTGCTCTCCCCTGGCGATCTCGTACTCGAACAACGGTTCCGGCTGCTCCGACCGCTGGCCCGTGGTGGCATGGGCGAGGTCTTTCTCGCCGAGCAGGTCAGCCTGGGGCGGACTGTTGCGCTCAAGGTGTTGCGCCGGGACCTGCGCGAGCAGCCGGGGATGAACGCGCGCTTCCAGCGGGAGGCCACCCTGCTGGCCCAGGTGGATCACCCCGCGGTGGTGGGCATCATCGAGTACGGCCTCCACGAGGGCGCGAGCGTCCTGGTGATGGAGTACGTGGAGGGTCGGACGCTCGAGGCGGCCCTCGAGCAGGGGGACCTCACGCCCCAGCAGGCCTACCGGATCCTCATGCAGGTGGTGGATGGGCTCTCGGCGATCCACGCAGCGGGCATCGTCCACCGGGATCTCAAGCCCGAGAACGTGCTGCTCAGCCCCGCCCTGCGTGGCGAGCGGGCGCGCCTGCTCGATTTCGGCATCGCCCGTCTGGCGGATGCGGCTGCGGACAGCGCCCTGAGCCAGATCGGCGTGGTGCTGGGCACCCCCGAGTACCTCTCGCCGGAACAGGCCGCCGGGATCCGGGTCGATGCGCGCTCGGACCTCTACTCCTTCGGCCTCATCGCCTACCGCTGCCTGACGGGGAGCCTTCCCTTCCAGGGCGACAGCCCGCGCAGTTGGTTGTCGCTGCATCTGACGGCGATCCCGCGCCCGCTGCACCACAAGCGCCCCGAGCTCGCATCCCTCACCCGCCTCAACGCCCTCATCCTCGCGTGCCTGGAGAAGGAGCCCGATCGCCGTCCGGAGAGCGCCACCAGGGTGCTCGAGCTGCTGATGGATCGGCGGCTGCGCGACGAGCTCGACGCGGCCTTCGCGCCGGATGGCTCGCCGCGGAGGCGTCCGACGCCGACCGGGATGCACGTGCCCTCCGACGAGCTGCGCGCGCTGGGGCGCCGGCAGGGAGGTCCCGAAGGGGGAGACCTTCCGCCGCCCCGCGTTCCGGAGACCGTGCTCGCCCGACGCCGTTGGGGTGGGGCCGCGTTGGTGGCGGTGTTGATGTTGGTGGTTCTCGGCGCGCTCTTCGTGCGGACCCAGAGTCTCGCACAGAGGGCCTCGGCCCTCATCGCCGTCGGCGCGCCGGACACCGCGTTGGCCATGTTGGATGCCGCCGAGGCCGAGGCGAAGCATCCGGGCGAGGCGGGAGGCGACGCGCCTGCTGGAGACGGCAAGGAAGCCTCGGCTGCGACCAGAGCAGAAGCAGGGTCCATTGAGCTGCGGATGATCCGCGCCGAGGCCCTCCACGCCCTGGGCCGCCATCGGGAGGAGCACGCGCTGCTGCAGGAGCTCCCTGCGGAGAGCTGGACCACCGGTCGGGATCGCACGCTCACCGCCATGGCAACGGACTTCGCCCTGGACGAGGAGAACCCCGCGTTGCGCCAGGTGCTCTCGCTCTGGCCCGCCGAGCGGCTACGGGCGACGTTCTCGGAGTGGGCCCAGGAGCCGGCCTCGGAGCGGAGCTATGGGCTGCTGCGGTTCCTCGATCGGGCCGACCGGGTGTCGGATCGTGCGCTCGCCACGGCCTACGCGAAGTTCGTGGACGAGGGGTCGTGTGATCAGCGTCGCGTCGCCGCGCGCAGGCTCGGCGAGTTGGGACCGCATCCGCACGGCGAGGTCCTGAAGCGGCTGGCCGAGCACGCTGAGCGGGGCTGTGGCCGTGAGGAGGCACGCCAGAGCCTCACGCGGCTGGAGGCGACGCAGTGAGAGGTTGGCTCGTCGGATCCATCGGAGCGTTGTGCGTGCTCACCTTCCCCATGACCGCCTCTGCGACCGTCCATGATCCGGATCCCTGGTGGGGGCATGACAAGGCGCTGCACTTCGGCATCAGCGCCGGGCTCTCGGCTGCGGGGTATGGCGTGGGGGCCGCGCTGGCGCCCGACTCGAGGTGGATTCCGCTGGCCACCGGCGCAGGGTTGAGCCTGACCCTGGGCGTCGGCAAGGAGGTCTTCGATCAGCTGCAGGGTCGGCACTTCAGCTGGAAGGACCTCACCTGGGATGTGCTGGGAACCGCGACCGGGTTGCTGATCTCGTGGGCGGTCGACACGCTCGTGCTGCGTCCTCTTCTCTCCGCGCCGCGGGAGCCCGCGCCATCGATGGCGTGGGCGGTGAGATGGCCATGACCGGGCACCCTGCGGTGGAGCACGCGGGATGAGTGCGTCGTCCCTGGCCCACGAGCTGGAGGTGGCCAAGCGTGTCGCCCGCGAGGCCGGTGCGCTCATCCTCGAGGTCTACGCCACCGCCTTCACCGTGGTGGACAAGCCCGGTGGCGCAGGGCCGGTGACCGAGGCCGATCGTCGCGCGAACGCGCACATCGTGCGGGCCCTCACCCAGGCTTTCCCGGGTGACGGCGTGGTCGCCGAGGAGACCGCGGATACCTCGGGGGCGACGGCCGAGCGCTGCTGGTGGGTGGACCCGCTGGATGGCACCCGGGAGTTCGTCGCACGCAACGGGATGTTCGCGGTGCACGTGGGCCTGTCGATCGGAGGGGAGGCGGTCTTGGGCGTGGTGTACCGCCCCACCCTGGATCGCCTCTGGGCCGGCGTGGTCGGAGAGGGCTGTACGCTGGAGATTGCCGGTGCGCGCCGCTCGCTGCACCTCCCCAGGCCGCCCGGGGATCCTGCCGCGCTCCGCCTCATCGTCAGCCGCTCACACAAGTCTCCCTGGACACAGCAGGTGCAGGACGACCTGGGCATCCACTCACGCGTGGAGATGGGCTCGGTGGGGCTCAAGTGCGGCGCCCTCGCGGAAGGAGGGGCGGACCTCTACCTGCACCCGAGCCCCTACAGCTACCGATGGGATGCCTGCGCGCCCGAAGCAGTGCTGCGCGCGGCCGGCGGCGTCCTGACCGACCTCAACGGCGCGGGTTATCGCTACGACGGCGAAGGGGGATTGCGGAACGACCGGGGACTCATCGGGTGTCATCCTGCGCTGCTGCCCCGCGTGCTCGAGCACACCCGCGGGCGCTACCAGGACTGAACCGCAATCGTCGCGCCCGGCCGGGCCCATCTGAAGGCGCCCGCTGGGCACGGCGCGCCCGCCCCCGTCCTCACTCGCAATCGGACCCGCCGACCTCGCCGGCCAGCGCGAACGACGAATAGACCAGCGGCTCGCCCTTCTTCAGCGCGTGGGGCATGGGCCGGGAGATGATGGTGGCCGTCTGCTCCGGCCGGACATGGGCCTCGGTGACGAACTGTTCGGGGACGTCCCGCTGCGCCACAAGCTGATAGGTCAGCGGCGTCCCTGCCGGAATGTCTTTGTCGATCACCGTGACGGTCACCAGGTTCCAAGCCGAGGTCGCCTTGTCGTGCGCGAAGGGAAGGATCACCAGCGCCGCGACCAGGACGAGGGCATGGCCGACCACCAGCCCCGCGGCGATGCCTTTGGCGAAGGAGGTCATCGGGACGCCTCCTGGGCCAGCGCCCGCTTGATGGAGAGGATGTTCTTGGACGCTTCGGCGGAAAGGGGCTTGGTCTCGGCGGGAGGACAGGCTGGAGCCTCGCCCTGCTCGGCGTCAGACGTCATTCCCTCCATGAAGTCCCGATGAAGGACCTGCCCCGCCGCGAGAGGAACCCGAAGCCGGCGACCGATCGAGGCGTTGAGCTGGGCGGGGAGAATGGTGTCAGCCGTCACCATCAGATCCGCCACGCTGCGGACCTCGAGATCCTCGACGGAGAGCGTTTCGCCGGGGGCCAGCGTGCGGGATGCAACCACCGCTTCCACCAGGTTCCATCCGCGGCGCACGGCAGTCTTCTTCAGGCCGATGTACCCGTAGCCGAGCAGCGCGGTGATGAGGGCGAACGGAAGGGCCAGGGCCGCTCCCCAAAGCAGCCCTTCGCGAAAACCACGTTTGGATTGTTCCTTCACCGTGTCTCCCCAGAACTCGGATCTGCCTCCAGCGTCGCACGGACTTTCCACGACTTCAAAGGCACCCGCCCGGGGCCGCGCACCTCAGCCCCCAGCACACCCTATCGACCGAACGCCGCCTCCACCTCGCGCGCGATCTGCGGATGGTCGGGGCGTCTGCGGACCTCAGACCGCTCCAGCAGCGCTCTCAGGGGCTCCTCCAGGCGGATGTGGAAGCGGACATGCTCGCGCGCAAGCAGGACGAGCACCTCTCCCCATTCCGGATGCGCGATGGCGGGAGGCTGGGAGATGACCTCGAGCAGGTCGGGGAACCCGTTGTAGTGGTCCCATCCCTGAGCGAGCCACCCCTCATCCTCTTCGAACGCCAACCCCGCTTCGTCCTCCCCATAGACGGCGGCGACCACCTCGCTCCACTCCAGCGCAGCGCCGATCACGGCGCGCACGAGCACCGCCCACTCCGGCGAGGCCATGAAGCCCTCGTCGTCCAGGTGGCGGAAGCACACCCGACGGGCCGCATCAGGCAGCTCGGCCACACGATCCTCCACCGCTAGCAGGGCGATGCCTTCCTGCAGAAGCTCGGCAGGTGTCGCCTCGAGCCGCGTCCGCAGCCTCAGTGCGATGAAGTCGCGCACCTCCTGCATGGACCACAACCCCGGTCGGCCCCCCATTTCGACCAGCGCCTCCAGCATCCGCTGCATGGCCTCGGCCTCCAGGCGGTCGCGGCGCGCTGCCGGATCGTCCCCATGCTCCTCCATGGACGCCCGCGCACGCCGGCCCAGGAACAGGCCATAGTCCAGCACGGTGCCTCGAAGTTCCCGGTCGTCATCGGCGCCGTCGACCCACTCCACGTCGGCCTGAAGGTCCGCGCCGTGGGCGTGCAACAGCCGGACGGTGTCAATCCAGGCCGTGCCCGGTGGCCGCAGTCCGTGGACCGCGAAGGCGACGGCAGGTCCGTGGAGCCAGGGGTCGAGGCTGGACCGGGTGTCGGGTCGGGCGCCACGCGCGAGCAGGAGGGCCACCGCGGTCACCATGCCGTCCAGCGACATCTGCGCCAACAGCGACTTCCCGTCATCCCGAGCCCGTTCCAGGTCGAGCGCTTGCAGGGCGGCGTCGAGCCCGGGGACCTGTGTGTCCGGAGTGAGCTGCTCCAACAGGGCGCGTGCGTGATGGTAGGGCAACGGGGCCTCGGAGCTCAGCGCGCGCCAACGAAGTCCAGGGCGGCGCGGACGGCCGCGACCTGGGCGAGGTTGCATTGCTCCGGGGTGGCGCGGGGGCTGTCCGGATAGACCTCGGTGGTCGTGGTGAAGGCAGCACGTGTGATGCCCGCGCACAGGCCCAGCTCCGCCACGGGGTAGAGGATCACCCCCGGTGCGACCACGGGCTCACCGATGATCTGCCCTACCGCGTCTGCGGGTGCGATGTGCGTGACCTTGGCCACCGCGTCGATGATCGCCGACTGGAACGCCAACTGCGGGTTGACCGAGTCGCCGACGAGGTAGAAGCCGTCAGGGATCTCGCCGGGAACATGCGTCTTCCCGTCCCGGGCCGCGAGCGCTGGGCGGAACTCGGTCTCGTCCGAGTCGGTGGTCTCGTGCAGGTCGATGTGGAGGCGGAAGCGCTCCCGCCAGGGCGCGACCAACTGCATCAGCGCCGCTGACTCGGGGGCAGGGCTGTCTTCCTGAAATGATCGGTTCGGGTCCACCGCAGCCGGGTTCCAGCGGTGGATGCGCTCGTAGGCCCAGGGGCTCACGCAGGGAGCGATGAGCAGGTCGAACGTTCCGACGTACGCGCTCGCCTCGTGGGCAGCGAAGTGCAGCGCGCCATGGACGCCACTGGTCTCGTAGCCGTGCACCCCGCCGGTGATCAGCGCCAGGGGCCGGCGTTCGTCCCAGTCCCGGTTGCGGAGCGCGACGAGGGGAAACACCTCATCGGCCTCTTGAAGGCGCCCGTACTCCACGAGTTCAAAGCGGTCTTCGAGCCGCTTCACCTGCGTGAGTACATCGTCTGCATAGCTGCGCTGCTTCGTTTGGCGCGAGCGCCACGCGTCGATCTCCGGAGCGCCCCACGGGCGTCCAGGGGTTCCGATGGGAGAGTGCGCATTCGTCATGGGCGCGCACGGTAGCAGGTGCGCGGTACGACTCACCGGATTGCAATCCCCGTTGCCCCGCGCGCTCGACCGCCGCCGGCTCGACCATTCAGTCGTTTCCGTCCACCCGATCCGGTGCGGCCTCCCTGAGATCCTCGAACAGCCGCTTGCCCGCGTGGAAGCCGGGTTCACCCGTGTCGATTTCGGCCACGACCCGCGCTTCCGCTGGCCGACCGGTCTCCGCGGAGGCATCGAGGAGCACCAGGCTGCGTTCGAACCGATCGCCCCAATGGGCCCGGATACGGCTCCAGGGAACGAGGTGCGCTCCCCCCTTCGCCGCATCGAGCTGCACGCCATCTCTTCGAAGCCGGACGCCCGGTGCCCACGCCACGCTTCCCGAATTCTCCAGCTGTTCGATCAGACGCGGCTGCCACACCCCTGCGAGGCGCTCGCGCAGAACGATGATGGGCTCGTCCTCATCCATCCGATCGGTGTCCGTCAGCGCCGTCACCGGCGCGCTTCCGTCGCTCGGGATGATGGAAAGCGCTCCCTTGACGCCGATGTGCATGCCCCCTTCCGATTGCACGTGACGCTGGTAGGCGAACCCCGCGGCGGAAGCATACGTCACCTCCTGCTTCTGCCCTCCCCGGGAGCCGATGACGCCGCGTTCATGGAAGGCGGTGCGCACCTCTGCCCGCCACCCCGCGTATGCCAGGCCCGCCCCCACTGCGGAGAGCATCAGGCCCCCCCACGGGCTCTCGCCCACCCAGGCCTGCCAAGCGAAGGCCATGAGGCCCCCGGCCAGGATGATGATTCCGGTGACGGTCGGGGCCCGGTTCGCCCTGAACTCCCAAAGCAGGCGCCCATAGGTTGCGCCCACCGGCTGGGACGAAGCCGGCGGCCCGATGAGCGCGGGAAGCACCCAGGCATTCCTGCTGCTGCGTGCAACCCGGAGCCACGGACGCACGGCGTCTCTCGCCCAGAACAGGAACGCGGCGCCCAGGTTCTCGTGGTGCGTGACGTCCTGCCAGGGAACCTGCTGTGCCCTGCCGGTGCGCGTGGTGGAGGAGATGCCCCGCGCATCCGCGATCCAACCTGCTCCCTCGATGCGACCGCCGCGGGCCATGCGCTCACGCGCGCTCATGACCGAACCGGCTGTCAGTCCCTCCAGCAGGCGCTCCATGGCGAGGACCTCGTCCGGATGCTCCAGCCGTGCGGAGATCACCTGCGCCCCCGCCTCGGTCTCGAGGTGGACGCGGCGATGAACGGACTCGGCCAGTTTCCCGAACGACACCCGCTTCGAGTCCACGCTGAAGGCCCGTAGCGCGGAGAAGGGGAGGGTCTGCTCGCGACCATCTGTGGTGAGCCTGAGCCCCGTTTCCGACAGGCGCACGATCCACCGGCGGTTCGACTGACGTCGCGCGAGTGCCCACCCCGCGACCACGACCGACAGGGAACCCACCACGGCGGCAACGATGGGAGGAACCGACTCGCCCTGGCGCCAGGCGGCGAAACAGCCCAGGAGGACCACGCCCAGCGTGAGCCAGGCAATCGGGAGCAGGAGCCGATGGCGCCACGCCCAGGAGGCGCCGCGGAACACGAGTCCGGTCTCCTCAGGAGGTGGCGCGATCGGGAGGTCTTCTGATGCGGGGGAGCGTTCCATGGCCGGCCACCCTGCCACCATGCAGACGGTTTGAGGACAGACGTGGACGCAATGTCGTGAGACATGCCGCTCCGACCCCGGATGCCGCGCGCGAGCAGCTTCTCTCGCCTGCCGAGGCGTCGAAGGAGATCGCCACGCGCAGAGGGGGCTCAGCCCAGGAACGAGGCGACCGCCAACACCGAAAGAACCAGCAGCGGCACGATCGCGTTGGCACCCGCGAGATTGCCTGCGATCTGGTGCCCAAAGAGCAGCGCCAGGAACGAAAGGGAGGCCAGCACCGCACCATGGAACCCGAACACGGGCGGGCTCCCGACCAACAGCTGCACCATCCCCGCGAGGCAACCCAGCGTCGCAAGACCCATCATCACGCTCAGGATCGCCAGCAGCGGCGTCGACAGCGCACGCAGTCGGGTCTGGGCAAAGTGCTCGCGCGTGAAGGCCACCGCCCCCGACCAGTTGCGCACCTTATCGAGCGTCGCATCACCGAGGATCACGACGAGCGCCCCCAACAGCACCAGGCGCAGCCACCAGAGGATCGTCGCGTTGTCAGGAAGCTCCATCATCCTGCGGGCTCATAGCCCACATCACCGTCGTCGAGCTGCCGCCATCTGCCACCCAGAACGACAGCGCAATTCGATGACCCGGACTGCTTGTTCATCGTGGCGATTCTCGATCATCGTGCAAGACCGCCCACCTGTGCCGTGGGACGCGTCGCGATGTGAGCGGCCTGAGCGGAGCACGACCACGACGAAGCACGCAGTGACCAACGCATTCGGCAGGAACCTCGCGCTGGTGGGCCTGTTGGTGTCCTCCCTGGCATGTGGCGATTCCGAAGGTCCCGGCGAAGAGGATGAGAACCCGGCGCCCGATACAGAGGAGACCACCGCGTGGGCCCGCGGTCTCGCCTGGTATCAGGAGAACACCGGCGTCCCCGAGGGTGTCACGCTCCGCGAGTCGGACGCCCTCACCATCACGGAGGACGACACGGTCATCGACGGCCTCGACGTCCACGGCGGCATCGTGATCCGCGCGCGGAACGTGACCGTGCGCAATTCCCGGACGACCGGCCGCATCTACATCGAGAGCGGGACGGAACTCATCGAGCACGTGGAGGTCGATCAGTCCGCGAACCCCATCCACTGGAGTCAGCAGCACGGGATCGCCGTCGCCGATGGGACGACCAGCACCATCCGGTTCTCGCGCATGCACGGCATGCAGCAGGGCATCGCGTTCCAGGGCGCGACCACCATCGAAGACAACTGGATCTACGGCATCCGCGTGGATGCGGAAGGTCACGCCGACGGCATCCTGTCGAACGGTCCCACGGACGGGTCCATCATCCGTCGCAACTGGATCGATGCGACCCCGGATGAGGGCCACACGGTCTCGGGTCCGCTCTGCATGTACGGCGACTTCGGACAGATCCGGAACGTCCTGGTCGAGGGCAATCTGCTGACCGGCGTAGGCTTCAATGACTTCGGAGCCGCCACGCAGAAGCCGCATCCGGCCCCTTACAACGTGGAGGTGATCAACAATCACTTCCAGCCGCCCTTCACCTGGGATCAGCCGCTCTACCCGTCGAGGCTCGACCCGCTCTCCGAGTCCAAGTGGAGCAACAACCGCATCACGACGACCGACGCCCTGGTCGATCCGCCGCGGGGTGACGGCCAGGCGAAGCCGGGCCGCGCGCCGCACCCACAAGGCCCGCTGACCGGTAGGGCCGCCTGCTTGGCGCTGCTCCTGCGACCCCGTCCCGCTCCGTCTCAGACGGCTCGGGTCGGGAGACAGCGTGGGGTGACATGGCCAACGCGCGCCGCATCCGGTTTGATACGGGGGTGACCGCCGCCGCAGCCGCCACCCTCTCCGACGCCGCTTCCCCACCTGCCGTGAAGGTCTCCGGGCTCACCAAGCGCTTCGGCTCCTTCACCGCGCTCGATGGGTTGGACCTCAACATCCCCGAGGGCGCCTTCTACGCGTTCCTCGGCCCCAACGGTGCGGGCAAGTCGACCACCATCGCGGTGATGACCGGCGTGCTTCCTCCGGATGGAGGGCAGGCCGTGCTGCTCGGCCGCGACGTGGTGAAGGAGCCGCTGGAGGTGAAGACGCGGCTCGGAGTGGTCCCCGAAGAGCTCGCCCTCTTCGAGCGCCTCACCGCGCGGCAACACCTGACCTTCTGTGGACGCATGTACGGTCTCGATGGAGACGAGAGCGCCGCCCGGGCCGCCGAGCTGCTGGCGATGGTGGAGCTGACGTCCAAAGCCGACACCCTCATCGCGGGCTACTCCAAGGGGATGCGCCGGCGTCTCGCCATTGCCGCGGCGCTCATCCACGGTCCGCAGCTGGTGTTCCTGGACGAGCCGTTCGAGGGCATCGATGTGCTGGCCTCGGGCATCATCCGCGAGCTGCTGCGCGAGCTTTCCCGCCAAGGCGTGACCCTCCTGCTCACCACCCACGTCCTCGAGATCGCCGAGCGGCTCGCGACGCACGCAGGCTTCATCCTCGGCGGCCGCTGCATCGACGAGGGGACCGTGGCCGAGCTCTGTGCCCGCCACGAGGTGGACCGGCTCGAGCACGTGTTCGAGCGCCTCATTCAACCGCCGGCCTCCCGCGGGGTCGCCCTCTCCTTCTACCGCGATGCCGGGTCGCGCTGAACAGCAGACGGGACGCACCGCCAGCGTCCCCTCGCTGCCGAGCCACCTGCGCCTGCTCTTCGGGCTGCGGGGAAGGCTGGCCCTCAACGAGAGCGCGCGGCGTCCGGTGGCGACGGTGTTCAGCACCCTCGCCGCATGCGTGCCGGGGCTCCTCGTCGGCCTGTTGCTCTACTGGTTGCTCGGTGCACCGCTCATCCGGACCAGCGTGCTCTGGACGAGCTTCGTGCTCTCGCTGCTCGGGTTCGTGACCGCGTGCGTGTGGTTCCTGTGGCCGATCCTCTCGGCGGGCGTGGACGACCACTCCGAGCTGTCGCGCTACGTGAACTTCCCGCTCCCGGGAAGGCGCCTCCTGCTGGCCTCCACGCTGGCCGCGATGTTCGAGCCACGCACCCTCTTCTTCTCCGCGCCCCTCATCGGGGCCACGCTGGGCGTGATGGGCGCGCACCCGCCGGTCACCCTGCCCTACGTGATCCCGCTGCTGCTCAGCTACCTGCTGATGTGCGCGACCATGGGGCGGGTCGGGCTGCACCTGATGCTGAACCTGCTGACGTCCCGCCGTTCCGCCCAGCTGCTCGGCGGAGGCATGGTGCTCTTCCTGGTCGGCGCCTCGCTGCTGCCGCCGGTGGACGTGCAGTGGCTGGAGGACGCGGGGACGGTGGGCCTCGCGGCCCTGGGTCCGGACTTCCTCGAGCGCGCCGCCATCGCCCTCTCCCGCATCCCGACCGGCTGGCACTCACGCGGCCTGGTGGCGCTGGCACTGGAGCGGCCGGGCGTCGCACTCTGGTACAGCTTCTGGATGCTGATGGTGGCCGCGCTGGCCTTCTGGGTTGCGCACCGACTGTTGGTCCGCTTCCACCAGGGCGCGGTGCGCGGGGGCGCGAGCTCGTCGGTGGAACGGGCCCACAATCCCTTCGTGAAGCCGAAGGGTGTGTTCGGGGCCCTGGTGGTGCGTGAGGCACTCGACCTCTGGAACCACCCCCGCGCGCGGCTCCTCGCGTGCGTCCCGTTCATCCTGGCCATCCTCATCAAGCTCCTCTCGGGGCAGGAGCTCTTCGCCTACCTGCTCGGAGGAAGCTCCCGTGCATGGCTCGCCGGAGGGCTCGGGATGTACGGCGCGTTGGTGATGACCTCGACCTTTGCGCAGAACGCCTTCGCCTACGACGGGCACGGGCTGGCAGCCCTGTGGGCGGCACCCATCTCTCCGGAGGCGGTGCTGCGGGCAAAGAACCTGGTGCACGCGACCGCGGGCCTCCTGCTCGCAGCGCTCTCGCTGGCCTTCTACGCGCTGTACTTCGGCGACGTGGGCCCCCTGACCCTGCTCACCGCGTTCGGAGGGTGTGCGGCGCTGGTGGGCGTCCTGGTAATCGTCGGCAACCAGCTCTCCCTCACCTTTCCGGTGAAGTTCCACGCGGATCTGCGCAAGCGCGACCGCCTCCCGCTGCCGGCCTCGCTGCTGGGAATCGTGGGCGCCATCGTGGGCGGTGTTCCCTACGGGCTCGCCATGCGGATGGCCGGAGACGCGCCTCCGGGGGTGCCTTCCCTGCTGGTGGTCGCGGGCGGCATCGCGGTGGTCATCCCCGCCTATTTCCTGCTGCAACCCAACGTGGCGCGGCGGCTCGGGAGAGCCCGCGAGCGCATCCTGGGGGCGGTCACGCGGAGCTGAGCGTCAAACCCACCCGTTGCACGCGCAACCAACCTGGTGGAGGACGTCGAGCACCGTTGCGCCTGCAACCGGAGGAAGGAAGACGGGGAGAGATCAATCTCCCCCCGCCATTCCGCGGCCTTCACCCGCGCTCGAAGACCGTCCCGTGCGAGCCGGGGTCAGCCGCCTCCCCGAGCAGCGATCCGATGGGATCGAGCCCGAGCACGTGGATGGCGCCAATGCCCTTCTCGAGCATCTCGAGGCTCTCCTCGACCTTGGGGATCATGCCCCCCTGGATGACGCCCTCGGCGATCTTCGCCCGGGCCAGCGCCGGCGTGAGGCGCGGGATACGGGTCGAGGGATCGTGGCGGTCGGCAAGGACGCCGGGGACGCCGGAGACCAGGAAGAGTCGCTCCGCCTCCAGCGCCGCGGCGACGCGGGTTGCCACCGTGTCGGCGTTCACGTTGTAGACCTGTCCCTCTTCACTCCCACAGAGGGACGAGAGGACGGGCACCAGGCCGCCGCTGGCGAGGGCCTCGAAGGCCTTCCGGTTCACGTTCGACACGTCACCGACGAGCCCGAAGTCCACCGGCTCGGGCGGGCCGCCGCTCACGACCATGGGCTTGCGTCGCACGGCATCCACCAGCCCGGCGCTCACGCCCGAGGTGCAGATCGCCGGGACACCTGCCATGCGCAAGGCAGCACCGACGTCCACCGCCACCTGGCCGGCAAGCGCCATCTTCATGACCTCGAGGGTGGCCGCGTCCGTCACCCGGCGGCCACCGACCATCTTCTTCTCGATGCCGAGGCGCGCGCTCAGGGCGCTGGCCTGAGGTCCTGCGCCGTGCACGATGGCGACACGGATGCCGGCGTCCAGAAACCTCCGGACGGCCACACCCACCCCGTCGGCGAGCTGCTGGGGTGCCTGCGCGAGCTCGCCGCCGATCTTGACGACGAACCAGCGTCCTGCCGAGGCCTCGAGGCTCACGGCCAGAGGCCCGGCTCGGCGAGGGTGCTGCGCTCGTCGAAGCCCATCATGACGTTGAACGCCTGAATCGCCTGACCGGCGCCGCCCTTCACGAGGTTGTCGAGCGCGCTGAAGCAGGCAACGCGGCGGTTGTCGCCGGTCACCGGACCGAGCTGGAAGCCGACCTCCACGTAGTTGCTGCCGGCGACCGAGACGACCTCCGGCTGGCGTCCGCCGCGGACCACGCGCACAAACGGCTCGTTGTCGAAGCAGCGCTTCCAGGCGTCATCGAGCTGGGCCTCGGTGACCGAGGCCGGCACGGTGACGAAGCTGGTGGCGAAGATGCCGCGCGGCAGGGGCGCGGAGACCGGGACAAACTCGAGGCTGCAGTCCCCGGCACCGGCATTCTTCAGCGTCTGGATGATCTCAGGCTGATGCTGGTGGTTGAGCGGCTTGTAGGTCTTGAGATTCGCCGCGCGCAGCGGGTGGTGCGTGCCCAGCTGGGGGTTCGCACCGCTGCCCGAGCTGCCGGTCGCGGCCACGGTCTGGATGGCGCCATTCAGCATGCCGGCCCGTGCCAGGGGCATGAGGCCCAGGGCGATGGTGGTGGCGAAGCAGCCGGGGCTGGCGATGAAGCGGGCCTGGGAGATCGCCTCGCGATTCAGCTCAGGCATGCCGTAGGTGAAGACCCCTTCGGTGAGCTTCGAGGGATCCGGGTGGGCCACGCCGTAGAAGGTCTCGTAGGACTTCGGGTCGCGGAGGCGGAAGTCACCGGAGAGGTCGACGATGCGGACGCCGCTGTCGATGATCTCCAGCGCCACCTTGGCGGTGATCTTGTGGGGCATGGCGAGGAAGGCGACATCCATCCCCTCCACGGCCTGCTTCGGCGGGAGCTCCTGGAACTTCAGGTCGCTCAGGCCGGCCAGGTTGAAGTGCACCTCACCGATGGACTTGCCGATGTTGTCCACCGCGGTGACGCGCGCCACCTCGACGCCGGGATGAAAGAGGAGTCGCCGCAGGATCTCGGCGCCGCCGTACCCCGTCCCACCGATCACAACCGCTTTCAGTCGTTCCATGGGCGCCCCTATATCGCGCCCCGGGTCGGGGACTCCACCCCGGCCACCAGGCCCCTCGGGAGGCGGGCGGCAACCAGGGAGGCTTGCCGGAGGGCCGGGAGGTGTTAAGCCCTTGTCCACCTCTCTATGTACCTTCTCCGAGACGTCCAGAAGAGCGACCTGCCCGGCCTCAAGCGACTGGCCGCGGTGCTCAACACGATGAACCTGCCGGACAACGAGGAGACGCTCACCGCGCTCATCGACACGTCCGTCAAAAGCTTCAGTGGCCGCCAGCCGGATCCTTCCCGGGCTGAGTACCTCTGGGTGCTCGAGGATCCCGTCACCGAGCAGCTCGTCGGCACCAGCATGGTGATCGCGCAGCACGGGACCTACGAGGCGCCCCACATCTTCTTCGAGGTGGGCGAGCGCGAGCACTACTCAGCGTCCATCGGCCGCCACCTGCGGCACACCACGCTCTCCATCGGCTACAACTACGAGGGCCCCACCGAGATCGGCGGCCTGGTGGTGGATCCGGACCTGCGCGGGACGGACCTCAAGCCCGGCAAGCAGCTCTCCTACGTGCGCTTCCTCTTCATGGCCATGCACCGCCACCTCTTCCGGGATCGGGTGCTCGCCGAGCTCATGCCGCCGCTGCTCCCGGATGGACGCAGCATCCTCTGGGAGGCCGTCGGCAAGCGCTTCACCGGCCTCACCTACCAGGAGGCGGATCGCCTGAGCCGGCAGAACAAGGAGTTCATCAAGGAGCTCTTCCCGGGTGGCGAGATCTACGCGACCCTCCTGCCGACGCGCGCCCGCAAGGTCCTCGGCGTGGTCGGTCCGCAGACCCGCGGCGTGCAGAAGATGCTGGAGCGGATCGGCTTCGAGTACATCGATCGCATCGACCCCTTCGACGGGGGCCCCCACTTCGAGGCCGAGCTCGACGACGTCACGCTCATCCGCGACTTCCGCCGCGCGACGCTGGCCGACGCCACGCTCGAGGGTCCCGCCGCGGAGGGCGATCTCGACATGCTCGTGGGACACAGCCGTGACCAGGGACGGGTGCGTTTCCGGTCCGTGCGCTGCCGCGTGCGCTTCGACGGGCGCAAGGCCCTGCTGCCCGAAGAGGCGGTGGATGCGCTCGGCGCACGCCCCGGGGCCGAACTCGGGTTCATCCCCTTTCAGTAACGGCGTTCCAGCTGTTCCAGACCGGGACGAAGTGACCGCTCCGCAACGGAACGGTCGCCTTCTGGCGCGTCGGCGCGCGCAGGGTGTTGGACCGGCAAAGGATCGCCGGGACGTAAATTGTGTTCACCGGCACACCAATTGCTTGATGCCGGGAATATGGAAACCAAGCCACCTCCCGATCAGTATTCGCATTCATCTCGAAAGGCCTGGATCGCGCTGGCGGTCGTGGTCTTCGGTTCCTTCGCCATCCTGCTCTCGCTCGGCCGGGACGTGTACCAGGAGGCGCCCCCGGTTCCGGATCAGGTGGTCGACACCCACGGCGAGGTGGTGATCCCTTCCGGGGAGATCCAGCTCGGTCAGTCGGTGTGGCAGGCCATCGGAGGCATGGAGCTGGGCTCGATCTGGGGCCACGGCGCGTACGTGGCCCCGGACTGGACGGCCGACTACCTCCACCGCGAGATCGAGTTCGTCCTCGACACCTACGCGCAGGCGGACCACGGCACCGACTTCGCGTCATTGGATGA
>DATGQN010000163.1:0-36139 GCA_035304185.1 Myxococcaceae bacterium
TCCTCGGCAGCAGCCTCGGCAGCGCGGGCCTCTTCGGCCTGGGCCTGGGCCTGCTGGCGGATGCTTTCGCGGGGGACGTCGACCACCACCGGCCCCTGACCGGCGCGCTGTCGGTTCTCGTCCTCCAACGAGTAGAACATCTGGACGCACGCCTGGCCCTTCATGACCAGCTCACCCTTCTGGTTTTCGGCCCAGAGGTCGACCTCGGCGAAGTAGCGGCCGTCCTTGCCCCAGCGGTCGCTCACCCGGCCCTTGCAGGTCAGGGTGTCCCCCGGCCACACCATCTTGATGAAGCGCACGGTGTAGCGGCGCAGCTGGGCGCCCCGGCTCCAATCGGAGAGGAGCTGGCCGAGGATGCCCATCACCAACATGCCGGGGGCGTAGACCGAGGGCATGCCCTGGGCCTTGGCGAAGGTCTCGTCGACGTGCACCGGGTTGAAGTCGCCGCTGGCGCCGGCGTAGCGCGCGAGCTGCACCCGGTCGACGGGCGGCTTCACCAGCGTGGAGAGCTCTTCTCCGACGCGGACCGACTCGAAATACAGTTTGCGGGCGGCCATCAGGCACTCTCCTTCATGGCGCGCACCACCAGGGTCCGGCGGGCGCGGAAGATCAGGTTCCCTTCGTCGTCACGGCCCTCGTCGTCGATCACCGCGATGTCCATGCGGTTTCCGGAGGGGCCGATGCGCTCGAGGACGTCGGCCACCTTGGTGGAGACCAGGATGCGATCGCCGGCGAAGATCGGACGCTCGTATTCGAAGCCCTGCTCGGCGTGCAGCAGGGACTTGATGCCCACCCCGAGCAGCTCGCGCAGGTCCGCCGCCGAGTGGAAGCTCGCCGGGAAGGTCGGCGGGGCCACGATGGTGGGAAACCCCGAGGCCCGGGCGTACTCCTCGTCGTAGTAGATGGGATTGAAGTCGCCGATCGACTCGGCGAAGCGGCGGATCGCGCCCTTCTCCACCTCGTTGAGGGTCGGCGGGGAGGACCTTCCAATGGCGTTCTTGTCCAGCATGCTCTTGCGTGCTCCTTCCCGAACGGGAACCTGCGTTGGCGGGCAGCTTCGTGTTCTCGGCCCCGCGCCGCCCCAGCTGTCGATTTGACTCTCCGTCTTCACCTGACCGGGGAAGAGAGCGCCTCGGGCCGCGCGACCTGCCCGAAGCCCCCTTCCGCCGGCCTCATCTTCCTGCGGGGAGCTCGAGGACCGTGAGGATCCCCGGCTCGGCCGCGGTCACGCGGGGGGCCGCGTGCACCAACATGTGCGCGGTGGCGAGATCCCCCTGGAGCCCACCTTCGATGCGCAGGCGCACCGTGGTGTCCGCCTCGATCTGGATGAGGTCCCCGGGCGCATCGATGCCCGCCGCCATCATCACCTCGAGGCGGACGCGCTCCACGCCGTCCTCGGACGCGATGACCGTCTGGCTCATCCCGGCCACCTGACCGGCCTCGACCGTCGGGGCACCCTCCAGAAGCTCCTGCGCGATCACCGGCGCGTGCTCCTCTTCGAAGTCGTCGCAGTCCAGGCCCAGCCCCAGGCCACAGAGAGCAGCCGCCTCCACCATCCCCGGCAGCCCGATGCGATCGGCCTCCAGGTGCTCGAAGAAGGCATCCTCGCTGAGCCCGAGGCCCACGCGGCGGATGAGCCCTTCGCGGCGGGTGCGCACGTCCACGTGCCGTTCGACGACGACCCGCGTCACCCGCCCGACCGTCTGCCCGACCGTCGCCACCAACCGGTCCATGAGGAAGCCCGGGTTCACCCCCATGCCGAGCACCACCACGCCGGCGTCGGCCGCGGCGCGATCGAGGCGCTCGGCCTCCTTGGGGTGGCGGAGCCAGGGGAAGGTCAGCTCCTCGCAGGTGGAGACCACGTGGCAGCCGGCGCGGACGGCCTCCTCGATCGAGCCGAGGACCTCGGGGAGGCGACTGTGGGTCGCCTGCAGGACCACCACCCCGCGCCTGTTCCCCAGCGCGGCACGCAGCGAACCGTGAACCTGCTGCTTGAGCGCCGGACGCCCGACGAGCTCACCCAGCCCCCGCCGGTCATACCGGGGGTCCACCGCTCCCACGAGCTCCACCTCTGCCGATTCCATCGCCGCCCGCACCAGCGAACGGCCGATCGCGCCCAGGCCCATCACGAGCACCGGAACGGGACCTTCGGACCCCTTTGACATGCATACCTTCCGCGGCCGTCGTCCCAAGACACGACGCGCCGATTGCCAGACGCTCAGATCGCAGGTGTGCACACGGGCCGACCGGCCCCCGGGCAGGCACGCCACGACGGCCGACGACCTTAGGAGAAGGCCCGGAGGCAGGCAAGCGATTCGACGTTGCGTCAACCTCTCAACATATTGAAATCGCTGACGATTTTGTCGGAAAGCACACGCGGGGGGCGCCTCCATCCGGAGGAGGAGGCAGCGCGCGGCCCGCGCACCCGAGGTGCAAAGCCACGAGAAGACTGGGGTTTAGCGGGCCACGCGGCCGTTGACCCACCCGCACCGCGGGTGACAGCATCCGGGCGCGAGAATGACGGATGCCGCCGTGCGCCGTCCCCGTCGAAAGGCCCCCACCCTGAACTGCCCAGGCTGCGATGGCCAGGTGGCCGCTGATGAGGCCATCTGCCCTCACTGCGATCACATCATCGATTCCTCGTTCCTGGAGGATGTGGCCGCTCCGGCCCCCCGTCCCGCGAGACGTCCGGCCGCCGGTGGCGCCGCGCCTCCCCGGAGACGTCCCCCCGGTCCCCGTCCGCCGGGTGCCCGTCCCCCTCCCCCGCGTCGTCCCCGGCCAGCGCCGCCACCGAGCGCCGCCTCACGCTACGGGGAGCCCCCACCTGACGACGACTACGGGCCGGACATCGCTCCGCCCACGCCGATGCAGGCGGTCCCCGGCCAGGCTCAGCCCGAGAAGAAGGAGGCCTTCACCGCTCCCGATGAGGCGGTGGCCGAGTTCAGGCACTTCTACAGCTCTCTGAGCCGCAGTGACCGCTTCTCCTTCTTCGGTGCGGCCACGGTCGCCCTCTCCTGCTTCTTCCCGTGGAAGTCCACGCTCGAGGATGGCGACGTCCTCGGCATCATGGACCTGGGCGTCATCGCCTTCATCACCTCGCTCATCGTGATGGCGACCGTCTGGGTGCGCGTGCAACGGGTCATGCCCAAACTGCACCCGCTCATCCCCTGGCTGGTCCAGATCGCGGGCGCGGCATTCACCGTGCTGTGGGTGCTGATTCTCCTGCGCCTCTCCTGGGATTCGACCGCCGTCCCCTCCCCCATCGGCAACTACAAGATCTGGAAGTCGAGCCCCTCCATCGGATCCTGGGCGGCACTGGCCGGCGCCGCGGTGGCGATGGTCGGCGGGCTGCTGGGACTCAAAGAGAAGGCCACATGAGCGCGCTGCGCCAGCTCTCCGAATCGCTGGGCCGGGTGGTCTTCGGACAGCAGGACGTGATCGTCGAGCTGCTCACCGGCTTCCTCGCTCGCGGACACGTGCTGCTCGAGGGTCCCCCCGGGGTGGCCAAGACCCTGACCGCGCGCACCCTGGCCGAGAGCCTGGGCCTGGGCTTCCGGCGGGTCCAGTTCACCCCGGACCTGATGCCCTCCGACATCCTGGGCACCAGCGTCTTCCGCCCCGGCAGTGGTGACTTCGCGCTGGTGAAGGGCCCCATCTTCACCGACGTGCTGGTCGCCGACGAGCTCAACCGGACGCCTCCCCGGACCCAGGCCGCGCTGCTCGAGGCCATGGAGGAGCGACAGGTCACGCTGGAGGGCCAGACCCACCCGCTGCCGCCGCACTTCTTCGTGGTCGCGACCCAGAACCCTCTCGAGCTCGAGGGCACCTATCCACTTCCCGAGGCCCAGCTGGATCGGTTCCTGATCCGGGTGCGGGTGGACTACCCGGACGCCGCGGCCGAGTTGGCGATGCTGGAGGATACCCACCGCCACCGCGGACGGCGCGCGTCCCCCGAGGCGCGGCTCCTCGACGGCCAGAGCCTGGCCGCGCTGCAGGAGGCTGCCGCGGCCCTGCCCTGTGAGGCCTCCATCCTGGCCTACGTGGTCAACCTGGTGCGCCACACACGCGAGGATCCCAGGGTCCAGCTCGGAGCAAGTCCCCGGGCTGCGCAGGGGTTGCTCGCAGCCGCCAAGGCCCGCGCGGCACTGGAGGGCCAGGACTTCGTGACCCCGGATCACGTGAAGGCGGTCGCCCCCTCGGTGCTCACCCACCGGCTCGTCCTGCGCGGCGAGGCGGAGATCGAGGGCATGCGCGCCGAGGACGTCCTGCGCCAGGCGCTCAGCTCCGTCCAGGTGCCGCGGTGACCTCGCCGGCCTCCGGGACGCGCGCCGCGGCGGGCTCCCGGCTGCCGGTCCCCACGCATCGGGCGCTGGGGCTGCTGGGTGCCGGGCTGATCCTGGCCCTGCTCGCGGGTGCCGCACCGGCCCTCGGCCGCGTTCTGGTGGGCTGGAACCTGTTGGTGCTGGCGCTGTTGCTGGTGGACCTCTGGCGCGCCCCGCGGCCGTCCTCGATCCGGGCGGCGCGCCACCTCCCCTCCCCGATGCATCTCGGCGTCGAGGAGACGGTGACCCTCACGTTGGAGGGACCGCCGCAGCTCTCGGGTGTCGTCCGGGACACCCCGCCTTCCGCACTTGTGAGCCGGGGGCACCAGCAGCCGATCCCCGCCGGCTCCCGTCGTCGCAGCCTCACCTATCGGGTGCGCGCCGACACCTCCGGCTCCTTTGCCTTCGGCGCGCTGCACCTGCGGGTGCACGGTCCCCTGGGGCTCATGCAGCGCCAGCTCGCGGTCCCGCTCTCAGCGACGGGGGAGGCGCGGCCGGATGTCCGCGCGCTCTCCGCCGAAGCCCTCCACCTCACCCGGGCACACGCCGCCGAATCGCGCCGAAGGCGGTTGACCCAGGCACCTGGCCAGACCTTCCACAGCCTGCGCGAGTATCGACCCGGCGAAGACGCGCGCGGCATCGACTGGAAGGCCACCGCCCGGCGCGCGGAGCCCATCGTCCGCGTCCGGCGTCCCGAACAGCACCAGCCCATCCTCCTGCTGGTCGACTGTGGCCGGCACATGGCAGGCCGGACCGGTGAACGGCGCCGCCTCGACGTCGCGGTGGAAGCCGCGTTGCGGGTGGCGGCCGCGTCTCTGTCCGCCGGTGATCGGGTGGGCCTGGTGGCCTACGCCGGAGGGCTCCTCGCCCACGTCCCGCCGCGTGGAGGCCCTGCCCACCTCAAGCCCCTCTCCGATGCGCTGGTGGGACTCGAGGCCCGCTTCGAGGAGTCCGATCATGGGCGCGCCATCCAGACCGCCCTGTCCCGAAACCACCGCCGCGCGCTCCTCGTGTTCTTCACCGATCTGCTGGATGCAGCCAGCGCCCAACCCCTGGTCGAGCACATCCGCCGCATCGGTCATCGGCACCTGCCCCTGATCGCCACGCTGCAGGACGCGCCGCTGAGGGCACTCGCCCACGGCATTCCCGATGGGCCGGATGCGGCCTACCAACGCCATGCCGCCGGACGCATGAGCCGCGAGCTCGACGAGACCCTGCAGCAGGTGCGGCGCTCCGGAGCGCACGTGGTCCACGCCCCGCCCGAGTCGTTCGGGATCGGGAGCGTCAACGCCTATCTCGATCTCAAGGCACGCGGTGCCCTCTGAGTCGACCTGCCGACGCGGGAGACCGGGCGCGCCCGCCGAACGGAGAGGCTTCGGGACGCTCCGGCCCCTCCGCTTCCTGGCCCAGAGCCTCTTGACACGCCTCTGACGAACGCGATTTCCCGCGCCCCCTTGACATCTGCCGGTCGATCCGCGTCCGGCCCTGCCGTCCGGAACGCCGCCCGCGCAGCTTCACCCCGATCGCGCTGAGGCCGATTTTCAGGCTCCGGAGCGCCCCTCTTTACAGCGGCACCAAGGTTCGGACAGATGCTCCCCTTCTGCGTCGTCGGTCACCGGAGATCGACGACGACCATCGATTCCGGGACGGCAACGGCGGTCCGGTCCGCGTGACCGGGAAGGAGCGGGGCAGGAGGTGCGTGTGGAGGTCGCGAGGGACATGAGCCAGAACCGGAAGGCCGCGGTGTCGGCCATCTCCGCCGTGGATCCCCGCGCGTCGTCCGCGCCGCTCACGCCGTTCCACGAGCGCCTCCTGGCCGAGGAGCTGACGCTCAAGAGCGGGAATGCCGGGCAGCGTCTCGCCGCCGCCCTCGCCGACGCCAAGGTGGACATGAACCCCCACCAGGTGGAGGCGGCGGCCTTCGCGCTCGACGCCATGTCGCGGGGCGGCTGCATGCTCGCCGACGAGGTGGGACTCGGAAAGACCATCGAGTCCGGCATCGTGATCGGCCAGCTGGTGGCCGAGGGGAAGGGACGCATCCTCATCCTCTCCCCCGCCACGCTGCGCGCGCAGTGGCAGGCCGAGCTGCGCGAGAAGTTCGACGTGGAGTCCGTGGTGGTCGACGGCCGCACGGTGCGCGCCTCGGGCAATCCCTTCGATCAGCCCTTCCCCGTCATCTGCAGCCACCCCTTTGCTGCCAACCGTCCCGAACAGCTCAATCAGATTCCCTGGGACCTGGTGGTCATCGACGAGGCCCACCGCCTCCGCAACGCCTACAAGGCCAGCAACAAGACCGCCCGTGGCCTGCGCATGGCCCTCGCCGGGCGTCCGAAGCTGCTGCTCACGGCAACGCCGCTGCAGAACGATCTGATGGAGCTCTTCGGGCTGATGAGCTTCCTGGACGAGGAGATCCTCGGCCCCGAGCACGCCTTCCGCGCGCGCTATGCGCTCGACCCCGAGATCGGTGGGCTGCAGCCGGATGCCGCCAGGGAACTGCAGTCGCGCCTGGCGCCGGTCGTCCACCGCACCCTGCGCCGTCAGGTGCGCGAGTACGTCCGCTACACCAACCGCCGCAGCGTGGTGGAGGACTTCGCCCCGAGCCCCGAGGAGCAGGACCTCTACGAGAAGGTCAGCGAGTACCTGCGCCGCAGCGAGGTCGCGGCCATCGAGCCCGGCAAGAAGACGCTGCTCACCCTGGTCTACCGCAAGCTGCTGGCATCCTCGACCTACGCCATCGCCCCCACCCTGCGCCGGCTCGCGGAGAACCTGCGCCGACGCCTGGCCAGCGCCCAGCTCCAGCAGCAGGCCCTCAGCTTCTTCGAGCCCGAAGAGGTCAAGCAGTACTCCGAGGAGGCCGAGGAATGGAGCGACGAGCCCGGTAAGCCGGCCTCGCTGGCGACCCTGCAGAACGAGGTCTGGGAGCTCGAGCAGTACGCCGACCTCGCCGATTCGATCACCGTCAACGCCAAGGGCGAGGCCCTCAAGCGCGCCCTGGACCGGCTCTTCACCGTGGCCCGGGCGCACCAGTGGCCGGAGAAGGCGGTGGTCTTCACCGAGTCGCGGCGGACCCAGGACTACCTCTTCAGCCTGCTCGAGAACGCCGGATGGAAGGGAAAGGTCTCCCTCCTCTCGGGCGATGCGGGGTCGCCTGAAGAGCGCCGGCAGCTGGTCCAGGACTTCCGCGAGAAGACCCAGATCCTCATCTCCACCGAAGCAGGGGCCGAAGGTCTCAACCTCCAGTTCTGCAACCTGGTGGTGAACTACGACCTGCCCTGGAACCCGCAGCGGGTGGAGCAGCGCATCGGCCGGTGCCATCGCTATGGCCAGAAGCACGACGTGCTGGTGCTCAACTTCCTCAACCGCCAGAACGCGGCGGATGCACGCCTCTTCGAGCTGCTGGAGAAGAAGCTCAACCTCTTCGACGGCGTCTTCGGCGCTTCGGACGAGATCCTCGGCGCGCTGGAGAACGGCGTCGACTTCGAGCGGCGGGTCCTCGAGATCTACCAGTCGTGCCGCAAGCCGGAGGAGATCGAGGCGGCGTTCAACCAGTTGCGCAACGATCTGGAGACGCGCATCGATCGCCGGATGACCGACGCGCAGTCCCTGCTCCTCGAGCGCTTCGACGGCGACGTACGGCGCCGGTTGCGCATGGCCGGAGAACAGACCCGCGAGGTGCTCGAGAAGCGTCGCCGGGGGGCGAAGGCGCTCACCGGGAGCGTGCTCGGCAAGGGTGCGACGGCCGGTCGTCTCCAGGTGTCCCAGGCGGCCTACCAGGTCCGGGAGCGGCAGCAGGATCCGGTCACCTACGTCTCACTGGACGCCTCCGGTCTGCCGTCGCGGCTCGCGCGCCTCGCCGGGAGTGAGGGGTGGTGGTTCTGCTACCGCTGGGAGACCACGGGCCTCAAGCCCGAGGAGCGGCTGGTGCATCTGGTGCTGCTCCGGGAGAAGGACGGCACGTTCCGGGCCCTGCCCCTGAGCGACGGCGATCACTTCATGCGGCTCTCGGCCAAGGTCGAGACGCGTCGTCGCCCTGAGCCCATCTCCGTCACCCTGGTGCAGGAGAAGGCGCTCATGGCCGCCAAGGAGGAGATCCTCCGCGAGGCCGAACGTCGGACGCAGCATGAGCTGGACCTCGCCCGCGACCGCAGTGATCGCTTCTGCGAGGACTGCCTGCTGGAGTCCCGCGAGAAGGTCGATCGGGCGCGTGATCAGTGGACCGCCGCGCGCGCCGAGATTCTCGCGCAGGAGGATCCCACCGAGCGCATCCGCGCCCGCGCCCAGGCCGACAAGCTCGAGCGGGAGTACCGCCGAAAGCTCGCGAGCCTGCGCAACGAGGAGGAGAAGCGCTACGCCGCCAAGGACCGCAGCCTGAGCGATCTGCGCGCCAAGGCCCGCGTCGAAGAGAAGCGCGCGCTGGTGGCCAGCAGCTACTTCTGGCTCGACTGAGGCGGACCCGCGATGCGGGGCGGTCGCGCGGGTCCCGTGCCGGCTCCTCGGCGGAGGTGCTCCTTCCGGACCGCCCCCCCGTACGCCCTTCTCGTACTTCTGGGCGTCCACATCACCGGGCCGGGTGCCTCCGCGCCGAACCGTACGCCCTTCTCGTGCTGCTGGGCGTTCGCATCACCGGGTCGGGTGCCTCCGCATCCTCTCTGCCGTCGGCCTGGCCGGCTCACCTTCCTCGTCGGGCCGGGACTGCTGCACCTGCGGCCGGTGATCGCCCAACGGGCGTCAGCGCCCCCGGACGCGCTCCACCAGCTGCCGGGCTGCGCCTTCGCCCACGCCGGGGGGAACGACGCACCGGGGAACCGGTCAGGCGACGAGCGTCAGCGCCCCTGGACGCATCCGCACGCGCACCGGCGCATGTCCCGGCTGCTCCCCATCCACATCCAGCCGCACCGGGGCGTCGAGGCTCCGGGCCTCGAGCGTGCGACAGCGGAAGGTCTGCGTGCCGGCGAGCTTCACATGCCGCCCTGAGTACAGCGCGGGCCCCTTTACCGCGAAATCGAAGAGGCGGTAGCCGGTCCACAGCGTGACGTCGAAGAGACCGTCGGAGGGGTCGGCGTTGGGCGCCACGCACATGCCGCCGCCGAAGTACTGCCCGTTGGCGACGGCGACTGCGGTCACCGTCCACTCCTGCTCCGGCCCATCGTCGAGCCGGACCCGCATGGGCTGGTCGCGGTAGCCCATCATGGCCTTCACGGTGCCGACGTAGAAGCTCGTGCGGCCTCCCAGCGCCTTGGTGGTGTGGTTCACCTGGTGCACCACCTCACCGCTCACGCCGAACGACAGGACGTTCACGAAGTAGCGGCGCACACGCGCGCCCCCATGGTCCTCGAAGGTCGCCTCCCCCACGTCCAGGGTCCGGGTGCGGCCCCGGCTGAGCCGCTGCAGCGAGTCTTCCAGGCGGCGGGTCCAATCGAAGGTGCGCCGGAAGTCACCGCCGGTGCCGAAGGGAACCACCGCCAGCTTCGCCTCGGGGCTGATCCGCTCCTCCCCGTCGAAGAAGCCGTTGACCACCTCGTTGAGGGTGCCGTCCCCCCCCACCGCCACGATGCAGTCGTAGCCCTCGCGCAGCGCCTCCCGCGTGAGCTTCTCGGCGTGCTGCGGACCGACGGTGAAGGCCATGCCGTGGGGGCCGACCGCGCGCTCGATCCGCGCGTCCAGTTCCACCCACCGGCGGCCCGCCGCCCCGTTCGCAGCCCTGGGGTTCACGATGAAGAAGGACTTCATGTCCGCCGCACACTCCTCCTGCGGGCAGGCCCCGCGTGAACCCTGGCGCCCGCGACGACGCTAGAGCTCGATGCCCAGGCGCGCGCCCAGCATCCCGCCGGGTGCCAGGTAGGCCGCCTCGACGCCGAGTTTGACCGCCCCGAACTTCAGGCCGAAGCCGCCGCCGCCGTGGGTGCGAAGGAAATCGCCGCCGCTCAGGGACAGCCAGGGGCCGACCATCGCCTCGAAGTACAGCGGGGTCCGGTGCACCTGGTAGTTGAGAAAGACGTCCAGGGGGATGCCGAGGCGGTTGCTGTCGGGAACCACGTAGACCCCGCCGCGGAAGCCGAGCGAGAGGTTGTCCGCGAGCTCCGCGCCCACCTTCACGCCGACGTCGAACAGCGCCGCCTCCCGCGCCATCCAGTAGTTCGCGCCGCCATAGATCTCGATCTTCGCCTGCGCAGCCGCCGGCGCCGCGCCGAGCAGGGCGCCCATCACTGCGAGCAACTTCCAGTTCATGGTGACTCCCCTGTAGCGCTCCATCATCGGAGCGGTTGCGAGCCTAGCGCTGGTGGAGGCGAAGCCGGATCGGGTTTTGACCTGTCAGGACTTCTGCGGCAGCACGGCTTTCCGCACGTGGATGTCGCGGAGCTGCACGTCCTCCACCTCCCCGGGTGCGCCGGTCAGCAGATCGGTGCCGCGCTGGGTCTTGGGGAACGGGATGACATCGCGCAGCGACTCGGCCCCGGTCAGGAGCATCGCGAGCCGGTCCATGCCCAGCGCGATCCCGCCGTGGGGCGGTGCTCCGTACTTGAGCGCGTCGAGCAGGAAGCCGAACTTGTTGCGCGCCTCCTCGTCCTCGATGCCGAGCGCCCGGAAGACCTCGGCCTGGACCTTCGGATCGTGCAGGCGGATGGAGCCGCCTCCGATCTCGAAGCCGTTGAGCACCACGTCGTAGCGGTGGCACTTCACCCGGCCCGGATCGCTGCTCAGGAACGCGACGTCCTCATCGTGCGGACGGGTGAAGGCGTGGTGCGCGGCAGCCCAGGTCTTCGCGTCCTCGTCGTACTCGAAGAGGGGCGGGTTGACGACCCAGAGGAAGTTCCAGGCGCCGCCGGGCCCGTACTCGGGGATGTAGCCGAGCTTCTTGCCCAGGTGCAGGCGCAGGTTCGCCATGACCGTGTGGACCATGGACGCGCGCCCGAACTGGAAGAGGATGAGGTCGCCGGCCTGCGCCCCGACCGCCTCGTTGATGGCCACCCGCAGCGCGTCGGTGATGGTCTTGCTCAGCGGCGACTGGGTCCACTCACCGTTGGCGCCCACCTTGGCGCGCGCGAGGCCCTTGGCCCCCATGCCCTTCGCGAGCTCTTCGAGCTTGTCACTCTCCGCGCGGCTGAGCGGCTTGTCGGCGGGCACGACCATCGCCTTGACGATCCCACCGGCCTCCACCGCCGAGGTCATCAGGGGGACGCCGCCCGCCTCTCCGTGCTCGCGGATGAGGTCGGTCAGGACCACGTGCTCGAGGCCGAAGCGGAGATCGGGCTTGTCGTTGCCGTACTTCGCCATGGAGACGTCGAACTCCATGCGCGGGAAGGGCGTGGGGATCTCCACGTCCAGGCACGCCTTCCAGAGCTTGGCGATCAGGCCCTCGACGAGGGTGAAGATGTCGTCCTCGGAGACGAAGCTGGCCTCGATATCGATCTGGGTGAACTCAGGCTGCCGGTCGACCCGCAGGTCCTCGTCGCGGAAGCACTTCACGATCTGGAAGTAGCGCTCGAAGCCGGCCACCATGAAGAGCTGCTTGTAGAGCTGCGGGCTCTCGGCGAGCGCGTAGAACTTCCCCGCCGACATGCGGCTGGGCACCAGGAAGTTGCGCGCACCTCCCGGCGTATAGCGGCCGAGCACGGGCGTCTCGAGCTCGAGGAAGCCCGCCTCCACCAGATGCGAGCGGGTCACCGCGTTCATCTTCGAGCGGGTGATGAGCGACTGCTGCAGGGGTGCGCGGCGCAGGTCGAGGTAGCGGTGCGCGAGACGCTTCTCCTCCGCCGTGTCGATCGCATCCTCGATCGGGAACGGGGTGGGCTCCGACCGGTTGAAGATGGTCAGCGCGTCCGCCTTCACCTCGATGGCGCCGGTCTTCATCTTCGGGTTCACGTTGGCGCCGCGGCTGAGCACCTTGCCGCGCACCGCGATGCAGTACTCCAGCCGCAGGGAGCCGGCGAGGGCGTGCGCCTCGGCCGCGTCGGGCTCGAACACCACCTGGGTCAGCCCCTCGCGATCCCGGAGGTCGATGAAGACCGCGCCGCCGTGGTCGCGCCGGTTGTTGACCCACCCGAAGAGCACGACCTCCTGGCCGACGTGCTCGGCGCGGAGCGCTCCGCAGGAATGGGTTCGCTTGACCTCAGAGATGAAGGGGACATCCATGGTGCTGCCTCACTGGTGACGCACAGGTTTTCCCGGGACGGAATGCTGCAGCCCGAGAGGGGCGCGCACGGTAGGCAGGTGACGCTTCCGGGTCAACGCATCCCTGCCCGCCCTGCTGCCGGAGCAGCCAGGAAGATGTGGCGCCTCCCTTCCAATGAACGCGCATCACCCTGCGACGACGCGCGCCCCCTTCCGGCAAGCAGTCGCTCCCGACGCCGCGGATCCCCCCCCATGGACCGCCCGGATCCCGCGCAATTGGGTGTATGGTGCGCACCCGATGCGTCGAACCACCGCCCGATCCGTCCTCGTCCTCTTCGCCCTGTCGCTGACGGCGTGCGAACCACCCGCGGTGTCCCCCACCCCGGTGATGGTCATCGCGCGCGATGCCAACGGCCAGTACCGCCCCCAACAGGTCCAGGTGCGCTCCCTCACCCGGCCGGTCACGTTGGAGGGGACGGTCGCCAGGTTTCTCGGGGCCGGACGGGTCGTCCAGGACCCTGAGGATCCGGCCCTCCAGAACGTCGCGACTTACGAGCAGCTCGCCGATGCCATCCTGAAGAACGAGGGCAGCCCGGTGCGCGCGCACCTCTACAACCAGAGTGGCGTCATGTGGCCCGCGGACTACCACAGCTGGAACATGGCGACGGCCTACTACCTGGTCGAGCGCGCCGCGGACTACTTCCGGGACACCTCGTCGGTTCCGGAGTCGGCGCTCGATCAGACGCCGATTTATTATTTCCCCGACGTCCGGTTCAACGGGAGCCAGGAAGCGGAGCGGGACAACGCCTTCTACGTCTCGTTGCTGGACGGCCTGCTCTTCGTACCCGAGAAGGACATCGAGACGGTGCCGCTGGCGCTCAACCGCGGCGTGATGGTGCACGAGTACAGCCACCGCATCTTCAACAAGCTCGTCCACCGGGGAGCCCTCATGCCCGAGGCGCTGACCCGTTGGGACACGGTGGGCTCGACGCAGGGCATCAACGTGCTCCAATCCCTCAACGAGGGCCTCGCGGACTACCACGCGGTGTCGGAGAGTTGCCGCAGCGCGCTCGAGGGAGGGTACGGCTGCGATACCCGTTTCCTCGCGGACACCTTCGGTGAGGAGCTGGCCAACGAGCGCGACCTCGCCCTGGAGTCCCGTCAATGCCTGTCGGAGGCGCTCTGGGTCGCGGTGCGTGACGAGAACCACAACGACTTCACGGGGCGGGGCGCGCATTACCAGGTGGGCACCGTCATCGCCACGGCGCTGTGGCAGGCGGGCCAGAAGACCGGACAGCAGCACGCCATGGAACAGGCGGTCCTCGACGCCTACGCCGACCCCGACCTGAACAATCCCGGCCTCGCTGAGCTCATCGAGGCGTCGCTCGCGGATCAGACCCAGTTCACCCTCGGTGCAGCCCTGGACCGGATCGTGGCCCACGTCTCAGACCCGCCGCTCCGCGACGCGGTGTGCGGTGAATTGATGGACCAGGTGGGACTTGACCGCAGCGTCCTTCCCAGTTGCTACGCCTCGGCCCAGGTTGATGGCACCTGCCAGCGGGGGCCGCGATGAAGCGCTGGTGGCTGGTTTCCCTGCTGCTCGTTCCCATGCTGGCGCTGGCCCAGTCGGATCCCGAGTTCATCCCCTACGACGACCCACCCCCTCCCCCCGAGTCGCTTCCCACCCGGGAGTACGATCCGGGCCTCATCGACGATCACCTCTACCCCGAAGCGTCGCGCTCCTTCTCGCGTCTGGACGACCCGAATACGGGGCTCGCGTTCGAAGGGGTGACCGGGCTCTTCTTCGGAGACAACGCCCATCGGCGGGGGCCGGACTTCCGCTTCACCGGGGGCCTGCGCGCCACCTGGGAGGTGGGGCGGCTGTTCGGTGTGCCCCCCTGGCGGGAAGGACTGGTCCTCGACGGGACCTGGTGGGCTTCCGGTCGCCGTGACGGGTCGGATTTCATTTTCTCCCGCGAGGCGCTCCACCTCTTCACCCTCGCGCCGGCGTGGCACTTCCCCCTGGGCGAGGGCTCGGCCTGGACCGCCTATCTCCAGGCCGGCGCCGGCATTGCCTACCAGACCGGCTCCATCACCACCGGTCAGGTGGTCACCCCGGTGGCTGGCGTCCGCCCCCTCATCCAGTACGGCCTCGGCCTGCGCGCCCGGCCCCAGATCGGCGAGCGGCTCCACATGACCATCCGCGTGGAGCTCATGCGCTTCCGCCGGGGCTACCTCGACGACACCTGGGCCGGCTTCAGTCTGGGACTCGCGTTCTGAGCGCCCTTCCCCGCGGGTGACGGGACGCGGCTCCCGGTGCAAGTGCCCCCGGCGCCTGCCGGCGCATGGGGACACGGTGCGCAGGGTGAAGAGGCGTCTCGCCGGGAGGCGGTAAGAAGGTCAGCGCCCTTCGCAAGGGTCGGGAAACGGGCGACGGGAGGAATCCTGTCAAGGCCTGACGGATGCCCACCGTGGGCGCCACCGGCTCCCAGCCGGGTGACCGCGTTCCGCCCACGCCTGTGCGGCAGACCGAGGACGCTGTCCGCTCCGCGACGCGTCCCCTGGCGTTTCCCCGGGGATGGGCGCCATCACGTCGACATCGCGCCTCCCAGCGGGCCCGCACGAGCATTTCCGCGTGGACGATTCCGTTCCGGTCTCAATGGCATGCGGCGTGCTGTGTCCTCGCCCGTGACCTGTCCGTTCGGTACGGGTGGGCGCTGAGATCGGAGGCCCCGGCATGCACCGGGGCATGGGGAGGGGGTGTCGACAATGGGGAAACAGCTCGGAGCGCGGGTCGATCCCGTGTGCGGACGAGCGCTCGCGTCAGACAGCGCGCGCGCCACCACGGAGTACAAACAGAAGCGCTATCACTTCTGCTCGGAGCGATGCCGGGAGCAGTTCCTGAAACAGACCGAGCGGTTCAGGCTCCGTGAGCTCGCCCGGAGCGGCGCGCTGCTGACCCCGGGCCGGATCCGCTGGGGACTTGCCTGAGGCGTGGAACCTGACGGCCTGCGCGGCATGACCTCGCGCAGGCCGCCATGCGCAGGACGGTCGCCACCACCCAGGTGGCCCGGAGTCGCTCAGCCCAGGGCGCTTCGAAGAGGCGCCGCGGGCTCCTGGGACGCAACGGCCCTCAACGACTTGAGCTTGAGGCTCACCCGGGTGCGCCCCTGCCAGGTGTCGAGCTCGGCCTGAAAGGCGAGATCCACCGGGCCCGCGGTCAGCGCCACCTTCTCACCCATCCCGAAGCCGATGGCATCCAGCGCCGGAGCCGCCGGTAGGCGCAGCTTGAGATGTCCGGGGCCCATCCCCCGCTTGTCCGGAAGCAGCCGCGCCTCGACCACCTGTCCTTCGAGGGCGAGCACCGGGGTCGGGTTGCCCGCGCCGAAGGGGGCCAGTCTCGCGAGCTCCTGGACGAGCGGCTCACCGACCTCGAGTGCGTCCACCACCGCATCCACCCGGCACCGGGGCTGGAGCTCGGCCTCTCCGAGCCGCTCCGCGGCCCAGGTCTGGAACGCGGTCACGAAACCACCGATGCGGGAGGCGTCAACGGTGAGACCGGCGGCGTACTTGTGGCCGCCGAAGCGATCCAGGTGTTCCGCACATCCGGCAAAGGCCTCGTGGAGGTGAAAGGCCTCGATGCTGCGGCCGCTCCCCTTCCCCACCCCATCGTTCACGCCGATCACCACCGTGGGCCGGTGGAAGCGCTCGACGACGCGCGAGGCGACGATGCCGATCACCCCCGGATGCCATCCCTCACGGTGGAGCACGAGCCCTTTGGCACCCTCGGCCACCTGGGCCGCGGCCTGGGCCAGGGCCTCTTCAAGGATCCCCGCTTCGATCCGCTGGCGCGCCGCATTGGCGGCGTCGAGCTCCCGGGCCAGCGGGAGGGCCTCCTCCAACGTCTGCGCGCGCAACAGGCGCAGTCCCGCCGACGCATCATCCAGGCGCCCCGCGGCGTTGATTCGCGGGCCCATCCGGAACCCCACCTGCCCCGAGGTCACCGTGGCCTCCGGCTCCATGCCCGAGACCTCCTTGAGCGCGCGCACTCCCGGACGTCGGGCCCGGGTCAGCTCCTCGAGTCCCGCTTTGACGAAGATCCGGTTGGCGCCGGTCAGGGGGACCACGTCGGCCACCGTCGCCAGGGCCACCAGATCCAGGTAGGCCTTGAGGTTCGGCTCCGGGCGCTGGGTGAATGCCCCCCGTTCACGGAGCGCCCGCCGCAGTCCCATACAGAGGTTGAAGGCCACCCCCGCCGCGCACAGCTGCTGCGTGGGATAGGTACAGCCCGGCTGATGCGGGTTGAGGACCGCCACCGCCGCCGGCAGCAGCGCGGGGACGGTGTGGTGATCGACGATGATCACGTCGACCCCCAGGGCCACGGCGCGCTCGACCTCCTCGTGAGAGGTGATGCCGCAGTCCAGCGTGATGAGCAGCCGGGTGCCTTCCGCGGCCAGCTTCTCCACCGCGGCCAGGTTGAGCCCGTAGCCCTCCTCCAGGCGGTGGGGGATGTAGGTGCGGACCTGTCCGCCCACCTGCTCGAGAAAGAGCGAGAGCAGCGCCGTGGAGCAGACGCCGTCCACGTCATAGTCGCCGTAGAGGCTGATGGCCTCGCCGTCAGCGAGTGCCCGGAGAATCCGGGCGATGGCGTCTTGCGACCCCTTGAGAAGCGAGGGATCCGGCAGGTCCGCGAGGCTG
The DNA here is from genome assembly GCA_035304185.1 of Myxococcaceae bacterium. Taxonomy (GTDB): domain Bacteria; phylum Myxococcota; class Myxococcia; order Myxococcales; family Myxococcaceae; genus DATGQN01. The sequence continues at coordinate 17,133 of DATGQN010000163.1, forward strand.
GCGCTCAGAAAGGCCGCGGCCGCTTCGGGGTCACCGTGGCCCCTCTGGACGAGGAGACGCCCGACCAGCGGGTGCAACGAGAGCGCGTCCGCGAGGCGACGACCGGCCTCCTCCGAACCCTCTGCGACGATCCACTGGGGCTCCACCTGGCCCTCCTTCCGAATGCCCGCCGAGGGGCGTGGCGGCTCAGTCGAGGGACCCTACCGCGCCCCTCTGACACCGCCCCTGCCACAGACGAAGAAGGGCCCGGCGAACCGGACCCTTCCTTGAAACCACCGGGTCAGGCCGCGGCGCGTTGAGGCTTGGTGCTCGCCCGCCGCCGCATCCGCTCGTCCACCCAGATCGTCATGGGGCTGGCGACGAAGACGGTGGAGTAAACGCCGACGAAGAGGCCGACCAGCATCGCCGCGGCGAAGTCGAAGATCTCGCCGACGCCGAAGATCAGCAGCCCCACCAACGAGAGCATGGTGATGCCCGAGGTCAGCAGGGTGCGGCTCATCGACACGTTGATGGCGTCGTTGATGAGCGTCGGCAGCGACCGGGTGGTGCCCTTCCCGGCCTCCTCACGGATGCGGTCGTAGATCACGATGGTGTCGTTGACCGAGTAGCCGACGACCGTGAGCAGCACCGCGATCGAGGTCAGGTTGAACTCCCGGCGGGTCACCAGGTAGTAGCCGGCGGTCATGATGAGGTCGTGCAGCAGGCCGACCAGGGCCCCCGGGCCGAACTTGAAGTCGAAGCGGAAGGCCACGTAGAGGCCGATGCCGACCATCGCCCACAGGAGCGAGAGGATGCCGCGGTTGCGCAGCTGCTTGCCGACCTGCGGACCGACGTAGTCCACCCGGCGCACCTGGAAGTCATCGCCTCCACTCTCGACCAGCGCGGACACGACCCGATCCGACATGCCGCTGGCGACGACCTGGTACTCGAAGCCGCCCGACTGGGCCGCGCCCAGGGCCCGCACCTCGTTGACGCCGGTGCCGGATGCGCGGACCGCCTCGCGGATGCGCTCGGGGTCCACCGCCTCGTTGAAGCGGACGTTGATGAGGCCATTGTCGAGCTGTGCGGTGAAAGCCTGCATTCCCAGCGGCTCGAGGGCCGAGCGCGCGGCATCGCGGGAGTCCTCGGTCAGCTGGGTGGTGCCACCGAGGCGGATGAGGAACGTGTTCTCCTCCTCCGCACCGACGCGCTGGACGTTGGCCTCGCCCACCGCCGCCAGCCGCTCACGCACCTGCTCGGGAGTCTGGGCGTTCTCGAACTTCACCTCGACCAGGGTTCCGCCCGCAAAGTCCACGCCCCAGTTGAAGCCGAAGAGCGCGATCCCGATCACGATCGCGAGGTTCAGCAGGGTCGAGACAAAGACCGCGATCCGGCGCTTGCCGATGAAGTCGATGTTCGTCTTGTTCTTGATGATCCGCATGGGTCTTCCTGTCCGCTTCGGCCAGCCTTGCGGCCTAGATGGACACCGTCTGGGCGTTGCGCCCATGCACGAAGTAGGTGGTGATGAGGCGCGTGACGACGATCGCCGTGAACATCGAGGCGATGAGCCCGATGATGAGCGAGGTGGCAAAGCCGCGCACCGGACCGGTCCCCATGAAGAAGAGGATGGCGGCCGCGATGAGCGTCGTCAGGTTCGCGTCGAAGATGGTCCAGAACGCCCGGTCGTAGCCGAGGTTCACCGCGGCACGCGCCGTCTTCCCGGCGTCGAGCTCTTCACGGATGCGCTCGTTGATGAGGACGTTCGCATCCACCGCCATGCCCAGCGTCAGCACGAAGCCCGCGATGCCCGGGAGCGTCAGGGTGGCGTTGAAAAAGGCCAGTCCGGCGAGGAGCAGCAGGCCGTTGAGGACCAGCGCGATGTTCGCGATGACGCCAGCGCGCTTGTAGTAGACGGCCATGAAGATCAGGACCAGCACCAGGCCCACCAGTGCGGCCAACATCCCCTTCTGGATGAGCTCCTCACCCAGCGACGCGCCGACCTGACGGATCTCGCCGATGGTCACCGGAGCAGGCAGCGCGCCCGCCTTGAGGGTCAGCGACAGCAGCTGGGCCTCCTGACGGAGCTGCTCGTAGGGACGCCCACGGCCGCCCATGGTGATGCGGGCGCTGCCGCCGGTGATCTTCTCGGTGATGCGCGGGGCGCTGTTGACCTCGTCATCCAGGACGATGGCCACGTTACGACCCACGGTCCGCTCGGTGAGCTCGGCGAAGTCACGTCCACCGGCCTCGTCGAAGGTGATGTTGACCTCCGGCTCGCCGGTCTGTCCCATGCTCCAGTCTGCGGCCACCAGGGACTCGCCGGTCAGCGGGACCCCGGCCTCGACCACGTAGGTGAGGTAGCGCGAGCACTCGCCCTCGGCGGTCGCCCGCGCGAGGCTGTCACAGCCGATGAGGACCTCACGACCTTCGGGATCCTTGCCCTCGATGTAGCTGAGGAGGGCCTCCCGATTCGGCCCGAAAAGCTGGGGGTAACCGTACTCGGTCGTCAGCTGGATCCCGCTCTCGGGGGCCGGGGGGGAGTTGCGGACCGCCTCCTGGGCCCAGGCGCTGGACTCGTCGACCACCCGGAACTCGAGCTGCGCGGTGGTTCCGATGAGCGCCTTGGCCTGCTCGGGATCCTGCTGTCCGGGGAGGGAGATCTGGATGGCGTCGGTGCCGAGCTTGCGGACGTCCACCTCGGCCACGCCCCACCGGTCGATGCGGCGGCGGATGACCACCATGGCCTGCTCAACGGCCTCTTCCTGGAACTGCTGGATGCGCGTGTCGTTGAGGGCAATGGTCAGGGTGCCGGGACCCGAAGAGACCTTGGTGAAGTCCGAGAACGTCGAGAGCAGGTCCTGCTCCATGGCCGCGAGGGCCTCGGGCTCGGACGCGCGGACGGTGACCTCCAGCTGCTCCGGATCCGCCTCGGCGCTGACCTCTCCGAGGTTCTTGTCCTCGAGGTAGTTCACCAGCTGGATGGCGCGACGCTCGGCGCGCTTCTGGAGCGCGGTCTGCGTGTCGACGCGCATGACCATGTGGATGCCGCCTTGGAGGTCGAGCCCCAGGTTCAGGCGGCGATTCGCCGAAGGCGCCCACGCGGGGAGCTTTGCCTGAATGGCCTCCACGTCATTGCGCTGCTCCGCCGGGACGACGAAGTAGGTGACGTAGGTCGGAATGAGGAACCAGAGGGTGAGAAGGATCACCCCGATGACGATCCAGAGGCGTGTCCACCAGGAGCGATCCATCACTTCTCCTCCTTCTTCGCGTCCTTCGAGTCGGCCTCGGCCTTCGCCGGCTCGTCGCTGACGCTGCCCTTGGAGTGCACCGCGGACTTGAGCACGCGCACGCGCACGCCGGCGGCGAGCTCGAGGATCAGCACCTTCTCGCGGACCTCGTGGATGCGGGCCAACAGCCCGCCCTGGGTGACGACCTCGTCGCCCTTCTTCAGCGAGGCCAGCAGCTCGCGGTGCTGAGAGGCCTGCTTCTGCTGGGGGCGGATGATGAGGAAGTACATCGCCCCGAACATCAGGGCGACGAGCACGAGGGTGCTTGTGGCGCTGCCGCCGGCTGCCTGTGCGAAGAGGGTCGGGAACTCGATCACGATTGAGATGCCTCGGTCGGGGGCGGGGTCCCCGCCACGGTCAGGCGGCCCGTGTCAATCGCAAGCCACCCGCCTGGGGGGAGGAAAGGCGGGCCTCTTAACAGCACGTTGCGGGGGTGGGCAAGACATGAGGACAGCCGGACACGGACGGGCTTTGCTCCAGAGGGGCCCCCTCCCCCTTCCGACGCCCCCACCCCTCCCCTCCGATAGGCGCATTGCCCTCCATGTCCCCCCCTGATCGATTCCGCCGCGCCTCCCGCTTCTGCCTCGCGATCCTCTCAGCGCTGGTGCTGAGCGCCTGCGGCGAAGGCTCCGCGGGGCTTCCGTGCGAGCGGACCCGCGAGTGCCCTTCGGGGCAGACCTGTTGGACCCGCGTCAGCGAGCAGCTCGTGTTCCCCGAGGGCTTCTGCACCCGCACCTGCGACACCCCGGGCGAGCGCGCGGGCTGTCCTTCGGGGAACGTGTGTGCCCTCACCGCCGATCGCAGCCTCTGCGCTCCCACCTGCGATCCGTCGGGGGATGTGGCTGCGGCCTGTGGTGACGGGCTGGCCTGCGCCCCGGCCGATGAAGGCGACGGACCCGCGGCCTGCGTGCTGCGCCCCTGACGACGCGCGTGGATCCACCGACGCGCACCGGGGGGTGAACCCGCCTCAGCCGCTGGCGTCCCTCAGCCGCTGGCGTCCCTCACCCGCGGCCGTTGCCCACCCGCGCCTGCCGGGCCCGTTCCTGATCAGACCAGCGCGAGACGAAGTCACTGCGGAAGGCCCCGAAGGTGCCGGCGCTGATCGCCTCACGGATGCGGGACATCAGGCCCAGGTAGTAGGTGAGGTTGTGGATCGAGTTGAGCCGCATGGCGAGCAGCTCCTTGGCCACGAAGAGGTGGCGCAGGTAGGCGCGGCTGAAGGTCCGGCAGGTGTAGCAGGGGCACTCCGGATCCAGGGGCCCCTCGTCCCGGGCGTGCAGCGCGTTCTTGATCACCACCCGGCCCTGGCTGGTGAAGAGCAGTCCGTTGCGCGCGTTCCGCGTCGGCATCACGCAGTCGAACATGTCGATGCCGGAGGCCACCGCGTGCACCAGGTCGAGCGGCGTGCCCACCCCCATGAGATAGCGGGGACGGTCGGCGGGAAGCAGCGGCGCGGTCTCATCGACGCTCGCGTGCATGGCCTCGGGGGCCTCGCCCACCGAATAGCCCCCCAGCGCGAAGCCCGGCAGATCGTAGGCGCAGATCTCCTCCGCGTGCCGCCGCCGGAGCCCGAGGTCCAACCCACCCTGGACGATCCCGAAGAGGGAGCTGCGCGAACGGCTCCACGCCGAGACGCACCGGCCGAGCCAACGCGTGGTGCGGGCGAGCGAAGCCTCCATGTAGCGCCGCTCCGACGTCGAGGGCGGGCACTCGTCGAAGGCCATGATGATGTCGGCGCCCAGCCGCTCCTGGATCTCGATGGAGCGCTCGGGGGTGAGCATGTGCGCGCGCCCATCCAGATGGCTCTGAAAGCGCGCGCCCTCCTCGGTGATCCTGCGCTTCTCCGACAGGCTGAAGACCTGGAAGCCCCCGCTGTCGGTGAGGATCGGCCGATCCCAGGACATGAAGCGGTGCAGGCCGCCCATCGCGTGGACCAGGTCGTCGCCCGGCCGGAGCATGAGGTGGTAGGTGTTCCCGAGGATGATCTGCGCGTCCATCGTCCGCAGATCGTCGGGGGCCACCGCCTTCACCGTCCCCGCGGTCCCCACCGGCATGAAGATGGGCGTCTGGATGTCCCCGTGCGGGGTGGAGAGCACGCCCCGCCGCGCGCGCGTGTCAGGGCACCCGGCCAGTTTCTCGAAGCGCACCAACCCGGGCGCCACCCGGAGGTCGCCCCGCTCTTCGGTCGTCATCGGGGGATCCTCGGGATGAACATGGCGTCTCCGTAGCTGAAGAAGCGGTAGCCGTGGGCGATGGCCTCGCCGTAGGCGGCACGCGCACGCTCCATCCCCAGCAGCGCGCAGATCAGCATGAAGAGCGTCGACTTCGGGAGGTGGAAGTTCGTGACCAACGCGTCCACCTGCCGCAGCCGCGCGCCCGGCCGCAGGAACAGGGTGCTCTCGTTGCGCCCCGGAACGAGCCGCCCCGAACCATCGGTGGCGCTCTCCAGACTCCGCACGACGGTGGTCCCCACCGCCACGACGCGGCCGTTCCTGCGACGGGTCTCTTCGATGGCCGCCACGGTCGCCTCGGGGATCTCGAAGCGCTCGGCGTGCATGCGGTGCTGGTCGAGGTCTTCGGTCCGCACCGGCATGAAGGTGCCGGGCCCCACCTCGAGGGTGACCGCGGCCCGGCGGATGCCCTTCGCCTCCAGGGATTGGAGCAGCTCCGGTGTGAAGTGCAGCCCGGCGGTCGGCGCGGCGATGGCGCCCGCGGCCCGGCCGTACACGGTCTGGTAGCGCTCGGCGTCCATCGCCTCGGGAGCGCGGGTGATGTACGGGGGCAGCGGGAGACGCCCGACCTCGGCGAGGACCTCGCCCAGGGACGCCTGGGGAGCCGCGAAGGCCACCTCGACCTCGCCCTCTCCCAGCCGTCCGAGGACCTGTGCGGTCAGCCCCGCCGGGAAGGTGAGCGCGGTGCCGGGCTTGAGCCCCTTGCTCGCCTGGCCCAGGGCGCGCCAGCGATGCGCGTCGGGGGGCGCCGCCAGCGCGGTGGCCATGGCGGTCTCGTCGTTGGGGCGGATGAGCAGCAGCTCCACCCGTCCGCCGGTCTGCGTCTTCTGCCCCAACAACCGGGCCGGGACGACGCGCGCGTCATTCACCACCAGGAGATCCCCCGGCTCGAGCGCCTCCACGAGTGCGGGGAAGTGGCGGTGGACGAAGGGCGCATCCCCCTCGGGGACGATGAGCAGGCGCGAGGCGTCCCGGGTCCCGGTCGGGACCTGCGCGATGAGGTGCTCGGGGAGCTCGAAGTCGAAGTCGGACAGCCGCATGGAGGCGCGGCCTCATAACACCCTCAGTAGAGGCGCTGCAGCTCCGTTCCGGGGTAGTAGTGCGAGAGGATGCGGCGGTAGTCCCAGCCCTCGTCGGCGGCGACCTTGGCGCCCCACTGGCAGAGCCCGGCGCCGTGACCGTAGCCACTGCCCTTCAGGTGGAGGCTGTCCCCTTCGCTGGAGACCTCGAAGGACAGGCTCTTCACGTTGCGGTAGCCGGCCCGTTGCCGGAAGGTGACCGCGTCGAGCTTGCGTCGGCCGGAGGCGGTGAGCCATCGCACCCGGCCGGTCGAGGTGCGGCTCTCGATGCCCACCGCGCCGCTCGACGTTCCCAAGAGCTTCTTGACCTCCGCCGCGCTGAGTTTCGCGCGCCAATGACTGGTGGAAAGCTTCCCGCATCCACAGCGGACCGAGGCGAGGTAGGGCAAGGGCCTGCCGAGCGCATCGCCACCGTTCTCGGTCCGGCCGCCGCACGAGGCGTGGAAGTAGGTCTCCGCGGGCTCCAGGTCGAAGGTCAGCACCTCGCCGCGGGTCGCCTCGACGGCCTCACGGGTGCGGGGATCCTCGCGGCTCACGCCGTCGTAGACCTGGTGGAGGACGCTGCTGCCGAGGTGGAAGACCTCGCCGTACGCGCGCAGCTTCTTGTGCAGCGCATAGGTCCGCGCAGCCACGGCCTGCGCCTTGAGTGCCTCGAGCGGGAAGGACGCCGGCATCTCGCTGCCCACCATGGCGGTCAGGTAATCCTCGAGCGCGATGACGTTGACCAGGGTGAGGCCCGAACGCCCGGGGAGCACCACCACGTCCCCGCGGACCTCCCGCGGTCCGGCCACGATGGGCTCGCGCCCCAGGGACTCAGCGGAAGGACCGGCGCGAAAACGCACCCGCTCCCCGCCCACCGGGGTCCCGTTCACCAACATGCGCTCACGCTCGAAATCGACCTTCGCCACCCCTCCGGGCACCGCCTCGAACCCGCCGCCCTCGACGTCGGGTCCGACCCAGAGCTGTGAAGCACGCACCTCGATGGCGCCCTTCGATTGCTCCATCACGATGCGCAGCGTCTCGACCGCGTGCGCGGGGAAGGCCACGGTCAGCACCAACAGGGCGATTGCAACAGGTCGCGACATGTCTTCGACTCTAGAGGTCCCCCTCCGCCCCTCAACTTTCCTGCCATGTCGACCGGACCCGGCGCCGGCCTTCTGCGCCCGGGCAACGGCTGCAATGTTCGGAAGGCTGGCCTGAGCCGGCGCCCCGTTTGATGATGCGCCCGCCGGCGTCCCCGCCGGGCGTGGGCCGAGGGGGCCTTCCCGGACGCCGCCCCTTCCCCCCTTCACCGCTCCCGCATGTCTCCCCTCCCCTCACCTGTTCAGTGGATCGACGGCCTGAGGTCGCTGTCACCGCGATCGCTGCGGTATCTGGAGCATCGGCATCTGGAGCGGCATTCACTCGCCGAGACCGCCGCGCACTTCGGAATCTCCGAGGACGCCCTGCGCATCCATCTTCTGCGCGCGGCCTGCGAGTTGGCGGGCCGGCTCGATCCAACCTCCGCACGGTGGGTCCCCGGTGGGTCCGATCGGGAGGAGGCTGCGGTCGCGCGGGCGCTGGAGCTCGCGGTCGCCGTCGCGGCGGCCCATGAAGGCGCGGTCACCGGCCCCTCCCGTGGTGCCGCGTCGGGCCGGGAGGTGGAGCAGCTCGCGAGGCTCTGCCGACACCTTCGTGAGGCCGGGCCCCGGCTCCTCCAGGGCATCGAGGAGGCCGAGCGCGCCGCGTTCAACTCCCCCGAGGGGCGGCGGCGCGAGCGGCTGCGGACGGCCGCCATCATCGCGCTGGTGTTGCTGACGGTCTGGATGTCCCTGCGCTGAGCCCTCCCGGCGCTGCGGGAGGCGGCCGGATGTGGGAAGGTGCCCTCTGCCGGACCCTCCGGACGACGCGCCATGCTCTCCCGCCTGTTCCTCCTCGGCCTCCTCGGTCTTGCCGCTTGTGCCGGTCCCTCCCGGACAGGCAGCGTCCCCACGTCCGAGCAGCGCATGCGGGACTGGGCCTCCGAGCTCGAGCAGCTGAACGTCGGGGCGCAGCTGGAGGGAACGGAGGCCACCTGCCGCCGCGCACCGCGGGTCTGCGATCTTGCCCGCGACATCTGCGGGGTTGCGGCCGCGGAACCGTCGCGGCAGGTTTTTCAGGAGCGGTGTCGTGCGGCCCAGGAACAGTGCGCCGGCTTCCGTCAACGCTGCCAACCGGACGCTGGGGCCCGTGCCCAGCTCATCCCGATCCCGAGGTCCCCATGACGCTCCGACTTCCCGCCCTCGCCGCCGCGACCGCCTTGCTGTGGGGCGCTCCGGTCCTCGCCGAGGAGCTCACGCCCCGCCGTCTCGCCGAGATCCAGCACGCGGAGGAGATGGCCCTCAAGAAGGTCCAGAGCGAGTTCGGCAACCGCAAACCCTCGGAGCTGAGCACACGCGAGCGGCGCGACTTCATCCGCAAACAGAACGAGGCGCTCAACAAGGTGCACGGCGACCTGAAGGTCGACGTGAAGTCGTACGCCCGGACCCTGGCCACCCAGACCCGTACTGAACGCGAGGCCTTCGACAAGGCCAAGAAGGCGCTGGCAGATGACACGAAGCCGTCCGGCAGCGGCGTGGAGATCATCGGGGCCGATCCCGAAGGGGGCCTCATCGAGATCGGCAGGGACGGCGCCCCTGCCTCGGAGAGTGTCATCGAGGTCGGCAAGGACGGGGCCCCCGCCTCCGACGACATGATCGTGATCCCCGAAGACAACCGCGACGCCCCTGCCGGAAACGTCATCGAGATCCGCGACTAGCGCGGTGAAGCAACCACGATGAGGGGCCGGGCCCTGATGGCCAAGCCCCCCGTCGCCCCGAAGCTCAGCGCCGCGGTGCCGCCCCTTCGCGGGACGTCCACACGGCGTCATAGGGACAGGAGCAGTCGGTCTCCTGCGGCTCCGGGTACTCGTAGGGTTGCCCCAGGTAGTTCCGGAACCTGGTGCCGGTCTCGGTCGGCCCCACCACGTAGTCGGGCTGCACGGTCACCTTCCCGCCCCCTCCGGGCAGATCCACCGCCAGGTGTGGAACGGCCAGCCCGGTGGTGTGTCCCCGGAGCTGGGAGATGATCTCGATGCCCTTGGACAGCGGCGTCCGCAGGTGCTCAAGCCCCTCGGCCACGTCCATCTGGTGCAGGTAGTAGGGCCTCACGCGGGTGCGCAGCAGCCCGTGCGACAGCTCCTTGATGATCGCCGCGTCGGAGTTGAGACGGCGCATGAGCACCGCCTGGTTCTCCACCGGGACCCCATGATCCACGAGGCGCTCACAGGCCGCGCGCGCCTCGGGGGTCAGCTCCTTGGGGTGGTTGAAGTGGGTCACCACGTAGAGCGGCGCATAGCGGCGCAGCAGCGAGGCGAGCGCCTCGGTCACCCGCATGGGCAGGCACACCGGCACACGCGTGCCGATGCGGATCATCTCCACGTGCGGAATCGCCCGCAGCGCCGAGAGCAGCTCTTCCAGGCGCACGTCGGCAAGCATGAAGGGATCGCCGCCGGAGATGAGCACGTCGCGCACCTCCGGATGGGCCGCGATGTAGGCCACGCCCTGCCGGAGCGCCTCCTTGCTCAGCTCGGCCTCACCGCCCTTGGTGATCCGCCGTCGGGTGCAGTGCCGGCAGTAGACCGAGCAGCTGTCGAGCGCCAGGAAGAGCACCCGGTCGGGGTACTTGTGGACGATGGCCTCCACCGGCCGCGTCTTGTCCTCGCCGAGGGGATCGGCCAGCTCGCCCGGCATCACGCGCGCTTCGGCCGTGGTGGGGATGGTCTGCATCCGCACCGGGCAGAAGGGATGCGCCCGATCGATGAGCGACAGGTAATAGGGCGTGATGCCCATCCGGAAGAGGTGCGCGGTCGCCCGGCACCCCTCCTGCTCATCAGCCGTCAGCGGGATGAGCTCCGCGAGCCGCAGGGGATGCCGGATGGCGTTGCGCATCTGCCATCGCCAATCGGACCACTCCTCCTCCGTGACGCCCGGAAAGAGCTCCTTCCAGGTCCCGGTCGCGGCAGGCGTGAGCGCGGGGGCCGCGGTCACGACTTGGATGCGACCTGGCTCTTCCACCAGGCCTGACCGCTCTCGGGGAGCGTGTAGATGGGGTCGTAGTACTCGTAGCGCCGCTGGAGGGCCTCGGGGTCATCGAGCTCGATCCCGGTCCGGTAATTCTTGGTCCAGTACGAGATGCCCTTCTCCCGATCGTAGTCCTCGAGCTGGTGGACCCAGCGCTTCCCCACGAACGGCACGTCGCAGACGATGCGCGGCGTGGCGAAGCCCGGCAGGTAGCCCATGATGTCGTGCTGCAGCTGCTGCGCTTCGGCGACCGACACCCGCCAGTGCTCCGAGCTGGGGATCATGTCGCACATGTAGAAGTAGTACGGCATCACGCGCGCGTGGTCCGCGAGCATGAAGCACAGCTCGAGGAGATCATCCGAGGTCGCGTTCACGCCGCGCAGCAGCACGCCCTGGTTCCGCACGTCGCGGAAGCCCATGTCGAGCAGCTTGCGCACCGCACGCCCCACCAGCGGGGTCACCTGCTGGGCGTGGTTGACGTGGGTGTGCAGCGCCAGGTCGACATTGCGCTCGTTGGCCTTCTTCGCCAGACGCTCCAGTCCCTCGAGGACCGGGGTCTGCAGGAAGTGCTGCGGGATCGCCATGAGCCCCTTGGAGGCCAGGCGGATGTCGCGGATGTTCTCGATGTCGAGCAGCGCGGAGACGAAGCTCTCCAGCTGGCCGATGGGCAGGTTGGCGATGTCGCCGCCGCTCACCACCACGTCGCGGACGCTGGGCGTCTTGCGCAGGTAGGCGAGCATCTGCTCGTAACGCTCACCGGGCGGCGTCTCGAACTTCTGCTTCTGCACCTGCGGCACGCTGTTGCCGACCAGATCCATCCGGGTGCAGTGCCCACAGTACTGCGGGCAGGTGGGAAGCATCTCCGCGAGCACCTTGGTGGGGTAGCGGTGCGTGAGGCCCTCCACCGCCCACATGTCCGCCTCGTGGAGGCTGTCGCGGCTGGCGTGCGGATGATCCGGCCAGTCGGTGCGCCGGTCGCCGTTCGCCGGCAGCATGTAGCGCCGGATGGGATCGTTCCAGAGATCATCCACGTTCATCGTGTTGATCATCTGGGGCGGAACCAGAAGGCTCATGGTCGCCCGCTCCGCCTGATCCTGCTGGATCGCCAGGGCGAGCTGGTCGCTCAGCTTGTCGCCGAGCGCGTCCTTGAGCTGCTTGAGGTTCTTGATGGTGTTCTTGCGCTGCCAGAGCGCGCTTTCCCACTGCTCCGCGGTCACGTCACGGTAGCCGGGAATCCGCCGCCAGTCCGGCTCCACGTACGCCCGCTTGAGGGGGTACGAAAAGGGCTGGCGGGTCGCCTGCGCACGCTCGCGCTCAAGAGAGGTTCCGGCGTTGGCGGAATCCTGGGCCGGGTGCGCGGCCCCGGCATGCGTCGTCGTCTGATCGATGGGACGTTCCATGCCTCCCATCCCTATCGCATCCGCGACCGCTTGGCTGGATTTATGGGATGGGCACGCCCGCCAGCTTGGTGATGCCGTCCTTCTGCACGACGATCTTCTGAGGCTTGGACGATTTTCCGTCCAGCTTGAAAACGACCGTATGCTCCCCGACCGGCACCGAGAGGGCCGAGGACAGGCCCACCGGGGTCTTGCGGCCGGTGTTGCGGCCATCGATGTAGATCTCCGCCCCGGACGGGCTGGAGCTCAGGGCGAGCCGTCCCATGGCGGTGCTGGAGCGTGCCGGCTTCGAGGCGCGCGCAGGACGTGCCCGCGGGGCAGGACTGGAGGCCACGGCAGGCTTGGGCTTGGGGATCTCCTCGAGGGTGACCTCGATCTCCATCAGGTGGCCGTCGACCGCGGTGAAGGTCTCCTTCACGGTCTGGTAGCCCTCCTTGCGCACCTCGTAGGTGTAGCGCCGGCCACCCTCAAGGGCTCCGGTTTCGAAGTCGGGGAGGCGTCCCACCACGGCGTCGTCGATCAGGATCTCCGCGCCCTCGACGTTGCCCATGAAGAGCGCCCGGGCCGGCTCGACCGCCGGCGCTTCGGGTTCGGCGACCTCCTCGGTCTCCGCGAGCGCCACAGGCTCCTCCGCCTCCACCGGTGCCTCCGGCGGCGCCTGCCCCAGGCGCAGGGTCAGCACCTCGGCGGGGCTGTCCTCGAAGAGCTCGATGCTCCGTTCATCGGGGAGATAGCCGGTGGCCTCGGCGCGGACCAGATAGACGCCGGGGCCGGTGGCCACGACCTGTCCGGGGATTGCGGCCTGTCCGTTCACCGTCAGCCGGGCGCTGGCGGGATCCACATGGACGGTGAGCATGGGCCCCCCGCCGCCCATCAGCGCCACCAGCCCGATCACCAGCAGCACCACCAGCCCCGCGCCTCCGCCGATGAACCACGGCTTGGGACGGGTCTGGATGGACTGCTTCAGCCGGGCGATCAGCTGCGGGGTCGGACTGGCGCCACGCGCCGCAGGAGCGCGCGCGCGCCCCGGAGCCCTGGCCGCCGGGAGCGCACCTTCGGCCTCCGCGTCGAACACCTCACTTTCCCCGGTCTGCGCCTCGTCATCGGCCGCATCGTCGTAGGAGGGATCGTCGTAGGCCTGATCGTCGTAGGCGTCATCTGCGTAGGCGCCGTCGTCATCGCCCGCCTCGTCATCGTAGGCGTCGTCGTCACCGGCGTCCGCCTCGCCGAGTCGGGTGACCGGGTCCTCCTCATCGAACGTGGAGGAGGCTCCGGCGGGGGCCCCGGCCATCACGCCCGGCGCGACCACGGCCCCCGGGGGAGACGCCATGTCTCCGGTGTCCTCCTCGTCGTCGGCCGGCGCATTCCAGTCGCCATCATCAGCCTGAGCGGCATGAGGCGCATCCCACTCCGCGCCATCCTCCGGTGCATCGGGAGGCGGCTCGAAGCCGTGGGCCTCGAACTCCGCCGCCTCGAGCATGCGGGTGTCCTGATCGTCGTCGTCGTCTTCCGGAATGGCGCCTGCTGCGGCAGCCCCGGACGTGACCGGCTCCTGCGTGGGGACCGGGCCGACGTAGGTGTCCCCGGCCAGCGCTGCCTGCGCCTCATCCTGCAGCGCCGAGGCATCCACCGAGGGCGAGGGGTCCCTGAACCCCTGGGGCATCTCGCCCACGAACGTCTTGTCCGCGTTCGCAGGCTCCTGGACCGGCGCCGTGGGGATGGCCCCCACGAAGGTCGCGCCGTCGTACTTCTCGCCGGCACCGATCACCACCTGATCGCGCACCGGGGTCCGGCTCCGGGGCGCTTCCCGCGAGGGCGTGCGTCGGCGACGCACCGACGCGGCGGCCGGCGGAGGGGTGGCCTCGTCGTCGACGGACGGGGCCTCGGTGATCATGGTGCGATCGGCCGGGGGCGGCTCGGCCGGCGCCTCGTCGAGATCCGGGCGGGGGCCGTAGGCGGTGGGCACCGCCGAGTCGTCGCCCGCCTCTTCCTGATCGAGGTTCGCAAAGCGCTCCATGCGCTCGGCCTCGATCTCCACTTCCTCGGCGAAGGCGCTGGTGAGGAAGGCGCTCAGGTGCTTGGCGCCGTAGAGCGCATCGCCCGAGAGGAGGAAGCGCATCAGGTCCTCCTGGAACTCGGAGGCCCACTGGTAGCGGTCCTCGCGCTCTCCGCACAGGGCGCGCAGGAGGACCGTCTCGAGTCCCTCGGGGATGTCAGCGTTGATCTCGCGCGGCGGGGGAACGACCGCATCGCGCACCCGCTCGAGCACCGAGAAGTCCGACTCGCCGGTGAAGAGGCGCTGACCGGTGAGCATCTCGTAGAGCACCACGCCCACGGCGAAGATGTCGCTGCGGTGGTCGATCTCCAGGCCTCGGACCTGCTCGGGGCTCATGTACCCGAACTTGCCCTTGAGGATGCCCGCCTGGGTCTTCTGAAGCCGACCGGCCGCCTTGGCGATGCCGAAGTCGATGAGCTTCACCTCTCCGTCGAAGGAGAGCAGCACGTTCTGCGGGCTCACGTCGCGGTGCACGATGTTCAGAGGCGTGCCGCGCGCGTCCCGCTTGCGGTGGGCGTGATCCAACCCGTCGCACATCTTCGAGGCGATGTAGACGGCCTGCGCCGCCGGCATCACCGTCTGTTCGCGCTGGTAGTACTCCAGTACCTGTCGCAGATCGCGGCCCGAGACGTACTCCATGGCAATGAAGTAGGTCTCGCCGTAACGCCCGAGCTCGTGGATGTGGACGATGTTGGCGTGGTTCAGCTGCACGCTGATCCGCGCCTCATCGATGAACATCGAGATGAACTCGTTGTCCTCGGCCATCGTCGGGAGGATCCGCTTGATGGCCAGGATGCGCTCGAAGCCTTCCACCCCGAACGCCTTGGCGATGAAGACCTCGGCCATGCCACCGACCGCGATGCGCTCGAGCAGCAGGTACTTTCCAAAAGGGAGGGGTCGTCTCATGCCTTAAGCGGGCGTCCTCACGCGAGATGGGCCCTTCCGTCAGACTGGAAAGCTACCGGGGCAGGGCGCGGGCACTCCGCGGTGAGGCTACCGGGGACGCGTGGAAGCGTCAAAGGGAGACCTCCTCGGCGAAGGCGAAGATCGTGCCTGCTCGGCCGCTGACCAGGAGGTGAAAAACCCCGGTCCGGGGCCGTTCCGGAACTCCGTCGTCAGCGGATGCGGGGCAGCGGGACGCGGCACGTTCCGGGCGGCGCCCGTCCAGCATCCTCCGTCGTCCACGGAGGTCACGGTGGCCGGGGGAACGCGGGTGATGTCCGGCCCGGGCTCAGTGCAGCGAGGCCGCATCGTCGGGGGTCTGCTCCGGGACCGGCTGGGGTGCGCGTCCCTGGCGCGCATTGACCGCCTCGATGACCCGGCTGGGCGGCACCACGCCCTCCCGGCTGCGGATCACCGCGACCGACTCCCCTTCGGCGACCACCTTCCCGCCCGAGGTGAAGCGGTGGGTGGCGTAGAAGGACTTCTCGTCCCAGCGGTCGATCGACATGGTCACGGTGTACTTCTGGAAGGGCGAGAGCGGTCGCCGGTAGTCCATGGTGTGGCGCGAGATGATGGGGGCCCACTTGTTCTGGACCATCAGCGCAGCCAGCCCGGTGCGGATGAAGAGGTCCACCCGGCTCAGGTCGCAGATGGTCAGAAACCTCCCGTTGTTCATGTGGAGGTTGAGGTCCAGGTCGTTGGGGAGGACGCGCAGCTCGAGCGCGTTCTGAAGGGCCTCGACCGTCATGGTCGGCTTCCACTTCGAGGCGATGAGTACCCACAGCATTCGCAGATAGAGGTTCATGTTCCGGATCCTTGAAGGAGAAACGGCAGGATGCGGCCCGGCACGTAGGGCCGCCAGGAGCCTCCCCGCCGCCCCAGGAATCCCAGGTGGCCCCCCCGTCGGGTGAGTTCGAGCCGGACGGAGCCACTCAGGGAGGTGGGCGTGGGGAGGGTATCGGCCGGCGCGAGCGGATCGTCGGCGGCGTTGAGGATCAACAGCGGCGTCTTCACGCCCGCGAGGAACTGCCGGCTGCTGCACCGCCGGTAGTAGTCCCCTGCATCGGTGAAGCCGTGCAGCGGGGCGGTGATGACCTCATCGAAGGCCCGGATGCTGCGGACCGTTCCCAGCGCCGGAAGCCGGGCGGCGATCTCCGGGACGTGGGCCTTGAGGTGGGTGGCCCGCAGGTAGGAGCGCAGCACGCGCCGCTGGTAGACGCGATTGAAGCCCCGGCAGGCGCGGGTGGCCGTGTCGTCGAGATCGAAGGTCACCGAGACGGCGGCGCAGGAGGTGAAGCCGGCGCCGGCCCCCGCCTCAGCGAGGTAGCGGATGAGCATGCTTCCCCCGAGCGAGAAACCCACCGCGTGCAGTGGGCTCTCCGGGAAGCGCACCTTCAGCCCCGCCACCAACCACGCCAGGTGCTCGATGAAGCCCGCGTGGTACGAGCCCGGGAGCCGGTTGGGAACGTGGCCGCCGCGATGGCAGAGGACCACCGCGCGCAGGCCCTGGCGTTGGACTTCGGCGAGCAGGGACCGCACGCATCCGGAGCGCTCACTCCCCTGCATTCCCGGGATCACCACCACCACGGGTGCGGCCCGCTCCCGCCCCACCCAGTGCAGATCCACGAAGTCCCCGTCGGGCAGCTCATGCCGCTCGTGACGGAGCTCCACCGGAGGCCCCACCGTCACCAGCGCCGGGGCGATGGTCTGCAGGTGCGCGGGGGCCAGCCACCACGGCGGATGGAAGTCCGACCCTTCCCGTGCCTTCCCCATGCCCGGGTGGCAGGTCACGGGGAAGGATGCGGGAGCGGGCGCCTGAGGTGACGCCGGCCTCCGCCCTCCGGTGAGCCCCTCCCCTCCCCCGGACGGCGCAGGCGGAGGTCCGACCTGAACGGCGGGAGTCAGCTCGGTTGCCTCCGCGGGACGGGCTTCAGCCATGGGCCTGCTGGACGCCGGGACGGGCGCTGTCGGGCAGGGGCATCCCCAGCTCGGCCATCACCTCGAGGTCGCGGGAGGTGATGGCGCGGGCGCGTCCCCGGAGGATGTCCGCGCCCAGCACGAGGTTGAAATTCGAGACCCCGCCATAGCGGTGATGGAGGAAGTGGTTGCGGTACACCGCGCGCATGTAGCGGGTGCGCAGCAGCCACGCGAGCCACGCCGGCGCCTCGGTCTGGCCCTGCTCGAAGGGACGGTGAAGCCACGGATGCACGAAATGGCTCATGAAGGGGGAGAGCAACAGGGTGAAGCAGCTGGCCACGAAGCCCGCAGGTCCCAGCCCCCACCAGAAGAAGGGGAAGAAGATCACCAGCGGCGCCACGAAGACCAATGCGCCCGACCCGTGCAGCCGCGTCCCGAACGCGCCGGCGATGATGATCCGACCGTGGCGCCCCCGGGCCAGCAGGACCTCGGTGAGCTGTGAGCGCTCCTCCTCACTGCGGAACTGGGTGGTGTGTCCCGCCCGGAAGGTGCGCACGTGATGGATGGTGTGGTGCGAGTAGTGGGTGTTGATGAGCGGGCGCAGCAACCGGGGTGCCCGCATCCACGCCTTCACCCGGCGCGGGTGGGCATCGGACACGTGCTCGTGCATGAAGGACTCCACCCACGAGCCCACCAGGTAGCCGAGTCCCAGCCCCAGGAAGATCTCCAACCACCAGGGCAGACTCATCGCGGCGCCTCCGGGGAGAGCGACAGTCCGGCTCCGGGCGCAGGGCGCAGGGTGGGGTCCGGCAATCCGGTCATCCTCCCCTGCTCCTCGTCGTAGACCTTGAGCCCGAACGTCCTCAGCGATCCGAGCAGGGTGAGCCGGACGCCCGCTGCGGCCAATCCCGTCCCCTCCATGCAGGGCCGCAGGCTGTAATTCGGCACCTGGGGATCGAGGTGGTGGACGTGGTGCAGGTTGATGGCCCCGAAGAGCCACTCCACCGGACGGGGCAACACCAGATGGCTGCTCCCCTTCAGGGCGGCGTCCCGATAGGACCACTGCCGGCGCCGCATCCAGTAGGGATGCTCCACCTGATGCTGCACGTAGAAGAGCCAGATCCCCACGCCCGCCGACACCTGGACCACCAACAACTGCAGCAGCATCCACCGGGCCCAGTCACCGAAGAGCAGGAAGCCGAGGTGGATCCCCAGGATCCCCAGGTTGGTGAGCGCGATGGAGCGCCGCTCGACCCGCCGGCCGGCCTCGATCTGGGAGGGCAGCCGGAAGCGCAGCAGGAACTGGAAGATCGGGCCGATTCCCAGGAGCACCAACGGGTGGCGGAACAGACGGTAGCGCAGGCGTCCCGCCGGGGAGAGCCCGAGGTACTCGCGCGCGGTGAGGGTCTGGATGTCTCCATGCCCGCGCCGATCGAGATCCCCGCTGGTGGCGTGGTGGATCAGGTGCATCGCCCGCCAGTAGGCGTGCGGCGCGTGGGTCAGGACCCCGAGCAACCCACCCACCCGGTCGTTCCACCGCGGCCGGGTGAAGAGCGCCCGGTGGGCACAGTCGTGCTGGAGGATGAAGACCCGGACCAGGACCAGCCCGGCCGACGCTCCGAGCGGCAGCCCCGCCCAGAGCGAGTGCTCCCAGCTCAGATAGGCGGCCGCGACGAGGACCAGGTATCCGGCCCCGGTGCCCAGCAGTTGGATCCAGGAGCGGGCATCCTCTGCCCGCCACGCCGACGTCTCCTGCGCCACTGTCGCTGCCTCCCCCTCGCGGTACCGCCTGCTCCCGAGCAGGCAGGGGGGCGCTTAGCAGCCGCGCAAACAGTGTCAACTGCGCGTTTCGGGACTTTCCGGGTTCATCACCGACTGATGACAATCGGGGCGCGGAAACGCTGCCCGCAAAAGCGAAAAGCCCCCTCGAATCCAATGAAGGACTCAAGGGGGCTTCTCTCAAAATAGGCCCGGCGGCGACCTACTCTCCCACACGGTTTCCCGTGCAGTACCATCGGCTCTGGAGGACTTAACTTCCGT
>DATGQN010000164.1:0-27837 GCA_035304185.1 Myxococcaceae bacterium
GGAATCAGGTAGCCGGAGAAGAGGGAGTAGAGCAGGAACCACACGTCCATCACCCGGATGCTCTGTTCCATGTAAAGGCTCAACGTCCCCACCGCGGCGCTCGCCAGGAAGTTGATCCACCACGCGCCCACCACCGCCAGCAGCCACATCCCCCACATCAGTGTGCTCGAGCTCACCGCGTCCCGGCCCAGCACCACCAGCAGAATGACCGCGATGGGCAGCGACACCGCGATGCGCATCGGCAGGTACGCCGCGTTCTCCACGCCGAAGTGCCAGATGGGATGGACCGGCCGCAGCAGTCGCATCGACATCACCCCGGTGCGCACCTCGAAGTTCATCTGCCAGGCGACCCACGCCCCGGTGAGCTGCCGGACGATGAAGGTGCAGAGGAAGTAGGCCCCGAAGCCCGCGGCGGTGAAGCGTCCCACCGGACCATCGGCGGCCACCGCGGACCACATCGCCAACATCACGAAGGGCATGCTCGAGGAGAGTGCCCAGACGATCATCTCCGCGCGGTACGCAATCGCTTCGGAGAAGGCCACCTTGTAGATGGTGGGCGTGGCGCGCAGGCCGGAGCGGAAGCTCACCGGGCGCCCTCCCCGCCCGCGGCCGCGCTTTCCCCCTCACGGTCGGCACGGCTGCGCGCGAAGAGCTCGCTCATGACCTCCTCGAGCGGGGCGCCCTCCACCGTGAGGTCGGACACCGGGAGCTGGGCGAGCGCGCGGGAGATGGTGTGATGCACCTGGTCCTGGTCCACCTGCAGCACCACCCGTCCGGGCTCCCGCTCCACCACCCGTCCCAGATCCTCGAGCGCCGCGTCCGGCGTCTCCGCGGAGAGTTCGAGCACCAGGCGCTTCTCGGGACGGACCTTGCGGACCAGCGCCGTCAGGGGACCGTCGAAGGACAGGCGCCCCTTGTCGATGACCACCACCCGCGGACACAGCGCCGCGACGTCATCCATGTCGTGGCTGGTGAGGATGAGGGTCGCGCCGGTCTCCTCGTTGTAGCGCTTGATGAAGCGGCGGAGGATGACCTGCATCGAGACGTCCAGCCCGATGGTGGGCTCGTCCAGGAAGAGCACACTGGGCCGGTGGATCAGCGCCGCAGCCAGCTCGCACTTCATCCGCTCGCCGAGCGACAGCTGCCGGGTGGGCTTGCGCACCAGCTCGCCGAGCTCGAGCGCGTCATCGAGCTCTTTGAGCGTCCTGCGGAACTGCGGCATCGACACGCCGTAGATCGCGCGGTTGAGCTCGAAGGTCTCGGCCGGCGGGAGATCCCACAGCAGCTGCTGCTTCTGCCCCATCACCAGCATGATGCGCTTGAGGAAGGCGTCCTCGCGGCGGCGGGGTTCGTGCCCCATCACCGACACTTCGCCGGAGGTGGGGTGCAGCAGCCCCGAGAGCACCTTGAGCGTGGTCGTCTTGCCGGCGCCGTTGGGGCCCAGGAACCCCACCCGCGCGCCGGCAGGGATCTCGAAGTCGATGCCGTCCACCGCCTTCACCAGCCGCGTGGGCCGGGAGAAGACCGAACGCACGGCTGCCAGCAGGCCGGCCTGGCGTTGGTGGACGCGGTAGTGCTTGCGCAGATCGCGGACGGAGATCATGAGGGGTCCGCTCTAATCGCTTTCCGGCCCGCCGCCCACCTCCTGTGGGCCATGATTTCTCCTCCCGTCACCACCGGTGGGAGGATGTCCGCTCCCGGATTCCCCTCCCGCTGACGAAGGTCTCACGTTGCCTCCTCCTCCCGCGCCTTACGCCAAAGACCTCGCCCGCTGGATACCGCGGCTCATCGCCGTGTGGCGCGCTGCCAGCGCGAAGCGGCAGGCCGGCCGTCGACCTCCGGGCAGAGGCCCCCTGCATGGCGCGCGTCGGCAGGTCCCCCTCCCCTCTTCGTTCACCGAGGGGCCCGCGGATCGCCTCACCCCGCACGAGCTGCGCGAGGTCGCGGCCGGCGTGAAGCAGCTCTCGCTCGGGCTCACCCGGGACCGCAGACTCGCCGGCGCCCGGTACATGGACGATCCCCGGCTGCTCGGGGCCTATCTCCTCTTCTACTGGCCGGTCTCGTACGCCCAGGCGCGTCAGGCCCTCGGCGAGTTGCCGCAGCGCCCCCGCCGGGTCCTCGATCTCGGCAGCGGCCCCGGCCCCCTGGCGCTGGCGGCCCTGGATGCGGGCGCCCAGCAGGTGACCGCCGCGGATCGCAGCGAACCGGCCCTGCAGCTCGCCCGGGCGCTCGCCACCGAGGCCGGCGAGGCCCTCTCCACCCGGGTGTGGGATCCCACCCGGACCGGCCTCCCCGACGAGCGCTTCGATCTCATCACCATGGGCCACGTCCTCAACGAGCTCTACGGCACCGGGCCTTCCGCCGTCGCCAAGCGCGCGGACCTGGTGGAGCGCATCTGCGAGCGCCTCACCGAGGGCGGAACCCTGCTCATCCTGGAGCCCGCGCTACGGGAGACCAGCCGCGCGCTGCTCGAGCTGCGCGATCTGGTGGTGGCACGTGGGCACGCCGTCCGCTTCCCCTGCCTCTTCCGCGGCCCCTGCCCCGCGCTGGTGAAGGACAGTGACTGGTGTCACGCGGACCGTCCCTGGACCACGCCTCCCGCGGTCGAGGCGATCGCCAGGGCGGCCGGGCTCCACAAGGAGTCGCTCAAGATGAGCATGCTCGCGCTCGCTCCGAAGGGGGGCCCCTGGCCCGAGCCCGTCGAAGGGCGCCTCTTCCGCATCGTCTCGGAGCAGCTCGAGGGCAAGGGGCGCACGCGCTTCATGGGCTGCGGACCCGAAGGCCGGCTGGGTCTTGCCGCACAGCACCGTCACCGCACCGACGCCAACGCGGCGTTCTTCCGCCTCAACCGTGGGGACGTGGTGGCCATCGAAGGCACCGAGGTCCGCGGAGATGGCGTGGCGCTCGATGACACCTCGTCGGTGCGCCTGGTGGCTCCCGCAGGCAAAGACGTCCCGCCCCGCTCGGGCTGAGTCGGGGGCAACCGGCACTTTCGGACAGCCCCAATTTGTCTTCAGGGTCTTCAAGGCGCGCTCAGGCCCGGGCAGACTGTCACCCGGCCTGCATTCCCGCTCCACGCGCAGCGCCCGGACCGGTGCTGCGGGCCCCACCGCCTAGAGTGCTCCCGATGTTGCCCCTCCCCACACCACCGCCCCGCGCCGCCCGCGCCGGCTCCGACTTCCTGTCGGATCCCACGCTGCTGCTCATGGTGGGGGCGGCGACCTTCGAGCTGGGACATCAGCTCCGGGGGGTCCGCCTCTCGCCCGAAGCCGCGAGCGTCCTCTTCGGCTGCCCCGAGCAGACCGAATGGGACGCCGAAGATTTCATCACCCGTCTGCTGCCCCCCGAGGAACGCGAGCGGGTGGTGGAGCTCCTATGGAAGGTCGTCGCGGACGGAGAGCCCCGGACGCTCGAGCACCGCGCCCATGGCCCCCGGGGTGACGTCCGCTGGATGCGCACCGCGGTGGTGATCACCGAACGACGGACCCTGCGCTGCCTCACGCTGGACGTCACCGAGTCGCACCGCAACAAGGCCCTCTGGCGCGAACTCGAGGTCTGGCTTTCCGCGCTCGGCGAGGCGCTCCCCTTCGACTTCTGGATCTGTGATCGGCATGAGCGGCTGGTCCTCATGAGCCCGTCCTTCGCGCAGCGTTGGCAGGCGCTCCCCGGCCAGAAGTTCAGCGAACTCGAGCTTCCTCCGGAGCTGATGCTCTCCTGGAAGCACAGCCGGTTGCGCGCATTGAAGGGCGAGCGCAGCAGTGAGCAGCTCGTCCTCCCCTCCCCGGAGCAGACGCTCACCTTCACCCGCACCGTCTCGCCGGTCCGGGATGGGGAGACCATCTACGGCGTGCTCGGCGTCGACGTGGACGTCACCGAGCTCCGCGAAGCCGAGCGCCGGGTGCGCCAATCCCTCCTCGACGTCGCCCAGGCGCAGCAGGAGCTGGTGCGCAAGGAGCACGTCGCCGCCCTGGGGGAGATGGCCGCCATCGTCGCCCACGAGGTCCGCCATCCCCTGGGAGCCATCTGCAACGCCATCGCCCTGCTCCGCCGCAGCGACACCCAGCAGGATCCGCAGGGGCAATTGCTCACCGTCATGGAGGAGGAGGCCTTCCGACTGGAGCTGCTCGTCCAGCACATGCTCGAGCTCGCGCGCCCCCACCGCCCTGAGCTTCGTCAGCAGCGGTTGAGCCCGATCCTCGAGGACGTCCTGAAGGAGGTCTTCGACCGCGATGACGGAGACATCCGCGTCCACGTGGGCGCGTTCCTCAACGAGGTCGCCCCGCCCCTGGAGCTCGATGCCGAGCGGCTGACGCTGGCGCTCGCGAACGTCATCCGCAACGCCAAGCAGGCCATGCCCCGCGGCGGGGATCTCTACATCGACGGGTTCCTGAGCGCCGAGGGCGAACAGCGTCACCTCGTCCTCACCCTGCGCGACACCGGCGAGGGCGTTCCTGAAGGGCTCATCCACCGGCTCTTCGAGCCGTTCTTCACCACCCGCTCCGAAGGTGCCGGGATGGGATTGGTGGTTGCCAGGCGCGTCCTCACGGAGCACGGTGGCCGATTCGACCTGCAGAGCCGCGAAGGGGAGGGCACGACCGTCACCCTCCGGCTCCCTCTTCCCCGATCCGAGGACGCACAGCCCGATGCCCATCCGGATTGATGTCGAGGGCTGGCCCATCGCCCTGCACGAGTCCGCGGGCGTGATGACCGACGCCGAGATCGACGCCTACGTCACGCGCGCGACCTCACTGCTCGAGCAGCGGGAGCTCCACGCCGTCATCATCGACGCCCGGACCATCACCGACGTCTCGCCCTATGCCCGCGCCGCGAAGAAGGCGTGGCTCGAGGACAACCGTGAGCTGCTCGAGCGCTACTGTGTCGGCACCGCGGTGGTGCTCGACAGCGCGGTGAGCCGCTTCGTCTTCGCGACCATCCTGCTGGTCCAGCCCTTTCCCGTCCCCTACCGCGCGTTCGCTTCGGTGGAGGAAGCGCGGGTGTGGGCGCAATCACAGCTGGAGGCGCGCCGGGAGGTGGAGGCGGTGGCCGTCCCCGCCCCCGTCCCGGCAGTCCAGCGACGCTGAGGCGTCAGCCGCCAAGCTCCTCGGCGAGCTCGCGGTAGATGTGGATCGCGCTGCGAACGCTGCGATCGAAATCGCCGAGGTGCAGGCTCTCGTTCTCCGAGTGCGCGTTGGTATAGGGGTCCTCGACGCCGATGAGCAGCGCGGGCGCCCCACCGAGCGCCTTGGCGAAGGGCTCGACGAAGGGGATGGAGCCGCCGCAGCCGGTCGCAACGGCGGGCGTGCCATAGCCCTTCTCCAACGCCCGGAAGGCGGCCTTGAAGGCAGGATGGCTGGTGTCGGTGTACCACCAGCCTGCGGCCTGATCCTCCTCGATGTGGACCTCGAGACCCCAGGGGGCCGCGTCCCTCAGCGCCTGAACGAGCTGCGCCTGCACCTTCTGCGGCGAGAGATCCGGGACGATGCGGATGCCGACCCGTGCCCACGCCGCATCGCACACGATGTTGCGCGCGTCCTTGCGGCTGCTGGCCTGGATGGCGTTCACCACCAGTGAAGGCTGCCTCCAGTTCGTCTCCCATGGGTGCCGACCACCGAGCAGCTCGGAGCCTTCGACCATCCCCGCCTGGCGCCGGAAGGTCGCCTCGTCGGTGGGCAGGGCCTCGATGGAACGGCGCTCCTCGTCGGTCAGCGGCTTCACCTGCTCGAGGATCCCCGGGATCGCGATGGTCCCATCCGGGTGGGTCAGCGAGGCGAGCATCTTCGCCAGGCCCATTACCGGATCCGGGAGGGGTCCGCCCCACATGCCCGAGTGCAGCGCCTGCTTGAGCGCGCGCACCTCGACGTCCACGGTCACCAGCCCGCGAAGGCTGGTGGTGACGCTCGGCAGCCCCGTCTCGAAGTTCGCGGTGTCGGTGAGGACGATGGCGTCCGCCTTCAACAGCTCGGCGTTCGCGGTCAGGAACGCCTCGAGGTGGGTGCTGCCGATCTCCTCCTCGCCCTCGATGAGGACCTTCACGTTGAGGGGCAGGCTCCCGTGGGCCTTCAGCCACGCATCCACCGCGCTGGTGTGGACCACGATGCCCGCCTTGTCGTCAGCGGTCCCGCGGCCGTAGAGGCGCCCGTCCCGCTCGGTCGGCTCGAAGGGCGGGCTCTTCCACGCGTCCGCATCTCCCGCGGGCTGCACGTCGTGGTGGGCGTAGAGCAACAGGGTGGGCTTGCCGGGGGCCTTCAACCAATCGCCGTAGACGTACGGATGCGCGCCCTCGAGCTCGAGGAGGCGGACATTCTCCAGACCGCGGGCCTCGAGGAGCTTCGCGGTGGCTTCGGCGCTCCGGCGGACCTCCTGGGGATCGAACCCATCGAAGGAGACCGAGGGGATGCGGACCAGGGTCTTGAGATCCTCGAGGTAGCCCTCGCGCTGGTCGGCGTAGTGCTTCAGGACGCTGTCGATGTGTGCGGTGTCAGCCATGCCCCCCGGCATACACCAAGGCGAACGTCGAGGCGCGGACGCATCCAACAGGGGAGACCGGGTCATCCCCGGAATCCACTGCGGGCTCCAGGCAGCCGTCCGGAACCGGTGATGACAGCGGGTCCGCAGGGTCGTAGGTTGCCGCCGGAATGACTGCCCGCACTTGGACGCTCGATACCAACCACTGCAACCTCCAGTTCGTCGCCCGCCACATGGTCGTGGCGAAGGTGATCGGACGCTTCGACCGCTTCAGTGGTCACCTCCGGCTCGATCCGGAGCGGCCCGATGACGGCTCGGTGTTCGTGGAGATCGACGCCGCGAGCGTGAACTCCAACTCCGTGGACCGGGACAACCACCTGCGCTCGGCCGACTTCCTGGACGTGGAGAACCACCCGAAGATCACGTTCGAGAGCACCCAGCTCACCGGGAAGTCGTCCACCCACCTGGTGGCCGAAGGGAACCTCACCATCCGCGGAACCACCCATCCGGTGTCGCTCGACGTGCGACGCCTGGGGCTCATGACCGACCTGTGGGGCAAGTCGCGCGTGCTCTACCACGCCCGCACGACCATCAACCGCATCGACTTCGGCATCAAGTGGAACAAGGCGCTCGACAACGGCGGCTGGCTCGTCAGCGAGCGCATCGAGCTCGAGCTCGACGTCCAGGCCGTGGCCGAAGACGAGGAGTGAGCCCTCGCGGCCCAAACGGGCTTCGGCCCGTCACGACCCTTCGTCAGGTGAGCTGCGTGATCTCGAGCTGGATCCGCAGCCCGCCGTTCTCGAGCGGGTGCGACGCCACGTCCGGCAGCGCCAGGGCCCGGGACAACCGTGCGTCGGGCACCAGCACCGCGGCCCGCCAGCCACGGAACCGCTCGCGGAGAACGCTGCCCAGGGTCTGGTAGAGCCCTTCGAGCTCAGCCCGCTCCCCCACCCGCTTCCCGTATGGCGGATTGACCACCACCAGCCCGGGAGGCCCCGCCGGTGGGCCCTGCTGTGAGAGGTCCGTGCGCTCGAGCACCAGTGCCGGCTGCACCCCCGCCCGACGCGCGTTCCGCCGTGCGGTGCCCAGCGCCCCGGCGTTGAGATCCCGCCCGTACACCTTCGGCGCCGTGCCTTCGGCCTGCACCGCCCGCTGCTTCTGCGCGCTCCAGGCCGCGGGGTCGTGGGAGGGAAAGGCCTCGAACGCGAAGGGCCGCAGACTGCCCGGCGCGCGTCCCATCGCCCGCCACGCCCCCTCGATGAGAAAGGTGCCCGAACCGCACATGGGATCGACCAGGGTCTCATCCGAGCGGTGCCCGGCCAGGGCCAGAATCCCCGCGGCCAGCGTCTCCCGGAGTGGGGCGCGGGACACCTCCTGGCGATAGCCGCGGCGGAAGAGGAGCGCGCCGCTGGTGTCCACGCTCACCGTCAGCTGTCCCCCGACGGCGCGGAGCCACACCCCCACCGGCGCGGGGGCGAACGGATCAGCTCCGCGCCCGGGGGCATTGCCCACCGACGCCGCGGCGTGCGGATCGGGCCGCACCAGCCGCAGCGCCCGGGATGCGGCGGCCTCGACCTCCCTCCGTCCATAGGGCGCGCCCCGGACCTCGACGCTGCCCAGGGCCAACCCCTGCGGACCGCGAAAGGCATCCAGACAGACCCCCTTCAGCGCCGACTCCAGCGCCCTGGCGTCGCGGACCTCGAGATTGGCGACCCTCAGCAGGACCCGGCTCGCACAGCGCAGGTGCAGATTTGCCGCGCGGTGCAATCCCCGGGGGCCCTCCAACCTCACCCCCTCCTCCATCCGGGAGACCCGTCCCAGCGCCCGCGCCTCCTCCGCGAGGACCTCCTCGAGTCCGGGGGTGGTGGTGACGAAGAGCTGTTCGGCGTTCGCATCGGACATCAGGCGCCCATCATCCCCTGGCGAAGCGGCCCGGTGACGTTTAATCCAGCCTCATGACCGACGCGCCAGTTGCAGCCCCCCGGCGGAAGCGTCCGGAGCCGTTCGAGGTCACGGTGCGGAGCGTCCGATTCGAGTCCCCCGACACCGCCACACTCACCCTCGATCCGCACGGCAAGAAGGACTACCTCGCCGGGCAGTACCTCTCCATCGATGCGCATCAGTTCAAGCAGCTCACGCCGCTGATCACCTTCCTCGAGGAGCAGAAGGGACGGCGGGAGCCCATCCGCCAGTACTCGCTGACCAGCGCGCCCCATGAGCCCTGGATCGAGATCACCATCAAGGAGGAGGTCTACGTCCCCGGCGAGACGAAGTACCTCCCGCTCCTCTCGAACCTGCTGGTGCACGGGCTCGCGCCGGGACAGCGCTTCGAGGTGAGCGGCTACTCGGGCCCCTACGTGCTGCCCGAGGACACCGACACCTTCACCGACCTCATCGTTCACGTGGTGGCCGGCAGCGGCGCGGTCCCGAACTTCAGCATCCTCAAGGACGCGCTGCATCGGGACGTGAAGGCACGGCACGTCTACGTCTGCTCGAACCGCACCCGCGAGGACATCCTCTTCGCCAGGGAGATCGAGGCCCTCCGCGCGGCCCACCCCGATCGCCTGACGGTGGTGCACACCCTCACCCGCGATCCCGGCGCCGGAGACGCCTACCGCCACGGGCGCATCGACCTCCCGCTGCTCGACCGCCTCATCCCCGAAGCGTCCCGCGAGACCTGCCTGGTGTACGCGTGCGGTCCCGCCATCCATCCCTGGGACCGTCGCGCCGCGCTCGAGGCCGGCGTGACCGCGACCCCGCGCTTCATGGAGACGGTGCTGGGCGTGCTCCACGAGCTCGGGATTCAGAACAAGCGGATCCGGCGCGAGACCTACGGCTGACCCCCGCCGACCTCAGCGCCGGCGGTGCGTCGGCCGGAGGGTTCAGGCGGCCGCGCGTGGTTTGGCGGGGGCCTGGGTCTGGAGGGCGATGGCGATCAACGCCTCGGTCAGATCGCTGGCCTTGTGGCTCACCAGCGGCCCCGGTCCGTCGATGCCCGCCTCGGCGTGATCCACGCCCTGTACGTGCACCACGTCCGAGCCCGGGATGATCTGATCCTGCGTGGGCACCATCCCATCCGACGCCCAGCCGTAGCGGTTGGCCATGTAGTTGGTGGTGGTGGCGAAGACCGAGGTCAGGCTGGTGTCCGAGGTCGCCATGGACACCGTCGGGATGTCCTGCGGATAGGGATGCTCGGCGAGGAACTTCTGCCGCTGGGCGTAGGTCAGGTCCCGCATCGAATCGCCCGAGCCTCCGAGGCGCTCGAGCACGTTGCCCACCAGCCACCGCAGCGGCCCGAAGGCATTGAGATCGCTGGCCAGGGGGGTTCCGCCGTAAGGCGTCTGCATGGTGGCCACCGCGCGCACGTGCGGCTTGAGCTCCGGATAGAGGCTCAGCGCGGCGGTGATATCCAGGCCTCCCTTGCTGTGGCCCAGCAGGACGACCTGACGGCCATCCTTCGCCGCCTCCAGGATCGCGTCGCGGACCACGCGGGCGTTGTCCTCCACCCCGGCCTCGGTCTCGATGGCGACCTGCTGGGCCTCCAGACCGCGTTCGCGGAGCCGGTTCACGTGGGCGTCCATATACGTCGGGATCTGCTCGCCCATGAAGCCGGGCACCACCAGGTAGGTGAAGTCCGCGGCCTCGGGGGGCAGCACCGACGCGCCGGCCTTCACCGCGTTGAAGGCGGCGTCGAAGCTGGCGGTGCGGTCCCGGGTGGGAGGGCCTTCCCGCAGGGCCCATCCACCTTCGTCTGCGCTCCCCTTGGGGAGCAGCTTGTAGAGCGGCGCCCACAACTTCCTGCCGACCGGGTGGTCGCCCTGCACCAGGTCGCGGACGTGCTCGAAGGTCTTGGTGGCCTCGACGAGGTCCCGCGCCTGCTCGCTCGCGACCCGGTGGGCGAGGACCTCCTGGGGCGGGCGGGGCAGGACGCGTTCAGCGCGCGATCCCTGCGCCCCGGCCATCCGCCGCGAGGTCACCTCTGCCGCAGGTGCATTGCGGAGGGTGTTGCGGGGCGTCGCCCGGGACGTCTCCGGGGACCCGGCGGGGATCGTGGGGCGGATGGAGGCAGGCGGAACGCGGATCGACATGGCAGCTTCTTCCCGGCGCCCCGAGAGAGACGGGCACCGCTGCCATTGTCGCCGATCCGGCCGAGAAGGTTGCCCACCCCCCGGTCAACTGACTTGGCGCGTCAGCCGGGGAGGCGTCAGCCCTGAGGGGGCGCCGCGTCCGTCCTCGGCGCGGACAACAGGCGCTGCAGGGCGGGCGTCACCCCCGCCTGCTCGAGGAGGGCCTCCAGCTTCGCCATGGCCGGGCGGCTCTCCCGGTGCACGCGGCGCCCGAGGATGAGCTCATTCTTGAGGCTGTGCTCCCAGCCGGTCAGCTCGGTCACCGTCACCTGGTAGCCGTGGGCCTCCAGCGTCAGGGCGCGCAGCACGTTGGTCAGGTGGCTGGCGAACTCCCGCCGGTGCCACGCGTGCTGGGTGAGGGCACTGAAGGGACTGTCCGGCGCGGGCTTGTGCGCCTTGAGCTGCTGGGCGAGCTCGGCCTGGCAACAGGGCACCACCGCGATGTGATCTGCGCGGGCCCGGAGCGCGAGGGCCAGCGCCTCGTCGGTCGCGGTGTCACAGGCGTGCAGCGCCATGACCAGGTGGACGCGATCCGGGAGCCGGGCGTTCGCAATGTCCGAGGTCTGGAACTCCATCCGGCTGAAGCCCAGCTTCTGCGCCCGCTCCGCCGCACGCGCGGTGAGATCGGGGCGGGCCTCGACGTTGAGCACCCGGCCCCCTTCGCGCTGACGCAGGAAGAGCTCGTAGAGCACGAAGCCGAGGTAGGCGTTGCCGCTGCCCACGTCGACCACCACCGGGTCCGGATAGCGTCCGAGGACGTCTTCCATCGCCGGCGTCACCAGACCCACCAGGTGGTTGACCTGCTTGAGCTTGCGCAGCGTGTCCGCGTGGATCTTCCCATCGCGGGAGATCAGATGCAGCTCGCGCAGCAGCGCCTCACTCTGGTCGGGAAGCAGCTGCGCGCGCACCCGTGAGGGCGCCACACTCTGGCGGGATTTGCGGCTCACGGGTGGGGTGAATTGCGCCGTCGGCTCAGACCGCGACAACCTCGACGAGGTCCGGGATCAGCTCACGCAGACGGGTCTCGATGCCCATCTTCAGCGTCGCCGTGGACGACGGGCAGCCGGAGCAGCTTCCCTGCATGTGCAGGTAGGCCACGCCGCCCTCAAAGCGGTCGAGGAGGATGTCGCCACCGTCCTGCATCACCGCCGGGCGGATCTCGGCGTCGAGGATGGCGCGGATCTGTCCCTCGACCTCGGTGCCGCCCTCGCTCGGACGCGAGCGCGCCTCGAGTGCGGCCTCGGTGACCACCGGCTCATTGGCGCCCAGATGGCTGTCGAGGGTCTCCATGACCGCCTCGTTCAGCTCGTCCCATTCGCCCTCGTCCCCCTTGGTGACGGTCACGAAGGTGCTCCCGATCATCACGCCGACCACGCCGGTGATCTCCATCAGGCGGGCGGCCAGGGGGGACTCCTCCTTCGCCTTCTCCGCGGTGGTGAAGTTGAACGCGCCGCTGGGGATGAGCTGACGGTCGACCACGTACTTGAGGGTGGCGGGATTGGGGGTCCACTCGAGCTGGATATTGACGGACATGACTGCTCACTAAGCGCCCCGGCTTCTTTCTGCAACCCCCCGTCAGGAAGGCGGCTGCGCCACGCATTCCGGCCCTCATGTCCCCCATCATCCGGGCTGGGCCGGAGCCCTGGAGCGCTCGTCCAGTTGCCAGGCAGGCGGGCGACTTTGGCGCAGGAGCCTCAGCCTTTCGACATCGAATCCGGGAGGCGGCCGCCAGGACGCCTGCGCGGTCCTCCTCCCGGCCCCATGTTCCGCGCCATGGGTGCAATGCGGGCGGTCCTGGGAGTGGTGGGAGGCGTGCTGGGGGTGGGGGCGGCGATTGCGGGGACCACCGCCTTCGTCCGTGGACGGGCGCGGAAGCTGGTGCGGAGGGGAAAGAACCGCGCGGTCGGGCTGCCCCTGAACCACGAGACCGGCCCGGAATCCCTTTCCGGCTATCTGTGGCAGGCCACCGGGGATCGGCTGATCCCCGGCAACCGGGTGACGTGGTGCTTCGACACCGGGATCTTCGACGCCATCCACCGCGCGTTCGAGGAGGCGACCTGCACCATCCGGGTGGCGATCTACATCTGGAAGCCGGGGCAGCCAGGGGAGCGGATGGTCGAGGCCTGTTGCCGGGCCGCAGCGCGGGGCGTCCAGGTCCAGATCGTGGTCGATCCGCTCGGGAGCCAGGGCTTCGAGGAGGAGCTCCTGCCGCGCCTGAAGGCCGCCGGTTGTGAGGTCCGCCCCTTCCGCAAGCCGGGCGCCGTGAGCCCCCTGCGACTCACCGGGCGGCTCCACCGGAAGCTGGTGCTCGTCGATGATCGCATCGCCTTCACCGGCGGCTTCGCCTTCGCGCCCGATTGGCTGCATGGGGCAGAGGACGCGCCCCGCGCGTGGCGGGACACGCACGCACGCATCGAGGGGCCGGTGGTGGTGGACGTGCTGCAGGCCTTCGCCACCACCTGGCTCGAGGCGGCCGGCCAGCTGCTCGAGCTCAGTGAGGGCCCCGAGCGGCCTCCTCCCGTGCCGCAGGACTCGGACGGCGGCGCCCCCGAACACCCCACCTCCCCCGAAGATGCACCCCCGGAGCACCCCGCGGACGCGACCGTCGCGCGTCGGGGCTCTGCGTGGGCGGCGTTCGTGGCCAGTCGCGAGTCCGCCGGCTGGACCGACTCCTTTCTGCTGCTGTGGCTCTCCATGGTCGCGGCCAGGTCCCGGCTGTGGATCGCCAACGCCTACTTCGCCCCACCCGCCGAGCTGCTCGAGCTGCTGTGTCACAAGGGCCGCATGGGCGTGGACGTGCGCGTGCTGCTCCCCGGCCCCCACATCGACCACGCGGTGTCCCGTTGGGCGCAACGCTCGACCTACGGGACCCTGCTGGCGGCCGGCGTCCGCGTCTTCGAATACCAGCCGAGCATGATGCACGCGAAGACCCTGCTGGTGGACGACCGGCTGTCGGTGGTGGGGAGCATCAACCTCGATCCCCTCTCCCTCTACTGGCTCGAGGAGGGCTCGCTGGTGGTGGACGATCCGGAGGTGAACGCCAGCCTCGCGCGCCAGTGGGCACGGGATCAGGCCCGGTGCGTGGAGGTCGAGCGGGCGCCCCGGCTGGGTTTCCTCCGCCCGCCGCGGTGGACTTCGAAGCGCCTGCCCCGTCGGCTGGCCGGCCTCCTGGGATGAGGAGGGGCGGGGAAAGCGCGCGGGCCGGGGCCGGAGCGGTTAAGACTCCCTCCCCATGGGCCAGCGTTACGAGAACGAGGACGGGGTCGTCACCGAGACCCGCCCCAAGTCCCAAGAGAAACTGAAGAAGCCCCGGCTCTACCGGGTGATCTTCCACAACGACAACTACACCACCCGTGACTTCGTGGTGGCCGTCCTCCGCGAGATCTTCCACCGCAGCGAGAGTGAGGCGGTGGCGATCATGCTCCACGTCCACACCCGCGGCATGGGCGTGGCCGGCGTGTACACGCACGACGTGGCGGCGACCAAGCTCCAGCTGACCGAACGGCTGGCACGTGCCAGCGAGTTCCCGTTACGGCTGAGCATGGAACCCGAGGACGAGGAGAGCTGACGATGGCCGCCCCGATCATTGCCAAAGAGCTGCAGCGGAGTTTCCGCAAGGCGATCGACCTCGCCCGCGAGCTGCGCCATGAGTACCTGACGCTGGAGCACCTGCTCCACGCGCTGACGAGCGATCCCCGGGGTCGCGAGATCCTCGAAGCGGTGGGCGTCGACGTCGAGCAGCTGGCGTCCGAGCTTCACGACTTCCTGGTGGAGACGGTGGAGCGCCTGCCCGACGGTGAGTCGCGCGAGCCGCAGCAGACCATCGGGATTGAGCGGGTGCTCAACCGCGCCGCCATCCACGCGCTCTCCGCCGATCAGCAGCTGATCGACGCGGGGGACGTGCTCATCGCGATGTTCCGTGAAGAGGAGAGCCAGGCGCTCTACCTGCTGCGGCGCGAGGGCGTGGAGCGGATGGACCTGCTCAACTACGTGAGCCACGGCATCCACAAGGACGGCGTCGACGCGGACGACGATGCCGAAGCGCTCGAGACCGGCGCGGATGCCGACGAAGACGGCGAGGAGGGCGAGGCACGGGGGAAGGATCCGCTCGCCGCCTACACCACCCTGCTCAACGCCGAAGCCGCCGAGGGGCGCATCGACCCGCTCATCGGACGGGAGAAGGAGCTGGAGCGCACCATCCAGGTCCTCTGCCGCCGCCGGAAGAACAACCCCATCTTCGTGGGTGAGTCCGGCGTGGGGAAGACCGCCATCGCCGAGGGTCTGGCGCTGCGCATCCACGGGGACATGGTTCCCGAAGCCCTCAGCGGGGCGCAGGTCTACTCGCTCGACATGGGCGCACTGCTCGCCGGCACCAAGTTCCGCGGTCAGTTCGAGGAGCGGCTCAAGGGCGTCCTCAAGGCGCTGCAGAAGCACCCGAACGCAATCCTGTTCATCGACGAAATCCACACCATCGTCGGTGCGGGCGCGACCAGCGGCGGCAGCATGGACGCGAGCAACCTGCTCAAGCCGGCGCTCGCCAGCGGCAAGCTGCGCTGCATCGGCTCCACCACGTGGCAGGAGTACAAGGGCAGCTTCGAGCGTGATCGCGCCCTCTCCCGCCGCTTCCAGAAGATCGAGGTCTCCGAGCCCAGCGTCGCGGACACCGTTGCCATCCTCCAGGGCCTCAAGAGCCGCTACGAGGAGCATCACGGCGTCACCTACACCGACGGCGCGCTCTCGGCCGCCGCGGAGCTGGGCCACAAGCACCTCAACGACCGCTTCCTGCCGGACAAGGCCATCGACATCATTGACGAGGCCGGCGCTGCCGACCGCCTGCGCCCGGATGGGGAGCGCAAGCACAAGGTGGACGTCTCCGACGTGGAGGAGGTCGTGGCCCGCATGGCGCGCATCCCCGCCAAGACGGTGACCTCCGCGGAGACCCAGCAGCTCGCCAACGTCGAGGAGGAGCTCAAGAAGGTCATCTACGGCCAGGACCAGGCCATCGAGGAGATCGCCGCGGCGATCAAGCTCTCGCGCTCGGGGCTCGG
Source organism: Myxococcaceae bacterium (assembly GCA_035304185.1). Taxonomy (GTDB): domain Bacteria; phylum Myxococcota; class Myxococcia; order Myxococcales; family Myxococcaceae; genus DATGQN01. The sequence goes on from DATGQN010000164.1 coordinate 15,641, forward strand.
CAGCCCCGAGAAGCCCATCGGCAGCTTCCTCTTCAGCGGCCCCACCGGCGTCGGCAAGACCGAGCTCTCCAAGCAGCTCGCCAAGGTCATGGGCGTGGAGTTCCTGCGCTTCGACATGAGCGAGTACTCCGAGAAGCACACCGTCAGCCGGCTCATCGGTGCGCCCCCGGGCTACGTCGGCTTCGACCAGGGCGGGATGCTCACCGACGCCATCCGCAAGCACCCCTACTCGGTGCTGGTGCTCGACGAGATCGAGAAGGCCCACCCGGACCTCTTCAACATCCTCCTCCAGGTGATGGACCACGCCACGCTCACCGACAACAACGGGCGCAAGGCGGACTTCAGGAACGTCATCCTGATCCTCACCACGAACGCCGGCGCGCAGGAGATGTCGACGCGGACGCTGGGCTTCGGGCAGGCCGGAACCGGCGTGGATCCCTCCAAGGCGAAGAAGGCGCTGGAGCGGACCTTCCCGCCCGAGTTCCGCAACCGCCTCGACGGTTGGGTCCTCTTCGGCGGCCTCACGCCCGAGGTCATCCTCAAGGTCGTCGACAAGGTCGTGGGCCAGCTCCAGGGCCAGCTCGAGGAGAAGAAGGTCACCCTGGAGCTCACCCCGGCAGCCCGCGGGTGGCTCGCCGAGAACGGGTACGATCCGGCCTTCGGCGCGCGTCCCATGGCGCGGCTGGTGGACCGCAAGCTCAAGCGCCCGCTCGCCGAAGCCATCCTCTTCGGGGACCTCGCCCACGGCGGCGTCGCCCGCGCGGATGTGAGCGGCGACGCGTTGAGCTTCACCTTCACGCCGAAGCCCAAGCCCGACGGTGAGGGCCCGGAAGGTGCCTCGGACCGCGCCCCGGATGCGGACGGGGCGGCGAAGGATCCCGGCAGGGCGCCGTCGCCGACCTCCACGAAGACCGAGACGGTCTGACGCCCGATTTCAGAGCATCGGGCCCGACATCGAGCCCTCGGAAGGCGGCGCGCTGGAGTTCTCCGGCACGCCGCCTTCTTCGTGATGGACGGGCAGGATCCGCGGGCGCCGGAGACGCTTTTCAGCGCGTCCCGGCCATGGCGGCCTTGCGGACAAAGTCCTTGATGAACGCCAGGTCCTGCTTGTCGACCCGGGTGAGCTTGAGGCCCATGCCGCGCTCGTGCTTCCCGTCGGCGCCGTTGGACTCCCACACCACGCGGGCCCGCGCGCTGATGGTGCGGTTGTCCCCTTCGAAGGTGAGCTCCATGTCGAGCAGGGAGCCCACCGGGATGAGGTCCGGGGTGCTGATGAAGAGCCCTGAGTTCGAGATGTTCACGAGCGCGTGGTCGGTGAACATGCGGTAGCTGGTCGGCGTGACACGGATGTTGGCGTGGAGGCGCTCCGCGCTTCTCCGCTCGATCCCCACGAAATCCTCGGGGCGATAGACGTTCCCTCCGGGGGGCGGTGTCGAGAACGCGCTGCTTCGTACAGGGGGGGGCGGCGTGCCCGCCGGAGTGATGCGAACCCGGTTGAGGACCGGATCCGCAGGAGGGGGAGGTGTCCACGTCGAGGCACCGGTGACCGGGCGGGAGATGACGTCCGCGGGCGGAGGCGGCGGGGTCCGGAGGGTCGCCGGGGGGGGCACCGGGTTCCTGGCCGCAGCCGGAGGGACCGGGGTCAGCACCGGCGCGACGGGAGGTGCCGGCGTCAACGTGGGCGGTGGACCGGCAGGAGGCCCCACCCGTGCCACCGGCGGAATGGGTGAGGTCGGCGGTGCGATGCGCGCCTCCACCTCGGACATGCGCTTGGAGAAGAAGGCGAAGGCCTCGCGGCTGGCGGCGACGAGATCCGGATGGGTCGTGGGCTCGAGCCGCGAGGGGTGGAAGCGCCGCGCGAGCGCGAAGTAGGCCTGCCGGTAGGTCTGCAGGGGCGCGTTCTCCGCCACCTTGAAGATGAGGTGCGCCGGAGCACTCGCGGCCGCCCTCAGTTGCGTGCGCAACCGAACGGCCTCGGCCTGCTGCTCCTGCTGAAGCTGCGCGGTCTCGGGAGTCTCGAGCAGGGTCGCGAGTTCAGGGAGCTCCTGCAGCGTCCGCCAGCTCTTGCCATCCCGCGAGACGTGCGTCACTCCGACCAGGCGTCGCGCGCTGCAGAGATCGCGTAGCACCGGGTAGCTCACCGGCCCCAGCACGCGACCGTCCACGTCGCGGATCCAGTAGTCACCCGTCGAGGACGTCACGAGGAGAGGGCCTCCTGAACCGCCGAGGCGATCTCATCCGGGTGGAAGGGCTTGCCGATGAAGCCGTGCGCGCCGTTCGCCAGGGCCTCGGCGATGAGCAGCTCCGAGTCCATCGAGCTGATCACCACCACCCGGCAACCGGGGGCCTTCTCCCGCAGCGCGCGCAGCACCTCGAGCCCGCTCATCTCGGGCATCATCAGATCGAGCAGCACCACCTTCGGCGCCGCCTCCTCCACCCGTGCCAATGCCTCCGCGCCGTTGCCGGCCTCGCGGATCTCCACCGGGACCCCGGCGATCGCGTCCTTCAGGAACTCCCGGACGAACCGGTCGTCGTCCACGATCAACAGGCTGGCAGCCTCGGGCATGTGCAACGTCCTCCGGGGGGCAGGTGCCAATGAGGACTCATCCTCGCGCAAAGAAGCGGACGGATCATCCCCACCCCGAGCCCGTTTTCCGGGGCGCAGGCCGCTCTGACGGTATTGGTCCAGTGGGGCGGGTTGCGGATCCGCTCGGGCGGGGACATCCGCGTACTTCGCCCTACAGAAAGCCGGACGGCGGAGGTGCTTGTCCCCCCGGATCCGCGGCGCTAGAGCCTCTCCATGACGCTGCACACGCCCTTCACCTTCCGCTCCGGCCGTGCGGTCAGAAACCGCCTGGTGCTCGCGCCGCTCACCAACACCCAGAGCCACGCCGACGGCACCCTGGGCGAGGACGAGCTCGCCTTCTATGTCCGCCGGGCAAAGGGAGGGTTCGGGATCATCGAGACCTGCGCCGCGCTCGTCTCCCCCGAAGGCGCGTCCTTCCCGGGACAGCTCGGGGTCCATTCAGATGCGCACCTGCCCGGGCTCACCCGCATCGCCGAAGGCGTCCAGGCTCTGGGCGCCCTCGCGGTGGCCCAGCTTCAACATGGAGGGGGACGGGCGCTCCCCGAACTCACCGGACGCCCGCCGCTGGCTCCGACGGCCTTTGTCCGGGACGGCAGCGATCGTCCCGCCCCCCACGTCCCTTCCACAGCAGAGCTCGAGAACATCGGTGACGCGTTCATCGAGGCCGGGCTGCGGTGCGCGAAGGCGGGCTTCGGCGGCGTGGAGCTGCACGGCGCGCATGGCTACCTGCTCAACCAGTTGCTGAGCACTGACAACGATCGCGACGACGCGCATGGCGGGAGCCTGGAGAACCGCGCCCGGCTGCTGCGACGGATCACCCGTGACCTGCGCCGACGCGCGCCGGAAGATCTGCTCATCGGCGTGCGCCTCTCCCCGGAGGACTTCGGTGCCGCGCGCGGCATGGACGTGGATGAGATGTGCACCGTCGCCGGATGGCTCGTGGAGGATGGGGTGGACGTGATCCACCTCTCCCTGTGGGACCACCGCAAGCCAAGCGCGAAGCACCCCGGCGTCCATCCCCTGGCCCTCTTCCGCAAGGTCCTGCCTCCCGAGATCGCCCTGGTGGCCGCAGGCGCCGTCTGGACCCGGGAGGAAGCCGAGGCGGTCCTGGAGCTGGGCGCGGACCTGGTGGCGTTGGGCAAGTCGGCGATCCTCGATCCCGACTGGCCCCTGCGCTCCCGTGAGCCCGGCTTCAAGCCGCTGCGGGGACCGCTCGCCGAAGCTCAATTCGCCGAACGCGCGGTGGGCCCCGCGTTCGTCCGCTACCTCGAGCGTTTCGAGGGGATGGTCAAGCGCGGCTGAGCGACATTCCGCAGGCGACGCCGGCCTCACCCGGTGTTCCGCAGCCCCTGCGCAATGCCGCCCATGCTCAGCAGGAGCGCGCGATCTCCGGCGTCCTCCCCTGCCCGCTTACGGCGCAGCAGCTCCACCTGGAGGAAGGACATGGGATCCACGTAGGGGTTTCGCAGCGCGATGCTCCCCTGCAGCGTGGGGTTGTGGTCGAGCAGCTCCTGGGAGCCGGTGAGACGCTTCACCTCGCGCTCCGTCCGCGCCCACGCCTGCTGGATGCTGCGCCAGATGTGCAGCGTGTGCTCCGGCGCCAGGGACAGGTAGGCCGCGGTGATGCGCAGGTCCGCCTTGGCGAGCACCATCTCCACGTTGTCGATGATGGCGCGGAAGTAGGGCCACTCGCGGTACATGCGATCGACCAGCGCGCTCTTCCCGGGGTCGCGGCGCATCGCCACCAGGGCCGCGCCCACGCCATACCAACCCGGGAGGATGGTGCGGTTCTGCGTCCAGCCGAAGACCCAGGGGATGGCACGCAGCGCCTCGAGCCCACCGGCGCGGCGCTTGGCCGGACGCGAGGCGATGTTGAGCTCCCCGAGTTCTTCCACCGGTGTCGTCGCCTGGAAGAACGTCACGAAGTCCGGGTCCTCCCACACCAGCGAGCGATAGATCCGCTTGCCGACCTCGCCCATCTCGGTGAGGACCTCGAGGAAGCGCGCTTCGTCCTCCGGCGATGGCTTCTGCTGCGCGTCCAGGGTGTGGAGCAGGGCCCCGCCCCACAGCAGCTCCAACGTGCGCTGCGCGAGGGGCCGATTGGCGTACTTGTGATCCATCGCCTCGCCCTGCTCGGTCGCCTTGTAGCTGCCGCCCACGCTGCCGGGAGGAAGCGCCAGGATGGCCGCCTGGGCCGGTCCACCTCCGCGCGCCACGGACTCGCCGCGCCCGTGAAAAACGCGGATGGGGATGCCGGCTTCCCGCGCCACCTCGGGGAGGCGCGCCTGGACGCGGTACAGCAGTGCGCTCGCCGCCAACAGGCCCACCTCCTTGCCCGAGTCGCTGTAGCCGACCATCACCTCCTGGCAGCCGCGGGCCTCCACGTGCTTGCGGTACACGGGATGTGCGAAGAGCTCGCGCACGAGCTCCGGTCCCCGCTCCAGCGCACTCCCGGTTTCGAGCAGCGGCACCACGTCCACCGACGCCCCGGTGTCGTTCGCCAGGCCGCAGGTCCGCGCCAACGCCAGCGCATCCAACACGTCCTGCGCGGTCTCCGCCATGGAGAGGATGAGGGTGCGGCATGCCGCCTCGCCGCCTTCGGACTGCGCCCGCGCGATCGCCCGCAACCCGCCGGTGATGCGACCGGGGCCTTCCTCGGGCACCTGCCCCGCCTCCAGCAGCCGCAGCGCCTCGCGGGCATCCTCGGCCGGCGCGCGCATCTCGAGTTCGAGCAATTGGAAGCCACTCTCCCGCACCCGGTCCAACAACCGCGAAACCTGCCGCAGCCCGGCCCGCTCTGCGCCCGCTTCCCGCAATGCCCGCTCCAGGATCTCCAACGCCTCGACCAGCGCCGCAGGTCCCGCCCAGGCATGTTCCGGAAGGGGCGCGCCCGGATCCCTGCGCCGCAGCTCGGCCGCAGCCAGGGTGTGCTCCAGACGCGCCTGGATGAAGCGCAGCGCCCGGCGGAACGGCTCCCCCTGCGTCTTCGCCCGGTGCTCCGCATGCACACCCGGCAGGCTCTTCGCCTCACGCGCATTGAAGGCCTCGAGCTCCTCGCTGACCCGGACCCGTCGCTCGGATTGGGAGAGCTGCTCTCCCAGCGCGCGTACCTGGCGGATGAGCCACTGGAGCCCGCGGATGCGGTGGGCGAAGAGGGTGTCGGCCAGCACCTCGGGCGTGACGCGGGGGTTGCCGTCCATGTCCCCGCCCGCCCAGCTGTGCAACCGCACCGGCGAAGGCAGCGGACCGAGGGGCTCTCCGAAGACCTGCTCGAACGCGAGCTCCGCCTCATCCATCAGGTGAGGCAGCGCCCCCACCAGGACCTCCTCGCCGTAGAACATCGCGGTCTTCACCTCGTCGCCGACCTCGGGGCGCTCGCGGCGCAGCTCGTCGGTCTGCCACAGGGCGGTGATCCCCTCGCGCAGATCCCGGAGGGCGAGCTGTGCCTCCCGCGGCGTGAGGGCATGTTCGTCGCGCACCCACAACGTCCGCTGCAGGGTGTCCAGCCACTCGAGGACGGTGCGCCGAACGGCCTGCGTGGGATGCGCGGTGAGGGTCAGCGTGACGCGCAGTCCGCGGAGCGCCTCCCGGACCCCGGCCGCGCTCCGTCCCGAATCCCGGAGGTGGACGAAGGCCTGCTCGATGGAGCCACGCACCACCTCCCCCGCCCGCGCCCGTCCGCGGATGCGGCGGACCCGGTGGTGCTGTTCGGCGAGATTGACGAGCTGAAAGTAGGTCGCAAACGCCCGGATGATGGGCTCGGCCCGCTCGATGGGGAGCGACGAGAGCACGTTGGACAGCTCGGCAGCAGCCTGGGTCCGCCCCCGCTTCGGTCCCCGGCGACGCGCCACCGCGAGCTGGCGGATGCGCTCTTCGAGTTCGAGGAAGTCAGCGCCCTCCTGTTCGGAGAGCACCTCCCCCAGGAGGCTGCCCAGCAGGCGGACGTCGGCACGCAGCGAAGGATCCGGATCGGGTCGGGTCGACATGCGCGCCAGCATCGCCCGAATGCACCGGTGGGCTCGACCTTCACGCGCATCCGTCCCCTGACTTTTCTGCAACGGGTGTGCGCCGCCGGTCACCTGCGGTAGAGAACCCGCTCCCGTCATCCCATGAACCAGGCCCCCCTCCCCCAGTCGCCGCCCCTACTGGCCGAACGCCAGAGGACGGGGCGCGCGGCGGCCATCGGGCTGCTGTTGCTGGCGACCGTGACGCTGCTCGGCCCGCTGTTCTCGTGGCGTGCGGAGATCGAGCTGGTCCGGACCGAGATGTCCCAGCGTCTCTGGCAGCAGGCCCGCCTCGAGTCCTCCGCCCTCGCCTGGCACCTGGCGCTCCTCGAAGCGGAGCTGCGGCGGGTGGCCGAGGTCGCAAGGCTGGATCCGTTGGAGGGACTCTCCGAACAGGAGGTGGCGCTGCTGGAGGTGGCGCTGGGAGGCTCCCCCCTGTTCGAGGGTGGGGTGGTGGTCCTCGATGCGTCCGGGACCTCCCTCTGGACCGATCCGGCGCGGCCCCTCTCCCTGCCCGAGCCCCTCACCACCCGTCCCTGGTTTCAAAGGATGCAGCAGGCACAGCCCCCGTCCGCGAGCGTGGAGCACCTCGCCAACGGAGACGAGGGTCGCCTCGCAGTGGTCGTCCCGGTGGTGCGTGAGGGCGCGCTGCGGGGGGCGCTGGTCGGTGCGATGCGCCGGGATCTGCCCGGCTCCCAGGGCCTCAACGGCCGGGTGATCCTCTTCGATCGCGACGGAGAGCCGCTGTGGTCGGTCAGCGCTGAGGGGGCGCAGGACGACGAGCTCGCGCATCTGGAGCGCGCAGAGGGACTTTTTGCGGCGCTGCAGCAACCCGATGGCGCTTCGGTCCGGGGGCGGTCCCTCCTCGCGGCGATCACCCCGGTGGCAGACCATGGGCTCCAGTTGGCCCTCGTGGTGGACGAGGGCAGAGCGCTCGAAGACCTGCGCACCCGCTTCCTGGTGCAGCTGGCCTTCCACTCTCTGGTCCTGCTCGCCGCCCTCGGCGTCTTCGCGCTCTTCCTGCGGCGCGCCTATCGCGCCCTGCTCGCCGCGGAACAGCGCCTGCGGCACCAGGAGACGGTCGCCGCATTGGGCGCCGCCTCCCAGCTCATCGCCCACGAGGTGAAGAACGCCCTGAACGGCATCCAGGCGGCGCTCTCCGCGTTGCGCGGCAGCCCGGCCGCACAGGCGCTTCCGGTCACCGCCATGCGGGCGCAGGTGGTGCGGCTCAGCAACCTCGCCCGTTCCCTGCTGTCCTTCGGCGCCCCGCGCGCGGCGAGCTGGCGCCGGATCCTGGAGCTGCACCTCGTGGTGGAGGAAGCGCTTCAATCGGTGAGGCTGTTGCCGGAGAGCAGCGACGTCGCCTTGGAGATCGACCTGCAGCAGGACGTCCACGTCCACGCCGATCCCGCGCTGCTCGAGAGTGCGATCGACAACCTCATCCGCAACGCCGTCGAGGCGGCGGCCGTGGCGCGGGACACCGGCATGCGCGAGTCCCCCTGGGTCCGGGTGACCCTCCGGGCAACGGGTGGACGCGCGCTCATCACCGTCGAGGATGATGCGGGGGGCGTCGATCCCCAGCTCGAGCCGCGGCTCTGGGAACCGTTCGCGACCGCGCGCGCCAAGGGCATCGGGCTGGGGCTCCCGCTCGCACGCAAGGCCGTCGAAGACCACGGCGGAACGCTCGAGTTCATCCGCACCCCGATGGGGAGCCGCTTCGCGCTGGAGTTGCCCACCACCTCCGCAGGAGGAGGCGAGACACCATGACCATCTCTCTGCTGCTCATCGACGACGACCGGACCTTCTCCTCCCTCGCCGGCCAGGTCCTCGAACAGGAGGGGTTCCGCGTCCGGCTCGCGCGCTCCCTGCACGGCGCCCGGGACGCGCTCAATCAGGAGGCGCCCGACCTGGTGGTGCTCGATCGCCGTCTGCCCGATGGGGATGGACTGGACTTCCTCTCCGAGGTCAAAGCGCAGCACCCGCACGCGGTGGTGCTGCTGGTCACCGCGCATGGGGACATCGCCAGCGCGGTCGAGGCGGTGCAGCGGGGAGCGCGCGACTATCTGACCAAGCCGGTGGAGCTGGATGACCTGGTCCTGAGGGCACGCCGGGCGGTCGATACCCTGCGGCTGCGCGAGCGCCTCGAGCGGGCCGAGGGCGTCCTCGATCGTCGCCGACGCCTGTTCCCGCCGAGCTCGCCGACCATGCGCGCCACGTTGGAGCTGCTCGAGCGGGTGGCCCAGGCGCCACGCAGCCCGGTGCTGCTGCTGGGAGAGACCGGGGTGGGCAAGGAGGTGCTCGCGCGCCACCTGCATGCGGTGCGCGGAGGCGACGGGGCGTTCGTCCACATCAACTGCGGCGCGCTCCCGGAGTCGATGGTGGAAAGCGAGCTCTTCGGACATGAGCGCGGCGCCTTCACCGATGCGAAGACCGCCAAGCGCGGCCTGGTGGAGGTCGCCGACGGAGGCATCCTCTTCCTCGATGAAATCGGTGAGCTGCCGCTGCCCCTGCAGTCGAAGCTGCTCACCTTCCTGGACCAGGGAAGCTTCCGGCGGCTCGGCGGAAGCGCGGCCCTGCAGAGCGATGCGCGCGTCGTCGCGGCCACCAACCGGGATCTCGCCAAGGAGGTCGAGGCGGGCACCTTCCGTGAAGACCTCTACTTCAGGCTCAGCGTCTTCCGGATCGACATCCCGCCCCTCCGGCAGCGGCGCGAGGACCTGCCCGCCCTGGCCGATGCGCTCGTTCGGGAGCTCTCCGCAGAGCTCGGCCGGCGCTCGGCCAAACTCTCCCCCAAGGGCTTGCAGCGGCTGATGGCGTACGACTTTCCGGGGAACGTGCGCGAGCTGCGCAACGTGCTCGAGCGGGCCCTGGTCCTGGAACGTGGTCCGGAGCTCGAGCTCGAGGGCCTTCAAGCGGGACTCCGCACGGACACCACCGCGCCGACGCCCCCCGCAGGCGCGTTCGTGTTCCCCGACCCCATCCGTCCCCTGGAAGAGGTGGAGCGCGCCTACGTGCGGCATGCGCTCGAACGCCACGAGGGGCGACGCATGGAGGCCGCGCGGGCACTGCAGATCTCCTACCCGACCTTCCTGCGCAAGCTCGGCGACACCTGACGGGCGGGGACTCAAGAAACTTGAAGCGCACCCGCGGGCGCATGCAAGTCGCTTGCATCGGCGCGACGCACCTCCGCGCCAAACGCCTGAATTTCCTGGCAGATGTGCGTGGCATACCGCTGGCAATCCGCCCGCGGCATGAACGACACGCAGCCCCCTGACACCCCGGGCTTCCGCGACCTGCTCCGGCGGGATCTTCCCGCCTCCATCGTCGTGTTCCTGGTGGCCCTCCCCCTGTGCATGGGGATCGCCCTGGCATCCGGTGCGCCCATCATGTCGGGCCTCGTGGCCGGCATCATCGGGGGCCTGGTGGTGGGCCTCCTCGGCGGCGCCCCTCTGCTGGTCAGCGGTCCCGCGGCGGGCCTGGCCGTCATGGTCTACGGCTTCATCCAGGAGCTGGGCTTCCCGGTCGCCTGCGCGGCGGTGGTGGGGGCCGGGGTGCTGCAGATGGTGTTCGGCCGTCTGGGCATCGCCCGCGCCGCGCTCGGCATCTCGCCCGCGGTCATCCACGGCATGTTGGCGGGCATCGGCGTGCTCATCGTGCTCAGCCAGCTCCACGTGGTGCTGGGCGCGACCTCGCATGCGAGCGCCCTCGAGAACGTGACTGCGCTTCCGGCGGCCCTCGCGCAGGTCAACGTCGGCGCGCTGATCACGGGCTTGGGCGTGCTGGCGATCCTCATCGCCTGGCCGCGTCTCCCATTGAGACGGCTGCGCACCCTTCCCGCCCCCCTCGTCGCGGTCCTGGGAATGACCGCGGTGGCGGCGGTGCTGGCGACCGGTGCGCCGCGCGTCGAGCTCACCGAGAGCCTGTTTCAGAGCCTCAGCCTTCCCCGGCTTCCGGACGGCGAGCTCGTGGTCCCGTTCGTGATCGCCGCCCTCTCCCTCGCGTTCGTGGCGAGCGCCGAGTCGCTGCTCTCTGCGGTGGCGACCGACAGACTCCACGACGGCCCGCGCGCCCGTCTGGACCGGGAGCTCTTCGCCCAGGGTGCCGCCAACAGCCTGTCGGGCCTGGTGGGCGGCCTGCCCATCACCGGGGTCATCGTCCGCAGCGCCGCGAACATCGCAGCCGGCGCGAAGACCCGCGCGTCCGCGACCCTGCACGGCGTGTGGCTGCTGGTCTTCGTGAGCATGCTGGGCGCGACGCTCGAGTGGGTGCCGCTGGCAGCGCTCGCCGGCCTGCTGGTGCACGTGGGCTTCAAGCTGGTGCAACCCGCGCACATCCGCGAGCTCGCGCGGCGGGGTGAGCTGAGCGTGTACCTGGTCACCCTGGGCGGGGTGGTCTTCATCAACCTCCTCGCCGGCATCCTGCTGGGCTTTGCCCTCGCGCTCCTCAAGCTGGTGTGGCGGCTGGGACGGGTCCACGTCCGCGTCCTTCAGGAAGGCGGGCTCTACCGGGTCGAGGTGAACGGCGCGCTGACGTTCCTCGGCGTCCCGCGCGTCACGGCGGCCCTCGAGAAGCTGCCGGCGGGAGCCCACGTGAAGCTCTGCTGCGAGCTCGAAGCGCTGGATCACGCGGGCCTGGAGACGCTCGAAACCTGGGCCAGCACGCACCAACGCGTCGGCGGCCGGGTGGAGATGGAGGACCTCGAGGCGCTCTGGAGACGCCTCGGCGCGCCCACCCCTGCCGAGGCCGCAGCGCCCTCCCCTTCCCCTCAGCCGGGCCTCACGGTCCGCGACACCCGGAGCACCGCATGAAGAAGCTGATCAAGGGACTGCTCGATTTCCAGCGGCACGGCTTTCCCGCCTATCGCGAGACCTTCTCCCGCCTCTCCCGGGGGCAGGCGCCCGACACCCTGTTCATCTCCTGCTGTGACAGCCGGGTGGTGCCCAACCTCTTCGCCTCCACCCATCCGGGAGATCTCTTCGTCGCCCGGAACGTGGGGAACATGATCCCGCCGGCGGATCCCGCGGGACGCGTCGCCGAGGACGCGGCCGAGGCGGCGGCGCTCGAGTACGCGCTGGTCGCGCTGCCGGTCACCGAGATCATCGTCTGTGGTCATTCGAGCTGTGGCGCGATGGCGGCGATCGAGTCGGGAACCTGTCCGGAGGGTGCGCCGAACCTCGCGCGGTGGCTCGAAATCGGTCGCCCGGCACGTGAGCGGCTCGAGCGCGGAGAGCTCGCCGATCTTCCCCTGAGCCGACAGGACCGGCTGGCGCACCTCAACGTCCTGCAGCAGTTGGATCACCTCCGGACCTATCCGGCCGTCCGCGCCCGCATCGAGGCCGGAACGCTGCGTCTGCATGGCTGGTGGTTCGACATCCAGGCCGCACAGGTCCACAACTGGAACCCGGACCTGGGGCGCTTCGTGCCGATTGACGAAGGGGAGGCCGAGCGGCTCATGCGTCAGCTCGAACCCGTGTCACCGCCGGCCGCGGCCCCCTCCGACGCCACGACCGAAGCTGCCCAGCCAGCAGCCTGAGTGTCCGGGGCCTGCGGTCGCTGCAACCGGAGCGGTGAGGTCAGCGGCCATCCGCCGACTTCCGCCGGCCCGG
>DATGQN010000165.1:0-56927 GCA_035304185.1 Myxococcaceae bacterium
GTGATGGGGATCGCCATCGCCGCGACCTTCCTGGCGCACGAGCCGACCCGGACGAGCCTGCTGGCCGAGGCACAGAAGGTCCTCAAGCCGCTGTGGACGCCGCGGGGGTTCGTCGACGCGGTGGTGGGGCCGTTCATCGCCTTCTTCAAGCAGCACGGTCAGCTCGCGCTGTTGATGCTGGTGGCGGTGAGCCTCTACCGGCTCTCGGACTTCATGTTGGGGCCGATGGCGGCGCCCTTCTACACAGACCTGGGCCTCTCCATGGAGGCGGTGGGCTCGGTGCGGTTGGTGGTCGGGCTGGCCGCGTCCTTCGTGGGCATCGCGCTCGGAGGCCTGTCCTCGGTGAAGCTGGGCTTCGGGCGCACGCTGCTCATCGGCGCGCTGGTGGGGCCGCTGTCGAACCTGGCCTTCAGCGCCATGGCCCTCGCGGGGCCGAACATCTGGGTCTTCGGCGTGGCGATCGCCATCGACAACGCCTCGGGTGGCTTCGCGGGCGCGTCGCTGGTGGCCTACATGTCGAGCCTCACCAGCATCGGCTACACCGCCACGCAGTACGCGCTGCTGAGCTCCACCTACGCCTTCCTCGGCAAGTTCCTGAAGGGCTTCTCCGGGCAGGTGGTGGAGTGGTTGGCGCAGGGGCGTGAGCTGCTCATGGCCTACGCCATCTTCTTCGCCGGCACCGCGGCCATCGGCATCCCCGCCATCATCCTCTGCATCTACCTGGACCGCGCGACGCGAAGGCAGGCGGCGGAAGCGGCGGCTGCGGGAGGCTGAGCTTCGGCGCTGCGCGCTCGGTTGCAACCGCAACCAATCGACGCTTGGGCGTCCGAAACGAAGAAGGCCCCGCTGCCATCCCGAGGGAGGAAGCGGGGCCATTCTCATGGAAGACCGACCCGCGGTGACGGGCCGGCTTCAGACGGCCGGACTCAGGCCTTGGCGCCCGGGGTGGCCACGAAGATCGAGTTGAACTCGGTGATGGCCTGGTTGAGCGTCGCCTTGATCTCGTCGGTGAGCTGGCGCTTGTCGAGGATGTCCTTGGGGAGCTGCGGGAACTTGCCCTGCACGAACTCCAGGAACTCCTTCATCCAGCGGACCACGTCCGAGACGGGGACGTCGCGCAGCCAGCCGCGCTTGCCCGGGTCGTCACGGTTGGTGGCGGCGTAGATCTGGATGACCTGGTTCTCGACGGCCATCGGCTCGTACTGGCCCTGCTTGAGGACCTCGACGATGCGGGCGCCGCGGGCCAGGGTCTCCTGGGTGGCCTTGTCGAGGTCGGAGCCGAACTGCGCGAAGGCGGCGAGCTCGCGGTACTGCGCGAGGTCGAGCTTCAGCGTGCCGGAGACCTGCTTCATCGCCTTGATCTGCGCGGCGGAACCGACGCGGCTCACGGAGAGACCGACGTTGATGGCCGGGCGGACGCCGGAGTGGAAGAGGTCGGTCTCGAGGAAGATCTGACCGTCGGTGATGGAGATCACGTTGGTCGGGATGTACGCGGACACGTCGCCGGCCTGGGTCTCGATGATGGGCAGGGCGGTGAGGCTGCCGGCACCCTCGGCGTCGGAGAGCTTCGCGGCGCGCTCGAGCAGGCGGGAGTGGATGTAGAACACGTCACCCGGGTACGCCTCACGGCCGGGCGGGCGGCGGAGGAGCAGCGAGAGCTGGCGGTAGGCGACGGCCTGCTTGGAGAGGTCGTCGTACACGATGAGCCCGTGCATCTTGTTGTCGCGGAAGTACTCGGCCATGGCCACGCCCGCGTACGGGGCGAAGTACTGCAGCGGGGCGGACTCGGAGGCGCCGGCGGAGACGACGATGGTGTACTCCATCGCGCCGTGCTGGGTGAGCTTGTCCACCACCTGGGCGACCGTGGACTGCTTCTGACCGATGGCGACGTACACGCAGTACACGCCCAGGCCCTTCTGGTTGATGATCGCGTCGACGGCGACGGCGGTCTTGCCGGTCTGGCGGTCACCGATGATGAGCTCGCGCTGACCACGGCCGATGGGCACGAGGGCGTCGAGGGCCTTGATGCCGGTCTGCAGCGGCTCGTGCACGCTCTTGCGCTGCACGATGCCGGGGGCCTTCACCTCGAGGCGGCGGGTCTCGGTGGTGTTGATGGGGCCCTTGCCGTCGATGGGCTGACCGAGCGCATTCACCACGCGGCCGAGGAGCTCCTTGCCCACGGGGACGCTGGCGATCTGGCCGGTGCGCTTGACCGTGTCGCCCTCGCGGATGGACTGGAAGTCACCGAGAATGGCGACACCCACGTTGTCCTCCTCGAGGTTGAGCACGAGGCCCTGCTGGCCCGACGAGAACTCGACGAGCTCGCCGCTGACCACATTCTCGAGGCCGTAGATGCGCGCGATACCGTCACCCACGCTGAGGACCGAGCCGGTCTCGGCGACGGACACCTTCTGTCCGTAGTCCTTGATCTGCTCTTTGAGGATTCTGCTGATTTCGTCGGCGCGGATGTCCATGGGCTGGCTCGTCGGTCCTCGAAGTCCGGGACGGGGTGGGGCGCCTCGATGGGACGCCTGCGTCTCGGTGGGTGAAAGATGGAAGCGCGCGCGCGTCTACCACGGGGTGCGCAGGGCTGCAATGCAACCGAGGCAGCCTCTCCGCCACCGGATGCGCGGATTTCCGGGAGCAGCGGAAACCCTCTGATGCGGACCGGGGGCTCCCCCTGAGCTGCCCCATGCTCCCGCTCCCACCCCGGTTTCCCGGGCAGCGGGCAGGGGAGCCGCGCGGCAGCAGGCAGGCATGGCCCACAGGCCCGACCGACCCTAGCTCCTTCCAATGGCACGACGTGAGGGCGAA
Organism: Myxococcaceae bacterium; assembly: GCA_035304185.1. GTDB lineage: Bacteria > Myxococcota > Myxococcia > Myxococcales > Myxococcaceae > DATGQN01. The sequence continues at coordinate 2,815 of DATGQN010000165.1, forward strand.
GGGATCCCGGAGCGACCCCGGCGGGTGGTGGTGGCCGGCGCGAGTGGCTTCGTGGGGCGATCGCTGGTGGAGAAATTGGCCCGGGACCATGAGGTGGTGGGGCTGACCCGGAGCCACGACCTCCCCCGGGGCACGCCCGAAGGGACCCGCGGGGTGCGTTGGCGGACGGCGGATCTCTATTCCCTGCTCGAGCTGGAGCACGCGCTCGAGGGGGCGGACGTGGCGGTGTACCTGGTGCACTCGATGAGCGCCTCCGCCGAGCTCATGCAGGGGGACTTCCAGGACTTCGACCTCTTCCTGGCCGACAACTTCGCCCGGGCCGCGAAGACCTGCGGGGTGCGCCACATCGTCTACCTGGGCGGGCTCATTCCGGATGCACGTCCCCTGTCCAAGCACCTCGCGTCGCGGCTGGAGGTGGAGCAGGCCCTGGCAGGGCGGGGCATCCCGGTGACGGCGGTGCGTGCGAGCATCGTCATCGGCCCGCGCGGCAGCTCCCTCCGGATCGTCCAGAACCTGGTCCGGCGCCTGCCGGTGATGGTCGCGCCGGCATGGGCGCAGCAGCCGACCCAGCCGGTGAGCCTCTCCGACGTGGTGGAGGCGCTGGCGTGGTGCGTGGGGCACCTCGACGAGGTGGAGGGGCGGGTCGCCGAAGTCGGAGGCGCCGACGTGGTGAGCTACGAGGAGCTCATGTGGCGCACGGCGCGCGCGCTGGGACTCCGGCGACGGATCCTGCACGTGAACGTCTTCAGCCCGAGACTCTCGAAGTTGTGGGTCGCGCAGGTGAGCCAGGTGCCCATGGCACTGGTCTCGCCGCTCATCGACAGCCTGCAGCATCCAATGGTGGTCAACGACGATTGGCTGCAGCAGCGGATGGGGCAGAAGCCCCAGCGACTCGATGCGGCGCTGATGGACGCCCTGCAGGATGCGCGACCCGAGAAGTTGGAGTTCCCGCTGCCCCGGCTCCCCACCCGTCGGGACGTGCGGAGCCTGCAGCGCCTCCCGCTGCCGCGGGGATGGTCGGCGGAGGACGTCGCCCGCGAATACGTCCGTTGGCTCCCGCGGGTCTTCGGACCGCTGCTGAGGAGCACGCTCTCCGAGGCGGGGGTGTTCCGGGTGTACCTGCGTGGGTTCCGCAAGCCTTTGCTCGAACTCGCGCACTCCATCGATCGCAGCACGCTGGACCGGCCGCTGCTCTACATCTCCGGAGGGAGCCTGGCGCGGCTGGGGGGACGGGGCCGGGGACGCTTCGAGTTCCGGGAGACGCTGAACGGGACGCTGCTGGCGAGCATCCACAGCTTCGCGCCCTCCCTGCCGTGGCAGTTCTACAAACTGACGCAGGCGCGACTGCACCTGTGGGTGATGAAGGCCTTCGCGGCCCGTCTGCGGGAGCTCGATCGGGCGCGCACCCTTCCGCGTCAGCCGGCCCTGCCGGAGGTGGAGGAGGCCGTTGTCCCGGCCCCTGCGTGAGGCGCTTCAGGAGGGCTCGAGCCGGGCGGCGAGGTCCGTGAGTCGGCGCGCCGCTTCCGGATGATGCGCCCCGGGCAGCCCCTCCGCGATACGCAGGAGGTCGAGGGCCCGGAAGCGGCGGGTGAGCGCGAGGTCGGGATCGGTGTCCTCGAGGGTTTCGGCCTCGGCCTCGATCAGGCGGGCGAGGATCTCGATCTTCAGGGGCTCACCCAGCAGGGACGCGGCGCTCTGGGCGTCCACGCTCACCAGCACCCGGTACTCCATCCCGAGCAGGCGCTGGGTCACCTCGGCCAGGGTCTCCTTCACCTCTTCGGGAGGCTTCTTCCTGCCGAAGAGGAGCGTCGCCAGCGCCTGGGCGAGCTGCTCGATCATCCGCTCGATGTAGTCACGGCGCACGATGCTCATGGGCGCAGGATGGATCGGGTGGGGCGTTGCGCCAAATGCCCCCTCGTCCGTCGCTGGGGCAGCGACGACACCGACTTCGGGGGCAGGTCCTCAACGGGGCCTCACGCCTGCAACGCAAGAGCGAAGGGCAGGACCTCTCCGACCCCGGCACGCCTCAGAAGACGTCCGGTGACGGTCAGGGTCCAGCGGCTGTCGACCCGGTCATCCACGAGGAGGACGGGGCGACCCCGGAAGTCATTGAGGCGGACACCCAGCTCCGGGTCGATCTCGAAGCGGTCCCACACCCCCGCGAGCCGGAAGGCGCTGTTGCCGCCCGACTCCCCGGTGGGCCCCCCGTGACGCAACGAGAGTGCTCCCAGGTAAGGGAGCTTCCCCGCAGTGGCGAGGCCTTGGGCGACCGATGCCGTCCGTTGGGGGAAGCGCCGTGACGGAACCGAGATCACCGCCTCGGGGCGTTCGGCCCAGTCCCAATCCCGGAGGACCTCGAAGCACGCCTTGAGCACCTCGGGACCCACCGGCGAGTCGGGAGCGTCCGCCACGTAGAGGGAGCGCAGCGCATTCCCCCAACCCAGGTCGGTGAAGCGCGCCAGCGCGCGACCTTCGGCAACCCGCTCCTCCGCGGCGATGCGGCCCTTCACCTCCACACCCAGCCGGTCGGCGCCCGTGGGCCACTGAATGCGCGGCTCAATGGCCACCCCCACCTTCGCCAAAGCACGCTGCGCCCGGTGACCGGCGGAGGACTCGACGTCAGACGGGAACCAGGGCCCTGCGCATCGGTCACAGCGACCGCAGGGCGCGGCGCTGCTGTCATCGAGTGCGGTCTGCAGAAAGGCCATCCGACAGCCTTCCGTGCGCTGGTAGGTGAGCATCGAGGCCTGCTCATCGACGCGTGCCTTGCTGATGCGATCGTAGCGCTCGACGTCGTACGTCCAGGGCTGGCCGGTCGCGACCCAGCCACCCTTCACCCGCCGGACGGCTCCGTCGACATCCAGCACCTTGAGCAGCAACTCCAACGGGGAGCGACGGAGGTTCACCCGGGCCTCGAGCGCACCCGAAGACAGCGGCGCGTCGCTGGTCGCGAGCTCCCGCAGCACCGCCTCCGCCTTTTCCGGATCCGGCATGGAGGCGGTCGCGAAATAGTCCCAGACGGCGCGATCCCCGCTCCCCGGGAGCAGCAGCACGTCCGCGCTCGCCGTGGCGCGACCGGCGCGGCCCACCTGCTGGTAGTACGCGACCGGCGAAGAGGGGGCGCCCAGGTGGACCACGAAGCCCAGGTCCGGCTTGTCGAATCCCATCCCGAGCGCGCTGGTCGCAACCAGGGCTTTCACCTCGTTCGCCTTCAAGCGCCGCTCGGCCTCTTCACGCTCAGCGGTGTCGGTCCGGCCGGTGTAGGCGAGCACCTGATGACCGGCCTCCCGCAGGATCCGCGCCGTGTCTTCCGCAGCGGAGACCGTCAGGGCGTAGATGATTCCGCTCCCGGGCAGGGAGGTGAGGTGCGTCAGCAGCCAGGCGAGCCGCGTTCGATCATCCGGCAACTCGAGCACCCCGAGCCTGAGCGACGCGCGCGCCAGGGGACCCCGCAACGTGACGACGTCGTTGGGGACGCCACGGGGAGACAGCTGCTCGGCGATATCGGCGACCACGCGTGCGTTCGCCGTCGCGGTCGTCGCCAACACGGGGACACCCTCCGGCATGCGGGCGACCAGCTCCCGGAGGCGGCGATAGTCCGGTCGGAAGTCGTGTCCCCAGTCAGAGATGCAGTGGGCCTCGTCGACCACCAGCAGACCGGCGCGGCGGACCAGCTCAGGAAGCTGTTCCTCCCGGAAGCCCGGGTTGTTCAGCCGCTCGGGGGAGACCAGGAGCACGTCGAGCGCGTCGGCCTTCAGGGCTGCGCGGATGTCCTCCCACTCGGTGGGGTTCGTGGAGTTGATCGCCGCAGCACGGACGCCCGCACGCTCCGCGGCGGAGACCTGATCCCGCATCAGCGCCAACAGGGGAGAGACCAGCAGGGTGGGGCCGGCCCCCCGGGCCCGCAGGAGGAGGGTCGAGAGGAAGTAGACCGCAGACTTCCCCCAACCGGTCCGCTGCACCACCAGCGCCCGCAGTCGCCGGTCCACCAACGTCTCGATGGCCTCGAACTGGCCTTCGTGGAAGACGGCATCATCGCGGCCGGTCAGTCGCTTCAGGAGTTCCAGAGCATGGGCATGGGTATCGGTCATGGTCCGCTGACTACCATCGGGGTCTGACATTGCCCGGTGGGTGCCCTGTGCTGAAGGGCGCCGACGCGGAACGCCCGGCGGGAATGAGGGTGCGGATGGCCAAGGGCTGCCCCGCCCCTCGCAGCTTTCACCCGGCCTGCGATAAGGGTGAAGCTCCCCTTCGCCCCGAGGTCCCGACGACGTTGCTCCCGCACTTCCCCTTCGATCGCGACACCTGGTCCATGCACATGGGCATCCGTTCGCTCCGAGAAGACGAGCCGGTCTTTGAAGTCTCCGGACAACGGGAGGAGGCGCTTGCGCTGAAGGCACGGCTGCTGGAGCAGGACGCTCCCACGTATTCGGGCGAGCGCCCGGGAAGTCGCGCGCTGCAGTGGGAGGCATTGGGGATGGGGGCGCGCATCCTGGCGCGGCAGCACCCCGAGCACTTCGGCGTCGAGCGTGAGGGCGAGACCTACCGCTTCATCGAGCGGAAGACCGGGGAGGTGACGACCTTCACCGAAGGCGATGATGTCTCCCTCCCTTGCAGCCCCCTGGAGTGGTTGGGGCGTCGGGTGGAGGAGGACGTCATGGTCCTCGATGGGAACGATCCGGCCATCCCGCTGGTGGCCGGCTGTCTCTGCTTCCCGTCGATGTGGAGCCTGCAGCAGAACCTGGGCCGCTCCTTCGAGCAGATCCACCAGCCGGTGCCGCACTTCGCGGAGAAGATCGGCCGCTCCTCGCGGCTCCTGATGGAGCGGCTCAAGCCCAGCTATCCGGTGACCCGCCTCAACTGGGGGATGTACCCGACGACGCGGCTGGACCTCACGCCCGGCTCCCTGCCTGAGTGGGAGGCGGCCTATGAGGGCATCGACGAGGACAACGCGGGGGAGCGGGTGCACCTGCGCATCGAACGTCAGGTCCTGCTGCGGCTGCCGCGGACCCACGGCATCTTCTTCACCATCCACATCTGGGTGGGGTCCATCGCCGAGCAGCTCGGCGTCCCGGGGCGTGCGGCGCGCATCGCCGAACAGCTCCACTCTCTTCCCGAAGACACCGAGCGCTACAAACGCCTCGCGCCCTTCCGGGAGCCCCTCATCACCTGGCTCAGGCGCCGGGCCGAGCTGCCCGCTCCGGCGTGAACGACGCCCGTCCTGAGAAGTCGAGACATCCCCGGGAGCCATGGCGGACAAGCGTCGTTTCGATCTCTTTGCTGAGTTGCTGTTGCAACGATTTCCCGAAACCCGCCGCGTGTACGACGTCGCGGGCGGTATGGGACGGTTGAACCGGGCGTTCCTCGAGCGGGGCCGCTCCTGCCTGACCTTCGACCTGAGGCACAAGCGCCTCCCGGTCGAATATGCGGAGCGCCTCTTCACCCTCGAGGAGCCCTGCGATGCTGACCTGGTGGTCGGTCTTCATGCGGACGGGGCCACGCGTCTGGTGATCGAATATGCTGCGCGACATCGCGTCGGGTTCGCGGTGGTTCCCTGCTGCTCGGACAATGGCATGCCCTACAAGCCTTGGATGCGGCACCTCACCGAACTCGCGCAGTCGCTCGGGTTCACCTCGGTCACCGAGGAGGTGCTCCCGATGGCAGGTCGGGCGAGGGTCATCGTCGGCAGCTGGAGCCCTGAACCGGGCGTCTGAAAGCCCCTTCCGCAGGAGAATCCCATGAAGCGCCTCCTCCCCGTCGCCCTGCTCACTGCACTCATGGTCGTCCCCGCCGTCTCCCAGGCCCGGGGCCCCCAGCGCGATGATCGCCGCGACAACCGCCACGCGGTGAAGCGTGATGATCGTCGCGGTGACGTCCGCCGGGCCAGCGCCCAGCGGGCCAGCTACCGTGAGTTCCAGGATGCCCGCCGCGACCTCGTGCAGCTCGAGCGTCTGCGCAATGAGTACGAACGTGCGGTGCGCATCCGGGATCTCAGGAGCGTCCGCCGCATCGACCAGCAGGTCCTCCGCATCGCCACCGTGGAGCTGCGTGACACCGAGCGGCAGGCTGCCCTCGAGCGCCGCCGCCGGGACTACCGGGACGCTCGGCGCGAGCAGTCCAAGGCCCGTCTGGTGCGGGACGTCCTTCAGGATTACCGGCGCCTGCAGGGCCGCGTGGACCGCCGCTCCCTCGACATGAAGCGCGGCATGATCCAGGAGCTCGTGGACATGGCCCGCTTCGAGCTGCGCCACGGCTGAGCCTTCGGGCAGCGAGATCGTTTCAGCTGCAACTTCAGAGGTCCGGCTGCCGGGTGCGGCCGGGCCTCTGCCTGTTCCACGCGCGCTGTCGGGGCGCGAAGTTCGAGGCGCGCTTCCGGCCCGTGCGCCGGGTCTCCGGAGGCTCAGCGCGGTGCGAAGATCAGGAAGTGCTGGTGCTCGAGCAACCTGGGAGAGCGCTTCAGCACGTAGCCCGCCTCCTCCATCTCGCGGACGATCTGCGCTTCGGTGAAGCGGAACTCGGCAGGGGGGCCGAAGGGGGAGGCCTCGTGAAAGTCGACGATGGCGACTTCACCTCCCGGGCGGAGCTTGGCGCGGAGCCGCTCGAAGTAGGCCGGGCGCTCCTCGATGTGGTGGTAGGTGTTGACGACCAGGACGCGGTCGACGGCCTCGGGGAGGCGCGGATCGTCGGGGGCTGCCAACACCGGAACCACATGGTGCAGCCCCGCATCACGCGCGCGCATCGCCAGGTGGACCACCATGTCCGGCTCGGTGTCGATGGCCCACACCAGCCCTTCGGGAACCGCTTCGGCAAGACGCGCGGAGAAGTAGCCGGTCCCCGCGCCGACATCCGCGACCCGCATGCTCGGGGTGAGCTCGAGTGCGGCGATCACCTCGCGCGGCTTCTGCCAGGTGTCACGCTCCGGATCGTCGAACGTCTTCGACCAGTGTTCCGCGTTGCGGAAGGCGTGCTGCATCGTGCGCCCGTCCGGATGCCCCTGCGCACCGTGCCCATGATGCGGACCGTGCCCACCTCCTGAGGACGCCTGCCCTCCATGGCCGGAGGCGTGGTGATGCGTCAGCGGCGCGCCGGCTGCCGAAGATGCATGGGGTGCGGAAGGCGCGGTGGTGGCGCCCGTGCTCGCGCATCCGAGGGACGCGACACCCAGGGCGGTGGACAGGAACAGCGGTCGCAGATGGGTCGGCATGAGGTCGGGACCCTAGAGGATGGAGACCCCGAACGACAGCGCCCCCACCGATCCGCAGTGTGGAGGTGGGGGCGCCATCGACGGAGAGGGGTGACGCTCCCTCTCCGTCGGGTACTTCAGATTCAGCGGCAGGTCGTGAAGTCGATCGGCAGGTAGACGGCCCCGGCCTCGGGCGCCTCCGGCGCGTCGACGAAGGTGAAGCAGTCGCCGGTGGTCGCCTCGAAGCGCTCGCCCGAACCGAGGGCGAAGACGAAGTTGCCGGGGTTCAGCTCGAAGTAACCGGGCTGCTCACCGACCACGTCGGCGGGGTGGACCAGCAGGCGCGGGATGCGGCCGCCGTCCTGCGCGAGGACCACGTGCAGCGAGTTGTCGATGAAGGACGGCTCGATCTCCTGGTCGGCGGTGAGGGGCTCCAGGGCGAGCTGCAGGAAGAGCTCGAAGCCGGGCTCCATCACGATCTCCTGCACGCCTCCCTCGAGGAGCTTGAGGGTCGCGGCGAAGGTCCGCCCCGCCTCCGGGTTGATGTCGAGGCTCACCAGCGGCGCGCCGTCCAGCTTCACGCTCGAGGTCGCGTTGCCCAGCCCGGCTCCGGTCACGGTCACCGGCTCACCATCGGCGCCGGAGACGAGGAAGCTCAGCCCGGCGAAGTCGAAGGTCAGCGTCTCACCGGCCGTGCCCTCGGGGTTCATGGCGCGGTACGGCAGCTCGAGGAGCGTCTCGGCGACGTTTGCGCCCAGCGCGACCGCGCGGGTCTCACCGTCCACCATCACCCGGGCGAGGGGCTCGGCGACGCCGGTGCTGAAGACCACCGGGCCCTGGGCAAGCGTGTCCTCCACGCGAACCGCCTCGAGGACGCTCAGGGTCGCCTCGAAAGCCTCGGTCCCCAGGCGCTCCAGGCCGACCTGCACCCGACCCTCCAACACGTCCGGAAGGGCGGCACCCAGCGCGAGGCCGCGCAGACCGAGGACCTCGGCGGTCTGGTGGAACTGGCTGAGCGCGACCTGGAAGGCCAGCGAATCCTCCCCGACCACGTAGCGGATGGGGGCAGCGCGCTCGGCGCCCAGCATCAGGTCCACCGCGAGCCGGTCACCGGACTGCCGCGAGACCCCGAGGCGCACGTCGACCTCCGAGAGGAAGGCCACGCAGCCAGGGTTCTTGGGGAGCGTGCCCTCGGTGCAGATGGTGTCGGTCATCAGGAAGACGGCCATGTCGCCATCGGTCCCCTCGAAGTGATCGGCCGTGAAGACCCGGTCGCGCAGGTAGATGCGCAGCCGCTCGAGCTCCCGGGAGGCGGTCTCGTCGTCGACCACCAGCGCCGCGGTCGAGGTGTCCGAGCCCTCACCGGAGGGCAGCAGCGTGGTCGCGGCCTCGCCCTCGCCGGCCTTGTTGGCGCTGGCGTTTGCCGCGAGCAGCAGGGCCACGGTGCGATCCGGGATCTTCTCCTGGACATCGGCCTGAGACGGCGGACCCGAGCACGCGCTCAGGGCCAGTGCACCCACGCCCACCGCGGACATCCACAGACGCTTGAACGAAGACTTCATGGAATTGACTCCTGTTGGGGGAAGACGAGGGGCGGTGAAGTGCCGGAAGGCGCCCTCACGGCCCGACTTTCTGTTCGCCGACATAGGCAACCGGTGTGCCAGATGCCAACCAGGCCGGGTGCGTGAGGGTTTCAGCAGCAAATTCAATGGCTTGTGGCGATGGATGCGGGCGGTGGGACTCAAGGGCAGGCCCTGTCCCCTCTGGCAGGCATGTCACGCCCGACATCGTGATCCGAGCGGGCCCTGACATCCACGCCACAGCCCGGGGGGCTGGACCGTGCCCCGGGCATGCGAGCGCATCCTCAGGCTCGGCGGCCCGGGTGGGACGTGGCACCTTTCGAGGGTGAAAAGGCCCTGCCGGGCTTAGGCGGCGCCCCGGGAGGATCCGGACCCGCCGCGCCCCGCCCTCGGCAAAGAAGGAGGAGAGATGAGCCAAGTCCTGGAGGAGCTCCTGACGTTGCTGGATCCGGAGCGGATTGAAGAGAACCTGTTCCGGGGACAGAGCCAGGACCTGGGCTTCAAAGCCCTCTTCGGTGGCCAGGTGCTGGGACAGGCCCTGGCCGCGGCGACCCGGACGGTCCCCGAAGAGCGCATCCCCCATTCACTGCACGGCTACTTCCTCCGCCCGGGAGACGCCTCGTTGCCGGTGGTCTACGCGGTGGATCGGGTGCGGGACGGTGGCAGCTTCAGCACCCGCAACGTCTCGGCGGTGCAGAAGGGCCAGACGATCTTCACCGCCATGGCGAGCTTCCAGACCTCGGAGGGAGGCTTCAGTCACCAGGAGCCGACCATGCCGGACGTCCCTCCGCCGGACGCACTCACCGACGAGCAGGTCCTCTGGGAGCGCCACGCGCACCGGATTCCGGCCCCGGTCCGTGAGCGGCTCATCGGGGAGAAGCCCATCGAGATGCGGCCGGTGGTGTTGGTGGATCCCTTCGAGCCTGAGGTGCTCCCACCCGTCCGCCAGGTCTGGTTCCGCGCGCGGGGGACCTTGCCCCAGAGCCCTCACGTCCATCGGGAGCTGCTCGCCTACGCGAGTGACTACAGCCTGTTGGGCACCGCGCTGCTGCCACATGGCAGGACGTTCGCGAGCCCGGGGCTGCAGATGGCCAGCATCGATCACGCGCTCTGGCTGCACGGCGAGATCCGGTTCGACGACTGGCTGCTCTACGACATGGACAGCCCGTGGGCGGGCAACGGGCGCGGTCTCTGCCGGGGGCGGATCTTCTCCCGGGAGGGCCAGCTGCTCGCCTCCTCCGCGCAGGAGGGCCTCATCCGGCAGCGTCCCATCTCACCGCACAACTGAGCGGTGCGCCGGGTGTGCTCCAGGGCCGCGGCCATCCGTCGTGGTGGCCGCGACCCCGGTGTGCGCCTTCGGGTGACGGAAGGGAAGGCGCGATCGACGTCAGGCGCCGTGCTCCAGGGCCTGGAGCTCCTCGAAGCCCGGCAGGCTGGAGAGATCCGGGACGATGATGATGTCGATGCGCCGGTTGAGCGCGCGCCCCTTGGCGGTCTTGTTCGAGGCCGCAGGGAGGCTGTCGCCATAGCTCGCGGCGCTGATGCGCGAGGCCGGCATGCCCGCGTCGAGCATGGTGCGGGTCACGTTGACCGCGCGTGCGGCGGCCAGCTCCCAGTTGCTCGGGTACTGCTTGGTGTTGATGGGCACGTTGTCGGTGTGGCCTTCGACCTGGAACTGCCGGCCCTTGATGGACGCGAGGAGCTTGCCGACCTCGGTCACCGCATCCAGGCCCTCCTTCGACAGCTCGGCCGAGCCCGAGTTGAAGAGCACGTCGCTGGCGAGCACGACCTTCATCCGACCGTCGGTGAGCTGCACCTTGAGCTTGCCGGCGTCGATCAGGCCCTTGAACTTCGAGAGGAGCGAGCGGAACTCCGCGACGCGCGCGTCCGCCGCCTCCTTGCGCCGCTGCAGCTCGGCCAGGGCGTCGGTCATCTCCGACACGCTCGCCTCCAGCGTCGTCTTGTCCTTGAGCATCTTCGCCTGCCGCTCTTCCAGCGACCGGAGCTGCTCGTTGAGGGCGGCGAGCTTCTGCTTCTCATCCTCGAGCGCACGCTCGAGATCCCGCGTGTTCGCCTGGGCCGCCTCGAGCTCCTTTTCGCGATCCCGGATCGTGGCGTTGCGCGCCTTGAGCTGATCGAGCGTCGCGTCGTGCTCGGTCTGCAGCGCCTCGTAGGTGCCCTTCGTCACGCAGGCGCTGGTGAGCAGCAGCAGCAAGGCAGCAGCGGCTGTCCTCTTCATCGGATCTCTCCTCGTTTCAGTGGGAAGCCGGGCGCGGAACCACCGCGTCGGACGTCTCCGGTGTACCGCAGACGTCCACGTCGACCCAAGGCAACCACCCCGAGGAGGCGGGGTGTAACAATTCGTTTCAGGTGAAACGAATGTCGAATTCTGCGGAATTTCAGCCGGCTGCCGAGGCGGCGTCGACGTTCAGCCCGGCGAGGATGGACTCGGTCTTCGTCCACAGCTTCGCAGCGAGCTGTGGATCGTTGGCGTCCTTGCGCGGCTGGGCGAGGTTGCAGTCCTGGAAGTAGCGGCCGTTGAAGCGACCGGCGTCCGGATGGACGGCCACGTAGCAGCTGGTGGCGGCCCCCTGTGCGACGGTCTTGAGGAAGAGGGGCGTCACCACACGGATGGCGCGGTTGGCGATGCCCGGGAGGTGTCGCCAGAGCTCGGTGAAGATGACGCCGGGGTGGAGCGCGTTGGCGGTGCGATCCGTGCCTTCGAAGCGTCGCGCGAGCTCCTTGGCAAAGAGGATGTTCGCGAGCTTCGACTGACCGTAGGTGGGGAAGGGGCGGTAGCGCTTGCCATCGAGGTTGTCGAACTCGATGCCGGCCTTCGGTGCCATCCGGTGGGCATCGCTGCTGACCATCACCACCCGCCCGTCGGGAGCGAGGACGTCCAGCAGCCCGGTGACGAGTTGGAAGTGCCCCACGTGGTTGGTGAAGAACTGCAGCTCGTAGCCGTGGGCGCGCTGCACCTTGGGCATGGCCATCACGCCCGCGTTGGCGATGATCGCGTTGAGCGTGTGTCCGCCCTCGCGGATGCGCGCGATGCAGGCGGCAACCGACGCGGGATCGGCCAGCTCGCAGGCCAGCGCGACGCCACTGGACGCACCCACCGAGTCCAGGGCTTCGCGGGCGCGTCCTTCGTTCCGGGCCGTGCCGAGCACCGTCGCGCCCCGCATGGCAAGCACCCGCGCGGTCTCCTTGCCGAGCCCCGAGGTGCACCCGGTCACCAGGATGTGGCGCCCCCGGAGGTCCAGACCTTCGGTCACCTCTTCGGCGGTGGAGTTGGCGCCGAAGCCGCTGGGGCCCCGACCTTTGAGGATGGCGACGAGCGACATGGAAGGACCCTCCGGTGGCAGAGACGTCACCGGGATAGCAGGTCGCACGCTTTCCTGACATCACCCGATCTCCGGCGGATCACCGGGATGTCAGGCCCGCCCCGGGAGGGAGCGCGGGACCAAGGCGGCTCAGCGGGCGGTCAGGAGCCGCCGGACCTCGAGAATGCGTGCCGCTCCCGCCGGTCCCCGATTGGGGACCCAGCGGACCCGCCCTTCGACCCGGAGCCCGTTCTTCAGCTGCGTCTGCGCCCGCGCGAGCTCACGCTCCGAGAGGTTCGCGCGGGAGAAGTCGACCTCGTGGAGGACCTCCTCGGGATGGGCCTTCCCGGTCTCGATGCGGGTCCCGCGGAAGGTGGGGCAGGGGGCCGCCACGCAGCGCACGCCGGTATCCTGCACCTCCCAGGTGAGATCCCCGGTGAGCAGACGCTCCGCTCCTCCCTTGCTCCCGTCCTCCAGCAAGACGGCGCCCGACCGGGGATTCCGCTCCACGCGCAGGGGGGGAGACATCCCGGGGCTCCCGCCGTCCTTTCCGGTCCGCGAAGGCGGAGAGGTGGGAGGGATCCCCGGGGCACTCCGCGGGGTCTGCGTCTGGGGAGAGGGCGGGGCCCCGGAGGAGGCGCGCGGCGTCTTCGTCACCGGGGCGGGAGAAGGCGGGGGGCCGGGCGCGGTGCGAGGCGCGTTCGGCTCCCTGGAGGAGGCGGAGTCACCGGGAGAGGCGCGCGGCGTCGTCGGGTCCGGCCGCGGCTGGGTCGACGCGCGGGGAGCCTGCGGCTGCTCGGGCGGAGGGGGCGTTCGGGTCATGGGGCGTTCCGGGGTGGCGGCGGGAGGGGGGGCGCCGGGCGAGGTGCTCGGAATCCCCGGATCGGAGGTCCGTGGGGGCGGGGTCGAGCCGGTCCGACCTCCGGAAGGTGACGGTGAGGGCCGTGGAGGGAGCGGAGGCGTCCGGGGATTCCGGGCGGACGGAGGCGCCTCACGGGGAATCCCGGGATCCCGCTCTGCCTCCGCCGGTGGAGGCAGCTCCGTGATGGGGGCAGGACGCTGCGCCTTCCCCGCGCCACATCCGCTGAGGACGCCGATGATCACGAGGGAGGAGAGGAGGGGGCGGATCACGGTCAGACGTCCTTTCTGGCGGGAGACAACGTGGGGCTGGCAGAGGCGGAGGAAGTTTGACGTCCCGAGTGGCAGGGTCTAAACCCGCCCCCATCCTATGGAACTCCGTATTGCGGTCGACGAGCTGAAGAAGGCGCTGCACCGCTCCCTGGGCATCGTGGAGCGGAAGACGACGATGCCGATTCTGGCCAACGTGCTGCTCACGGCGGACCAGGACGGGTTGAGCGTCACTGCATTCGATCTCGACATCGGTGTGGTGAGCGAGCACCCCGCTGAGGTGGCGAAGCCCGGCTCGGTGACGGTCTCGGCGAAGTACCTCTCCGACATCGTGGGCAACCTCCCCGATGCCCAGGTCTCGCTCAAGAAGCTCGCCAACAACTACGTCGACATCACCAGCGGCGCCGCCCACTTCAAGATCGTCGGCACGGCTCCGGAAGAGTACCCCAAGCTCCCCAAGGAGGAGAACGCGCCCCTGGTGAAGATTGCGGGCGCCACCCTCCTGGAGATGATCCGCAAGACGTCCTTCGCGATCTCCACCGACGAGACCCGCTACATCCTCAACGGCGTGTTCTTTGAGCCGCGCGAGGACCAGAAGGTCCGGATGGTGGCGACCGACGGTCACCGCCTCAGCCTGATCGAGCGCGAGCTGTCCGGCGACTTCGGCCTCAAGGGTGGGGTCATCATCCCCCGCAAGGGTCTCATGGAGCTGCGCCGCCTCCTCGATGAGGCGCCGGACGCCGAATGCTTCCTGGGCTTCGCGGAGAGCTCGGCGCTGTTCAAGAAGTCGGGCCTCACCATGGTGATGCGCCTGATTGATGGGCAGTTCCCCGAGTACCAGCGCGTGATCCCCAAGGAAGGGGAGCGGGTGATCAGCGTGCCGAAGCTGCGCTTCGTGGAAGGGCTCAAGCGCATCGCGCTGATGAGCGCTGACAAGAGCAACGCCATCCGCCTGGCGCTCAGCGAGAACCAGCTGCGCATCGCCAGCCATAACCCGGACCTGGGTGAGGCGAAGGACGATCTCGAGGTCGCCTACCAGGGACCCGCCTTCTCCATCGGCTTCAACGCCAAGTACCTGGTGGACGTGCTCAGCGTGCTCGAGCAGGACGAGGTCGCGCTGGAGCTCGGTGACGAGCACAGCCCGGGCGTGCTGCGCGGTCCGGGTGACCGCACCTTCACCGCCGTCGTCATGCCCATGCGGGTCTGAGGTCCGGCGGACGACCCTGTCCGCCGCTGCCTCCCCGTGTGCCGGCACCGGGTGTCAGACCTCCGCGCGAGGCTGACCTCCATGCCCGGCGCAGTCCACGAAGCCCTGGTGTCCCTCTTCCGCGAGCACCCCTCGCTGGGAGTGGACCTCGCGCGCTCAATGGGACATGTGGTCCCGACCGACCCGGACTCCTCCGTGTTGAGCACCTCGGAGAATCTGAGCCAGGGCGCGCTGGAGCTGCGGCCGGATGCGATCGTGGTGGTGGGCCCGTCGGGTGCCGAGCGTCTGGTCATCGTGGTGGAGGTTCAGCTCGCCTGGAATGCGCGCAAACGCTCCAGCTGGCCGCTGTACGAGGCCGCGGCCCGGGCGCGATATGGCTGTCCCACCCTGCTCCTGGTGGTCGCGCCGGATGCGTCGGTAGCGCGACGGGCGGCGAAGCCCATTCCCTTGGGGAACGGAGGCTCCGTCCGGCCGCTCGTCCTGTCGCCTGCCCATGTCCGGGCCATCACGGATCAGCAGGAAGCGGCCAGGGACCCGGCCCTCGCCGTGCTGTCGGCGATCATGCACCTCAAAGGTCCCCCGGAGATCGCGGCGCGAGCCGTCATCGCCGCCGAGTACGGGCTCCTGCAAGTGCCCAGAAGCAGGCGGTTACTATATTCGGACGTCTTGGAATCCGAGCTGACCGCGGTGGCGTGGGCGGTCATGGAGGCGATCGTGTCGGAGCCCGGCTACGAATGGAGAAGCGAGTTCGCGTTGAAGCATCGCGAAGAAGGACGTGCAGAAGGTCGCGCAGAAGGTCGCGCAGAAGGCGCCCGCTCGCTCCTCGTCGTGCTGCTGACCTCCCGCTTCGGAGAGCTGCCGGTCAGGGTGACGGACCGACTCTCCCGCGCATCCCTTCCGGAGCTGGAACGCTGGACCGTGAGGGTTCTCTCGTCGCCCAACTTGCAGGCGGTCTTCAGCGACGATGCATCACCCGACGCATGAGGGGACCTCAGCCCGGTCGAAGGGGCAGTTCTTCGCAGCTGAGCCTGCGCTGCCGGTCACGAGGTTGCCCCCGTCAAAGGGTCGCGCCGCCTTCCTCAGGTTGGCGCATCAACCTGGGCCGGTGGAGAGCCACATCAGGATGATGCCGATGAGGGGAGGCGTCCCCTGAATCAGGGCGCCCCGCCGGTATCCGGGCCCGGTCGAGGAGAGCACCAGCCCGGCTCCGAACATCGAGGCCAGGCAGAACAGCGTCAGCGTGCGTCCCGCCGCTGCGTTCCCGGTGAGGAGCAGCACGAGTCCCACGGCCGCGCCGATGGCGAGGAACAGGTTGTAGAAGCCCTGGTTGTAGGCCATCGGCCACAGGGTGTCGGCGGTGGCCTGATCCTGGATCCCGAAGGTCTTCCAGACGCGCGGATGCCGCCAACGGATACTCTCCATCACGAAGAAGAGGACGTGAAGGAGGGCCGCAAGACCTGCGAACACGACGCTGAGCCAGAACATGGCGCGGCAAGCTAGGGGGAGGACGGGGCGCAGGCAAATGGGCATCCCGGACCGGCGCCCGCGCGCGACGGCATGACGGACCCGGCGCCCTGCTGCGCCTCGGGCGCATCCCGTCCGCAACCCACGAAAAGCGGATCGGAAAGCGATACGGTGGCGCCCCTCCGCCCCTCATGTCGCCCCCCTCCACACCGAAACTCGAAAGCCTGATCGCCGCGCTCGAATCCGAGCTCGCGCAGCATGGCGGCGAGGGAGGCTGGGATCCGGCGATCGCGGAGCGACTCCAGCGGCTCTCCCGGACCGCGCGGGCCAGGGCGCGTCCCGCCGCATTGGGCGACGCCCGGCTCAATGAGATCGAGGGACTTCCGGGAGACTTCCTGCCGGCCCTCGAAGCCGAGGGCGGACTGTACCGGGGGCGGCCGCTGCCCGAGGTGCGCGAGGTCACCCTGACGCCGCCCGGAATCGTCTCGCTGATCAGCGACCGCGCGCCGGAGCCGGACTGGGTGGGGGGCTCCCTGCTGGGCTTTGTGGGGGAGGAGACCTGCTGCTTCCACGGCGAGATCCTCCACGTGGATCCCGACGACGGCCGGGTCTACGCGCAGACCACCCGCGAGCTGCGTTCCGAGTCCGAGGTCCTCGAGGCCGAGCGCTGGGTCTTCGCCCCCTTCGACTTCTCCCAGGCCGCGAGGGACGCGGCGATCGCCTATGCGAAGGAGCCGCAGCGGCTGGCAGAGGCGTTGGTGGGCGTGGAGGGACACGGCGCCCGTGGTGAAGATCTGGAACCCGGGGTCGAACGCACGCCCCGGGACCTCTGGACGCTGCCCTGGGGTCACCTCTGGGGGCCGCCGGGAACGGGCAAGACCGAGGCGGCCGCACGGCTCATCGCGGACGCGCTCCAGGCCGATCCCTCCCTCCGCGTTCTGGCGGTGGCTCCGACCAACCGCGCCGCCGACACCCTCGCCATGCGCGTGGGGCGGATGCTCAGCGACGCCGACGCACTGGAGCATGGCGGCCGCTGCCGGGTGCATCGGGGAGGAATCGGCGTCGGCTCGGAGCTCTCGCTCGCCTTTCCCCGCATGGTGCTCGACCCCGATGTCGTCGAACACGCCCAGGCGCGCGCGGAGGCCGAGGCGCGTCTGCGTCTGGCCGAGGCGCAGGGGACGCCCCCGGATGAGCTCGCCCAGGTCCGGGCCGAGGCGGTTCAGGCCCGGCGGGAGCTCAAGGATCCGACCGCGCGCCTGGTGCGCTCCGACCAGGTGGGACTGGTGGTGCTGACGGTGCACCGTGCCCTCAAGCTGGTCTCCGAACTCGGGGGCGAGACGCACTTCGACAAGCTGGTTGTGGACGAGGCAGGCATGGTGTCCCGCGCCGCGGCCGCGCTCCTGGTGCCTCTGGCGCGTGGCGTGTTGTGGGCGGGCGATCCCCTGCAGCTCGGCCCGGTGTCACAGGCGAGCTCGCGCGCCGAAGGCGTCCAGACCGGCGTTCGGCGGTGGCTGCGTGCTTCGCCGATGTCCCATCTCACCGACGCGCGCCGGGATGCGAAGCGCCCGGACGTGGTGCTGCTCCGCGCGCAACACCGCATGCATCCCGACATCTCCCAGGTCGTCAGCCGCTTTGCCTATGAGGGCATGTTGGTCGACGCCGAGGGGCCCTCCACCCGCACCCATCGCCGCGTTCCTCCGCCCTTCCCCGATGTGCGGGCGGGGTGGGTCGTGCTCGACCGTTCGCTCGGAGGTGGCCAGCACATCCACGCCGAGCGGGGTGCGCGTGGGCGCGGGTACCAGCGGGAGGCCTCCGGACAGCTGACGCTGGAGCTCGCAGCACCGGCGATCGCTGCGGGGCTGCGCGTGCTCGCCATCACGCCCTACCGCGCCCAGGCGGAGTGGCTCCGCCGTGAGGCTGCGTCCCGGGGGCTTCCCACCGGGTCCTTCATCGCCTCCACCGTACACAGCCAGCAGGGGACCGAGGCGGACGTGGTCCTGGTCGATACGGTGAACGCCGGCCGCCCCTTCCCGGCGAATGAGCTGACCGCACTGCTCAACGTCGCCGTCAGCCGCGCGCGCGAATACCTCTACGTCCTGGCCTCACGTGCCGAAGCCCATGCGCAGGTTCCCTGGCGGCTGCTGGGGCAGCTCCAACCGCTGCTGGTCGACGCCAAGGGCGCCGCTGGCCTGCGGGCGGCCCGCATCGATCTCCCCCTCCGGGGGGCGCTACCCAATCGCCGCCCGCCGAAGACCTTTCCGGAGGAGCTCACCGCCAAGGCGCAGGTGCGTCCCCTGCCGACGCGGGAGCAGGTGGCCCTGGTGGAGCGCCGGGTGGACGAGGGCCACCACGTGGTGCGTGGGGTGGCCGGCAGCGGCAAGACCTGGGTGCTCGTGGAGTGGGCCGCCCGCACGCTCGTCGAGCGCCGTGAAGGCCGCATCCTCATCACCTTCTTCAACCGCAGCCTCGCACCCCTCATCCGCGACATGCTGAAGGAGGCGCTGCGGAACCGGACCCGCGGCGGCTCCATCGCGCCCTACTTCTCCCGCGTGCGCATCGCCCACGCCGACCGCGCGCTCACCGGGGAGCGCTACAGCGCGGTCTTCGTCGATGAAGCGCAGGACCTCGAGGCCGAGCAGCTCACCGCGCTCTACGACGCCATCGATCCGGTGGAGGTCAACGGACGCCAGCAGCGGCCCCTGCACCTCTTCCTCGACGACTCGCAGAACATCTACGGCCGTTCCGCGCTGGAGGACATGCGGGAGAAACTCCCGGAGTCCCTCTCCTTCTCCGGCCGCACCCGCGTGCTGCGAGAGTCCTTCCGCAGCCCGCGGCAGATCCTCGACCTCGCCTTCAACACCGTGCTGGATCCACTGCGGCTCCACGGGGTTCCGAGCCCCGGCATGCGTGCCTTCATCCGCACCCGCGACCTCATCGAGCACGGCCTCCTGGAAGCTCCCGGCGAGGGCGGTCCCCTGTACCAGGTGGGCTACACCGAGCGGGAGGGCACGGTCCCCATCGTCCGCGGGTTCTCGAGCCAGGCGGAGGAGGTCCGGTGGTTGGCCCAGGAGCTCTCGCGCCTCTTCGGGGAGGGGCTGACGCCCGCCGAGGTCCTGGTGGTGACCCTCAAGAACACCGCCTCCTGGGCGCAGAGCCTGGAGGAGGCCGGGATCCGCGCCGTGGCTTACGGCGGCAAACACGGCGCGCAGCCGGAGTCGTTTCCCCCCACCGGTGCGGATCACGTGCGGGTGACCACCATCATGTCCGCCAAGGGCCACGAGAGTCCGGTCGTCTTCCTGGTGGGGGCCGATGCGCTCGACGACATCGACTGGCTGATGCGGGATCGCCCGCGCAACGATCCCCGCGAGACCGAGCGGACGCGCCGCTCCCTCTTCTACGTGGGCGCCACCCGCGCCACGCTCCGCCAGTACGTCACCGGGCTCGGACGCGGGCGCTTCGTACGGGTCGCGGCCGCCTATGCCGACCAGCTCCCGGGCGCGAAGGTGACCGACGTGGCCCCCGCGCCGCGCTGACGGCTGTTGCGCAGTCTTCGGTCCTCTTCCCGGTGTGCACTCAACGGGTCGTGGGATCCGGTCGACCGTCGGGAGAACGATTGGCGCAACGCGTCCAGCGTCGGCAGTGGCCGGGAGGGGGCCAAGCACCGATCTACCGTGGAGGAGGCCGACCGACCCCCGGATGGCCGGAAGGAGCGCCATGATCTCGCAGGCCATCGTGGACCCACTTGAGGACCTCCCCTGGCTCGAGCCGGATGCCGCCGATCAGTTGGAGGTCGCACGCCTGCGCTTCCTGGGACTGACCGCGCTGCTCTCGCCCCTCTCCTGGCACACCCGCGTGGCCGCCTCCCTCGAACTCCTGCGCGAGGTCCGCATCGCGCTTCCCCAGGTGGACGCCAGGATGGACCGGCTCTGCCAACGCATCGCACTTGAACCCGACGTGCCCGGGGTGGCCCGCCTGCAACGCCACCTCTCCCGGGTCCGCGACGCGCGCGGACGACTCCAGGCGCGGGCGGCCAGACGTCTCAACCGGGAACGAACCCGCGCTCTGAGCGATCTCCTCGGAGATCTCGAGGCGTCTGTGGTCGAGCTGCAGTCCCAGCCGCGGGACGAACGGGAGGGCTGGGCCCTCGCCCGCCGGTTGCTTCTGCGGAACCTGCCCGCGCTTCAGCTGGCCCTGAGCGAGGCCCAGGCGCTGCAACCCTTTGCTTCCCGGGGCCCCCGCCTCAACGCGCTGGCATGCCTGCCACCCGAGCCCGGCCTGCGCGGGGTCCTCGAAGCGCACGCACGCGCGAGCGCCGCCATCGAGTCGTTGCGCCTGCAACTGCTTCGGGCGGACCTCTCCGGCAGGGTGATCGACGTCGTGTGGAAGGTGGCGCGGTCGGCACCGGTCGGACGTCCCCGTCACGGCGCCTCGCAGCTGGCGGCGGCGATCTTCTGGACCGACCTCGCAGGCGCACGCCTGCGCGGCCTGGCCGAGCAACTGGTCGCGCCGGTGCGTGTCCGCGAGGAGGAGGTGAGGCCGCTGCTGGTCGCGTGGTTGGAGGCAGGCGGCAGCCGGCTTCCGGAACTGCGGGCAGAGGTGGAGGACGCCCCCGCTCCGCGCCGGGCGCTCCTCCAACTCGCGCTCGCCACCTCGGCCCCGCCGGAGAGCTTCCATCCCGGCGTCTCCGCTTCCGAGCTGCTCGGCTGGGCGCGCGCGGCCGAGGCTTCGGGCGAGGAGGA
This sequence comes from Myxococcaceae bacterium, assembly GCA_035304185.1. GTDB lineage: Bacteria > Myxococcota > Myxococcia > Myxococcales > Myxococcaceae > DATGQN01. Next base: position 23,439 of record DATGQN010000165.1, read on the forward strand.
CGCGGACCTGATGGACCTGAAGCTCAACCTGCGCGCGTGCCTGCTCCGCGGAGGAAGGGACGCAGGTGCCGCGGACGCCCTCGTGGACCTGGTGGCCAGATGGGCCGAAGGCCCCGGCGTCACCAACGCCTGAAGACACGCGGTGCACCGGCGGTGGGCCGGGCGTCGGTGCGCACGTGCGCGGTGTCGTCGGGATCCTGGAGGATCAGCCTCGGCGGCTGACCAGCAGGACCTTTCCCACGTTGAGGCGATCCTGAATCCGGTGGTGGGCGCCGGCGGCGTCCTCGAAGGGGAAGGTGCTGTCGACCTTCGGCCGCACCACGCCTTCGCGGTACAGCTCGACCAGCGCGGCAAGCCATCCGCGAACGCGCTCCGGCTCGCCCCACATCCGCCCGAGGTTCACGCCGAAGACGCCCTTGTTGCCGTTCATGAGGGCCACCGGGTTGAAGTCGAACCAGGGCATGGCGGCGGCGCCCTTGAGGTAGCTGAGCAGGCTCTTCTCCTTGCCGGCGACCGCTGCGGAGAAGCCGAACATCCCAAGCCGCCCGCTCGGCGCGAGACAGCGGTAACTCTTCTTGAAGGAGGAGCCCCCCACGGCATCGAGGACCAGCTCCACGCCGCGCCCGTTCGTGATGTCCTTCACCCGCTCCACGAAGTCCTCGGAGCGGTAGTCGATGCAGTGGGAGACGCCCAGCCCGCGGAGGAAGTCGTGCTTCCCCCTGGACGCGGTGCCGATGACCGTCGCCCCACGGTGAAGTGCGAGCTGGGTGGCCGCGATGCCCACGCCGCCGCCCGCCGAGTGCACGAGCACCGTCTCCCCGGCGCTGAGGCCTCCCATCACCACCACCAGCTGATAGGCCGTGAGGTAATTGACCGGGATGGCCGCGCCCTCCTCGGCGGACATGCCTTCCGGACGTTCCGTGAGCTGGTTCTCGCGCACGCAGACCACGTCGCTGTAGCCGCCGAAGCGGCAGAGGCCCAGCACGTCCTTGCCGATCCACCCGGCGTCGACCCCCTCGCCCACCGCATCCACCCGGCCGCCGAACTCGTACCCCGGCACCACCGGCATCGGGGGCAGGTCGGGGTAGACGCCCAGGCGCCCCATGATGTCCGCGAAGTTCACCCCGGCAGCCTCCACGCGGACGCGGACCTGGCCGGGACCGGGCGTTGGATCGGGGGCTTCTCGCAGCTCGAGGACTTCAGGGGCACCGGCACGGGGGATCCAGATCTGACGCATGCTCCGCCTCCTAGCATGAGGTGCGGGTCTCCCTGTGGAAGGGCTCGCGCTCGGGCGTCTCCCAGCGCATGCTCTGTCCGCCGTGCGCCTGCTTCGACTCGAGCTTCAGTCCTTCCGCAACCTGGAGCGGGTCGTCCTCAGCCCTGCCGAGGGCATCACCGTGGTCGTGGGGGACAACGGGCAGGGGAAGACCAACCTGCTCGAGGCCCTCTATTTCCTCTGCACCCTCAAGCCGCTGCGTGCCGGGAGGCTCAAGGAGCTGGTGCGGTTCGGGGACCCGAAGACCGAGGTGACCGGCCTCTTCCTGCTCGGCGGCGCGGAGCGGGAGGTGTCGGTCACCGTCGAGGGGGGCGTCCGGCAGGCCCGGGTGGACGGGAAGAAGGCCGCCTCGCTGGAGTCCTACTTCGGCGGCGTGTCGGTGGTGGCTTTCACCCCCGACGACCTGGCGGTGGTGAAGGGGAGCCCCGAAGCGCGCCGGCTGTTCCTCGATCGGGCGGTCTTCAACCGCTATCCCGCCTACCTCGCCGAGTCGCGCAGTTATGGCCGGGCGCTCAAGGGCCGTAACACCCTCCTGAGGGAGAAGGCCCCCCGCGAACTTCGGGAGGCCTTCGACGGGACGCTGGCCCATCACGGCGCGAGGCTCTGGTCCCGGCGCCGCGCCCTGGTCGCGGAGCTGTCCCCCCGGGTGACCCGCGCCTTCGCCTCCATCGGGCGGTCCGAGGGAACCGCGCGGGTCGCCTATCGCCCACGCGGCCTCCCCGAGTCCTTCGACTTCGACGCCGCGGACGAGGCCTCCCTCGCGCAGGCGCTCCTCGAGGGGCTCGCCTCGCGGGAGGCCACGGACCTGGAGCGTGGCTTCACCAGCATCGGCCCCCATGCGGATGATCTGAAGCTGCAGCTTGCCGGCCGCAGCGCACGCGCCTACGCCAGCCAGGGGCAGCAGCGCGCCATGGTCATCGCCTGGAAGGTCGCCGAGATCGAGAACCTCGAGGAGAGCGCGGGCGTGCGTCCCATGCTGCTGCTCGACGACGTCAGCAGTGAGCTCGATCCCGAGCGCAACGCCTACCTCATGCGGTACGTGGCCGGGAGCGGCGCGCAGACCGTCCTCACCACCACCGACGCGGGACTGGTGCATGCCGCGGCCGGTGAGGGGACGCTCTGGCTGCATGTCAGGGCGGGGACCGTGGCGCCTCTGGAGGTGTCGCCCGGAGGCTCGAGTCCTTAGACTCCCCGCCCATGGCCGAGTCCGACAGCCCGCGCACCTTCCATCCCTATCGGCCCGCCGGAACCCGCCGCGGGTTGTTGGTGGGCCTCCTGCTGGCGCTCCCCCTCATCGCCTGGTCTGCCTGGGACATCGCTCAGGGGCGGGGGGCTTCGGCGTGGATGCGCCTCGCCGGGGCGGCCCTGCTGGCCGGTGCCTTCTTCGTCTCGTGGTGGAGGCTGCGGCCGCGGGAGGGGTATGGCGCCTTGATCACGCCCCTGGGCGTCACCTTCGCGCGGCCGATGGGCGGAGAGCCGGTGTCGCTCGGCTGGAGTGAGGTCCGCTCCTTCACCCGTGAAGGCCCCGAGCGCGACACGCTCGTGGTGCACCTGGTCGAAGGGGAGTGGCGACTGCAGGCGCGCATGTTTGCCCGCTACGCCGACTTCGAGGCGATGGTCGCCGCGATGGAAGAGCGCCTGCCGCGGAGGTTGTTCGACGCCTGATGGGTCAGCCGCTTGTCCGCGCGCGTCTCCCTCGCCAGGACGGGACCGACACGGCCTGCGCGGACCCTCCCGACGCGCGCGGGCTCCGCTACCACCAGCGCCGGCGCGTCCCCCGGATCGCCGCGCCGGAGAGGCTGTAGACGCCCAGCAGCTTCGCGATGCGTCCGATCGGGGTGGCATCCCACGACTCCTCGTAGTTCCCGTTCCCGGCGGCGCGCTCGGAGCGGGTCGTCTGCACCTGCGGCGTGCACCCGCGGCACGCCAACGCGCCCCGGTAGAAGTTCCCGTCGGTCATGGGGAAGCGTGCGTTGCAGACGATGCACTCGAACCCGCTCTGACCGGTCGGCGTCCCCCAGAAGTCGGAGGGGGCCTGCGGCGGCGGCTGGGACGCCACGCGGTCCGACGGAGGCTGCGGTGCCGTGGTCGAAGCCGCTGCCACGGCCGGAGCAGCGACGCGGGGATCGGGAGGCGCCACCACCACCGGCTCGGGGGGAGGCGCGTGGCTGCCGGGGATGAAGACCTCCAGCTCCTCCTGCACCAGCCGCTCGAGCTCGCCGGCGTCCAGGTAATACCCCTCGCAGGGGCGGCAGTTCTCGACGTGGAGGTTGCGCTGGATGAGGCCGCTGCGCATCCGGAAGGCACACCGCGGACAGTCCCGGCCCGAGCCTCCCGACAGGGGCGAGAAGCGCGGGCGCTCGCCGGAGACCTTCTCCAGCTCCCCCTCGTCGAACCACAGGCCCTGACAGACGGTGCACGCGTCGAGCTCGACGTCGCGGATGAAGATGAGCTGGGTCTGGGCTCCGCAGGCTGCGCAAGGAGGTCTGGACATGGGCCTACCCTAGCCAACCCGAGTCCCCCGCAGCGAACCCCGCCCCGGGCAGTGGACGATCCGGGTGGTAGAGGTGGCGCACGAAGCGGGTGAACACGTGACGCATGTCCCAGCGCGCACGTGCGAGACCGTAGATGCCCGGGGCCCTCAGGTCGGGCTCCCTGAAGGCGGGGATGAACTCGCGCTCGCTGTAGATGGCGAAGACCTCATCCACCGCGCGTCGTGAGCGGTACACCGGGAGCTGCAGACGGTGGATGAGCGCGCGCTCCTCCTCGGTGAAGGCGAGGAAGTAGATGGCGTGGGCGAGCTCGTGGAAGACCAGGTGACCGTCCTCCGCCAGATGCTCCTGCCGCAGCGCCATGCGCGCCACCTTCCAATCCGGACGATCCCAGAAGAGGCCGGAGACCGTGGACGGTAGACCGCGGGGGAAACCGAAGCGGGAGAGGGGCTGCTTCGGTGGAACGAGGTCCACGTGGATCGGCCGGGCGAGCTCCATGCGCGCCACCAGCGTGGGGTTGCCGGAGAGCTGCCGCACCATGTCCGCGCGGACCTGCTGGACCTGCGCCTCATCCGCCCCGTGCGGGGCGATCTCGACGCAGCGCTCGAGCCAGCGCGTGGCGTGAAGGCGGCTTCCGGAGGAAGGCGCACCCCGACGCTCGAAGACGTCTCCGCCTTCGAGCAGGGTGAAGGCCGCGAGCGGGTGGCGGCGCGCGCTCTGGCTCGAGATCGACTGCGGCTCGAGCCGCAGCGCCCCCATGGCGGCGTAGTCGCTGGACATGGGGACGGGAGTCTACCCCCGACACGGATGCGTCAGGGGCGTGCGCTGTCAGCGGGGCGCGGCGCCCACGTTGGGACCGAAGCCGAGTCCGACCGTGGGGAGCACCTGCCACTGGTTCCAGTTCGGGCGGGCCCAGGTCGATCCGCTGGCGGCCTGGACGCCGACGGAGAGCCTCACGAAGCCCACGCGGTACGCGAGCCCCACCTGCGCGCCATACGGCATGAGCAGTCGCGTGGAGATGCCGGCCATCCAGAAGAGGCCGCGTCCGTTGGCGCCGGGCAGCAGCGTGCCCTCGTAGGTGAGGCCCTGGCTGCGCAGCGAGGCGTTCGCGTAGAGCCCCCGCACCGGCAGGGTGAAGGAGACGTTGAGCTGCTCCACGAAGCGCATGGCCGTCCCCAGCGGGTAGGCCTTCGTCGTGGGAACGTCGTAGTGCAGGAAGGTGGGGACCTGCTCGTTCAGGATGTCGATCCGGTCGAACTGGACCGGGGCACTGGCGAGCATGCTGCTGCCGAGCAGCGCGAGCATCAACGACACGGGGCACGCTCCGGGTAGTCAGTGATGAGGTAGTCGATGGGCCAGGTGCAGAAGACCTCCAGCGCGGCCTCGGAGTTGGCGGTCCAGAGCGCGGTCTGGTAGCCGGCCTGCCGCACCACCTCCATCGCGCCGCGATCGGCGACCTGGTAGGCGATGGCGATCCCGTCCGCCTCGGCCTCCTCGATGAGCTGCACCAGCTCCTGGAAACCGAACATGCGGGTGAACTCGTTGCCGAGACCCACCAGCGTGGAGTTCGAGCCCGGCGGGAAATTGGGCCAGATGCGCAGCGTGGTGATCTCCGGCTGCCGTCCTTCGAAGGCCCGCAGGGTCTCCGGGAAGATCGCCGTCACGTACATGGGGTTGGGCAGGTTCGCGAGGTTCCAGTGGCCGAGGATCACCGCGGCGTAGGTGTTCGCGTCGAGCGTGTCCTCGGGGTCCTGCTTGATGTCGAGCTGGAGGGTGACCTCGGGATGGCCGATGAGCTCGATGAGCAGCTCGGCGAGGGTCACGTGGGTGTCCTCGACGACCTCGGCGCCCGGGGTCTCGGGATCCTCGATCCCGCCGCAGCGGTAGCCGTTGATGAGCTCGAGGTAGGTGAGATCCATGATGCGGATCTTCTCGTCGGCCGGGAGCGCCGAGCCGTCCGCACGCGTGCACAGCTCCGCGTCCAACCACGCGTCGTGGGAGAGCACCGGGACCTGGTCGCGGGTGAGGACGACGTCGACCTCGAGGGCCGCGTCACCGGCGTCGAGCGCCGCGCGGATGGCGGAGCGGGAGTTCTCGGGGAAGCGTCCGGCCGCTGCGCGGTGCGAAACCAGGGTCGGGGCGTCTTCGGCCGGGATGAAGCCACAGCCGCCGAGCGCCACCGGCACCAGGAGCAGCGCCAGCGCCGAGCGCCAACGTTGAATGAGGGAGCGATCCATGGAGCAGCAGATAGGCCGAAAGCCGGTGACAGCGCAAAGACTGTGCGACCCGGGGCCATGATCACCGCGCCTCACGCCGCTCGGGTCCCGGGCAAACCGCGCAAAGACGGAACGGTCGCTGCTTCCGCGCGCCGGACAGGGCTGTCACCACCCATCCGAGTGGCAGAACGCGGCTGATTGGAGCGGAGCGCCCGCGACGTCCACCCGCTGGCTTCAGCTAAGCTGCGCGCGACATGGCCGCCCGCCGCAAGCAGACGAAGGCCGAAGAGGCCCGGGGGCGCATCGCGCACCTCATCGCCCTGGACGCGTTCCACATCGTGCGTCGGCTGACGACCCGCGCGGACGAGATGGTGACCATCTTCTCGCAGCGCCGCAGTCGGGAGCCCCTGCTGGAGACGCTGGCCAGCCGCTTCGATCAGCTGCGCTTCGAGGACGTGGTACAGCTGGGCATTCCGGCGCAGGACGCGGTGAGCGCGTTCTACGAGCTGCTCGATGAGGTGCGCTGGTACGCGCGCTACACCGAGGACATGCCCCTCCAGGTCCGCCGCTCGATGGTGGCCTTCCAGAGCCGGCTGACCCGAGCACGGGACGCGCTCATGGAGGCGCTTGAGCTGCCCCTGGGGCAGGACGGCCCGGTGGTGGTGGACGTGGAGGTCGTCCGCACCGGGCCACCCTCACCGATCCCCGCCCCTCCCGCTCTGGGCGAGGGGAAGCGGAGTCCGGAGACCCGCGGTGAGGCGCCCGGACCCTCCGGACCCGGACGCCCCCGCGGACGCGCTCAGTAGCGGTAGTGCTCGGGCTTGTAGGGGCCCTCGGCCGGGATGTTGAGGTACTTCGACTGGGCGTCGCTGAGCTGGGTCAGCTTCACGCCGAGCTTGCCGAGGTGCAGGCGCGCGACCTTCTCGTCCAGGTGCTTGGGCAGCACGTAGACCTTGGTCTCGTACGCGTCGGTGCGCGTGAAGAGCTCGATCTGCGCCATCACCTGGTTGGTGAAGCTGCTGGACATGACGAAGCTCGGGTGGCCGGTGGCGCAGCCCAGGTTCATCAGGCGGCCCTCGGCGAGGATCAGCACCCCGTGGCCGTCCGGGAAGATGAACTCGTCGAACTGGGGCTTGATGTTGTTGCGCTTGATGCCCGGGACCTTCTTGAGCCCGGCCATGTCGATCTCGTTGTCGAAGTGGCCGATGTTCGCGACGATCGCCTTGTCCTTCATCTTGGACATGTGCTCGGCGGTGATGACGTCGAAGTTGCCGGTCGCGGTGATGAAGATGTCGGCGGTGGAGACCACGTCGTCCACGGTGCGGACCTCGTAGCCCTCCATCGCCGCCTGCAGCGCGCAGATGGGATCGATCTCGGTGACGATGACGCGCGCACCCTGACCGCGGAGCGCCTGGGCGCAGCCCTTGCCCACCTCGCCGAAGCCGCAGACCACCGCGACCTTGCCGGCGATCATCACGTCGGTGGCGCGGTTGAGGCCGTCGATGACCGAGTGGCGGCAGCCGTAGATGTTGTCGAACTTCGACTTGGTCACCGAGTCGTTCACGTTGATGGCCGGGAACAGCAGGGTGCCCGCCTTCATCATCTCGTACAGGCGGTGGACGCCCGTCGTGGTCTCCTCGGTCACGCCCTTGATGCCCTCGGCGACGCGCGTCCAGCGGCCCGGGTTGGCGACCGCCTCCTGGCGGAGCAGCTCGAGGATGACGCCGTACTCCTCGGGATCGTTCTCGGGATCGAACTCGGGGATCTTCCCGGCCTTCTCGAACTCGGCGCCCTTGTGGATGAGGAGCGTGGCGTCGCCACCGTCATCGAGCAGCATGTTGGGGCCCGAGCCGTCCGGCCACATCAGCGCCTGCTCGGTGCACCACCAGTACTCGGGGAGGGTCTCACCCTTCCAGGCGAAGACCGGCACGCCCTTCGGGTCCTCCACGGTCCCGCCCCGACCGACGACGACCGCCGCGGCCGCGGAGTCCTGGGTCGAGAAGATGTTGCAGCTCACCCAGCGCACGTCGGCGCCGAGATCCACCAGCGTCTCGATGAGCACGGCGGTCTGCACGGTCATGTGCAGCGAGCCCATGATCTTCGCGCCCTTGAGGGGGAACTTGCCGGCGTACTCCTCGCGCAGCGCCATCAGGCCGGGCATCTCGTGCTCGGCGAGGGTGATCTCCTTGCGGCCGAGCTCGGCGAGGGAGAGGTCGGCGACCTTGAACGGCGGGCGCTTCGCGTCGGTGGACGTCTTCAGTGCGGTCTGGCTCATGCTTGGAACTCCGTGTGTTGGGACTTCAGGAACGTCGTCGTGATGCGCGCCTGGCGGGCGGCCGTTTGCGCGCGGTGGAGAGAAAGAGGGGCGGGCCCCGGGCGCCGCTGACCGGCGGAAGGGTGCGCGTGCGCAGCGGCTCGAGTCCCGCCTCGCGCAGCCAGCGCTGCAGATCGCGGGTCGGCAGGCCGAGCCACACGTGGCCCATGTCGTCGCGGTAGGCCTCGCGATCGTGGGGGAGCATGTCCACCACCACCAGGCGGCCCCCGGGCTTGAGGGCCCGCGCGGCCTCGGCGAGCGCGGCGGCCGGGGTGGGGACGTGGTGGAGGACCAGCACCAGGAGCGCGGCGTCCAGCTCCTCGTCCTCGACCGGCAGGGCCTCGAGCTCGCCGGCGCGCAGCTCCACGTTGGCCTCGTCGGCGAGGCGCTGCTTCGCGGCAGCGAGCATGGCGCGCGAACCGTCCACGGCGATGACCTTCGCCACCGCTCCGGCCAGGGCCTGGGAGACGGCGCCGGTCCCACAGCCGAGATCGCCGACCACCCACCCCTCATCCAGCAGCCCGAGGGGCGCGACCAGCTCGATCTGGGAGCCGAAGAGCTCTGCCCGCAGGCGATCCCAGCGACCCGCGGCGGAGTGGAAGAAGGCCTGCGAAGCGTCGCGCCGGGCGGCGAGGACCTCGCGGAGCCGCTCGGAATCCTCGGCGGCGCCGGGCAGGGCGGAGACCGGCTCCTTCACGGCGGCCCACAGGCGGCGCATCGATCCCGGCAGCGACTCGGTCGCCATCCGGTAGCGGCGGCTGGTGCCCTCGGCGCGGGCGGAGATCCACCCCTCATCGGCGAGGGTGCGCAGGTGGCGGCTGACGGTGGACTGCGGCAGGCGCAGCGCCGACGCCAGCTCGGTCACCGCGAGCTCCTGACGATCCAGGGCAAGCAGCAGCCGGCCCCGGGTGGGGTCCGCCAGGGCGGAGAGCTGCGAGTAGACCTGAGGGGCGCGCGCGTCCTTCATCCGTTCAACCGGATGGAGGCATGCCGGCCATGAGGACCAAAGTCAACTCGGGTGGTGGCGGCCTGCGCCTCCCGGGACGGGCCGCTCGGATGCCGGCCCGACGAGGCGGCTATCGGCGTTCAGGTGGGGTCGAGGGAAGGAGCCGCCATCCACGCCCACCCTTCACGCCGCCTCGCCCGTCATCCGCCGGCGAGCTCCTGGTCGCGGTTCCGGCTGACGTCCCCTCGCGCAGCGTCGTCGCTGTCACGCAGTCCCGGGCTCAGCTTCTCGCCGGACGTCTCATGGGAGGCGAGCGCCAAGCACCTCCGGGTGGAAGGTGGCTCAGACCTTCCCGGCCATCTTGGCGAACCACCAGCGCAGGCCGACGAAGAGGAACCTCCAGTCCTTGAAGAACTCGGGGGGCTTGCCCTCGAAGGCGTGGCCGATGAACTGAAGGATCCACCCGACCACGAAGAGTCCCCCGACCAGCGGCCAGAGGGACGACACCAGCAGCGCGGGGATCACCAGCAGGATCGACACGGCGATCATGGGGATGCCCAGCGTGTGGCAGAAGCGATTCACCGGATGCTGGTGGCTCTTCGCGTACTCCGTGATCCACTCCGTCATGGTGCGATGTCCGAGCATCCCGTGAGGCTATGCCGACGCCCCCTTTCGGAGGAAGTCAGCGACCGCACCGGTCCTCGCGATTCCACCCTGACTGTCGTGCGCAATGCGGCTGGAGCTGACCGGGAGCGATCCGCACGAAGGGGGCGATTCCCGAACTCAGGTGGTGCAGGATGGGTCGGGCACGCCATCGGCTGGCCCATGCAGGACCGCTTCAAAGGACGTGCTGGAGAAGACTTCGAATGATCGCCGTGACCGGAGCAAGCGGGCACCTCGGCCGACATGTGCTTCAGGAGCTGATGAAGACGGTCCCGGCCGAAGAGCTCATCGCGATGGCTCGCACCCCCTCGAAGCTCGAAGACCTCTCTGCCCGGGGCGTTCAGGTACGCCAGGCGGACTACAACGATCCCGACACGCTCGCCCCCGCGATGGATGGGGCGAACCATCTGCTGATGATCTCCGCCTCCGAGGTCGGGAAGCGGAAGGCCCAGCACCGCTCGCTGCTGGACGCGGCCAAGTTGGCCACGGTCTCCTTCGTGACGTACACCAGCCTGCTGCACGCGGATCAGTCGCCGCTGGAGGTGCTCGCGACCGAGCATCGCGCCACGGAGGAGATGCTGCGTCGCTCAGGCCTCCCCCACTGCATCCTGCGCAACGGGTGGTACTTCGAGAACTACACCTCGAATCTGAAGTCGGCCCTCGACAACGGCACGTTCATCGGTTGCGCCGGCAACGGTCGGATCTCGGCGGCCTCCCGTGCCGACTACGCCGCGGCGGCAGCGGCGGTGGTGACTTCGGGCGACCACGAGGGGCAGATCTACGAGCTGGCCGGGGATGAGTCCTTCACCATGCAGGAGCTCGCCTCCGAGGTCTCCCGGCAGGTGGGAAGGACCATCGGCTACACCGACATGGCGCCCGAGTCCTACCGCGCCGCCCTCGCAGGGGCGGGCCTCCCCGAGCCGCTCGTGAACATGCTGGTCAGCTCCGACGAGGGCATCGCGCAGGGGGGACTCGTCGATGCATCGAAGACCCTCTCCAAGCTGATCGGCCGTCCCACCACGAGCCTGGCGGATGCCGTCGCCCGGGGACTCGAGGGACTTCGCGCCTGAGCCGCACCTGCGCCCGCGGGCGTGACGCCTCTTCCCGACGCGTCGGTGACGTTGCAGTCCGGGAGCTGAAGGCCGCTGCCTGAGATGGGGCGGCGGCCTCCCTGCTTCAGCCTCAGGCCGGGACACTGATGAGGCGCACCCGGGTCCCGAGAGGATCCTGGATCTCGAGGAAGCGTCCGTAGGGTGTGTCCTTGGGAGGATCGATGACCTTTCCTCCAAGCTCGACGGCCTTCTCCGCCGCGGCGTCGGCATCCCGGACGCCCCAGTAGACCGCCCACCCCTGTGGCGTGTTGGCGGTGTCCCGGGCGGCATCCATGATTCCGGCCCGCGCATCATCGCCCTTGCCCAGGGTGGTGTAGCCCATCTCCTTGGTGTCGGACATGACGTCGGTCTCCCAGCCGAAGGCGCGCTGGTAGAAGGCGACGGCCGCCGGGTAGTCGGAGGTGACGGTCTCGAACCAGGCAGGTGCGCCGTGCATCATGTCCGCGCCGAAGCCTTGATGGGTCTCCGGCTGCCACGCCCCGATGGAGGAGCCTCCGGGCGCCTCATAGACCGCCATGTGTCCGTAGGGTTTCACGTGCATCGGAGGCACGAGCACCTTGCCCCCGGCTTCGGACACGGCGCGGGTGGTCGCCTGGATGTCGTCGGACTTGAGATACACGCTCCACAGGTTGCCGGGCCCCATCTCCGCCATGTGCGGCATGAAGCCGGCGATGCGCCGACCATCGAGGAGGGCGTTGGTGTAGCCGCCGTACTTCTTCGGATCCGAGGCCTCGAACGTCCAACCGAAGAGGCCGCCGTAGAAGGCCTGTGCGGCCTTCATGTCGGTGGGGTTGAAGTCGGCCCACACGGGGGCGCCAGCAGGGTGCGAGTCACGAATCGGCATGGAGGGCTCCGGGTTGAAGGGGAGCCGACCGTAGAAGCGGTGCCGGTGCCGGTAGAAGTCGGATCCACGCTGACGTCCGCCATCCGAACTTCAGCTGCTTCCCCCGATCGCTTTCCTCCGTCCCGTCGCCGCGCTCACTGCACGCCGTCGAAGCTGGCCACACTGTCGTTGTGCAGGCCCGCCGCGTTGGCCTCGTCGGTGTCCAGGTGGAGGTCCAGCGCGTACGCGTCGCTCACCCGGACCAGGACGTCCCCAAAGGTCATTTCCCGATCTCCATCCACCCGGACCTTGATGACGCTCTTGTCCTGGACACCGAAGCGCCTGGCGTCGTCCGGATGCATGTGCACGTGACGCATGGCGATGATGACGCCGCGCTCGAGCTGATAGGTGCCGTTGGGTCCACGTAGGGTGACACCGGGCGTTCCCTCCAGGCTGCCGGACTCGCGCAGGGGCGGGGAGACACCCAGGCGGAACGCGTCGGTCCGCGCGACCTCGACCTGGGTCTCCTTGCGCAGGGGATTGATGATGGCGACCCGTTCGATGACACCCTTGGGTCCCACCAGATCCACCGTCTCCCGCGTCACGTACTGGCCGGGTTGGGTGACGGGCCGCTTCATGGTGAGCTCGTAGCCTTCACCGAAGAGGGCGTCGCAGGCTTCGCGGCTGAGGTGGACGTGGCGCACGCTCACGCCCACCGGGATCGCGCCGCCGGTGATGCGATCGCGAGCGGCGGTGGGGCCACCGATCTGCCGCGCGACCTCGCGGGCGATCATCTTCTCCTCTTCGGTGGCGACGACGAGCACCCGGGTCGGCGCGCGCGCAGCGGCGATCTCCACCACGCCCCCCGCGCCCCGGGCATCCGCCTCGCGGTTGGCCGTCCCGTCGAGGGAGACCCCCATGTAGAGCAACCCTTCGCAGACGCGCTCCCGGACCAGCGCCGAGTTCTCACCGATGCCGCCGGTGAAGACGATGGCATCCACCCCGCCCATCACGGCCGCGTACCCTCCGATGTATTTGCGCAGCCGGTGCACGAAGACGTCGATCGCGAGCTGCGCACGGGGATTGCCTTGCTCCGCCGCGCGCTGCACGTCCCGGAAATCGCCGGACACGCCCGAGATGCCGAGCAGCCCCGACTCCCGATTGAGGACCTCGTCGATGCGCTCGGCGTCCATGCCCATGCGACCGAGCACCACCGCCAGCGCGGGATCCACGTCGCCCGAGCGGGTGCCCATCACCAGACCCTCGAGCGGCGTCATCCCCATCGAGGTGTCCACCGAGCGGCCGCCGTCGATGGCCGTCACCGACGCTCCGCCACCGAGATGGCAGGTGATGAGCTTGAGCCGGGAGAGGTCCGTCTTGAGGAACTCCGCGGTGCGGACGGCCATGTACTGGTGGCTGGGCCCGTGGAAGCCGTACCGCCGCACCCCATGCTCGAGATAGAGCTCGTACGGGGTGCCGTACACGTAGGCTTCCTCGGGAAGCTCCGCATGGAACGCGGTGTCGAAGACCGCGATGTGCGGGACGTCCGGCAGCACCGCCTCGGCGGCCTCGATCCCGGCGAGATTCGCGGGGTTGTGCAGGGGGGCGAAGCGCGCGCACTCGGCGATGGTGGCCTTCACCTCGGGGGTGATGCGCGTGGGCTGCACCAGGGTCTCGCCACCGTGCACCACCCGGTGTCCGACCGCGGTCAGCTCGGACGCATCCCTCAACACCGCATCCGGCCCGGAGAGCTCCCGGAGCACCGCTCCCAGCGCAGCCTTCACATCCGGCGCGTTGAGCGATGACTCTCCCCGCTCAACCCCCCGCTGCCAGCGGTAGCGCGCCTCGGCGGTGCCCACCCGTTCCACCACGCCGGAGGCCAGGACCTCCTCGGTGTCCATCTCGTAGAGGTGATGCTTCAGCGAGGTGCTGCCGACGTTGATGACCAGGATCTTCATGGTGGGGGAGTCTCGCACAGCCGGACGGGAAGGATCCGACCGCTCCGGGAACGGTCGGCCGCCCGCGATTCCCGGGATTCTTCCCCTTCCGACCACGCGCCGCGCCCGAACACGCGAACGGCCCCTCTGCACGCGGGTGCAGAGAGGCCGAGGCGACGATCAGCGTGTCCGGGCGGGACAGACCGCTCCCGACCCGTCGATCAGGTGATGGGCGCGAAGATCTTCAGGCCGTAGCGGCCACCTTCAGCGGCGAGCGTGTTGCGCTCAATGAAGTCGCTGTAGGTGCTGCGACCGTCACCGGAGGTGATCGCGGTGTGGCCGTAGATGCTGCCCGCGCGGGTCGAGGTCTTCTCCCAGGTCAGGATGAGGCCGGGAATCTTGAGGGCCTCCTCGAGCGACATGTTGACCTGACGGAACTTGTCGCGCGGCAGGTTGTCGTCGATCTGGTTGCCGTTGCCCCACACCTTGATGCCGTAGGTGTTCTGGATGGCGCGGCTGACGCCCGTGGCGCAGAGGGACTGGCTGTTGTAGCCGCCCATCGACAGCGCCACCCGGCGCGCATTCTCGGCGAGGTTGCCGTTCCCGCGGCCACCGTAGCCGCTGAGGCCCGCGGTGTTGGCTGCGCCTCCGGTCCCGCGGCGTCCCGCCAGCGGCGAGTCGAAGCCGTCGCGGCCGTCGTGGCCGGGGAGCTTGAGGGTGCGGCCCGCGAAGATGAGGTCCGGGTTCGAGATGTTGTTCAGCTTGGCGAGCTTGGAGACCGTGGTCCGGTACTTTGCTGCCAGCGCGCTGAGGGTGTCCCCCCACTTGATGTGGTGGATCGCCATGGTGCCTCTCCGGTTGGTGGACGTCTGGAGAGGTTATCGGCAGTCAGGCGGAGATGTTGTGCGATCAGGCGCAGATCCGCGGTCAGGTGTCGCGGCTCGGTGACGGCGCACGGTTGCCGCAGTGCGCCACCCGAAGGGGGACGCTCAGGCCTTCTGCGGCGCGTCACGGCGGCCATCCGGATGGATGGCGAAGTGCTCTCCCTTGTCGCCGTGCACCGGATCCGGCCGCTCCCACTTCCAGCCACCGAACCGGGTGCGCTGGTAGTCGAAGAGGGTCTGCTGAATCTCCTCGCGGGAGTTCATGACGAAGGGACCGTACTGGACGACCGGCTCGCCGATGGGGCGCCCCTGCAGCATGAGCAGCTCCAGCTCCTCATCCCCGGCCTGCAAGGTGAGCGGCACATCGGAGCGGAGCGCCAGCTGGGATCGCGCATCGATCGGCTGGCCGTCGGCGCGCAGGCCCGCTCCGCGGAAGAAGAAGAGGCTGCGATTGAGGCCCGCAGAGGCGGCGGGGAGGGTCCACGCTGCACCGGGCTCGAGGGTGATGGCCCACACCGCGACCTCGCTGCCCTCCTGCGCGGCCCACGAATCGGGCGGGGGCGGCTTGGGGGTGTGCGCTCCCAACGCCCCGGCGATCACCGTCACCCGGGCGCGCCTGCCCGAGGCATCCACGTGCTCGAAGCGGGGGACGTCCGGGCCCCAGTACATGGAGAAGTAGGGCTCGACCATCTTGCTGCGGGCCGGGAGGTTCAGCCAGATCTGGAAGAGCTCGACCGGGTTCTCACGATCGGTGTGGAGGAGGGGGAACATCTCCGAGTGGTTGATGCCCTTCCCGGCGGTGAGCCACTGCACGTCCCCCTCGCCGAATCGCGCCACCGCACCCAGCGAGTCGGAGTGATCGATGAAGCCCTTGCGCGCGAGGGTGATCGTCTCGAAGCCCCGGTGGGGGTGCTGCGGAAAGCCCGGGACCTCCTCACCGTGGTACATGCGCCAGCCGTCCTTACCGGCGAAGTCCTGGCCCATGTCCCGCCCCTCGAGGGAGGCCGCGGGGCCGAAGCGTCCATTGGACTCCGGGTACGCATCCGCGTGGTGCACGCAGAAGAGGAAGGGATCCTGGGTGCGCCACGGGCTCACGCCGGGCGGCAGGGGGGACACCTCGAGGATCGGGGACGGGGCGCGGGGGGCAGCGCTCGACATGGTTGTGGCTCCGGGCTGGGGGCGGGGGTCCTTGCAGGCGAGCGCAGCCGCACCACCGGCCGCGGCCATTCCCTTGATCAACGTCCGCCTTTTCATGCTCCCTTCGTAATCCGGGGCGCCGGAACCTGCACGGCCGGCCGCAGAGACACTCCGTTCGCCCATCCGGAAAAGCGCCTCGGAAGGGGCAGTTCCGGGCCCGGCCGCTGGGCGATCAGCCGCCCTCGTCCCGCTTCCTGAGAATGGGCGGGGGCGGGGCGACGAGGTGGAGGGGGAGGCCACTCACCGGATGGATGAGGCGCAGCTCCATCGCGTGGAGCAGGTACCCCCCGTCCCCGGGGAGGCCGGGATCGACCGCGCGGGGCAGCCCCCCTGGCGCATAGAGCGGATCTCCGACCAGCGGGTGCCCGATGGCGGCCAGGTGGATGCGGATCTGCTCGGCCCGTCCGGTGTGGATGTCGACCTCGAAGAGGGTGCTGTCATCACGTCGTTCGAGCACGCGCGCGTCACTGGAGGCGGCTTTGCCCTGGGGATGGACGCCGTGGACGTCGCTCAACCGTGGGTGGGGCACCGGTCCGATGGGGGTGCGGATGGCGTAGTGCTCCTGGGCCGCGATGCCGGAGGCGAGGCCGCGGTAGCGCTTCAGCACCCGATCGGTCGGCCAATCCCGGGTGATGGCCGCGGCGCTCGCCCGGTCCCGTGCGAACAGCACCAGCCCCGACGTCCCGCGGCCGAGCCGGTGCAGCGGCCGCGCTTCGGGCCAGCGCAGGCGGACGCGGGTCAGCAGGGTATGCGCCAGGAACCCGCCCGAGGGGATGGTCGGCAGCCCACCGGGTTTGGAGACCGCGACCAGGGCAGGGTCTTCGTGGAGCACCTCGAAGTCGAGCGGGACGTCCTCCTCCTCCCAGGGCGGTCGTGACCACGCGAGCCGCTGGCCGGGGCGCAGCGGAGCGTCGGGGCCCACGGGCTGTCCATCGAGGGTGACCTCGCCGTTGGAGAGGCGTGCATGCCACACCGTCTCCGGCGAGTGGCGCCAGCGCGCGGCGAGGTAGCTGAGCGCAGTCTGTCCACGTGCTTCGGCGCCGAGCTGCTCGGTGTAGACGTAGCCTTGGTTGAGGGTGGGCACGTCAGGAAGTCTGCCGGATGCGGGAGCGGATCGGCAGGGTTCGCGCGCAGCAGGCTGCTCTCCCCGCGATCCAAGCGGTTGCACTTGCAATCACCAAACGGTCGACGTGGGGGCGCTTGAAGGAACAACGTTCCGGAGGCCTCGCGCATCCTCCGGGATCTCAGGCTTGACCTCAGGTTGCCGAACGTGTGGGTAAGGAGCGCACCAGGAAGCCTCCCCCGATTCCCCACTCCGGACATCCTGTGGGGGAACACAGGTCGCCTGAGGGCTTCAAGTCACCTCAGGGGGACCCGGGGCACGACGAACACCCGCATCTCACGAGCGGCACCCACCGATGTACGACCGACTGCATCCTCCTCCCATGTGGGTGACGTGGGCTGTCCTGCTCACCGCGGTCTTTGCCGCGCCGTCCTGTACGTACGGACTGGCGAAATTCGTCCCGCATCGGATGGAGCCCGACGCGCAGCGGGTGCTCGACGGAATGGCGGAGGAGCAATCGCGGGCCTATCGGTCGCGCATCCGGTCGCCCCGGGGCTTCATGCAGCAGAACCCGGAGCCCCCACCGCCCCCGGCACCGGCGCTGGTGGGCACCGGCGGTTTGGCGGCCCTCTGCACCGAGGCCGGTCCACAGGCGCGAGCGATGGCGCGCGAATGTGGTGCCTTGAATCAGGCGGTCTGGGCGGAAAAGGCGTCCCTCATCGCCCTCGGAGGCGGGGTGCTGCTCATCCTGCTCACCGTGGGCGCGGAGCGACTCGCGCGGGGCACGCGGCGGATGCAGCGTTGGGCCCTGGTCGGCGGCTGGGGCGCGGTCCGGTGGGTCGCCACGGCCCAGTACGTTGCCAACACCGTCCTCGGGCTATGGAGTCTCTATTGGGGTGCGGTCCTCCTCTTCGGGTTTCAACCGGGCGCCTTCAGCGCGGTGTTTGCCGGGATGGTCTGCATCGTCGCGCTGGCTTACGTGTTGGCCCTGCACCGACACGAAACGCTGCAGCTACGCGTCTGGTTCCATCAGGCCGAGGTTCTCGATCAGGACGATGCGCCGGAGCTCTTCACGCACCTGGGATTGCTGGCAGAGCGCGTCGGCGGCGTTCCCCCTGACAAGGTGATCGTGGGGCTGGCGCCGGGCCTGTACCTGGCGGAGGACGTCGCGCGTTGGGGCGGGGATCCGGTGCCCGGGCGCAGCCTCTACTGTCACCTCGAACTGCTGAAGCGACTCGATCGCGACGAGTTCGATGCCCTGATGCTCCATGAATTGGCGCACGTCGCGCCCGGCGCCTCCGAGCACGTCCGATCCCTCCACCACCCCCGGAAACACCTGGAGCAGGTGCGCATGTCCCTCAATCCGGAGGCCTTCCTCTCACCCGCCAATGCGCTGATGCAGGGCTACTGCGACGGAGTGCTCGGAGGGGTCAATCTGCGGCGACATCGGGCTGAGCAGCGCGCGGATGCCCTTGCCGCAACGCTCACCTCCCCGGAGACGCTCGCCCGTGCGCTGGTGAAGGCCACGGCTCTCCAGGCATTCGATGAGTGGACCCGGGACGACAACGCGGATCGCATCCTGGCCTCGGGGAGCGCGCCATCACTCTCCCGGGCGCTTCGGGAAGGCTTTGAAGACTACAGCCGCTCGCGGCAGGTGGTGCGGGACGTGCGGGTTCAGGCGCTTTCGCATCCTCTCGACGTGCACGCGCCCCTCGGCGAGCGTCTCGCGGCGCTCGGTGAATCATCCCTGCTCGAGCACCTGCCGCTGCGGTTCTTTGATGCTGCGCGAAGCTCCTGGTTCGCGGCGCTCCGGCGGGGCGCAGCGATCGAGCGCACGCTCTGGAGGGAGCGGGAGCAGGAGGAAACGGAGGAGGTCGCGCAGGCGTCCTGACCCCATGCTGACAGGGGCGCGGGTTGGTGCCATCTTGCGCCGCCATGCGCACCCCGGCCCTTCGTCCCCTGCTGCTCCTGCTTCTGTTGATGGGGACGTTCCCCGCCTGCGTCGTCGTCGGCGACCCCGGCCCAGGGGACTTTCCGGATGCCGGTTCGGAGCCGGGTGGCGATGCGGGGGATGAGGACGATGCCGGAACGAATCCCGACGCGGGGGAGGACCCGGACGCCGGTGAGGACCCGGACGCGGGCGAGGACCCGGACGCGGGGGAGGACCCGGACGCCGGCGAGGACCCGGACGCGGGTGAGGACCCGGACGCCGGTACCGGGGTCCCCGACGAGATGGCCCTCATCCGGGTGCTGGCGGCCAACCTCAGCAGCGGGAACTACCAGAGCTACGACCCCGGCCACGGTCAGCGCCTCATGCAGGGCGTGGACCCCGACATCGTGCTCATCCAGGAATTCAACTTCGGCTCCAACTCCACCGGTGAGATCAGCGACTTCGTGGAGGAGACCTTCCCGGGCTTCGAGTACTACCGGGAGAGCGGCGCGCAGATCCCCAATGGCGTGATCAGCCGTTGGCCCATCCTCGAGGCGGGCAAATGGGAGGACACCGAGTCACCCAACCGCGAGTTCGTCTGGGCGCGCATCGACATCCCCGGGGAGGTGGACCTGTGGGTGGTGAGCCTGCACCTGCTGACCCGCAACGCCACGACCCGTCGTGCGGAGGCAGATGAGCTCGTGGCCTACATCGAGGCCCAGGTGCCCGAGGCCGACTACCTCATCGTCGGCGGAGACCTGAACACCGGCTCGCGCAGTGAATCGGCCTTCCGGGCACTCGCCGCGGTGGTGGACGTCGAGGGACCGCATCCGGTGGATCAGAACGGCGCCCAGGGCACCAACGCCAGCCGCTCCAAGCCTTACGATCACGTCTTCGCAGATCCGGACCTGCGGCCCTACCAGGTGCCCACCGTGATCGGCGAGAACGTCTTCCATGCCGGCCTGGTGCTCGACAGCCGGACCTACACCCCGCTCAGCGACATCGCCCCCGCAAAGTACGGCGACAGTGGCGCCTCCAACATGCAGCACATGGGGGTGGTGAAGGACTTCGAGGTGCCGGTGCACTGACGTGCGCAAGGCGCCGGGAGGGGCGTGCGTGCATTCAGCGCGTGCTCCTGCCGGGCGGCTCACCCCTTGTCGGATGGGCGTGATCGGGCCTCACGCGGTTCACCCATCAGGCCCTTCACCAGCGCGAAGCAGGCACCCAGCAGCACGAGCGTGAAAGGGATGCCGGTGGAGACCGTCATCGCCTGGAGCGCGGCGAGGCCTCCTCCCAACAGCAGCGCGAGCGCGACGAGTCCTTCGAAGGTGGCCCAGAACACCCGCTGGGGGAGCGGCGCCTCCACCTTTCCGCCCGCGGCGATGGTGTCGATGACGATGGAGCCGGAGTCCGACGAGGTCACGAAGAAGACGATGACCAGGACGATGCCCACCAGCGAGGCGATGGAGGTCAGCGGCAGTCCGGCGAGCATCTCGAAGAGCTTGAGCTCCAAGGGCGCGTCCTGAACCACGGTCCGTCCCTCGTGGATGACCTGACTGATGGCGGTTCCGCCCAGTGCGGTCATCCAGATCGTGGAGACCAGTGAGGGGATGAAGAGGGTCGCCAGCAGGAACTCCCGGACAGTGCGTCCGCGGCTCACCCGGGCGATGAAGAGACCCACGAAGGGCGACCAGCTGATCCACCACGCCCAGTAAAAGGCGCTCCAATCGCGGCGGAAGTTGTCGTCGGTGCGTCCGATGGGATTGGACAGCGCCGGCAGGTGCTCCACGTAGGCCCACAGGTTGGCGAAGAACCCGGTGAGGATCTGCAGGGTGGGCCCCACGGCGATGACGAACACCAGCAGGAGCAGCGCCAGCAGCATGTTCAGCTCGGAGAGGCGTTTGACGCCCTTGTCCATCCCGGCGATCACCGAGCCCGTGGCGATGGCGGTGATGACGATGATCAGCAGCACGATGCCGCCGGTTCCCCGCGTGTAGCCGAAGAGGAAGTGGAGCCCGGCCGCGGCCTGCTGCGCCCCGATGCCCAGGGAGGTGGCCAGACCGAACAGGATCGAGAAGATCGCCAGGATGTCGATGAGGTGCCCCGGCCAGCCCCACACCCGCTCGCCGAGGAGCGGGAAGAAGACCGACCGCAGGGTCATCGGCAGTCCTTTGTTGAAGGCGAAGAGCGCCATGGAGAGGGCGACCACCGCGTAGATGGCCCACGGGTGCAGCGCCCAGTGGAAGATGGTGGCTGCCATCGCCAGGCGACGGGCAGCGAGCGCATCTCCAGGTGCGCCTTCCAGGGGGGCGAAGTCGGTGCGGACCCCGTCCGCGCCGACCGTGGGCCCGGCAAACGCGGTGGTGAAATGGCTCAGCGGCTCGGCGACGCCATAGAACATCAGCCCGATGCCCATCCCGGCGGCGAAGAGCATGGAGAGCCAACCCACGGCGCTGTAGTCAGGCTGGGCCTCCGGACCTCCCAGACGGACACGGCCCAGGGGAAGGAAGATCAACGCCACGCAGACCAGCACGAACACATTGCCGGCGCTGAGCAGTAACCCGTCGAGCGAAGAGATCAGGACGTCGCGGAGGCGCTCGAACAGCGGATAGAGCGCGCTCCGGAAGATGAGCGTCACCGCGGTGAACGCGACGATGAAGATGGCCGAGACGCTGAAGACGACGTTGTGGATGTCCAGCTCGAGGACGAAACGCCGACGGATGTGGAGGTTGTCCTGGCCGATCTCGTAATCGGTCTCGATGCGTTCGGTGGGCCCTTCCGGTGGCGGGACCGCATCCGGTGACGACGGTGGAGATGCGGGAGGCTCGTGCGAATCGGTCAAGGCTGCATCCTGGGGGACAGCGGGTCCTCTGGAACGCCATGCGCTGCACCTGTGGCCGCCGCAGGCGTGTGAGGAACCCTCCACCGGGAGCGCGGTGTCGAAAAGCTTTCCCCGAGAGGAGCGGGCGCAATGCGTCGACCTGACGACGGGTCACCGCCGCGCTGCCTTAAAGCGGGAGGCAGATCCGGAAGAGGCCCAGGGTGTGACTGCCATCGTCCTCGAGCAGCGGGACGGAGGCGAGGAGCCCTGCGTTGGGGAGGCGCATGACGCGCAGCTGCGGATCCCCGGCGGGAATCCGCAGTGGCGCTTGCAGCCCCCAGGGGTTGAACGCGGTGTTGCCGGCATCCATCCGCAGGAATCCCAGCAGCCCTCCCGAGCCCACGCCCTCCGGCCCGAGCTCGAGGGAGACCTGGACGAGTTGGCCACGATCGAAGGCCAGCGCCTGGTCCACGTCGCCACCGTCAACCGGCCCGAAGAAGGAGCCCATCCAGATGTCGATCCGGGTGGGCTCCAGGTCGGGGCCGATTCCTTCCAGCCGATGCAGTCCCGCGAGCAGGCCCTCTCCGGCGGAAGGCATGAACCATCCGAAAGCGGCGCTCGAACCATCGGCTGAAGGGATGAGGTGGGTGGAGCGCGGCGCCATCTCCTGCTCGAGGGTCCACAGCGTCTCCACCACCTCGAGGTCGGCATTCAGGTGGTCGAACCAGAGGGTGCCGGCCAAACCCTGACGGTCGATCCCCGCGACCAACACCGAGCCTTCACGGGTGAGCGCGACGCCCGCGGGGACGGTCTGCGCAGTCGGAGGAAGGGGGAGTTCACGCACGAGGGGGGCATGGGAGCCGCGGAGATCGGCGCGCACCAGGTGGAAGCGTCGCTGCCCTCCGTCCCCATCAGCGGTTCCCAGCGCGAGCACCAGGACCTGATGCGAAGGATCGACGCCTCCCTCCAGCACCGGCGTGCCGGAACCGGCATGCAGGCCCTCCCAGAGCACCCGGAGCGGACCGACCGGGTGTCCATCGGGTCCCAGGCGCAACGACACCAACCGGAGCACCCCGCTGTCGCGCTCCTGCTCGAGGACCACCACCGCCGCGCCGTCGTGGAGAGCGAAGGCGCGCACCACCGGGTGAAGTGTGCCGGCGACGGAGGGCAGCAAGGAGAGAGGGGGCTCCGGCGCCGAGAGGGAGCGGGTGAAGCGCTGGACCTCCACCCCTCCGATGCCATCCGCAGAGATCCGCAGCAATCCGCCCTGCCACACCAGCACCTCGACGGCGTCTGACGAGACCTCCAGGGCGCCCAGCGAGCCGGCCACCATGGGTTCGACGCTGCATCCGGGGATCGGTTCCGCGCAGCTGAGCGAGAAGCGCGTCTCCGGCTCGGGACAGGCGCCGTCGCCGGACATCGGGCAGCCCGTCGCCATGACCGCGAGAGGCAGGCACAGGAGCACGCGGAGGAGGGGCAGGTTCGGCATGCGGCCGAAGATGCCACACCTCGTCCGCGGCCTACTGCACGAGCGCGGTCAGGATCGTGTTGATCACCCAGACCGCCAGCATCACCGCGCCGATCAGCAGACCGAAGAGCGTCGCAGCGGCACCGGCGATCCAGAGGGCACTGGCGCGCCGGGTCCGGTTCGGGCCGGCCAGGTGCTGCTCGAGCAGGCGGACGTTCTTGAGGTTCGCCTTCCACGCCGCATCGAACACGTCGCCGAGGAAGGGGATGGTTCCCACCAGCGCCTCGAGGGCGACGTTGCCGACCATCCGGGTCAGAACCACCGGCGACACGCCGATGAGCGCGGCCTCGAGGACGATGTAGGCGGAGAGCATGGCGCCGGCGCCATCTCCGAACCCCGGCACCAGGCCGATGAGCGCGTCCCATCCGATGCGCATCCCGAAGGGGAGGGGAATGGAGGCATCCAATCCGTGGGCGAGCCGGTGAAGGCGGTCGACCCGGGGATTCCCGGAAGGGGACCTGGTGGGAGGGGGGCGGCGGGACATGGGCACAGGCTGAAGCACCGGACTGCACCGGGCAAGGGCCGTGGGCAGCGAGCGGTCCTTGGGGGAGGTCGCCTTTCCCCCTGCGCGTGGACCGGGGATGATGATCGCTCACACACCGGGCGTGCAGGCGACGTGACCTGGCCCTTGATTCCTGAGGCTGCATGTCCGAGGACCGCCCGAACCACGCCTTCCAGATCGCGCGCTACGTCCTGCTTCCGGCGACGCTGATCTTCGTGCTCCCGATCGCTACGTGGCTCTTCACCCAGCACACCCTGAACGGCTGGGATGCCGAGGTGGAGGGGCAGCAGCTCGCAGCAATCGCGGCGTCGCCCGAGCTGGACGAGGCGGAGCGCGCGGCGGCCGAGGCGTTTGTCCGCGCCCACCCGTTTTCGTCGATCTGCACCCAGGAGGAGGTCTCGGATCACGTGCGGTCGATCCGCACGTCCCTGGGTGACGGGTGCGATCGTCCGGCGCAGTTCGTCCTGGCCCGGGGCGCGTCCCAGTGGGCGATCCTGCTGGGGCTGCTCGGAACGGCGGTCATGGCGGTGAGTACCGCCTTGGCCTTCAGGTCGCGTCGACTCCAGCTCCTGGCCCTGCGCATCGGTTGGAACGCGCTCACCCTGCTCTCCGCCCTCCAGGTGGTGATCCAGGGCGCGCTCTTCGTGTGGCTCTCGTTCTGGGTCACCGCCGAGTGGTTCGGCTTCTACGTGCCCAAGCTCGTCCTGTTGATGGGCGTGGTGATGCTCTTTGCGATGTTCCAGGTCATCCGCGCGATCTTCCTGCGTCCGAAGCCGCTGCTCGAGGCGGACGGCGAGCTCCTCCCGGAAGAAGATGCTCCGATGTTCTGGAAGCACCTGAGGGCGCTTGCCGAACAGGTCGGAACGCAGCCTCCGGACCACGTCATCGTGGGGATCGACGACAGCTTCTTCGTCGTGGAGACCCCGATCCGCGTGGGCGACACGCAGGTGGAAGGGCGGGTGCTCTACGTGAGCCTGCGCTTCATCCGCCTGCTCGAGCGCGACGAACTCGACGTGGTGCTGGCCCACGAGCTGGCGCACCTGCTCGGAGGCGATTCCGGCCACACCAAGCAGCTCGCGCCGCACCTGGCGCACTTCGACGCCTATCTCTCCGAGCTGTCGACCAACCCGGCCTGCCGACCGGTGAGCGCATTCATGAACGCGTTCGCCGTACTCTTCCACCTCGCGCTCCAGCGCCAACGTCGGGCCGCGGAGTTCGCGGCGGATGCGGTGGCCGCCCAGGTGGTCTCGGGAGCAGCATTGATGCGCTCGCTCGTCCGCACTGCGGCGCACTCGCATTTCCGGGGGCGCGTGCAGCTGGAGGCATTCGAGGGTTCGGCGCGGGACGCCGGGAACTTCCGCCAACGGCTGGCGGAGGGCTTCAGTCGGTACGCCGCGTCCAGCGAGCTCACCGAAGACCTGGAGTCGGTGCTCTCCACGGTCTCTCCTCACCCCTTCGACTCACACCCACCCCTCGCCGACCGGGCCGCTGCGGTCGGGACACCGGTGCATCTGGAGCAGGTGCCCGGGCTGCTGGGGCCGCCCCGGCAGACGTGGCTCGAGGCCATCCCGTCCGCCGAAGCCATCGAAGCGCGGCTGTGGGAGGCGTTCGACCTCGAATTCGCCGGCGTCCACGAGGCGGATCTCGCCTATCGCTTTGCGCCCGAGACGGAAGCGGAGCGGGTCATCGTCGAGAAGCACTTCCCTCCGTTGGAGTTCCCGAAGAAGGAGGAGGGACGGCCCATCCTGCTGGATCACCAGCGGTTGGTGATCGAGGCGCCCGAAGAGGTCATCCTGCCGCTTTCCACCATCCGGACCTACAGCCTCGTCGACGACTGGATCGGCAAGAAGATGTGGATCTTCGCCACCCCCCATGGTGCCGGGAAGGAGATGCGGTTCGAGGTGAAGCTGCGCCCGCTGGTCGATGGGGATGGCTTTCTTGCCACCCTGGACCGCTACCTGGCCCGCCAACGGGCCTCGGAGGCCTACCGGGCAAGCGTGGCTGCGGACAGCGGGAACGCGGCATAGGGACCCCGCTCCCGCCTGCCCGGCCGAGGCGCTCCCGACCTGCGGTCGCAGCCCCACCGCGGGCAGGGAAACCTTGCAGTTTCAGATGCTTGCGGGGCCGGAAGGGGTTAGGCTCCCGCCCCTCCAATGAGTACCGAGACCTCCGCCAACCTCCCCGAAGGCCAGCCCGACTACGGCGCGGCCTCCATCGTCAAGCTCGAAGGCCGTGAGGCGGTGCGCAAGCGCCCCGGCATGTACATCGGCGACACGGTGGCCTACGGCCTCCACAAGCTCGTCTACGAGGTGGTCGACAACTCGGTGGACGAGGCGCTCGCCGGTCACTGCTCGCAGATCTCGGTCACCATCCACGCGGACGGCAGCCTCACCGTGGAAGACGATGGCCGCGGCATCCCCGTCGGTCCGCACCCGGACCCGAAGTTCGGCGGCAAGGACACGCTGGACGTGGTGCTCACCGAGCTGCACGCCGGCGGCAAGTTCGGCTCGGGTGGCTACAAGGTCTCCGGTGGTCTGCACGGCGTGGGCGTGACCTGCGTGAACTTCCTCTCGGAGTGGTTCAAGGTCCGCGTGCGCCGGGCAGGAAAGGTCTACGAGCAGTCCTATACCCAGGGCGTTCCGGACGGGCTGGTGCGTGAGACGGGGACCACCGATCGCACCGGGACCCGGATCAGCTTCAAGCCCGACGCCGAGGTCATGGAGCTGCTCGAGTTCAACTTCGACACGCTCTCCCAGCGTCTGCGTGAGCTCGCGTTCCTGAACGCCGGCCTGCGCATCCAGGTGAAGGACGAACGCACCGGCAAGGAGCACGACTTCAAGTTCGATGGCGGCATCTCGAGCTTCGTGGAGTTCCTCAACCGCTCGAAGACGGTGCTGCACGAGAAGCCCATCTTCCTCTCCGCGAGCCGCGAGGGCGTGGCGCTGGACGTCGCGCTGCAGTGGAACGATGGCTACGACGAGCGCATCTTCACCTTCGCCAACAACATCAACACGCACGAGGGTGGCACCCACCTGACCGGCTTCAAGGCCGCGCTCACCCGCTCGATCAACAGCTACGCGGAGAAGGCGGAGCTCTGGAAGGATCTCAAGGAGACCCCCTCCGGCGACGACGCGCGCGAAGGCCTTGCGGCGGTGATCAGCGTGAAGATCACCAGCCCCCAGTTCGAGGGCCAGACCAAGACCAAGCTCGGCAACAGCGAGGTGAAGGGGCTGGTCGAGCAGATGGTGAACGAGCAGCTGGCGATCTTCCTCGAGGAGACCCCGAGCGCGGCGAAGAAGATCGTCGCCAAGATCGGTGACGCCTGCCGCGCCCGCCTCGCCGCCCGCAAGGCCCGCGAGACCGTCCGCCGCAAGGGCGTGCTCGAGGGCAGTGGACTTCCCGGCAAGCTCGCCGACTGTCAGAGCCGCGATCCCTCGGAGAGCGAGCTGTACATCGTCGAGGGTGACAGCGCAGGCGGCAGTGCCAAGCAGGGCCGCGATCGTCGCAACCAGGCAATCCTCCCGCTGCGCGGCAAGATCCTGAACGTGGAGAAGGCCCGCTTCGAGAAGATGCTCTCCAGCGCGGAGATCATCACGCTCATCACCGCGTTGGGCACGGGCATCGGCAAGGAGGACTACCAGCCGGACAAGGCCCGCTATCACCGCATCATCCTGATGACGGACGCCGACGTGGACGGCAGCCACATCCGGACCCTGCTGCTGACCTTCTTCTACCGGCAGATGCCCGAGCTCATCGAGCGCGGCTACCTCTACATCGCGCAGCCGCCCCTCTATAAGGTCACGCGCAACAAGAAGGAGATGTACGTCAAGGATCAGGAGGCGCTGGACAGCTACCTCCTGGATCTCGCGTGCGCTCACACCACCCTGTCGACGCCGTCAGGTGAGCTCACCGGCGAGGCGCTCAAGTCGCTGCTCCTGCGCGTCGGCCGCTACGCCGCGCAGCTCGACCGGCTGGGTCGCTCCTGCGATCCGCGCATCGCGGATGGCGTCCTGCAGGTGACCTCCTTCGATCCCGACCGCCTGGCGGACGTGGACCACGTCAGCGAAGAGCTCGAGAAGCTCCAGGCGTGGCTCGAGACCAATCACCCGGACGTGCTCAACCGGCTCGAGAGCACCCGGCGCGAGGCGGCTGATGGTGAGCGCCAGCTCATCCTGGTCACCGACGTGAACGGGGCCATGAAGGAGACGGTGATCGACCGGGCCTTCCTGGAGTCCTCCGAGGTCCGTGACCTGAAGGCCGTTCAAGCGTCCTTCGACGTCCTGGGCAAGGCGCCCTACCGGCTGAAGCTCGAGGCCTCCGAGGTGGAGGCGCACAACGTCCAGGAGCTGCTGGCCATCGTGCGCAAGGACGCGCAGCGGGGCCTGGGGATCCAGCGCTACAAGGGGCTGGGCGAGATGAACCCCGAGCAGCTCTGGGACACCACGATGAACCCCGAGACCCGGACCCTGCTGCAGGTGCGCATCGAGGATGTGGTCGACACCGACACCATCTTCAGCCTGCTCATGGGCGAGGCCGTCGAGCCCCGCCGCGAGTTCATCGAGCGCAACGCCCTCGACGTTCACAACCTGGACGTCTGAGCCCGGCGCCCCGCGCGCCCGGCATCGGCTTCGTTGACGCTCCGCTTCGCTGCAGGGCGTCATCGTTGGCGGGTCGGCAGTCACGAAGCCGTCACTCAGATTGGGCTCCCGGACGGAGGCTCAGGGCGCTAGACGCTTGGGGCGTGCTGCTCAAACCCCTCTCATTCCTGGTCTCGAAGTTCCCCGCACCGCTGCGGCGCCGGACCGTGGCCGCGGCGGTGGAGTTCCTGTGGGGACGCTTCGCGCGGCTGACCGTGGAGGGAAAGGAGCACCTTCCCGAAGGTGCCTGCCTCTTCGTGGCCAACCATCTCTCCAATGCGGACGGCATCACCCTCGCGCGGGCGCTCGCCCCCAGGCGGGTGTACTTCCTGGCCGGGGTGAAGCTGCACCAGACCCCGCTCACCCGGTTGGGGCTCGAAGCGGTCGACATCATCGAGATCCGTCCCGGCACCGCCGACATCGAGGCCATCCGCAAGGCGCTCGCGGTCCTGAAGCGGGGGGACTCGGTGCTGCTGTTCCCGGAAGGGACGCGCAGCCGGGATGGAACGCTCCAGGAGGCGCGGCGCGGCGCGGCGCTCATCGCCACCAAGGCCAGGGTCCCGGTGGTTCCCGTCGCGGTCACCGGCACCGAGGTGCTGCTCCCCATCGACGACGCCGACATGGGCGGTGAGCGGATCCAGCACGCGGATGTCGTGGTGCGGATCGGCGAGCCGATCGACGTCGCCGCGTTGCAGGCCGCAATCCCGGAAGGCGCCGAGCCCCGGCAGGCCCTGGTGGATGCGCTGATGCGGGAGATCGCCGCGCTGCTTCCCGAGCGGTACCGCGGCCACTATCGGGGCTGAGGCACTGAGGAAGCGCGAGGTGTCTTGGCTGGGGCACTGTCATGGTCCCACCGCTTCCGCGCAAGCGGGCACCGGCGTGTCGACGATCCGCTTCTTCGCTCTCGGCGCTGAAGCCGTTCGCCGGTCGAAGCGTTGGAGGCTCAGTGCGCTGAGCCGCGCAGAACCTGCGCGGGTTCACGCAAGGTCTGCTCACCCGACCATGCGCGTCTGACGGGATCAGCAAGCGGCCTCTGCGTTGCAGGACAGACACCCACTTTCGATCGGGGGCTGAATGCGACGTCTTTGGCTGACATGTACGGGGATCACGATGCTGCTTGCGGCTTCTGAGGTGCGAGCAGGCGCCAGGCAGGAGGCGCTCCGAGGGTATGGAACCTCACCGATTCTGGAAAGCTCTATGAGAATCCACGCGCCGTGGAGTCCATCGCTCGTTTTGACGCGGGAAGGTGACGCGGCTGGATGTGTCAGAAAGACCAGCGCGCAGGATCTGACGCTGAACATGCCCTGCAGCCCGTTCGGGGGGCAGGGGCAATGTTTCCGGATGCGGGGCGAAACCGATGCCACGTTGCCTCCTGACGTGGTCCGGTGGACCTTTGATGTGAACCCCATTATTCGCCCTTGCTCCACGCTGCTTGGGCGTGAGGTCACCTTCGTCCGGCGTCGCGGAACGCTGTACGGCAAGCTGACGTCGCTTCCCGAGCCGGTCCCCAACAGGTGTGGGAGCGACAACCCCACGAGCTCGGTCGAGGTCCTCTTTGGCGACCATCCCGGCCTGCCGCCCAGTACGGTTGAAATCTCCTATGCGGAGGGATGCGACCTGGGGTTCGACCCTACTCCCGAGCCTGAGCCGATCCGCTTCACTGACATCCAAATCCGTGCATTCATGGGTGTGCGAGAGACGCCGACGTTCCCAGAAATCACAACCATTGACACGCCCGACCTCCTCTGCGTGCACCCCGATGACACCGAGAACCATCGGTTGATCTTCAAAGGTCGTAGCTTCATCAGTGAAGCGCCCGGCAATGGTCGCTGGATTCGGGTGCAGACCGGAACGATCCCCCCGTACGGAACGTCCTACTCAAGCTTCTACGGCGACCAAACGGAGAGCACCCTCCACTTCGTGGTGCCAGTGGGCCATTTCGGCAATACCGGCGCGCACGCGTGGACCCATCGGCCGGAAGATTATCCATACTCGGAAGCGTTCGATTCGACATTCATCGCGCTCGGGACGGATCCGGCCTGCCTCGGCCGTTCCTGGGGTCCCCCGGTTCGTTTTGAGCCCCGGCGGGACGGCTGTTGGGCGTGTGATCTGAAGCTCAACCGCTATCTCGATCCGCTGGTCCTCTACGACCGGCGTCCGGTTGAGCAGGCACAAAGGTTGATGAATGGCGTGGTCGCGAGGCTGCCCAATGGCCTGCTCGCCACGGTCTCGGAGAACGCGGAAGGTGTTCCTCACAGCGTCATCAGCCTGCACGGTGAGGCGATCGCAAGGTTTCCTGGCATTCACTTGAGGGACGTCAGCGAGGAAGGCCTCGCGGTCGGTGCGCGCGTGTCGCCGAAGAGTGGGATCCAGAGCGCGATCTTCTTTGATGGCGAGTTCGTGAAGGAGCTCGGCACCCTGGGGGGCGCATCGAGTGTCGCGACAGCGCTGTCCGATGGCGAGGTTCTGGTCGGCTGGTCAGAGGATCAAGCGGGGGCACGCCGCGCCTTCGTGGCCAGCGCTGAGGCCGGGATGAAGACCCTCGACCTCGGCCCCCACCAGAAGAGCGAGGCCATCGGTCTCGGTGGCGAGCGGTGGGTTGTGGGAACGCGCGTCGGAGCGGACGGGCGCGAGGAAGGCTTCCTGTACGACCTGGAGAAAATGGAGCCGATGCTGACCGGCATCCCCAACGACGGCTTCAGGGTGGTTCTCGAGCAGGTGGATCGAAGGGGGCACAGCGTCGGTCGCCTCTGGACGAACGATCAGCAGATCGTCCCCGTCTCGTTCTCACCTGAAGAGGGCTTGGTCCGTCTGGAGAAGTCGCTCGAAATTCCGGATGCGTTCATCGCCTCTGGAGGCAGCGGGCGCAGCGACGAAGGCACCCTGATGCTGTCGGGAACCATCGATGGCGGACCCGCTCTTCTCGAGTACCGGTTGCAGTCAGGCGTCAAAGAAGCAGGGACCAGGGCGGCCAAAGGGGGAGCGCAATGAGAGAGACGGACTTCAACGCGCTGGGGCGTCGCCTCATCGGCATGATGATCGGCGCAGGTCTCCTCGCGGGATGTGGTGAGCCGGTCGGCATGCGGCTCGAGGCTGTGCCCGCAGTCGCCTGTCCCGGCAGTGAGGTCGAGCTGCGCTGGATCGGCGACAGCGACGCCAGGTTCACCTTCATCCACGCAGACGGCCGCCGCGAACGTGTGAAGCCGGATGACGCACGAACGGTCGAGGCGTCTCAGGTTTCGGCGGTGAGGCTGAGTGCCAGCGCGACGCTGCGGACCTCCAAAACCGACGCATTCGATTTTCAGCTCGTAGAGGCTCGCCACACGTTACCGCTCCGCGTGAACACCACCTGTGGTCCGGTCAAAACATTTGAAGGGGGCGACGGACTCACCGCGCAGCAGACGGTGGCGCTCGATCCGGCACTCACAGTCTCGGAATTTCACATCCGGGAGTGGCGGAGCGTCATCAGCGTGGAACATGCGGCGCTCCGTGCGGATCTCCCGGTGGGCCAGTGGCTGACGACCTCCTTCGAGGGGACGCCCGCGAACGGTCTCTGGACGTTCACGTCGCCACTTGGGGAGAACGAGGCCTGCGATCCGGAAGACTCGGCTCTCAGGTACCCTCCGTCCGGCCTGAGTGCAGAGCTGATCGTGACCTGCGGAATGTGACGTGCCTCGGGAGGCGGAGGCTTCACGGAGAATCCGCGCGAGCGTCCACGTTCACGTTCACCCAGGCCCATGCGCTGGCGGTGGAGCAGGGAGCCCTGACGGCCCACGACCCGGACGTCAATCCGGACCTCTTCGCTGCCCGGCACGGGCTGGTCCGGACCGATGCGGCCGTCGAGGTGTCCCAGTGCTTCGTTCCTCAAGAAGCCATGAGCCTCAAGAGGCCATCAGCCGCTCCAACGAGGGTTCGGTGCTGCTGGCGGCCCAGCTCACGGTGTCCGGGTCGACTTCAGCTCATCTCCCTGCCCCGGGTCTGAGGCAGCGCATCCGACGCAGGGTCTGCGTGAGGTGCGCAGAAACTGCGCGCCTCACGCAGCTTCTGCGTGAGCGCCCGCGGCGAAGCCGAGGGCGGGCAGGCAGGCACAGCTGGTGCACGACGCGGACGCGGGTTCATTCCAGGGGGATGGATGACGCGTTTTGCGACCGCATGTTTCTTCGGCTGCGTCCTCGCTGCGACCGCAGCCCGAGGCGATGTCTGGACCGACTATGTGAGCGGTGGAGGGGGATTTGAGATCATCGGCAGCAGCGGCCTCATCCACACGCCTTGGGGACCGCCGGTGCTTCACCGGACGGGGGGAGAGGGCCTCCTCTGCGCGGGCAAGCCGTTTGATGACGACGCTCTGGAAGTCGACGCACAGATGTTCGGCTTTCCCTCCAGGCTCTGGCTCGAGTTGGTCGAGCATGTGCCGGTCGGATACCCCACGTGGTGGCGGGTCGATCAGATCAGGTTGTGCGTCAACTACATGGGCAGAGACGTGACCCTGGAGAGCGGGGACTTCATCCTCAACGGCAAGCTCAAGGCCCTCCACGTTCCGACCAGCCACCGGTGCGACGATCTTCCCGCGACGCTGGGTCTCGAGCTGAGCACAGAGGTGTTGTCGACGGCTCCGCATGCGGAGCCGGGCGTCATCAATCTCTACTTCAGCTACGGCTGTGGTCCGGATCGCGAGCTGAGCCTCGAGCCCATCCGCATCACCGACTTTCAGGCGAGTCTCCTTGTGGGAGGCCAGCCCATCGACAACTGGCCTCGGATCGTCGCACTCGAGGCGCCCGAGTCCGCCTGCGCCCAGCCCGGAAGTGGTCAGTGGACCGAGGTGACCGTCAGGCTCAGTGAACCCGTGTCCGGGCGGCCTTTTGAGTACGAGTACTTCGTCGAAGGTCCCGGCCGGACCATCAGGCGTGGAGAGATCTGGAGAGGGAGCACGGAGCACACGTTCTCGATGTATCTGCCGCCGGACCACGTGGGCGACTACCGGCTGATTGCGCGCTCCACGGAGCCACCGCCTGGAGGCGTCCGCTCAGGCGCCGAGGCCTGGGTGCGACAGCTCCCTGCCAACGATCCAGCCTGCCCCCTGGGAAGAATGCTCCTGGAGACCGTTCGCTGGGATCCACGTTGGGATGGCTGCTGGGCCTGCAACGTCTC